>NZ_JACVQF010000190.1 GCF_014534645.1 Streptomyces griseicoloratus
GCTCGGCACCGGGATCGGCCACAACGGGTGGCTGGCCGTCGCCTGGTGCCTCGGGCTCGCGGTACTCGGCTACTTCTGGTCGACCTCGAAGTTCAACCGCGACCCGAAGTAACCGCCGTGACAGCGCGGGCCGCTCCCGCAGACCGTCCGCCCCGGGGCGGCGTACTCCGACACCACGTCGGCGTGCGCCGCCCCTCGTCGTTCCCGGCGCTCAGTCCAGGTGGGTCGGCGCGAACATCCGCAGGACGGCGGGGAGGACGACCACCGACGGCCCCGGTGTCGCCAGGGCCTTGGCGAGGTCGGCCTCCAGCGTCTGCGGCGAGGTGCGCACACCCGGTACGCCGAAGGACTCGGCCAGGGCCACGTAGTCGGGCCGGGTCAGTTCCGTCGCCGTCGCCTGTCCGAAGGCGTCGGTCATGTACTCGCGCAGGATGCCGTAGCCGCCGTCGTCGACGATCAGCCAGGTGACGTCGAGGTCGTACTGGCGGGCCGTGGCCAGCTCGGCGATGGAGTACAGGGCGCCGCCGTCGCCGGAGACCGCCAGCACCGGGCGGGTGGGGTCGGCGGCCGCGGCTCCCAGTGCCGCCGGGAAGCCGTAGCCGAGGCCGCCGGCGCCCTGGGCGGAGTGCATGGTGTTGGGGCCCTTGGCGTCGAAGGCCGACCACGCCCAGTAGGCCAGGATCGTCATGTCCCAGAAGGACGGCGAGCCGGCCGGGAGGGCCTTGCGTACGGCGGCCAGGACGTCCTGTTCCAGGGTGAGTTCCTGGGAGGCGATGCGTTCCCGGACCTTGTCCAGCAGGTCCCGGACACGGTCCGGGGCGGTCGCGTCGGTCCGCTCCTCCACCGTCTCCAGCAGGGCCTGCAGGGCCGGGCGGGCGTCGGCGTGGATGCCGAGGGCCGGGTGGTTGGACTCCAGCTTGCCGAGGTCCGCCTCGATCTGGATCACGCGGCCGCGCGGCTTGAAGGTGTGGTAGTTCGAGGAGAGCTCGCCGAGGCCCGAGCCGACCACCAGCAGGACGTCCGCGTCCTCCAGGAAGTCCGTCGTGTGGCGGTCCTCCAGCCAGGACTGCAGCGACAGCGGATGCTCCCACGGGAACGCGCCCTTGCCGCCGAAGGTCGTCACGACCGGGGCCTGGAGCCGTTCCGCGAGCTGCCTCAGCTTGCCCGAGGCGTCCGCGCGGACCACTCCCCCGCCCGCGATGATCGCCGGGCGGGCGGCGCGGGAGAGCAGGTCGGCCGCGACCGCCGTGAGCTCGATGCGCGGCACCAGCTCCTCCGGGGTCGCGTCCACCCCCGTGACCACCGGCAGGCTCGTCTCCGCCAGGAGGACGTCCTGCGGGATCTCCACCCACACCGGGCCGTGCGGGGCCGTCAGCGCCGACTTCCAGGCGGCGGCGATCGCGGACGGGATCTGGGACTGGGTGCGGACGGTGTGGACGGACTTCACCACGCCCCGGAAGGACGCCGCCTGGTCCGGCAGCTCGTGCAGGTAGCCGTGGCGGCCGCCGCCCAGCCCGGCCGTCGGGATCTGGCTGCCGATCGCGAGGACGGGGGCCGAGGCCGCCGCCGCCTCCTGGAGGGCGGCCAGCGACGTCAGCGCGCCCGGTCCCGTGGACAGCAGCAGCGGCGCCGCCTCACCGGTGACGCGGCCGTAGGCATCCGCCGCGAAGCCGGCGTTGTTCTCGACCCGCAGGCCGATGTACCGCAGGTCCGAGCGGCGCAGCGCGTCGAACATGCCGAGGGCGTGCTGGCCGGGCAGGCCGAAGACGGTGGTCGCGCCGAGCCCGGCCAGGGTCTCCACGACCAGGTCTCCGCCGTTGCGGCCGGGGGGAGGGTTCAGCGCGGCCTCCGTCTGGGCGGCGGTCGGACGGAGCACCAGGTCGTGGTCGTGGGTCACTTCGAGCGGGCCTCTGCAATCTGGCGGGACATGATCGTCGTCAGTTCGTACGCGGTGTGGGACGCGGCCACCGACGTGATCTCCGCGTGGTCGTAGGCGGGGGCCACCTCGACGACGTCCGCGGACACCAGGTTGCAGGAGGCCAGGCCGCGCAGGATCTCCAGCAGCTCGCGGGACGTCATGCCGCCGGCCTCGGGGGTGCCGGTGCCGGGCGCGTGGGCCGGGTCCAGGCAGTCGATGTCGATGGAGATGTACAGCGGGCGGTCGCCGATGCGCTGGCGCAGCTGGTCGGCGACCTCGTCGGCGCCGCGGCGGTAGACGTCGGCGGAGGTGACGATGCCGAAGCCCATCTTCTCGTCGTCGGTGAGGTCCTGCTTGCCGTACAGGGGGCCGCGCGTACCCACGTGAGACAGCGCCGAGGTGTCGAGGATGCCCTCCTCCACGGCCCGCCGGAACGGCGTGCCGTGCGTGTACTCGGCGCCGAAGTAGGTGTCCCAGGTGTCCAGGTGGGCGTCGAAGTGGAGCAGGGCGACCGGGCCGTGCTTCTTCGCCACCGAGCGGAGCAGGGGCAGGGCGATGGTGTGGTCGCCGCCGAGGGTCATCAGGCGGGCGCCGGTGCCGAGCAGGTCGTCGGCGGCGGCCTCGATCGTCTCGACGGCCTCGTTGATGTTGAACGGGTTCACGGCGATGTCGCCGCCGTCCGCGACCTGGGCGAGGGCGAAGGGGGAGGCGTCCTGCGCCGGGTTGTAGGGGCGCAGCAGGCGGGACGCCTCACGGATGGCGTTGCCGCCGAAGCGGGCGCCGGGCCGGTACGAGACGCCGGAGTCGAACGGCACGCCCACCACGGCCACGTCGGCCGTGCCGACCTCGTCCAGGCGGGGCAGCCGGGCGAAGGTCGCGGGACCGGCGTACCGCGGGATGCGGGAGGAGTCGACGGGGCCGCGGGGCGTCTCGTTGCTGCTCATCAGGAACTGCCTTCTTTCCTACGCTTCATCGCGTATGCACTGCGTGGTGCTGCGTGTACTGCGTTGTACTGCTCTGTACTACCCGGTTCGACTCTAGTGGTGAGCCGGAACCGGTTCGGACATGGATTCGGGGGCCCGGCCGGCGAGCCGTTCGCGCCAGGCGGCGAGGGTCGCCTCGTCGGTGGGCCGGGTGGCGAGGGAGACGGCGACGTAGACCGCCAGGGAGGCGAGCAGGCCGTAGTAGACGGGCTCGTTGGCGAGGATGCCGTAGCCGGCCATCAGCCCGATCACCGCGAGGCCGCCGACCGCGACGGCGGCGAGGGCGCCCTGCGCGGTGCCGCGCTTCCACAGCAGCCCGCCGAGGATGGGGACGAGGAGGCCGCCGACGAGGAGGTTGTAGGCGACGGTGAGGGCCTCGACGACGTCGTTCAGCGCGATGGCGGCGCAGATCACCGCGACACCCATGACGAGGATGAAGGTGCGGTTGCCCTTGACCTCGTCGTGCGCCTCGCCGTGCGCGTCCCCGGTCCGGCGCACGACCCCGCGCAGCCGCGACCAGATGTCGTTGTTGGCGACGGTGGCGCAGGCGATGAGGGCACCGGAGGAGGTCGACATCACCGCGGCCAGGGCGGCGGCCAGCACCAGTCCGCGCACGCCGATGGGCAGTTCGTCCTTGACGATGGTGGCGAAGGCGTCGTCGGGGCTGCCGAGCTTGGGGTAGAGCACCTTGGCGGCGGTGCCGATGACCGCGCCGGCGACGGCGTAGGCGAGACAGTAGGTGCCGGCGATCGTGCCGCCCCACTTGGCGGTCCTGTCGCTGCGCGCGGTGAAGACGCGCTGCCAGATGTCCTGCCCGATGAGCATGCCGAAGGTGTAGATCAGCACATAGGTGAAGATCGTCTCGCCGCCGACGCCCAGCGGGTCGAAGTACGAGGTCGGCAGCTGGGCCTTCATCTCGCTGAACCCGCCGGCCTTGACGACGGCGATGGGCAGCAGCAGGAGCAGCACGCCGATGGTCTTGACCACGAACTGCACCATGTCGGTGAGCGTGATGGACCACATGCCGCCGAGCGTGGAGTAGGCGACGACGATCGAGCCGCCGAGGATGATCGCGAGGGTGCGGTTGACGTCGAAGAGGACGTCGAAGATCGTCGCGTAGGCGATGGTGGAGGTCACCGCGAGCATGAGGGTGTAGGCCCACATGACCACGCCGGAGATGACGCCGGCCTTGCCGCCGTAGCGCAGGTCGAGCATCTCGGAGACGGTGTAGACCTTCAGCCGGGCGATGCGGGCGGAGAAGAAGACGGACAGGGCGAGCAGGCCGAGACCGATCGTGACGACCATCCAGGCGCCGGACAGTCCGTACTGGTAGCCGAGGCCCACGCCGCCGATGGTGGAGGCGCCGCCGAGGACGATCGCCGCCATGGTGCCGGAGTACATCGCGGGGCCGAGGCGGCGCCCGGCCACCAGGAACTCGCTCTTGGACTTGGCGCGGCGCATGCCCCACCAGCCCATGGCGAGCATGCCGGCGAGATAGACGACGATCACGATGTAGTCGACGGCCATAGGGGGCCTCCTTCGCGCACTCTCGGTGGCGTGTCGTGCTGATGGGAGTTGTCCGGTGGCTGGTCGCGGGGACATCCGCCCGTACCCGCGGCTGCCGGTCTGGATTGACACTAGGTGGCCGAAAAGCGACTGCGAAGTGTACGTTTCATCCATCCGGTCCCATCGGATTGAAGGAAACGTCCACCATGCCGGAGCCGGTGGTTCCTCCGTCGCCGCCCACGCCTCCCGTGTCCCTGGCGGCCCTGCTGTCCCGCGACGACCTCGGCCTGCGCCAGATCACCGGGCCCCCCGCCGCGGAGGTGACGATCCACTGGGCGCAGACCTCGGAGATGTCCGACCCCTACCCCTATCTGCTGGGTGGCGAGCTGCTGCTGACGGCCGGCGTGCACATCACGGAGGCGGCGGGATCGGGGACCTACTTCGACGACTACGTGTCCCGGATCGTGGCGGCGGGCGGCGCGGCGCTCGGCTTCGGGGTGGCGCCGGTCCACGACACCGTGCCCCGGGCGCTGGTCGCGGCCTGCGAGGCGCACGGCCTGCCGCTGGTGGAGGTGCCGCCGCGGACCACGTTCTCCGGTGTGGCCCGCGCGGTGTGGCAGCTGATGGCGCAGGCCCGGCTGGCCGAGCTGCGCCGGGTCGCGGAGGCCCAGCAGAGTCTGGCCTCCGCCGCCTCCCGCCCGGACCCGGTGCCGTCGGTACTGCGCCGGCTGGCCGCCCTGCTCGGCGGCCGGGCCGTGCTGTACGGACCGGAGGGCGCCGAGATCGCGGCCGCGGGGCGGGAGCCGGACGCCGCGGTCGGCGCCGCCCTGCCGGAGCTGGCCCGGTTCGTCGCCAGCCGGGCGTCCACCACCGCCACCGACACCGTCGCCGGGACGCGAGTGTCCGCCTACGCCCTCGGCACCGGCCAGGGCTTCGTGCTCGGGGTCACGGCCCCGCACCGGGAGTCCGGGGACCACACCATCGCCTCCGTCGCCGCCGTGCTGCTCTCCCTCCTGACCGGCGAGCACCAGACGGGCACCGGCGCGGCCCGCTCCTCCGCGCTGGTACGGCTGCTGCTGGGCGCCGGGCCCGAGGAGGTCGCCCCGCTCCTGTCCGGTCACGGCGGCGAGGGGGGCGAGGGCGACGGGCGCTGGTACGTGGTGCACGCCCGGCCCGCGGCGCAGGCCCCCGACCCGGTGGCCGCCTCCGCGCTGGGCGCCGCCCTCGGCTCACCGCTGGTGGACCCGGCCGGGGAGGTCGTACGGGTGCTGGTCCCGGCCGGTCCGGAGCCGGCACCGCAGCCCGGCTGGACGCTGGGCGTCAGCGCCCCGGTGGCCCCGCGGGAGTGGCCGGCCGCCGACGCCCAGGCGACCCGCGCGCTGGCCCGCGCCCGCGCCACCCGCACGCCGCTGGTCCGGCACGGCGCCCGGTCCGGGCTGGCCGCCCTGGTCCCGGACGACGAGGCCGAGGCGCACGCCCGCGCGCTCCTCGCCCCGATCGCCGGCGTTCCGGCGCTCACCGAGACCCTGCGCACCTGGCTGTCCCTGCACGGCAGCTGGGACCGCACCGCGGTCGCCCTGTCGGTGCACCGCAACACCGTCCGGCAGCGCATCGCCCGGTGCGCGGCCCTGCTGGACGCCGACCTCGACGACGCGGACGTACGGATGGAGCTGTGGTTCGCGCTGCGCAGGCCGTGAGGGCGGGCGGGGTGACCCGCGTCCCAGCGTCCGGCACGCCGCAGACGCGCACCGGCGGCTGCCTCACAATGGGAGCCATGCCGATACCCGGGACACCCAGCCGCGCCGAACTCGTCGAACACCTCGTCAGAACCCGTATCGCGGGCGACGTGGCCACACCCCGCGAGAACAACCTCTCCCACTACCGCAAACTGGCGAACGGCGACCGGGGCTTCTGGCTCGGTCTGGAGCTGGGCGACCGCTGGAGCGACGAGCAGGACGTGCTCGCGGTGATGGCGGAGCGGGTCGGCGTCAACGACGACCCCGAGTACCGGTACGGCCAGGACACCATCGACCCCGAGCTGACCGTGGCCGCGCTGGAGCGGGTGGCCGGGCGGCTGCGCAAGGCGGCCGACGGCGGGCAGCGGGTGCTGTTCGCCACCGGCCACCCGGGCGGACTGCTCGACGTGCACCGCGCCACGGCCGCCGCGCTGCGCGCCGCCGGCTGCGAGATCGTCGTGATCCCGGAGGGGCTGACGACGGAGGAGGGGTACGTCCAGCAGTTCGCGGACGTGGCGGTGCTGGAGCACGGTGCCTCGCTGTGGCACACGCACTCCGGCGAGCCGATGAAGGCCATCCTCACCGGCCTGGAGCGCGCCGGCCGCCCGCTGCCCGACCTGGTCGTCGCCGACCACGGCTGGGCGGGGTACGCCGGTCAGCACGGCGTCGACTCCGTCGGCTACGCCGACTGCAACGACCCTGCGCTCTTCCTCGCCGAGTCCGAAGGCACGCTCCAGGTGGCGGTGCCGCTGGACGACCATGTGGTGAGCCCCCGGTACTACGACCCGATGACGGCGTATCTGCTCGCGGAGGCGGGCCTGGCATAAGGGCGTTGCACGCTTTCGGCGGCCGAAACGCCGCGATGTGCGGCTCCGTCGGGTACGGAGCCGCACATCGTGCCTATTTCACAGTGGGATCACCGGCCTCCGCCGCCGCCGTGGCCGCCACCGCCGTGGCCGTTGCCACCGTGGCCGTTACCGCCATGGCCGTTACCGCCATGGCCGTTGCCGTGGTCACCGCGGCCGTTGCCGTGGTCGCCGCGGCCGTTGTCGTGGTCACCACGGCCGTTGTCGTGGTCACCACGGTCGCCGCGGTCGTGGTCACCGCGGTCGTAGCGGTCCCAGTAGTAGTCGTTGTCCCACCAGCCGTGGTGGTGGTCGTCGTAGCGGCTGTGGTTGCCGTGGCGGTCGTGCGACCAGTCGTTCGCCGAGGCGGTTCCCGCAGTGCCTATCGCGATGCCACCGGCCATCATCAGCCCGGCGGCCGACACCGCGAAAAGACGCTTCGTGCGCTGTGCTCGCATGAGATTTCCCCTTCGTTCCATCGTCTCCCGCGTTTCCCGGAGAGGATGGCGAGAGCGGATGGCCGCTGCCGCACGGAAAATGTGCGGCACGGTCATGGGCGTCACCGCGTTTTCACACGGGCACGGGCTCGACCGCCGATGCACTCGGACCGCCCGGAAAGGTTCACGGGCGGGCTCTGCGGCCCTGGTCCGGAGGTAAGAAGACCGGATCGGCCGGGTATGCCGTGCCTGCGGCTTTTCACTCATTGAGCCTAGCCCCGTATGCGCTCCTCGGCACCTCGGGCGACCCAGGGGGCACAGACTCACCGGGGGACGCGGACGACACCCTCCTGGATCACCGAGATGGCGAGCCGGCCGTCCTGGGTATAGATGCGCGCCTGGCCGAGCCCGCGGCCGCCGGACGCCGACGGCGACTGCTGGTCGTACAGCAGCCATTCGTCGGCGCGGAACGGCCGGTGGAACCACATCGCGTGGTCCAGCGAGGCACCGACGACGTCGCCGACGGCCCAGCCGCCCCGGCCGTGCGCGAGCAGGACCGAGTCGAGGAGTGTCATGTCGGAGACGTAGGTGGCCAGGACGACGTGCAGGAGGGGGTCGTCGGCGAGTTTGCCGTTGGTGCGGAACCACACCTGGGAGTGCGGTTCGCGCGGCTCACCGAAGTCGCCGAACGGCGGATCGTCGACGTAGCGCAGGTCGACGGCGGCACGGGCCTCGATGAACCGCTCGACGGTCTCGGCGGGCAGGTGCGGATAGCCGCGCAGCCGCTCCTCGCCGGTCGGCAGCGTGGCCGGGTCCGGTGCGGCGGGCATCGGGGCCTGGTGGTCCAGGCCCTCCTCGTACGTCTGGAAGGACGCCGACAGGCCGAAGATCGGCTTGCCGTGCTGGACGGCGACCACCCGGCGGGTGGTGAAGGAGCGGCCGTCGCGGAGCCGGTCGACGTTGTAGACGATGGGGGCGCCCGGATCGCCGGGGCGCAGGAAGTAGGCGTGCAGGGAGTGGGCGTGGCGGTCCTCGGGGACCGTGCGCCCGGCGGCGACCAGCGCCTGGGCCGCCACCTGGCCGCCGAAGACCCGGGGGACGACGGCGGAACGGGACCGGCCGCGGAAGATGTCCTCCTCGATCCGCTCCAGGTCGAGCAGATCGAGGAGGGACTGGAGTGCCTCGCTCATGCCCCGCGGGTCACAGGCCCATGTTCTTCGCGATGATCATCTTCATGACCTCGCTGGTGCCGCCGTAGATGCGGTTGACGCGGTTGTCCGCGTAGAGGCGGGCGATCGGGTACTCGTTCATGTAGCCGTAGCCGCCGTGCAGTTGGAGGCAGCGGTCGATCACGCGGTGGGCGACCTCGGTGCAGAACAGCTTGGCGCTGGCGGCCTCGGCCGCGGTCAGCTCGCCGGCGTCGAGGGCTTCGAGCGCGCGGTCGGCGACCGCCTCGGCGGCGTCCACCTCGGCCTGGCAGGCGGCCAGCTCGAACTTGGTGTTCTGGAAGGCGGCGACCGGCTTGCCGAAGACGGTGCGCTCCTGCACGTACTGCTGGGCGAACCGGACGGCGGCCTTGGCCTGCGCGTAGGCGCCGAAGGCGATGCCCCAGCGCTCGGAGGGCAGGTTGGCGCCGAGGTAGTAGAAGCCCTTGTTCTCCTCGCCGAGCAGGTCCTCGGCGGGGACCTTGACGTCGACGAACGCCAGCTCGGCGGTGTCGGAGGTCTTCAGGCCCAGCTTGTCGAGCTTGCGGCCCACCGAGTAGCCCTCGGACTTGGTGTCCACGGCGAACAGGGATATGCCGTGGCGGCGGTCCTCGGCGGTGGGCGCGGAGGTGCGGGCGCAGACGATCACCTTGTCGGCGTGGACGCCGCCGGTGATGAAGGTCTTGGCGCCGTTGAGGACGTAGTGCGTGCCGTCCTCGGAGAGCTTGGCGGTGGTCTTCATGCCCGCGAGGTCGGAGCCGGTGCCAGGCTCGGTCATCGCGATGGCCCACATCTCCTCGCCGGAGACGAACTTCGGCAGGAAGCGCTTCTTCTGCTCGTCGGTGGCGAGCATCTTGATGTAGGGCAGGGCGAGCAGGACGTGCACGCCGGAGCCGCCGAAGCTGACGCCCGCGCGGGCCGTCTCCTCGTACTGGATCGCCTCGAACTTGTGGGACTCCAGGCCGGCGCCGCCGAACTCCTCGGGGACGTTGATGCCGAACAGGCCCAGTTCGGCGAGCTTGTAGTAGAACTCGCGCGGCGCCTGGCCGGCGGCGAACCACTCGTCGTACACGGGGACGACCTCGGCCTCGATGAAGGCGCGAAGGGTCTCCCGGAACGCCTCGTGATCCTCGTTGAACACCGTACGGCGCACGGCGCCACCTCCACGGGTACGTATCTAAGCGCTTGCTCAGGCTTCACCGTACCGGTGGGTAGGGAGGCCCGTCCAGGGCGGGGAACGGGTAACGCTCGTCACGCACCCACGAACCGGGCGGACGCCGCCCGCGGAACCACCGCCGACGGGCCCTCACCGACCCCGTCGGCGGAGAGGTGCCCTCCCGGGGCTCCGCCCCCGGACCCTCGCCCACCCACCACCCGACCCCGTCGGCCGAGAAGTGACCCTCCCGGGGCTCCGCCCCGGACCCCAAGCCCCTCGCCCACCCACCACCCGACCCCGTCGGTTAAAGAGGTGCCCTCCCGGGGCTCCGCCCCCGGACCCTCGCCCACCCACCACCCGGCCCTGCGGGTTGAAGAGGTGACCCTCCCGGGGCTTCGCCCCGGACCCCAGCGGGGGCTCCGCCCCCTGCACCCCCGACGGGCCTCGCCCGCGCGACACCCGTACGCACCGCCGCCCGACCCCGACGCCCCGTACGCACCGCCGCCCGACCCCGACGCCCAGCGGCACACGACCACCGCATCCACGCACAACCGCCGCCCGGCCAGCCTCCACAGGGCCGCGCCCCCGCGCAACAACCACGCGGTCGGCCCGCGGCCTCACGGACACCCGCCATCCGGCCGACGCAAACGCCGCCGACGACCGCCACGGATCCTGACGGCCACCCACCCCCACCGCCGCGAAGACGGCAGCCCCCGGCCAACGCAAAGCCGCCCCACCTGCGGCCCCAGGCCGACACCGCCGCGTAACGGCCGCCCGGTCGAGCCGCGGGCGCCGTGGGCGGCCGCGGCCGCTACCTGCGTGCGGCGAGCCGGGGGCGTCGTCGGTCCAGGGGTGGGTGGAGGGTGGGGGTGTTGGCGTCGGGGGGCGGGTCAGTGTTCCTCGATCGCCGCGAAGGCTCCGCGGGCCATCCGGTGGAGGAGTGCCGCCGTGGCCGAGCGGCCGGGGAGGGCGCCCGGGCGGGTCAGGTGGGGGGTGGAGTTCAGGAGGCCGAAGACCGAGTGGACGGCCGAGCGGGCGGCCGGCTCCGGGGCCGAGGGATAGACCTCGCGGACGACGCCGACCCACAGCTCCACGTACTGCCGCTGCAGCTGGCGCACCAGCTTGCGGTCGCTGTCCCGGAGGCGGTCCAGCTCCCGGTCGTGCAGGGTGATGAGCGGGCGGTCGTCGAGCGCGAAGTCGATGTGCCCCTCGATGAGCGAGTCGAGGACCGCCTCGGGGCCGGCCACGCCCTCCGCCTCCGCCAGCCGCCGCTTCGCACCGGTCAGCAGCGAGCCGCTGATCCCGACCAGCAGCTCGGCGAGCATCGCGTCCTTGCCGGGGAAGTGCCGGTAGAGACCGGGGCCGCTGATGCCGACCGCGGCCCCTATCTCGTCGACGCCGACGCCGTGGAAGCCGCGCTCGGCGAACAGGCGGGCGGCCTCCTTGAGGATCTGCTCGCGGCGGGTGGGGGCGTCGGTTCTGGTGGCCATGGACACAATTCTAGACAGGGAGGTTAGCGGTCGTTAACCTGAAGGAAATGCGTTAACGCTCATTAACAACGTGAGGGGACCGCAGGATGCACGAGGCACCGGAGCTGACGACCGCGGCCGACCCCGCGTCGGAGGCCTTTCGGGCCAACGAGGAGGCGCACCGCGCCCTCGTGGAGGAGCTGCGCGCCAAGCTCGCGACGGCCCGGCTCGGCGGCGGCGAGCGGGCCCGCGCCCGGCACACCGCGCGCGGCAAGCTGCTGCCGCGCGACCGCGTCGACACGCTGCTGGACCCGGGATCGCCGTTCCTGGAGCTGGCGCCGCTCGCGGCCGACGGGATGTACGACGGACAGGCCCCGGCCGCCGGGGTCATCGCCGGGATCGGGCGGGTCGGCGGCCGGGAGTGCGTGATCGTCGCCAACGACGCCACCGTCAAGGGCGGCACGTACTACCCGATGACCGTGAAGAAGCATCTGCGGGCGCAGGAGGTCGCCCTGGAGAACCGGCTCCCGTGCCTCTACCTCGTCGACTCCGGGGGCGCCTTCCTGCCCATGCAGGACGAGGTCTTCCCCGACCGCGAGCACTTCGGGCGGATCTTCTACAACCAGGCCCGCATGTCGGGCGCCGGCATCCCGCAGATCGCCGCCGTCCTCGGGTCCTGCACGGCCGGCGGGGCGTACGTCCCGGCGATGAGCGACGAGGCCGTGATCGTCCGCGGGCAGGGGACCATCTTCCTGGGCGGCCCGCCCCTGGTGAAGGCGGCCACCGGCGAGGTCGTCACGGCGGAGGAGCTGGGCGGCGGCGAGGTCCACTCCCGCGTCTCGGGCGTGACCGACCATCTCGCCGAGGACGACGCGCACGCCCTGCGCATCGTCCGGAACATCGTCTCCACCCTCCCCGCGCGCGGGGCGCTGCCCTGGGAGGTGCGGCCGGCCGTCGAGCCGAAGGCCGACCCCTCCGGGCTGTACGGGGCGGTCCCGGTCGACTCCCGCACCCCCTACGACGTCCGCGAGATCATCGCGCGCGTGGTGGACGGCTCCCGGTTCGCCGAGTTCAAGTCCGAGTTCGGGCAGACCCTCGTCACCGGTTTCGCCCGCATCCACGGCCACCCGGTCGGGATCGTCGCCAACAACGGCATCCTGTTCTCCGAGTCCGCCCAGAAGGGCGCCCACTTCATCGAGCTGTGCGACCAGCGCGGGATCCCGCTCGTCTTCCTGCAGAACATCTCCGGCTTCATGGTCGGCAAGGACTACGAGGCCGGCGGCATCGCCAAGCACGGCGCCAAGATGGTGACGGCGGTGGCGTGCACGCGCGTTCCGAAGCTGACGGTCGTCGTCGGCGGGTCGTACGGCGCCGGGAACTACTCCATGTGCGGGCGGGCGTACTCCCCCCGCTTCCTGTGGATGTGGCCCAACGCCAAGATCTCCGTGATGGGCGGCGAGCAGGCCGCGTCCGTGCTGGCCACGGTCAAGCGGGACCAGCTGGAGGCCCGCGGCGAGGACTGGCCGGCCGAGGACGAGGAGGCGTTCAAGGCGCCGATCCGTGCGCAGTACGAGCGCCAGGGGAACGCTTACTACGCGACCGCCCGCCTGTGGGACGACGGGGTCATCGACCCCCTCGACACCCGGCAGGTGCTGGGTCTGGCCCTGACCGCCTGCGCCAACGCGCCACTGGGCGAGCCCCGGTTCGGCGTCTTCCGGATGTGAGGAGGGGACCCATGGCAGATACAGGAGACGTGGGACACATGTTCGACACCGTGCTCGTCGCCAACCGCGGCGAGATCGCCGTCCGTGTCATCCGGACGCTGCGCTCCCTGGGCGTGCGCTCGGTGGCGGTCTTCTCCGACGCCGACGCGGACGCCCGGCACGTGAGGGAGGCCGACGAGGCGGTACGGATCGGTCCGGCGCCGGCGGTGCAGAGCTATCTGTCCGCCGAGCGGCTGCTGGAGGCCGCCGCCCGGACGGGCGCCCAGGCCGTCCACCCGGGATACGGCTTCCTCGCGGAGAACGCCGGCTTCGCGCGCGCCTGCGAGGCGGCGGGACTGGCCTTCATCGGGCCGCCCGCGGACGCCATCGCCCTCATGGGCGACAAGATCCGCGCCAAGGAGACCGTGCGGGCGGCCGGGGTGCCGGTGGTGCCCGGCTCCAGCGGCAGCGGGCTGACGGACGCCGAGCTCGCCGAGGCCGCCCGGGAGATCGGCATGCCGGTGCTGCTGAAGCCGTCCGCCGGCGGTGGCGGCAAGGGCATGCGGCTGGTCCGCGACGCCGCCCTGCTCGCCGACGAGATCGCCGCGGCGCGCCGCGAGGCCCGGGCCTCCTTCGGGGACGACACCCTCCTGGTGGAGCGGTGGATCGACCGGCCCCGGCACATCGAGATCCAGGTCCTGGCCGACGGCCACGGGAACGTCGTGCACCTGGGCGAGCGCGAGTGCTCCCTCCAGCGCCGGCACCAGAAGATCATCGAGGAGGCGCCGAGCGTGCTCCTCGACGAGGCCACCCGTGCCGCGATGGGCGAGGCGGCCGTGCAGGCGGCCCGTTCCTGCGGTTACCGGGGCGCGGGCACGGTGGAGTTCATCGTCCCCGGCGGCGACCCGTCCTCGTACTACTTCATGGAGATGAACACCCGCCTCCAGGTCGAGCACCCGGTCACCGAGCTGGTCACCGGAGTGGACCTGGTGGAGTGGCAGCTGCGGGTGGCGGCGGGCGAGCGGCTCGACTTCGCGCAGGAGGACGTCCGGCTGACCGGTCACGCGGTCGAGGCCCGTCTGTGCGCCGAGGACCCGGCCCGCGGTTTCCTGCCGTCGGGCGGCACGGTGCTGCGGCTCCACGAGCCGCAGGGGGACGGCATCCGCACCGACTCCGGGCTCAGCGAGGGCACCGAGGTCGGCAGTCTCTACGACCCGATGCTGTCCAAGGTGATCGCCCACGGCCCCGACCGCGCCACCGCCCTGCGCCGGCTCCGGGCGGCCCTGGCCGGGACGGTGACGCTGGGCGTGCAGACCAACGCCGGGTTCCTGCGCCGGCTCCTCGCCCACCCGGCGGTGGTGGCCGGCGACCTCGACACCGGCCTGGTGGAGCGGGAGGTGGAGGGCCTCGTCGCCACGGACGTACCGGAGGAGGTCTACGAGGCGGCGGCGGCCGTACGGCTGGACGCGCTGCGCCCGCGTGGGGACGGCTGGACGGATCCGTTCTCGGTGCCGAGCGGCTGGCGCCTGGGCGGCGAGCCCCGGCCCGTCACCTTCGCCCTGCGCGCCTTCGGCGATCCGGTGGAACACACCCCGCGCGGCACCCACAGCGTCACCGGCGACCGGGTCGCCGTCACGCTCGACGGCGTACGGCACACCTTCCACCGCGCCGGCGACTGGCTCGGCCGCGACGGCGACGCCTGGCACGTGCGCGACCACGACCCGGTCGCCGCCTCCCTCACCCGCGCCGCGCACGCGGGCGCCGACTCGCTGACCGCGCCCATGCCCGGCACGGTGACGGTGGTGAAGGTCGCCGTCGGCGACGAGGTGGCCGCCGGGCAGAGCCTGCTGGTCGTCGAGGCGATGAAGATGGAGCACGTCATCTCCGCCCCGCACGCCGGCACGGTCGCCGAGCTGGACGTCGCGCCGGGCACGACGGTCGCCATGGACCAGGTGCTGGCGGTCATCACTCCGACGGAGGAAGGCCCGGCGAAGGAAGGACCGGCGCAGGAGGCCCCGGTGGAGGAGGAGAAATGACGCTTCCCATGGCCGTCCCGGCCCCGGGCCTGCCCGCCCGCGTCCGCATCCACGAGGTCGGCGCGCGCGACGGGCTGCAGAACGAGAAGGGGACCGTCCCCACCGAGGTGAAGGCGGAGTTCGTCCGCCGCCTGGCCGGGGCGGGGCTGACGACCGTCGAGGCGACCAGCTTCGTCCACCCCCGGTGGGTGCCCCAGCTCGCCGACGCGGAGCAGCTGTTCCCGATGGTCTCCGGCCTGCCGGTGGCGCTGCCGGTCCTCGTGCCGAACGAACGCGGGCTCGACCGTGCCCTGGCGCTCGGCGCGCGCCGGGTCGCCGTCTTCGCCAGCGCCACCGAGTCGTTCGCGAAGGCCAACCTCAACCGCACGGTGGACGAGGCACTGGCCATGTTCGAGCCGGTGGTGGCCCGTGCGAAGGCGGAGGGCGTCCACGTCCGCGGCTATCTCTCGATGTGCTTCGGCGACCCCTGGGAGGGCGCGGTGCCCGTCCCCCAGGTCGTCCGGGTCTGCCGGGCCCTGCTCGACCTGGGCTGCGACGAGCTGAGCCTGGGCGACACGATCGGCGTGGCGACCCCCGGCCACGTGCGCGCGCTCCTGGACGCCCTGAACGCCGAGGGCGTCCCCACGGCCTCGCTGGGCGTGCACTTCCACGACACCTACGGTCAGGCGCTGGCCAACACCCTGGCCGCCCTCCAGCACGGCGTGACCACCGTCGACGCCTCGGCCGGCGGACTGGGCGGCTGCCCGTTCGCGAAGTCCGCCACCGGCAACCTGGCCACGGAGGACCTCGTGTGGATGCTGCACGGCCTCGGCATCGACACGGGCGTCGACCTCGACCGCCTCGTCGCCACCAGCGTATGGATGGCCGGCCACCTGGGCCGGCCCAGCCCGTCCCGCACCGTACGGGCCCTCTCCCACGACGTCTCCCACAAGGAGCAGTGACAGCGATGGACCACAAGCTCTCCCCCGAACTGGAGGACCTCCGCCGCACGGTGGAGGAGTTCGCCCACGACGTCGTGGCGCCCAAGATCGGCGACTTCTACGAGCGTCACGAGTTCCCGTACGAGATCGTCCGGGAGATGGGCCGCATGGGCCTGTTCGGCCTGCCGTTCCCGGAGGAGTACGGCGGGATGGGCGGCGACTACCTGGCCCTCGGCATCGCCCTGGAGGAACTGGCCCGCGTCGACTCGTCGGTGGCCATCACCCTGGAGGCGGGCGTCTCGCTGGGCGCGATGCCGATCCACCTCTTCGGCACCGAGGAGCAGAAGCGGACCTGGCTGCCGCGTCTGTGCTCCGGCGAGATCCTCGGCGCCTTCGGCCTGACCGAGCCGGACGGCGGCTCGGACGCGGGCGCGACGCGGACGACGGCCCGGCTGGACGAGGCGACGAACGAGTGGGTGATCAACGGCACCAAGTGCTTCATCACCAACTCGGGCACGGACATCACGGGCCTGGTGACGGTCACGGCGGTCACGGGCCGCAAACCGGACGGGGGTCCACGGATCTCGGCGATCATCGTGCCGTCCGGCACCCCGGGCTTCACGGTGGCAGCCCCGTACTCGAAGGTCGGCTGGAACGCCTCGGACACGCGTGAGCTGTCGTTCTCCGACGTCCGGGTCCCGGCGGCGAACCTGCTGGGCGAGGAGGGCCGGGGCTACGCCCAGTTCCTGCGCATCCTCGACGAGGGCCGGATCGCCATCGCCGCGCTGGCCACCGGACTGGCGCAGGGCTGTGTGGACGAGTCGGTCGCGTACGCGAAGGAACGTCACGCCTTCGGCCGGCCGATCGGCGCGAACCAGGCGATCCAGTTCAAGATCGCCGACATGGAGATGAAGGCCCACACGGCGCGCCTCGCCTGGCGCGACGCGGCCTCCCGCCTGGTGTCGGGCGAGCCGTTCAAGAAGGAGGCGGCGCTGGCGAAGCTGTACTCGTCGACCGTCGCGGTGGACAACGCCCGTGACGCCACCCAGATCCACGGCGGCTACGGCTTCATGAACGAGTATCCGGTCGCCCGTATGTGGCGGGACGCGAAGATCCTGGAGATCGGCGAGGGCACGAGCGAGGTCCAGCGGATGCTGATCGCACGGGAGTTGGGCCTGGTGAGCTGAGGCTTCGGGCCGTCAGGGCGGGGTGGAGCGGCACCACCCTCTGGACAAGATCTGAGGTTAGGCTAACCTACCCTCGAATTGTCCGGCGGGCGCTCCGCCCCGTTCGAAAGCAGCCACACCATGTCCAACGCACGAGCTACCCACCTGACCCGCCGTGGAATCCTCGCCGCGGGCGGCGCCATCGGCCTCGGGGCCGCGCTCGCGGCCTGTGGGGACGACGACGCGAAAAACGGTGGCTCGGGCGAGGGCGAGGCCGCCGCCAAGTCCGGCCCCTGGTCGTTCAAGGACGACCGCGGCACGACCGTGAAGCTGGACAAGGTCCCGGCGAACATCGTCGCCTTCACCGGTGTCGCCGCCGCCCTGTGGGACTACGGCGTCCAGGTCAAGGGCGTGTTCGGCCCGACCACCACCAAGGACGGCAAGCCCGACGTCCAGGCCGGCGACATCGACGTCAGCAAGGTCACCGTCCTCGGCAACGAGTGGGGCAAGCTCAACGTCGAGAAGTACGCCGCCCTCGCCCCCGAACTGCTCGTCTCCACGACCTTCGACACCGCCGGCACCCTGTGGTCCGTCCCGGAGGAGTCCAAGGACAAGATCGCCAAGCTGGCCCCGAGCGTCGCGATCTCCGTCTTCGACCGCCAGCTGACCCAGCCGCTGCAGCGCATGTGGGAGCTGGCCGAGTCGCTCGGCGCGGACATGAAGGCCAAGAAGGTCACCGACGCCAAGGCGGAGTTCGAGAAGGCCGCGGCCCGGCTGCGCGCCGCCGCCAAGGCCAAGCCCGAGATCAAGGTGCTGGCCGGGTCGGCGAGCGCCGAGCTCTTCTACGTCTCCGGCACCAACCTCTCGGTGGACCTGGAGTACTTCAAGGCCCTCGGCGTGAACTTCGTCGAGCCCTCGGAGGAGGCCAAGAAGGCGACCGGCGGCTGGTTCGAGAGCCTGAGCTGGGAGAACGTCGACAAGTACCCGGCCGACATCATCATCATGGACGACCGCGCCTCGACCATCCAGCCCGCCGACATCACCGAGGGCACCTGGAAGCAGCTGCCCGCGGTCAAGGCCGGCCAGGTCATCGCCCGCTCGCCCGAGCCGATCCTGTCCTACGACAAGTGCACGCCGCTGCTCACCAACCTCGCCGAGGCGATCGAGAACGCCAAGAAGGTCAGCTGACCCCCACCGTCCCGACTCGCAGGAGCACCCCGTGACGACTGCCGTGGCCGCCCCGTTCCGTTTCTTCTCCCTCCAGGTCGTACGGACGAGGCGGC
This sequence comes from Streptomyces griseicoloratus, assembly GCF_014534645.1. Classification (GTDB taxonomy): domain Bacteria; phylum Actinomycetota; class Actinomycetes; order Streptomycetales; family Streptomycetaceae; genus Streptomyces; species Streptomyces griseicoloratus. Next base: position 18,364 of record NZ_JACVQF010000190.1, read on the forward strand.
TCGGCCCGTCTCTGGCCCGGGTCACCTTCGCCGGGCCCGACCTGAGCGACTTCCGTTCCGACGGACTCGACCAGTCCCTGTCGCTGTTCCTGCCGCACCCCGGCCAGTCGGAGCCGGCGGTGCCGGTCGACCGGGGCGAGGAGTGGTGGCGCGCATGGCGGGAACTCCCGGACGACGTGCGGGCGGTGATGCGCTCGTACACGCTGCGGGAGCTGCGGCGGGACGCGCATGGGGACACGTCCGAGATCGACATCGACTTCGTCCTGCACGGCGTCGGGCCGGGCGCCGCGGTCCAGGCGGGCCCCGCCTCCCGCTGGGCCGCCGAGGCCGGCGCCGGTGACCGGGTCCTGGTGCTGGGCCCGGCCGTGGCGGACAACCGGGCGATCCGCTTCCGGCCGCCCGAGGACACGGACCTGGTGGTGATCTGGGGCGACGAGACCGCCGTACCGGCCGCCTGCGCCATCGTCGAGTCGCTGCCGGCCGGCACCCGCGCCCGGGTCTGGCTGGAGGTGCCGCACTCCGGGGACGTCCAGGAGCTGGTGACGGCGGCGGACGCCGAGGTCACCTGGCTGGTCCGGGAGGACGACGGGACGTCCGCCGATCCCGCCCTCACCGCACTGCAGGGCGCCCGGCTGCCGTCCGCCGAGCACCCGTACGTCTGGATCGCGGGCGAGGCCGGACGCGTCAGGCAGCTGCGCCGGCACTTCGTGGGCGAGCGGGAGATCGACCGCCGCCGTGTCACCTTCGTCGGTTACTGGCGGCAGGGCCTGACGGAGGAACAGCTGCGCGAGCAGGGTTGACGCTTCAACAACTCACCCTCTGCGGTGCGTAGTTGACGCGTTAGTGACGGTAGTCACGCACGGGCCTGCGTTTCAGCGGAGTTAATTAGGTTAGGCTTACCTAAGTCGGAGCTCGGGCTCCGTCCTCTCCCGTCCCTCTCGGACCGTCCCCACCGGAGGACCCCCACATGCGCTCGCACCTGCTCAACGACACCACCGCGGAGCAGTACCGCCGCTCCGTGACCCAAGGAGTCGAGCGGGTGGCCGCCAAACTCGCCACCACAGACCGGCCCTTCACGGGTGTCACCGTCGACGCCCTCTCCCCCCGCATCGACGCGATCGACCTCGACAAGCCGCTGCACGACACGGCCGCGGTCCTCGACGAACTGGAGGACGTCTACCTCCGGGACGCCGTCTACTTCCACCACCCCCGCTACCTGGCCCACCTCAACTGCCCGGTCGTGATCCCGGCCGTGCTCGGCGAGGCCGTCCTGTCCGCCGTCAACTCCTCCCTGGACACCTGGGACCAGTCGGCCGGCGGCACCCTCATCGAGCGCAAACTGATCGACTGGACGACCGCCCGCATCGGCCTCGGCCCCGCCGCCGACGGCGTGTTCACCTCCGGCGGCACCCAGTCCAACCTCCAGGCGCTGCTGCTGGCCCGCGAGGAGGCCAAGACCGACGGCCTCGGCAAGCTGCGGATCTTCGCCTCCGAGGTCAGCCACTTCAGCGTGCAGAAGTCCGCGAAACTGCTCGGCCTCGGCCAGGACGCCGTGGTCTCGATCCCCGTCGGCCACGACAAGCGGATGCAGACCGTCGCGCTCGCCCGCGAGCTGGCCCGCTGCGCCGAGGACGGCCTCGTCCCCATGGCCGTCGTCGCCACCGCCGGCACCACCGACTTCGGCTCCATCGACCCCCTGCCGGAGATCGCGGAGCTGTGCGCCCAGTACGGCGTGTGGATGCACGTGGACGCCGCCTACGGCTGCGGACTGCTCGCCTCCCTGAAGTACCGGGACCGGCTGGCCGGCATCGAGCTGGCGGACTCGGTCACCGTCGACTACCACAAGTCCTTCTTCCAGCCGGTGAGTTCATCGGCCGTGCTGGTCAAGGACGCGGCCACACTGCGCCACGCCACCTACCACGCGGAGTACCTCAACCCGCGCCGCATGGTGCAGGAACGCATTCCCAACCAGGTGGACAAGTCCCTCCAGACCACCCGCCGCTTCGACGCGCTCAAGCTGTGGATGACGCTGCGCGTGATGGGCGCCGACGGCATCGGGCAGCTCTTCGACGAGGTGTGCGACCTCGCGGCCGAGGGCTGGGCGCTGCTCGCCGCCGACCCCCGCTTCGACGTCGTCGTCGAGCCGGCCCTGTCCACCCTGGTCTTCCGCTACGTCCCGGCGTCCGTCACCGACCCCGCCGAGATCGACCGCGCCAACCTGTACGCCCGCAAGGCCCTGTTCGCCTCCGGCGACGCGGTGGTCGCGGGCACCAAGGTGTCCGGCCGCCACTACCTCAAGTTCACCCTGCTCAACCCCGAGACGACCACGGCCGACATCGCCGCCGTCCTCGATCTGATCGCCGGCCACGCCGAGCAGTACCTGGGAGAGTCCCTTGACCGCGCTTCCTGAAGCCGCAGCGACCCACGACTTCGTCGGGATCGGCCTCGGCCCCTTCAACCTGGGCCTCGCCTGCCTCACCGAGCCCATCGACGGGCTGAACGGCGTCTTCCTGGAGTCCAAGCCGGACTTCGAGTGGCACGCCGGCATGTTCCTGGACGGCGCCCACCTCCAGACCCCGTTCATGTCGGACCTGGTCACCCTCGCCGATCCCACGTCCCCGTACTCCTTTCTCAACTACCTGAAGGAGAAGGGGCGGCTGTACTCGTTCTACATCCGCGAGAACTTCTACCCGCTGCGCGTCGAGTACGACGACTACTGCCGCTGGGCCGCGAACAAGCTCGGCAGCGTCCGCTTCGGCACGACGGTCACGGAAGTGACGTACGACGACGAGTCCGGGCTCTACGCCGTGGCGACCACAGCCGGCGAGACCTACCGCGCCCGCCGGCTCGTCCTCGGCACCGGCACCCCGCCCCACGTCCCCGACGCCTGCCGGGGCCTGGCCGGGGACTTCATCCACAACTCCCGCTACGTCCAGCACAAGGCGGAGCTCCAGAGGAAGAAGTCGATCACCCTGGTCGGCAGCGGCCAGTCCGCGGCCGAGATCTACTACGACCTGCTCAGCGAGATCGACGTCCACGGCTACCAGCTGAACTGGGTGACGCGCTCCCCGCGCTTCTTCCCGCTCGAATACACCAAGCTGACCCTGGAGATGACCTCCCCGGAGTACGTGGACTACTACCACGCGCTGCCGGAGGCCACCCGCTACCGCCTCACGGCCGAGCAGAAGGGCCTGTTCAAGGGCATCGACGGCGACCTGATCAACGAGATCTTCGACCTGCTCTACCAGAAGAGACTCGGCGGCCCCGTCCCCACCCGGCTGCTCACCAACTCGGCGCTGACCAGCGCCCGGTACGCCGACGGGACGTACACGCTCGGCTTCCGCCAGGAGGAGCAGGGCAAGGACTTCGAGCTGGCCTCGGAGGGCCTGATCCTCGCCACCGGCTACAAGTACGCCGAACCGGAGTTCCTGAAGCCGGTCCGCGACCGCCTGGTCTACGACTCCCACGGAAGCTTCGACGTCGGCCGCAACTACGCCATCGACGTCACCGGCCAAGGCGTCTTCCTCCAGAACGCCGGCGTCCACACGCACAGCATCACCAGCCCCGACCTGGGTATGGGCGCCTACCGCAACAGCTACATCATCCGGGAGCTGCTCGGCCGCGAGTACTACCCGGTCGAGAAGACGATCGCGTTCCAGGAGTTCTCCGTATGACCTTCACGTTCCGCCCCCTCGACCCGCTGAAGGACGCCGAGCTCCTGCACACCTGGGTCACCCACCCCAAGGCCGCCTTCTGGATGATGCAGGACGCGAAGCTGGAGGACGTCGAGCGCGCGTACATGGAGATAGCCGCCGACGAGCACCACCACGCCCTGCTCGGCCTGAAGGACGGCGAGCCCGCCTTCCTGATGGAGAAGTACGACCCCGCCCACCGCGAACTGGCCGGCCTGTACGAGGCCCGGCCCGGAGACGTGGGCATGCACTTCCTCACGCCGCCCACGGACAGGCCGGTGCACGGCTTCACCAAGTCGGTGATCACCGCCGTCATGACGTACCTCTTCGAGGACCCGGCGACCGCCCGGGTGGTCGTCGAGCCGGACGTCCGCAACAAGGCCGTGCACGCCCTGAACGAGGCCGTCGGCTTCGTGCCCGAGCGCGAGATCGACAAGCCGGAGAAGCGGGCACTGCTCAGCTTCTGCACCCGCGAGCAGTTCATGGCCGCGACGGGGGTGTCCGCATGAGCCTCGCCGACGCCGTGGCCCACCTGTCCCCCGAGCGCTGGGAGCAGGCCAACCGGCTGCTGGTCCGCAAGGCGCTCGCCGAGTTCACGCACGAGCGGCTGATCACGCCGGAACGGGACGGCGGCGGGTACGTCGTCCGCAGCGACGACGGCCAGACCGCCTACCGCTTCACCGCCACCGTCCGCGCCCTGGACCACTGGCAGGTGGACGCCGGCTCGATCACCCGCCACCGCGACGGCACCGAACTCCCGCTCGCCGCCCTGGACTTCTTCATCGAGCTGAAGCAGTCGCTGGGCCTGAGCGACGAGATCCTGCCGGTCTACCTGGAGGAGATCTCCTCCACCCTCTCCGGCACCTGCTACAAGCTCACCAAGCCGCAGGTCACCTCGGCCGAGCTGGCCGCGAGCGGCTTCCAGGCCGTCGAGACCGGCATGACCGAGGGCCACCCCTGCTTCGTCGCGAACAACGGGCGGCTCGGCTTCGGCGTCCACGAGTACCTGTCGTACGCCCCCGAGACCGCGAGCCCCGTCCGCCTGGTGTGGCTGGCCGCGCACCGCTCCCGGGCGGCGTTCACGGCGGGCGCCGGCATCGAGTACGAGTCCTTCGTACGGCAGGAGCTGGGCACGGAGACGGTGGACCGCTTCCACGCCGTGCTGCGCGAGAAGGGCCTGGACCCGGCCGACTACCTGCTGATCCCGGTGCACCCCTGGCAGTGGTGGAACAAGCTCACCGTCACCTTCGCCGCCGAGGTGGCCCGGGGCCATCTGGTGTGCCTGGGCGAGGGCGACGACGAGTACCTGGCCCAGCAGTCCATCCGGACCTTCTTCAACACCTCCCACCCCGAGAAGCACTACGTGAAGACGGCCCTGTCCGTCCTCAACATGGGCTTCATGCGCGGGCTGTCGGCCGCCTACATGGAGGCCACCCCGGCGATCAACGACTGGCTCGCCCAGCTCATCGACGGCGACCCGGTGCTGAAGGCGACGGGCCTGACGATCATCCGGGAGCGGGCGGCCGTCGGCTACCGGCACCTGGAGTACGAGCAGGCCACCGACCGCTACTCGCCCTACCGCAAGATGCTGGCGGCCCTGTGGCGGGAGAGCCCCGTCCCCTCCCTCCAGGACGGCGAGTCGCTCGCCACCATGGCCTCGCTGCTCCACGTGGACCACGAGGGCGCGTCCTTCGCGGGCGCGCTGATCGAGCGCTCGGGGCTCGCGCCGGCCGAGTGGCTGCGGCACTACCTGCGCGCGTACTTCACCCCGCTGCTGCACAGCTTCTACGCCTACGACCTGGTCTACATGCCGCACGGCGAGAACGTGATCCTCGTGCTGAAGGACGGGGTCGTGCAGCGGGCGATCTACAAGGACATCGCCGAGGAGATCGCGGTGATGGACCCGGACGCGGTGCTGCCGCCGGAGGTCTCCCGCATCGCCGTGGAGGTCCCCGAGGACAAGAAGCTCCTGTCGATCTTCACGGACGTCTTCGACTGCTTCTTCCGCTTCCTCGCCGCGAACCTCGCCACCGAGGGGATCCTGGAGGAGGAGACCTTCTGGCGCACGGTCGCGGAGGTCACCCGCGAGTACCAGGAGTCGGTGCCGGAGCTGGCGGACAAGTTCGCCCAGTACGACATGTTCGCGCCCGAGTTCGCGCTGTCCTGCCTGAACCGGCTCCAGCTGCGCGACAACAGGCAGATGGTGGACCTGGCGGACCCGTCCGGCGCGCTCCAGCTCGTCGGGAACCTGAACAACCCCATCGCGGGCCTGTAGGCCCCGCCCAAGACGTGCGGGCACCCCGGAGTACGGTCCTCCGGGGTGCCCGCCGGTTTTCTCGCCCTCTTTTCTACCCCTGGGCCGGCCAGGGCACCTGCGGCGACCGGTAGTACCCGGTGCCCAGCGCGTCCCAGCGGGGCGCCTGCGCCGCGAGCCGCACCTTGTAGCCGTCCCAGTCGTGCGTCGACGCCGGCGACCAGCCCAGCTCGGCCACGCCCGGCAGGCGCGGGAAGGCCATCTGGTCGAGGTGCGCGGACTCCGACAGGGTCTCCGTCCACAGCGGCGCCTCGACGCCCCGGACCGCCGAGGCGGGCGCGTCCGGCAGATAGGCGCCCGGGTCCCAGTCGTAGGACCGCTGCACCTCCACGTACCCCGCCCAGGACAGTCCCAGCGGCGTGTCCTTGGTGTACTTCATGTCGAGGTAGGTCCGGTCGGCCGGGGACAGGATCAGTCCGGTCCCGTTCTGCGCAGCCTTCGCGACCTGGGCCTTCTCCTCGGCGCTGGTGCGGTCCAGGCCCCAGTACTGGGCGAGCGCCCCCTTGGCGGGGGTGGCGCCGGTGAGCTGGTGCCAGCCGATGACCGTCTTGCCGTACTTCGCGACGACCGGCTGCACGCGGTCCATGAACTTCACGTAGTCGGCGTGGCTGGTGGAGTGCGCCTCGTCGCCGCCGATGTGGAAGTAGCGGCCCGGGGTGAGGGCGGCCAGCTCGCGCACGACGTCGTCGACGAAGTCGTAGGTGACCTCCTTGCCCACGCACAGCGAGCTGAAGCCGACGTCGGTGCCGGTGTAGAGCGGGCGTGCCACGCCGTCGCAGTTCAGCTCTGCGTAGGAGGCGAGGGCCGCGTTGGTGTGGCCCGGCATGTCGATCTCGGGGACCACCTCCAGGTGGCGGGAGGCGGCGTAGCGGACGATCTCCTTGTAGTCGGCCTTCGTGTAGAAGCCGCCGGGACCGCCGCCGACCTCGGTGGAGCCGCCGTAGGTCGCCAGGCGCGGCCAGGAGTCGATGGCGATGCGCCAGCCCTGGTCGTCGCTGAGGTGCAGATGCAGTTTGTTGATCTTGTAGAGGGCGAGCTGGTCGATGTAGCGCTTGACCTCGCCGACGGAGAAGAAGTGCCGGGAGACGTCCAGCATGGCGCCGCGCCACTCGTAGCGTGGGGTGTCCTCGATGGTGCCGCCCGCGACCAGCCACGGGCCGGGCTGGACGGAGTCCTTCTCGACGGCGGCCGGCAGCAGCTGACGCAGGGTCTGGACGCCGTGGAACAGGCCGGCCGCCTTGCGCGCGGTGATGGTGACGCCGTCGCGTCCGCTGTCGAGGCGGTAGCCCTCGTCGCCGTAGGGGCCCTGGGCGAGGCGCAGCCGGATGCCGCCGTCGCCGTGGGAGGTGACGGGCAGCCGGTAGCCGGTGGAGGGCCGCAGGATGTCCGCGAGGTACTCGCCGACGCGGCGGCTGCCGCCCGAGTCGTCGACCCGGATCCGGGTGCCGGGGGTGAGGCGGTACGGAGAGCCGCCCGGCTCGACCGAGGCGGGTGCCGGTATCACCCGGTCCAGCGGTGTCGGGGCGGTGGTGCCGTGTGCCGGTGCCGCGCCGGCGGTGAAGGCGCCGGCCGCCGCCACGAGCAGCAGCGAACCGAGCAGGCGGGTCATGCGGGGAGTCGTTCTGCGGTGCCGTCTCACATGCGCTCCCTTCAGCTCAACTCCGGGGCCCCGCACGGGGAGCCCCGACGGGTATAGACCACCCGTGGGCACCACCCTCTCGCAGAACCCGCTCCCGCAGAAGCGATGGAACAATCCCCTCATGGCGGAAATCATCCAGAAGGACGGCACGTGGACCTTCGACGGCGATGCCCTGCGTCTGACTCCCGGCCGGGACAAGAGCGTCAGCCTGCTCCGCAGGACCGTGGGTGAACTCACCGTGCCGCTGGGGGCGTTGGCGGGCATATCCTTCGAACAGGGCAAGAAGGCGGGGCGGCTGCGGCTGCGCCTGCGGGAGGGCGCCGACCCGCTGCTGCAGGCGACCGGCGGACGGCTGGCGGAGCCGCACGACCCGTACCAGCTGATCGTGGAGTCCGACCGGTACGGGGTCGCCGAGTACTTCGCGGACGAGGTGCGGGGCGCCCTGCTCCTGGACCAGGTGCCGTCCGGCCCGGTGGACGCCTACCTTCTGCCGGGCCCGTCCGTGCCGCTGTCCGTCTCCGCCGGGGACGGCACCGCGAGCTTCGACGGCGAGCAGGTCCGCCTGGAGTGGAACTGGAAGACGGACGAGGGCAAGGCCTCCGCCGGCGCCCGCACCCTGGCCCTGGCCGACATCGCGGCCGTCGAGTGGCAGCCGGCGGTCGGCCTGGAGAACGGGCACCTCCGGTTCACCGTGAGCAAGGCGCCGACCAAGGCGCCGCCGAAGCACGACCCCAACGCCGTGGAGCTGTGGGGCTTCAAGAAGGACCCGCTGATGGCCCTGGTCGCCGCCGCCGTGCAGGCCCGGCTGCCGCATCCGGCCCGGCGGGCCGCCCTGGAGGAGGCGCGGCCCGCCGACGAGGCGCCCGCCGCCGCGCCCGCCGCCGAGGACGACCACGACGCGCTGCTGCGGCGGCTGCGGGAGCTGGGCGAACTGCACCGTTCCGGGGTGCTGACGGACGAGGAGTTCACCCTGGCCAAGCAGGCGGTGCTGAAGCGAATGTAGGTCTTCCGGCACACCGCCGGCCCAGACCCCCCACAAGCAGCCTGCCCGAAATCGGGCAGGATTCTTGCGAAACCCTCGCCCTTACCCCAGGATCTACCGGGTGCACGACGAACTTGTTGATCATCTGACGCGGTCCACGCCCCTCAACCGGGGCGAGGCGCTGCGCGTGATCCAGGACGTGCTCGCCTACTTCGACGAGACGACCGAGGAGTACGTCCGTCGCCGCCACCGCGAACTGCAGGCGCAGGGCCTGGTGAACGCGACGATCTTCGAGCGGATCGAGGCGGAACTGAAGTACCGCGCGGTGGCACCGCCGGAGCTGACGCTCCGCCAGCTGCGCCGCATCGTCTACGGCTGAGAAGCCGAAGAACACGAGGAATACGTATATATGTGCGGAATCGTCGGATACATCGGCAAGCGTGACGTCGCGCCCCTGCTGCTGGAGGGCCTCCAGCGGCTGGAGTACCGCGGCTACGACTCGGCGGGCATCGTCGTCACGTCCCCGAAGGCGGCCGGCCTGAAGATGGTCAAGGCCAAGGGCCGGGTGCGCGACCTGGAGGCCAAGGTCCCGGCGCGCTTCAAGGGCACCACCGGCATCGCCCACACCCGCTGGGCCACCCACGGCGCTCCGTCCGACGTGAACGCCCACCCGCACATGTCGGCCGACAACAAGGTCGCCGTCGTCCACAACGGCATCATCGACAACGCCGCCGACCTGCGCCGCAAGCTGGAGGCGGACGGCGTCGAGTTCCTCTCCGAGACCGACACCGAGGTCCTCGTCCACCTCATCGCCCGCTCGACGGCCGAGAAGCTGGAGGACAAGGTCCGCGAGACCCTCCGGGTGATCGAGGGCACGTACGGCATCGCGGTCATGCACGCCGACTTCCCCGAGCGCATCGTGGTCGCCCGCAACGGCTCCCCCGTCGTCCTCGGCATCGGCGAGAAGGAGATGTTCGTCGCCTCGGACATCGCCGCCCTGGTCGCCCACACCCGCCAGATAGTCACCCTCGACGACGGCGAGATGGCCACCCTCAAGGCCGACGACTTCCGCACCTACACCACCGAGGGCACCCGGACCACCGCCGAGCCCACCACCGTGGAGTGGGAGGCCGCCTCCTACGACATGGGCGGCCACGACACCTACATGCACAAGGAGATCCACGAGCAGGCCGAGGCCGTGGACCGCGTGCTGCGCGGCCGGATCGACGACCGCTTCTCCACCGTGCACCTCGGCGGCCTGAACCTGGACGCCCGCGACGCGCGCGCCGTGCGCCGCGTGAAGATCCTCGGCTGCGGCACCTCGTACCACGCGGGCATGATCGGCGCCCAGATGATCGAGGAGCTGGCCCGCATCCCCGCGGACGCCGAGCCCGCCTCCGAGTTCCGCTACCGCAACGCGGTCGTCGACCCCGACACCCTGTACATCGCCGTCTCCCAGTCCGGTGAGACGTACGACGTCCTGGCCGCCGTGCAGGAACTCAAGCGCAAGGGCGCCCGGGTGCTCGGCGTCGTCAACGTCGTCGGCTCGGCGATCGCCCGCGAGGCCGACGGCGGCATGTACGTGCACGCCGGCCCCGAGGTGTGCGTCGTGTCCACCAAGTGCTTCACCAACACCTGCGTCGCCTTCGCGCTGCTCGCCCTGCACCTGGGCCGCACCCGCGACCTGTCCGTGCGGGACGGCAAGCGGATCATCGAGGGGCTGCGCAAGCTGCCGGCGCAGATCGAGGAGATGCTGAAGCAGGAGGAGGACATCAAGCAGCTGGCCGCGCAGTACGCCGAGGCCCGCTCGATGCTCTTCATCGGCCGCGTCCGGGGCTACCCGGTGGCCCGCGAGGCCTCCCTCAAGCTCAAGGAGGTCTCCTACATCCACGCCGAGGCGTACCCGGCCTCCGAGCTCAAGCACGGCCCGCTGGCCCTGATCGAGCCCGCCCTGCCGACGGTCGCGATCGTGCCGGACGACGACCTGCTGGAGAAGAACCGCGCGGCCATGGAGGAGATCAAGGCCCGCAGCGGCCAGATCCTCGCCGTCGCCCACCAGGAGCAGGAGAAGGCCGACCACACGATCGTCGTCCCGAAGAACGAGGACGAACTGGACCCGATCCTCATGGGCATCCCCCTCCAACTCCTCGCCTACCACACGGCCCTGGCCCTGGGCCGCGACATCGACAAGCCGAGGAACCTCGCCAAGTCGGTGACGGTGGAGTAAAGCGCCCCGAAAGGGGCGCGGGGCTGTATCGACATGCGGCTCCGCCGCGTGGGCGCGAACAACCACAACGCACCCGCACGGGCGCAGGAAACAGAACGGCCCCCCACGTGTGCCACCATCACGTGGGGGGCCGTCCCCATGCCGGGGGCTGCCCAACCCCCAGCCTGCGCAGCTAACCGGTGGCCGTCACTCCCCGGCCCGCAGCGCGCCTCGGCAGTGCCGTCGGCCAGTGGGCGAGTGCCGCGGTCGCCGCGTACCAGGCGACCGCCCCCGCGGCGACCGCGAACCAGCCGCCCGCCTCGGCCAGCGCCTCGCCGTCCGCGAAGCGGGCGATGGCGAGGAGCAGCAGGGACACGGAGAGCAGCCCGTGGGTGCCCTGAGCGAGCAGGTCGCCGCCCGCGAAGGTCAGCGAGAGGGCGACGAGGGCGAACAGGAGCAGGAAGAGCCCCGCGGCGTTGGCCGAGACCTGGTTGTCGGCCGAGACGGCCCAGGTGAACCACAGCGCGCCGAGCGCGGCGAAGGCCGTACCGGTACCGGCGTCACGGTCGCGCAGTGCCAGCAGACCGGCGAGGAAGAGCGTGATCCCGCCCACGTACTGGGCGACGGTCACGGCGTCCGCCGCCGTCACGCCGTCGATCGCTCCGGTCGAGCCGAGGCCGAAGGCCAGCAGGGTGATGCCGAGGGCGAGTCGGCCGACGATCGTGGTGGTGCTTCCCGCAGAGACGTCGTTGTCCACGGCGGGCTCCCTTCATGCAGGTGCGGTTGCGCGGTGACCCCTTTATGCCCTTCACAAGGGCACAAACACCTCTACGCGTCAGTAGATTCGGGTCTTTCGCAAGGGAGTTGACCGCCTGGCCGCCGGGGAGCCGCCGGCTAGGGAATGACCACCACGGGCCGCTGCGCCCGCTTGGCGAGCCGCCCGGCGACGGAGCCGAAGATCCGGCCCACGAGTCCGTGACTGGAGCCGACGACGATGGCGTCCGCCTCGTACTCCCGTCCCACCTCTTCGAGTTCGTGACAGATGTCACCGCCGCGCTCGACCAGGATCCAGGGCACCTCGGCGAGGTAGTCCGCACACGCCAGCTCCAGCCCCAGCACCTCGGTGCGGTGGTCCGGCACGTCGACGAAGACCGGCGGCTCGCAGCCCGCCCACACCGTGGTCGGCAGCCGGTTGGCCACGTGCACGATGACCAGGCCCGACCCCAGTCGCCGCGCCATGCCGATGGCGTACGCGAGGGCTCGCTCGCTGGACGTGGAGCCGTCGAAGCCGACGACGACGCCGTGCTTGAAGGCGGGGTCGCACGACGGACGTGGCTCTTCCGCCGCCAGGGGCTCGGCCGCCGTCGGTTCGGCGACGGGCCGCTTGCGGTCCGCGGGTTCGAAGAATTCGTGACCGGCCATGGCTGTCTCGGCGTTCAGATCCTTTTATGGGAGGGACGTCCGTGTGCGGCGGAGCTGTGTCCGGGAATCATCTTCCCAACCCCATACCCCCAAGGGTACGGCGGCACGCCTCCTTCGCCCAGATCCCGCGAACGCTGCGCCGCGGTTCACCGGAGCATGCACGAGGGGGCGCCCGTAACGCAATGGTTGCTGCGTTGTACAGGCGGTTTGCACGGGATTCAACTGTCCGTGCGCCGCACCGCCCGTGAACCCGTCGCGACCGGACGTGACCGACGGCTCGCCCCCGCCGTTGATCCACGTGAACCACGCCCCAGGGAGCACGCATGTCCGGACCGCACCACACCGCCGAGCCACCGCCGGGGGTTCGCGAAGCCGCCCCCCGGCCGCGGGACGGCGGCACCGAGCCGGTCCGCCGGGCGGCGTTCGGCTGCCTCCCCGTCCCGGCCGTGCTCCTCCGGTACGGCATCCCCCCGGCCCGGGCCGCCGGCACGGCCCTCGGCCTCGCCGCCGTCACCGGCGTCTGCGTCGCGCTGCCGCGCCGGTCCGAGCGCGTCGCGGCCCACCCGCCCACCGGGGGCGGCGCGGACCGGCCCGGACGCGGCCCACGGGTCGGGCCGGGGGCGTGTGGGGGCGCGCGGCGGACCGGGGAAAATACACCGGTCGGCTGACCGGTTTCCGCGCACGCGCCCGCTTCTTTTCAGCCAACTTCTGCTCATGGTGCATCACCTGCCCGAACCACCCCCCAACCCCCGTTCCACCTGCACGGAAAGGGTCTCCGCGGCCCCGCGCACCCTACGGGGATTGGCCACCGCCACAAGGCGCACTTCCCTGCGACGCCCCGGAGTGCAACGCTTCGTGATCGAATGCTTCACGCCAAGTTGCCATGTCGACAATGTCCCAAGTGCCGAACCGGCCATCCCGGCGCGACAGGACACAGTAGATTCGATCTTGACCGTCTACGGCGGGGGACTCGTGCAGGACCGAGGGGAAACGTGCAGGAGCGACACAACCGAGGAGCCGCGACCACCGAGGGGGGCTTAGCAGGATGAGCCACGACTCCACTGCCGCGCCGGAAGCCGCGGCCCGGAAGCTCTCCGGGCGACGCCGCAAGGAGATCGTCGCGGTGCTGCTGTTCAGCGGCGGCCCCATCTTCGAGAGTTCCATCCCGCTGTCGGTGTTCGGGATCGACCGCCAGGACGCCGGAGTGCCGCGCTACCGACTCCTGGTGTGCGCCGGCGAGGAAGGCCCGCTGCGGACCACGGGAGGCCTGGAACTCACCGCGCCACAGGGCCTGGAGGCGATCTCCCGGGCCGGCACCGTCGTGGTGCCCGCCTGGCGGTCGATCACCTCACCACCGCCCCAGGACGCGCTCGACGCCCTGCGCCGGGCGCACGAGGAGGGCGCCCGCATCGTGGGACTGTGCACCGGCGCCTTCGTGCTGGCGGCGGCGGGCCTGCTCGACGGCCGCCCCGCCACCACGCACTGGATGTACGCGCCGACGCTGGCCAAGCGCTACCCGTCGGTCCACGTCGACCCGCGCGAACTGTTCGTGGACGACGGTGACGTGCTCACCTCTGCGGGGACGGCGGCCGGCATCGACCTGTGCCTGCACATCGTGCGCACGGACCACGGCAACGAGGCGGCCGGGGCGCTGGCCCGCCGCCTGGTGGTCCCCCCGCGCCGGTCGGGCGGCCAGGAGCGCTACCTCGACCGGTCTTTACCGGAGGAGATCGGCGCCGACCCGCTCGCCGAGGTCGTCGCCTGGGCGCTGGAGCACCTGCACGAGCAGTTCGACGTCGAGACGCTGGCGGCACGGGCGTACATGAGCCGGCGCACCTTCGACCGCCGCTTCCGCTCGCTGACCGGCAGCGCGCCGCTGCAGTGGCTGATCACCCAGCGGGTGCTCCAGGCGCAGCGTCTGCTGGAGACGTCCGACTACTCGGTGGACGAGGTCGCGGGCCGCTGCGGCTTCCGCTCGCCGGTGGCGCTGCGCGGGCACTTCCGCCGCCAGCTCGGCTCGTCCCCGGCCGCCTACCGGGCCGCGTACCGGGCGCGCCGGCCGCAGGGCGACAGGCCGGCGGACGGCGAGGGCGGCGGCGCCGGAGTCTCCCGTGCCGCGGCCGCGGCGGAGGCCGGGCAGCAGCCGGCGGCGCTCGCACCGGACGGCTCGGTGCCCTTCCAGACCCGCCGCACGGCGCCCCCGCTGCCGGCGGCGGCCGGCCTGCCGGGGCCGCGCAGCGCGTCCTGACCCCTCGGACGCCGGACGGGCGCATCGGCCCGTCCGGCGTCCGCCCGCAACCCGGTGAACAAGGTCACGCACGCGCCGGCTCACCCCCCACACGGGCGCCGTAGGGTGTTCGCATGAACGATCGCATGGTGTGGATCGACTGCGAGATGACCGGCCTCTCGCTGTCGGACGACGCGCTCATCGAGGTGGCCGCCCTCGTCACCGACTCCGAGCTGAACGTGCTCGGCGAAGGCGTGGACGTCGTCATCCGCCCGCCGGAGCGGGCGCTGGAGACCATGCCGGACGTGGTGCGGCAGATGCACACCGCCTCCGGACTGCTCGCGGAGCTCGACGGCGGCACGACGCTGGCGGACGCCGAGGCCCAGGTCCTGGCGTATGTGAGGGAGTACGTGAAGGAGCCCGGCAAGGCCCCGCTGTGCGGCAACTCGGTCGGTACCGACCGCGGCTTCCTGCTGCGGGACATGCCGACGCTGGAGGACTACCTCCACTACCGGATCGTGGACGTCTCCTCGATCAAGGAGCTGGCCCGCCGCTGGTACCCGCGGGCGTACTTCAACAGTCCCGAGAAGAACGGCAACCACCGCGCGCTCGCCGACATCCGCGAGTCCATCGCCGAGCTGCGCTACTACCGGGAGGCGGTCTTCGTCCCCCAGCCGGGCCCCGACTCCGACACCGCCAAGGCCATCGCCGCCAAGCACGTCGTGCCTGCTGAGTAGGGAGGACGGGGGCGGTCCGGGGGCCACCCGGGTGCCCTCGGGGAGGGGCGCCGCGAAAGGCGTGCGCGAGCACCCCTTCGGACCCTGTACACTTTTTCTCGGCCGGTCGGGGAAACCCACCAAGGGTTTCCGAGCACCGGTCGTGGTGGGTGTAGCTCAGCTGGTAGAGCACCTGGTTGTGGTCCAGGAAGTCGCGGGTTCAAGTCCCGTCACTCACCCTGATGAGTCAGCCGGTGACCTTCGTGAGAAGGTCACCGGCTGACTCGCGTTCCGGGCACCGGCCCGGCGGCGCGCGGCCGGGCCGGTCACGACGAGGCGCGTTCCACCAGTTCCGTCGCCAGCACCACCTGGTGCCGCTCCAGGCCGCGGGACGCCGCCGGGCGGCGGTCGGCGATCTCCGTCAGCAGCAGGTCGATCATCGCGCGGCCCATCTCCTCGATGGGCTGGCGGACGCTGGTCAGCGGCGGTTCCATGTGGCGGGCGATGGCCGAGTCGTCGTAGCCGACCAGGGCCACGTCCTCCGGGATGCGGCGGCCGCTCTCGCGCAGGGCCTGCCGGGCGCCCGCCGCGGTCACGTCCGAGGCGGCGAAGACCGCGTCCACGTCGGGGCAGCGGCGCAGCAGCTCGTCCATCGCCCGGCGGCCCCCCTCCTCGGTGAAGTCGCCGGCCTCGATCAGGCGGTCGTCCGCGGGCAGTCCCGCGTCGCGCAGGGCGTCGCGGTAGCCGTCGACACGCCGCTGGGCGCCGTAGACGTCGAGGCGGCCGGTGATGTGGGCGATGCGGCCGCGGCCGCGGGCGAGCAGGTGCTCGACGGCCGAGCGGGCGCCGCCGTAGTTGTCGGAGTCGACCGAGGCCAGCGTCTCCGTGGCCGAGCGCGGGCCGCTGATCACCGCGGGGATCTCCAGCTGGGCCAGCAGGTCGGGCAGCGGGTCGTCGGCGTGCACCGAGACCAGCAGGACGCCGTCCACCCGGTGGGCGGCCAGGTACTGAGCGAGCCGCTGCCGCTCCCGGTCGCTGCCCGCGAAGATCAGCAGCAGCTGCATCTCGGTGTCGGACAGCTCGGCGCCGACGCCCTTCAGCATGTCCGAGAAGTACGGTTCCGCGAAGAACCGGGTCTCCGGCTCCGGCACCACCAGGGCGATCGCGTCGGTCCGGTTGGCGGCCAGCGCGCGGGCGGCGGTGTTGGGGACGTACCCGAGTTCCGCGACCGCCGCCTCGACGGCCGCCCGGGTCGCGTCGCTCACCCGGGGCGAGCCGTTGATCACCCGGGAGACCGTGCCGCGGCCGACGCCCGCGCGTGCCGCCACCTCTTCGAGGGTGGGCCGGCCACCGCTCCGCCCACGCGCTCCGTGGCCTGCCATCGGCTCCGCCTCCCGTCGACACCCCGCACTCTGCGGCTGGCCTGGAATTTAACAGGCCGGTCGGGTTTGATGACCCGGCCCGGGCCGCCGCCGGTGCGCGACGGTCGATCTTCGTAACGTTCGCGGCGTCCAGTTAACAGGCCGATAACTGAACGCACTTCGTCACGTCCGCTCCCTTGACACCCCCGCCCGGACCGACGACTCTTCAACTCATCACTTGTGGGAGCGCTCCCACACTACCTGGCACATACACATCCCGCACGTTCCCCGCCCGAGCCGCAGCGACGAACGAACACATGCAACGGGCCCAAGCATGCAGTTGGCCGGGGGGTCGGCACGTCAGGGCAACAGGAGGACGCAATGCGAGCAGCACGCACAGGAACCGTCCGCAGGGCGATGGCCCTCGCGGCCGTCGCGTCGCTGGGCGCCGGGCTGCTGGCCGGCTGTGCCGACGACGGCGACGACGAGTCGGGCTCGTCGTCGGGCGACAGCAAGGGCAAGACCACGATCACCCTGGGCCTGTTCGGCACCATGGGCTTCAAGGAGGCCGGCCTCTACGACGAGTACGAGAAGCTGAACCCCGACATCAACATCGAGGAGAACGTCACCGAGCGGAACGAGAACTACTACCCCGCTCTGGTCAACCACCTCACCACGGGCAGCGGCCTCCAGGACATCCAGGCGATCGAGATCGCCAACATCGCCGAGGTCGTCCAGACCCAGTCCGACAAGTTCGTGGACATGGCGAAGGTCTCGGGCGTCAAGCCGAGCGGCTGGCTGGACTGGAAGTGGCAGCAGGCCACCACCAAGGACGGCGTGACGGTCGGGCTCGGCACCGACATCGGCCCGATGGCCATCTGCTACCGCAAGGACCTCTTCGAGAAGGCCGGCCTGCCGACCGACCGCGAGGAGGTCGGCAAGCTGTGGGCGGGCGACTGGAACAAGTTCATCGAGACCGGCAAGAAGTACAAGGAGAAGGCCGGCAAGGACACCTTCTTCATGGACTCCCCCGGCGGTCTGATCAACGCGATCCTCAGCAGTGAGGAGGAGAAGTTCTACGACTCCTCCGGCGAGGTCATCTACAAGACCAACCCCGCCGTCAAGGCCGCCTTCGACCTGACCGCCGAGGCGGCCGAGGAGGGACTCGTCCAGTCGCAGACGCAGTTCCAGCCGGCCTGGGACACGACCATCGCCAACAGCAAGTTCGCCACCGTCGCGTGCCCGCCGTGGATGCTCGGCACCATCAAGGGCAAGTCCCAGCCGGACGCCGCCGGCAAGTGGGACGTGGCCGCGGCGCCCAAGGCCGGCAACTGGGGCGGCACCTTCCTCGGCGTGCCCAAGAACGGCAAGAACGTGGAGGAGGCGCAGAAGCTGGTCACCTGGCTGACCGCGCCGGAGCAGCAGGCCAAGCTGTTCTCCGTGCAGGGCAACTTCCCGAGCGCGCCGGGCGCGTACAAGCTGCCGCTGGTGACGGGCGCGAAGAACGAGATGACCGGTGACACGCCGATCGGCGAGATCTTCGCCAAGGCCGCCGAGACCATCCCGAGCCAGGTCATCGGCCCGAAGGACCAGATCATCCAGCAGGGTCTGACCGACAACGGCGTCATCCTCGTCACCCAGGGCAAGTCGCCCGAGGAGGCCTGGGACAACGCCGTGAAGACCATCGACAACAACCTGGAGAAGTGACCGGAATGTCACCCCGGCACGACACCGCCGCGCCCCCCGCCAAGGAGGGGGGCGCGGCCCCGGGCCGCCTCCCGGCCGACGCGGGGTCCCCCGAGGCGGCGAGGAAGCGGGACCGGCTCTCCCGTCGCTGGCAGCGGGACATGCGCTGGAGCCCGTACGCGTTCGTCTCGCCGTTCTTCCTGCTCTTCATCGCGTTCGGCCTGTTCCCGCTGATCTACACCGGCTGGGCCTCGCTGCACACGGTGGAGCTGACCGCGCCCACCGACATGGAATGGGCGGGCCTCGACAACTACACCCGGATCTTCGACGACGACTTCTTCTGGAACGCCGCGAAGAACACGCTGACCATCGGCATCATCTCCACGGTGCCCCAGCTGCTGATGGCGATGGGCCTGGCGCACATCCTCAACTACAAGCTGCGCGGCTCCACCTTCTTCCGGGTCGTCATGCTGGCCCCGTACGCGACGTCGATCGCCGCCGCCTCCCTGGTCTTCGTGCTGCTCTTCGGCCGCGACTACGGCATGATCAACTGGGTGCTGGGCCTCGTCGGCGTCGACAACATCGACTGGCAGAACGAGCACTGGGCCTCGCAGATCGCCGTCTCCTCGATCGTGATCTGGCGCTGGACCGGCTACAACGCGCTGATCTACCTGGCCGCGATGCAGGCGATCCCGCACGACCTGTACGAGTCGGCGGCGCTGGACGGCGCCAACCGCTGGCAGCAGTTCATCCACGTCACCCTGCCCTCGTTGCGTCCGACGATCCTGTTCACCGTCGTCGTGTCGACGATCGGCGCCTCGCAGCTGTTCGGCGAGCCGCTGCTGTTCGACGCCAACAAGGGCGCCTCCGGCGGCTCCCAGCACCAGTTCCAGACGCTCGGCCTGTACCTGTACGAGCAGGGCTGGGTCAACCAGCACCTGGGCCGCGCCTCCGCGATCGCCTGGGCGATGTTCCTGATCCTCATCGTGATCGGGATCGTCAACTCCGTCATCTCGCGCCGGCTGCGCGCCAGTAGTTAAGGAGAACCGGCCGTGACGACGACCCTGACGAAACCCCCGGCCGATCCGGTGCCCGAGCCGCCCCGGCGGGTGCGGCGCCCGAAGTCGGCCCGCGCCGGCGGGCAGCTGCACGCCGGGCCGATCGCGTACATCATCCTCGCCCTGTTCACCCTCGGCTCGCTGTTCCCGCTGGTGTGGACGGCCATCGCCGCCTCCCGCGACAACCAGCGCCTCGCCCAGTCGCCGCCGCCGCTGTGGTTCGGCGGCAACCTCTTCGACAAGCTGGAGGTCGCCTGGGAGGACGCCAACCTGGGCGAGGCGTTCCTCAACACCACCATCGTGGCCGGTGTCTCGGCGCTCACCATCGTCTTCCTGTCGACGATCGCCGGGTTCGCCTTCGCCAAGCTGCGGTTCAAGGGGCGCAACGCGCTGATGCTGATCGTGGTCGGCACGATGATGGTGCCGCCGCAGCTGAGCGTCATCCCGCTGTACATGATGGTCGCCAAGCTGGACTGGGCCGACCAGCTCCAGGCGGTGATCCTCCCGTCGCTGGTGAGCGCGTTCGGTGTGTTCTTCATGCGGCAGTACCTGCTCCAGGCGCTGCCGGACGAGATCATCGAGGCCGCCCGCGTCGACGGCGCGAGCAGCTGGCGCGTGGTGTGGCACGTGGTGTTCCCGGCCGCGCGGCCCGCGATGGCCGTGCTCGGCATGCTGATGTTCGTGCAGACCTGGAACGACTTCCTGTGGCCGTTCCTGGTGCTGACGCAGAACGGCAACCCGACCGTGCAGGTCGCGGTGGCGGGCCTGGGCCGCGGCTTCACCCCCGACCAGTCCCTGATCATGGCGGGCGCACTGCTCGGCACGCTGCCGTTGCTGATCGTCTTCGCGATCTTCGGCAAGCAGATCGTGGGCGGCATCATGCAGGGTGCCGTCAAGGGCTGACATCGTCCCAGGGGCCGGGCCATCGCCGCCCCGGCCCCGCCTTCCCCCCAACATCTCTACTCGTCGGTCTTCCACGACCAGCAACGACCCCTTATGGGAGCGCTTCCATGCCTGAGTCCGCAACGCCGGTGACCCCGGTGACCTTCCCCCCCGCCTTCCTCTGGGGCGCCGCGACCTCGGCGTACCAGATCGAGGGCGCGGTGCGGGAGGACGGCCGTACCCCCTCGATCTGGGACACCTTCAGCCACACGCCGGGGAAGACGGCCGGCGGCGACACCGGTGACGTCGCGGTCGACCACTACCACCGCTACCGCGACGACGTGGCGATGATGGCGGAGCTGGGTCTGAACGCCTACCGCTTCTCCGTCTCCTGGTCCCGGGTGCAGCCGACCGGCCGCGGCCCCGCGGTCCAGCGCGGTCTGGACTTCTACCGGCGTCTGGTCGACGAGCTGCTGGCCGCCGGGATCAAGCCGGCCCTCACCCTCTACCACTGGGACCTGCCGCAGGAGCTGGAGGACGCGGGCGGCTGGCCCGAGCGGGACACGGCGTACCGGTTCGCCGAGTACGCGCAGATCGTCGGCGAGGCACTCGGCGACCGCGTGGAGCAGTGGATCACCCTCAACGAGCCGTGGTGCAGCGCCTTCCTGGGCTACGCCTCCGGGGTGCACGCTCCCGGGCGTACCGACCCGGCGGCCTCGCTGCGCGCCGCGCACCACCTCAACCTGGCGCACGGCCTCGGCACGGTGGCCCTGCGGTCGGTGATGCCGGCCCGCAACTCGGTGGCGCTCAGCCTCAACACCTCCGTCGTGCGGCCGCTGTCGCAGCGCCCGGCCGACCTGGTGGCCGCCCGGAAGATCGACGACCTGTCCGGCGGCGTCTTCCACGGCCCGATCCTGCACGGCGTGTACCCGGAGACCCTGTTCGAGGCGACGGCGTCGGTCACCGACTGGAGCCACGTCCAGGACGGCGACCTGGCGACGATCCACCAGCCGCTGGACGCGCTCTGCCTCAACTACTACACGCCCACCGTGGTGTCGGCGGCCGACCCGGACGCGGAGGGCCCGCGTGCCGACGGGCACGGGGCGAGCGACCACTCGCCGTGGCCGGCGGCGGACGACGTGGCGTTCCATCAGCCGCCCGGCGAGCGCACGGAGATGGGCTGGAGCGTCGACCCGACCGGTCTGCACGAGCTCATCATGCGCTACACGCGGGAGGCTCCCGGCCTGCCGATCTACATCAGCGAGAACGGCGCCGCCTACGACGACAAGCCCGACGCCGACGGCCGCGTCCACGACCCCGAGCGCGTCGCCTATCTGCACGGCCACCTCTCGGCGGTCCGCCGGGCCATCGCCGACGGCGCGGACGTGCGGGGCTACTACCTGTGGTCCCTGATGGACAACTTCGAGTGGGCCTACGGCTACGAGAAGCGCTTCGGCGCGGTCTACGTCGACTACGCCACCCAGGAGCGCACCCCGAAGTCGAGCGCCCACTGGTACGCCCGCGCGGCCCGCACGGGGACGCTGCCCCCGGTCGAGTAGAACGCCACTGCGAGGGGGACGGGGACGGGGCGCGGCATCCGACGGGGGGTGCCGCGCCCCGGGCGTTACGAGTGAGGGGCTGGTGGGGCTAGTTGTAGGCGGCGAACGTCTTCGTGAAGGCGGACTTCTCCTGGAGGATGGAGCTGCAGGTGGCGTCGGCCTGCGGCTTGGCGCCGTCGGGGCACTGCCCGTCGCGGGTGGCGGACCACATCGACAGCCAGCCCAGCCCCTTGGCCTCGGCGAACTTCACCATCTGGGCGGCGTCGTCGACCGTGAAGATCTCCGACACGACGTCGTTGACGCCGATCATCGGGGTGACGGCGACCGTCTTCCAGGCCGCGCCGTCGGAGAGCCCGAGGACGCCCTTGATCTGGGCCTGGGTGGCGGTGGCGGCCTGTTCGGCGTAGGTGCCCATGTCACCGCTGTACGCGGGGCCGTAGTCCATCGCCATGATGTTGACGGTGCCGATCCGCACGCCGGCGGCCTTGGCGTCGGCGAGGAGGTCGACGCCGGCCTGGGTCAGGCCCTCGGGCATCACCGGGAGCGTGAAGGAGACGTCCAGGCCGGGGTGCTGCTTCTGCAGCTGTGCGATGGCCTGGGCGCGGCGGGTGTTGGCGGCCCTGTCGGGCAGTGCGCCGCCCTCCACGTCGAAGTCGACCTTGGTGAGGCCGTAGGCGTCCACGACCTTGCCGTACGCCGCCGCCAGCGCGTCCGCCGAGGAGCACGTCGCCGCCAGCTCCGAGCCGGCCGCCCCGCCGAAGGAGACGCGGACGTCCCCTCCCTCGGCGCGCAGGGCGCCTATCTGGCCGGCCACGGCGTCGCTCGCGAGGTCGGTGACGCCGCCCCACTTCGGGGTGCAGCCGCCGCCGTCGGTGACGAACGCGAGGTTGTAGTTCTTCACGCCGGTGGCCTCGGCATTTCCCACCAGGTCGAAGGCCGGGTAGAGGGAGGTGTCGACGTAGGGGGCGAAGCCGGCGCCGGCCGCGGTGCCGCCGCCGGGGGTCTGTGACGGTGTGGCGGTGGGTGCCGGGGTGGTGGCCGTGGCGGTCGGGGCCGGCGTGGCCGGTGTCGAGGCCGTGGGTGTGGGGGCCGGGGACTGCGTCGGGCGGCCGCTGGGCTCGGGGACGGCGCCGTCGTCCGCCGAGCACTCGGCGTCGTCGATGAGGCAGCCGGTGGGGTTCGCGGTGCCGTCGACGACGAAGCCGACGGTGACGGACTCGCCGGGCGCCAGTCCGTCGGCGTCCCACTTCGGCGGCGTCACGGTGACGTGCTGCCCGCTGACGCCGGACTCGGCGTTCCACAGCGAGCCGAGCCGGGTTCCCGCGGGCAGGTCGAACTCCAGCGTCCAGTCCTTCTTCGCCTGCCCGCTGTTGTTCGTGACGACGTACTGCGCGGTGTAGCC
The DNA here is from genome assembly GCF_014534645.1 of Streptomyces griseicoloratus. GTDB lineage: Bacteria > Actinomycetota > Actinomycetes > Streptomycetales > Streptomycetaceae > Streptomyces > Streptomyces griseicoloratus. Next base: position 41,510 of record NZ_JACVQF010000190.1, read on the forward strand.
CGTCGACCATTCGCTGGTCCGCGTGTAGGCCGCCCCGACTCCGGCGGCCTGGGCGGTCCCGGTGAACAGCAGCGCGCCGCCGCCGGCCACGGCCGCGGCGACGAGACCGCCGATCGCCTTGTTCCTGCCACTGACCCTGCGCCGGTGCGTACTCATCACGTGCCTGCCTTCGCTGCTCACTGGGGGGACCCGAGGGGGTGGGACGCGGCAGCACGCTAGCGATGAGGAATCGGGCGAAGTGCCTGATCCGGGCGGCAGTCGGTGATCTTAGGGCGCGCTTAAGGGAGGGATCGGGACCGGTTAAAGGTGGGGACCAGCCGGGGTTGACGGCGGCGGCGCACGGCCCCGCGGTGGCCGCGCCGCACGGGGGCGGCCCGGCCGTCGAGCTGGAGCCAGATCCGCACCTCGGTCCCGCCCAGCACGGAGGAGCCGATCCGCACGTCGCCGCCGGTCGACTCCGCGAGCCGGCGCACGATGTCCAGGCCGAGCCCCGTCGACCCGTCGCTGCCCGAGCCCCGGCCGCGCGCCATCGCCGCTTCCGGGTCGGGTATGCCGGGGCCGGCGTCCGAGACGAGCACGATCACCGCGTCCTCGCCGTTGTGCACGTCGACGGCGAAGGCCGTCCCCTCCGGGGTGTGCCGGAAGACGTTGCCGAGGAGGGCGTCGAGGGCCGCGGCCAGGTCGGCGCGGGCCACGGGTATCCGCACCGGCCGGTCGGCGCCGGCCACCCGCCACTTGCGGCCCTCGTCCTCGGCGAGCGCGGACCAGAACGCCATCCGCTCGCGGACCACCTCGGCGGCGTCGCACCCGGCGCCGGGCCCGGCCGCGGCCGTCTGCGGCTTGGCGTCCCGGGCGGTCCGGATGATGGTGTCCACCTCGCGCTCCAGCTGCTCGACCGCGGCCCGGGTCTGGTCGGCGGCCGGCCCGTCGCCGAGCGAGGCGGCGTTGAGCCGCAGCACGGTCAGCGGCGTACGGAGGCGGTGGGAGAGGTCGGCGGCCAGCTCCCGCTCGTTGGCGAGGAGTTGCACGACCTGGTCGGCCATGGAGTTGAACGCGACGGCCGCCAGGCGCAGTTCGGTCGGCCCCTCCTCGGGGACCCGGGCGCCCAGCTTGCCCTCCCCCAGTTCGTGCGCGCCCTCGACCAGGCGCTGGGCGGGCCGCACCATCCGTACGCCCAGCCGGTCGGCGACCGCGACCGAGCCGACGATCAGCGCGGCGCCGACCCCGGCGAGCACCGCCCAGGCCGTGCCGACGCCGTTGGTGACCTCGGACTCGGGGACGTACACCTCGACGACGGCGATCTCGCCGGAGCCGATCGCGACCGGCTGGAGCAGCGTCGAGCCGCCCGGCACCTCCGCGGTGGAGGCCCGCCCCATCCGGCGTACGGCGGCGATGTCCTCGTCGGTGGCGCGCTGCCTGCCGATGTCGGCGCCCGCGGTCTGCCCGCCGGACGCCGGCAGGTGCACGGCCATCCCGGCGTCCGAGCCGGCGGAGGCGACGACCCGCTCCAGCTGCTCGCGGTCGGTGGTGATGGACAGCGCCGGGGCCACGGCGGCGGCCTCCCGTTCGGCGCCCGCGAAGGCGCGGTCGCGGGCCATCTCCCGGATGACCAGCCCGAGCGGGACCGCGAAGGCGACCACGACCATCGCGGTGACCGCCAGCGACACCTTGACCAGCGCCCACCTCATCGCGGCGGCTCCGCTCCGGCGGACTCCGCGGGCGGCTCCAGCTTCACGCCGACCCCGCGCAGGGTGTGCAGATAGCGGGGGCGGGCCGCGGTCTCGCCCAGTTTCCGCCGCAGCCACGACAGGTGGACGTCGATGGTCTGGTCGTCGCCGTAGGACTGCTGCCAGACCTCGGCGAGCAGTTCCCGGCGGGGGACGACGACCCCGGGCCGCCGGGCCAGGAAGGCGAGCAGGTCGAACTCGCGCCGGGTCAGGTCCAGCCGCACGCCGTCCAGTTCGGCCTGGCGGCGCAGGGGGTCGACGGTCAGGCCGCCGACCCGCAGGACGCTCGACGGCGGGGCCTGGCCGTCGCCGGACCGGGCGCGGCGCAGTACGGCCGACATCCGCGCCGACAGGTGCTCGACCGAGAACGGCTTGGTGAGGTAGTCGTCCGCCCCGGCGTTCAGCAGGCGGACGATCTCCGCCTCGTCGTCCCGGGCCGTGGCGATGATCACCGGTACGTCGGTGATGCCGCGCAGCATCTTCAGGGCCTCGGAGCCGTCGAGGTCGGGCAGCCCGAGGTCGAGGACGACCACGTCGAAACGGAAATGGGCGACCTCGCGCAGCGCCTCCAGTGCCGTGCCGACGCTGCGCACGAGGTGCGCGGCGTCGGTCAGATGGCGGATGAGCGCCGAGCGTACGAACTGGTCGTCCTCGACCACGAGCACACTTGCCATGCGCCGCACCGTACGCCATGCGGGCGACGCCGGGTGCGGGCCTGTGGACAACTCCGGCGCTGCTCCGTCCGGGCGACACCCGTGGGGCGCGTGAGGCAGTATGGCCGCGATGCGCAGAGGACTCGTACACGTACTGGCCTGGCTGCTCGCCACCGGCGCGGCGGTCACGCTGTCGTGGTGGGGTGTGCACACGGTGATGGCGGGAACGGCGTACGACCCGCCCCGCGCCCTGCCCATCACGGCGGCCGACGTGACCGCACGGGAGTCGGAGCCGCCGGCGTCGTCGTCGACGAGGCGGCCGTCGCCGTCGGCGAGTGCGTCGCCGACGCCCGGCCGGACGCCCCGCGCGCAGCCGAGCCCCACCCCGTCGCGGACGGCCCCGGCCACGGCCACCGCCCCGGCCGCGCCCGGTTCCTCCCCCACCGGCTCCGGCCGGGTCAGGAGCTACGACACCGACGGCGGGCGGGCGGTGTTCGATCTGGGCACCTCGTCCGCGTCCCTGGTGTCGGCGACACCGGGCACGGGCTGGTCGATGCAGGTGTGGAAGACGGAGACGTGGATCCGGGTGGAGTTCACCTCGGGCGCGGACCGGGTGTCGGTCTTCTGCACCTGGCACGACGGCCCGCCGAGGGTGGAGATCGGCAGCTACTGAGCCCTGCCGGGCTCCCGGCTCGCGTGAACGCCAGGCTCCCGGCTCAGGTGAACACGGACGGGGGCGGCGCCGGGGACGCCACCGCCGCGGCGTCCGTCACGGGGAGGGCTCCTCCGGTGAAGTCGGTCAGCGCCCTGCCGTGCTCCACGCGGCCGGGGTGCGGGTCGGAGGCGGCACGGCGGGTGAGTTCTGCGACCGGCAGCGGGTGGTCGGAGGCGGCGAGGATCGCGTTGCCGAAGCGCCTGCCGCGCAGCACGGCCGGGTCGGCGATGAGGGCGAGTTCGGGGAAGCGGTGTGCGGCGGTGGCTATCTGGCCGCGCAGATGGGCCAGTGGCGGGCCGTCGGCGAGGTTCGCCGCGAAGACCCCGCCGGGCACGAGGGCGCGGCGGACCTCGTCGAGGAACTCGGTGGACGTCAGGTGCGCCGGGGTGCGGGCTCCGCTGAACACGTCCGCGATGACCAGGTGCGCCCAGCCGTCGGGCACCTTGGCCAGCCCTGCGCGGGCGTCCACGGAGCGCACCCGGATCCGGGCGCCGGGGTCCAGCGGCAGCTCCCGCCGGACCAGTTGGACGAGGCCGGCGTCCCGCTCGACGACCTGCTGGGTGGAGCGGGGGCGGGTGGCGGCGACGTAGCGGGCGAGGGTGAGGGCGCCGCCGCCCAGGTGCACGGCGTGGACGGGTTTGCCGGGCGGGGCGACCAGGTCGATGACGTGCCCGAGGCGGCGCTGGTACTCGAAGGACAGGTACGCGGGGTCGTCGAGGTCGACGTGCGACTGCGGGGCGCCGTCGATGAGCAGCGTCCAGGCCCGCGCCCGGTCCCGGTCGGGGATCAGCTCGGCGAGCCCGCCGTCGACCTGCTCGACGACGGCTTCCACGACCGCGCGACCGCGCCGGGCACTCCTGGACTTTCCCATCCGCCCATTATCGGCCGCCCCACCGGGTCGTGCTCCCGGGCCGGTGACCGGGCGCCGGCGCTCAGCGGCAGTTGTCCGCCGCCTCGATCAGCCGGGCGGCCTCGCCCAGCGCGGCCCGCAGCACGACCGGGTCGGTCGCAGGGTCCGCCTCCCCCGGCGGCAGCAGCCAGTCCGAGCCCTCCACCGGGGGTTCGGGGTTCAGGTCCAGCCCCCGGCCGTCGGTCCCGGTGCACGTGCTCCCCGGCACGTCCCACGCGGCGGCCGTCCCCGGCGGCACCAGGAAGCCCAGGGTGTCGCAGCCGTCGTCGTGGAGTACCGGGCCCACCGCCTCGCCGGCCCCCCGTCTGAGGATGTCGACGGCCTCCAGCCCCTGCCGGGTCGGCACGGTGACGACGTCACAGGCGCTGCACGGCTCGCTGATCCGGCTGATCTCCATCCCGGCCTCCACCACGGAACCCTCCTTGGACGAGCGGTCGGGAGTCGGGGGCCTCCCGGTCCATCGGGTTCAACGCGTCGGACCGTCAACGGCTACGGCACAAGTGCGCCGCAAAGGATGGCACTTCATGGCAGATCGTGGATGAGATATCCGGTTTGTAGCCAAACACCGCGTGGCGGGACCGTCACAGCAGGTACGTTCTTGCCCGCCGGAAACAGGGCGACGAACGGAACGGATCCGTACAACTCGCCCCGGCTCCGGCATGGTTCGACGGTTCGCACGAGAGGACCCGGCCATGGCGTCGTCAACGGTGACCTCCGCCCAGCCCGACCGGCCACAGCAGCCGAACCTCGCCTTCCGGCAGTTGCGCGGCCGGCGCTCGCCCGCCGAGTTCGCGGCCGCGGTCCGCCGGGCCGCCCGCGAGATCGGTGAGCAGGTCAGCTGTGATGCGCGTTACGTCGGCCGGGTCGAGGCGGGTGAGATCCGCTGCCCCAACTACGCGTACGAACGGGTGTTCCTGCACATGTTCCCCGGCCGCACGCTCACCGACCTCGGGTTCGCGCCCCGTTCGTCCGTACGCGGACGGCGGACGCGTGCCGCCGGGGAAGGGCTCGCGGCACATCCCGGCGGGCCGCCGCCCACCGGCGGTGAGACGGAGGGGCCGGGCGAGCCGTATGACACGCACGACAGGCACGACACGCACGACACGTTCGACCCACAGGACCCGCACCACCCGTACGACACGCACCACAACCACGAGGAGAGCGACGTGCTGCGTCGCGCATTCATGACCGGCGGCGCCACGGTGGCCGCCGTCTCGCTGGGCCCCCTGGGGCTCGCCCTCGACGCCGCGGCGGCTCAGCGCCCCGTGCGGCGCGCCGGGACGAGCGACGCGGGCGCCCTCGAGGAAGCCGTCCGCCGGATCCGGCTGCTCGACGACCGGCACGGCGCCGACGGCCTCTACCGGCGTGCGGCGGCCCCGCTGCGCGCCGCGTACGCGCTGCTGGACGCCGGTGCGACCCGGCAGGCGACGGCGGACCGGCTCTATTCGGGCGCCGGTGAACTGGCGATCTCCGTGGGCTGGCTGGCCCACGACTCCGGGCGGTTCGACGACGCCCGCTCCCACTACGCCGAGGCCCTCGCCACCGCCCGGATGACCGGGGACCCGGGCCTGGAGGCGCACGCCTTCTGCAACACCGCGTTCCTCGCCCGCGACGCCGGCCGGCCCCGCGAGGCGGTCCGGGCGGCCCAGGCCGCACAGCGTGCCGCCCGCCCCCTGGGCTCGTCGCGTCTGGCCTCCCTGCTCGCCCTGCGCGAGGCGGGCGGCTGGGCCGGGCTCGCCGACCGCGTCGGCTGCGAGCAGGCGCTGACCCGGGCGCAGACCCTTTTCGAACGGGGCCCCTCGGACGCCGACCCGGAGTGGATGAGCTTCTACGGGGAGGCCGAGCTGGAGGCGCTGGAGGCGCAGTGCTGGTCGACGCTGGGCGACTGGCCGCGGGCGGCACGGCACGCACGGCGGGCGGCCGAACTGCAGGACCCCCACTTCACCCGGAACATCGCCCTGTACTCCGCCGAACTGGCGGACGACCTGGCCCGCGGCGGCCGCCCCGACGAGGCGGCGGCGGCGGGAATGCGGGTCCTGGACCTGCTGGACGAGGTCCAGTCGTCCCGGATCCACACGATGCTCGCGGGCACGGCCCGGGTACTGCTGCCACACCGACGGGCGTCAGGGGTATCGACGTTCCTGGAACGCCACGCATCACTCCCACGACCGACGTGACACACCTGCCGCGGCCGGCAGTCACGCCTGCGCAGCCGTCGGCAGTCGCGCCTGCGCCGCTGCGGGCAGTCGTGCCGCTGGGGCGGCACGGGTGGGCGCAGCGGCACCCCGCAACGCCGGGCCGCGCACCGCCCCCCGGCCCGCACGACAGTACGGCCACCCGCAACGCCGGGCGGCGTGCCCACCCCCGGCCCGCACCGACGCACGGCCACCCGCTACGCCGGGCCGCGCGCCGGCCAGAGCCGCCGCCGCGGACGTCAGCCCGCCAGGTGCCCCAGGTCGTTCCAGCTCTCGATCGCCGGTTCCCCGTAGGCCCACCCCAGGACCGACAGCGACGTCGGGTTCAGCCGTATCCGCGCCGCGAAGTCCAGCGGCAGCCCCAGCCACCGCGCACCGATCGACCGCAGGATGTGCCCGTGCGCGAAGACCAGCACGTCGCGGTCCGCCTCGCGCGCCCACGCCACGACCTCGTCGGCGCGCGCGGTGACGTCCGCCACGCTCTCGCCCCCGGGCACCCCGTCCCGCCAGATCAGCCAGCCGGGCCGGACGGCCTGGATCTCGGCCGGCTTCAGGCCCTCGTAGTCCCCGTAGTCCCACTCCATCAGCGTGTCCCAGGTGCCGGCACGCTCGCCGAAGCCCGCGAGTTCGCAGGTCTCCCGCGCGCGGGAGAGCGGGCTGGTGCGCACCTCGACGCCGGACAGGCCGTCCCACGGCGCCCGGTGCAGGCGCTCGCCGAGCAGCTTGGCGCCCCGGCGGCCCTCCTCCAGGAGCGGCACGTCGGTCCTGCCGGTGTGTCTGCCGGACAGCGACCACTCGGTCTGTCCGTGCCGGGCCAGCAGGATGCGCGGTGCCATGGAAGGGGCCTTTCCGGGAGGAATGTCAGGCGGAACCCCTTCATCATCGCGCACGCCGCGCAGGGGCAACCCGCGGGGCGATCCCGGCGTCTATCAGGGCCGGGGGCGCTCCAGGGAGCGCGTGAGCAAGCCGTAGAGTGACACGCCCGGCCCGACGGGGCGCGCGAGAACGAAGGGGGAGGGCGATCGGATGCCGCACACCGAGACACCGGGCACCGAGGCGGCCCCGACGACTCGGCTGCGCTGGTGGACCGAGCTGCCGCTGATCGTCCTGGTGTACGCCTGCTACTCGGCGGGCCGTCTCCTGGTGCGCGGCGACGTCTCGGACGCCGTCGACCACGGCCTGGCGATCCTGCGCATCGAGAAGGTGCTGCACCTCAACGCGGAGCACCCGCTCAACCGCCTCTTCACCCGCGAGCCCTGGCTCGGTGTGCCGGCCGACTTCTGGTACGCGTCGCTGCACTACGTGGTCACGCCCGCGATCCTGGTCTGGATCTTCCGGTCGCGCACCGTGCGCTACCGCGCCGCCCGCACCTGGCTGATGACGTCCACGTTCATCGGCCTGATCGGCTTCACCCTGCTGCCGACCTGTCCGCCCCGTCTGCTGGACGCGAGCCACGGGTTCGTCGACACGATGGCGTTCTACAGCTCGTACGGCTGGTGGGGCGGGGAGGCGAGCGCGCCGCGCGGCCTGGGCGGGATGACCAACCAGTACGCGGCCATGCCGAGCCTGCACGTGGGCTGGGCGCTGTGGTGCGGCGTGATGCTGTGGCGATACGGCGGCACGCGCACGGCGAAGACGGCCGGCGTGATCTATCCGCTGGTGACCACGATCGTGGTGATGGGCACCGCCAACCACTACTTCCTCGACGCGGTGGCCGGCGCGGCCGTGATGGCCGCGGGGCTGCTGCTGACGCCGTTCGTGCTGCGGAGCGCGGACCGGGCGCGGACCCGGCTCGCGGCGCGTTTCACACCGGTCGCGCAGGACTCCGGCGGCACCCGCGCCACGATTGTCAGTGGTGGATGCCAGACTTCCGCGGGTGAGCGAATTCCACGGCAGCGCGAGCAGCGGATCGGGGCAGGAGCCGAACCGGACGCCTCACCCACGGACGCGGGGGACGGCGCTCCGGCACCGGCTCGCTGAGCTGCGCGGCCCGGACGTACCGGCCAAGGCGCTGGACGCGCGGGCCCTGGCCGCCCTCGCCGCCAACCCCGGGTGCAGACGGCGCGCGATCCTCGACGGCGCCGGGGTGAACAAGGCGTCGCTGGCGACCGCGCTGGGCTCGCCGTCGGCCTTCGGGCAGTCCCAGTTCGCGTTCATGCGGGGCAACGCGTTCGAGGCACGGGTCAAGGCGGACGGCGGCGCCGAACTGCTGCGGCTCGTGCACGAGAAGCTGGACCGGGGCGCCGAGCCGCCCGAGCGGGCGCAGGTGCCCGACCTGACCGCGACCGGCCCGGAGGGGCGCGCGGCACGGACGTCGCTGGCCCTGCGGGAGGCCACGCGGGCGCCCGGCACCTGGACCCTGCTGGACCATCCGATGCTCGCCCTGGACGTCGCCGGCTCCCCCGCGTTCCTGGAGCCGGACGCGGTCGTCGTCCATCCGGACGGCAGCTGGACGGTCGTCGAGATCAAGTCCTTCCCGATGCTGGACGGCTCGGCGGACCCGGCGAAGGTGGGTGCCGCCGCGCGCCAGGCGGCGGTGTACGTACTGGCACTGGAACAGGTGGCCGCCCGGCTGGACCCGTCACCGCGCGTGCGCCACCGGATCCTCCTGGTCTGTCCCAAGGACTTCTCCAACCTGCCCACCGGCTCCGCCGTCGACGTGCGCAAGCAGCGTGCGGTGACCGGCCGCCAGCTGGCCCGCCTCACCCGTATCCAGGAGATCGCCGACGCCCTTCCCGAGGGCGTCTGCTTCTCCCCCGACCTGCCGGCCGACGAGCTGACGGCCGCGGTAGAGGCGGTGCCGGCGACGTACGCCCCCGAGTGCCTGTCCGCGTGCGAGCTGGCGTTCCACTGCCGCGCCCGGTCCCGCGAGGCCGGCGCGGTGACCTCCCTCGGCCGTCCGGTGCGCGCCGAGCTGGGCGGGCTGACGACCGTCGAGGACGTCCTGGCGGCGGCCCGCGGCGAGGCCGGCGACCCGGCCGACCCGGCGGTGGCGGCGCTGCGCAGGGCGGCGGCGCTCCGGGCGGAGGCGCTGGCGACGGCAGCGGCGACTGCGACTACGAGTGCGACCGCGACCGCGACTGCGACTGCGACCGCGACAACGGGCAGCGAGGTGGCCGGGTGTCGCTGATCACCACGCTCGCCCGGCTGGAGGCCGTACGCACCGGCCGTGCCCAGCCCGCCGCCACGGTCCGGCACCGGCACCTGTCCGACCGGCCGCTGGTGTTCGTGCCCCTCACCACCGCCGGTGAGGCCGGCGCCCCGCTCGGCGCGCTGGTCGGCACCGACCGGGACGCGCCGCGGCTGCTGGTCGTCCCGCAGCCCCGCGACCGCGATCTGCGGTTCGCGTTCCTGTCCGAGCTGGCCGACGTCGTGCTGCCGCACATCGAGGCGTACGCCGACGCGGTCGAGACGGCCGAGCGCACCGAGACCGACCCGGAGACCGGCAAGCGGGTCAAGGTCGAGGTCGACCTGTGCGCGGACGCGGCCCAGCTGATCGTGCCGAGCCGCGCCGGCGTCGAGTTCGTACGGCTGCTGGGCCGGTCCATGCGGTTCCGGCGGACGGCGGAGCAGGACCCGGAGGCCCCGCACCCGGCGCCGCCGAGGGTGCCGCTGCTCGGCCGCTGGCTGACCCACTACGGGGAGCGGGCGCGGGTTCCCGGTTCCTCCCTCCTCCTCGCCATGACCGACCTGCTGGGCCGGCACTGGGCGACGGGGCAGTCCACCCTGGAGGACCAGCACCTGGGAGCGCTGCTGGCGTGGATCGACCCGCCCGAGGGGGCGTCCGGCGCCGAGACCGCGCTGCGGGCCGAGCTGGCGCGCGACGCGGACGGCCAGCTCCTGTGCCCGCCGGCGGGTCCGGCCACCGATCCGGCGTTCGACAACAAGCTGCTGGCGCCCGCCATCGAGCGCTACGACCGCGCCCGCACGGCGCTCGCCGCCGCCGAGGACGGGCTGGAGGCCGACGAGCGGCTGGCCGCCCTCACCGCCGCCGAGCGGGAGATCCGCGCGCTGGTCGAGAGCCGGACGCGGCCCACCTGGGACGCGGTGTGGCGGGGCCTGGACCTGCTGCGGGAGCTGCCCGCCGGAGCCCATGCCGAGGAGCGGTGGACGCGCGACCGCTGGTCGTTCACCGGGCACCGCGACCGCATCCTGTCCGGCGAGCCCCCGCAGCCGCGCCGCGACGACGCGGTGACGGCGGCGAACAAACTGGCCACGCGCGAGCGCGAACAGGCCCGCCTGGATGCCCAGGAGGCCCTGGACGACCCGCTGGTGATGGCCGGGCGGCGGCTGGCCGGGGAGGCGTTCGCCGGCGAGGTCGTGGACGTGACCATGGCGTACAGCGAGGGCAAGCGGCCCAGCCCGCGGCCCCTGGTCACCGTCCGCACGGAGGACCGGCCGCACCTGGGCGACCGGGTCCGGGTGTACCGGTCGCTGGACGGCAGACCGCAGGCGGCCGAGTTCGCCGGGCAGGAGACCGAGGGCGTGTTCGTCCTGCGGATCGTCGACAAGATGGGCCGCGGCAAGGAGCCCGAGCCGGGATCCGTTCCGGAGAAGGGCGACCTGGTCTGCTTCACCCTCTTCGAGCACGAGCAGCGGGGCGGGGCCAAGCTACCCGACCCCGAGCAGACGCCGTGGACGCACGGCGGACCGCCCGGTGAGGCTGCCGCCGTGCCGGAGGCCGCCGATGCCCAGACGGAGGAGGACATCCTGTGACCGCCGAGGCCGTGACCGCCCCGCCGGAAGGCGCCTTCGACCCCGGTGCGGAGGCCGCCCGCGCCACCGCGGCGATCCTCCACGACACCCTGCACGGCGCCGAGCGCGGCGTCGTCGTCGACTCCCCGCCCGGCGCCGGCAAGTCCACGCTCGTGGTGCGGGCGGCGCTGGAACTGGCCGAGGCGGGCCGCCCCCTGATGGTCGTCGCGCAGACCAACGCCCAGGTCGACGACCTGGTCCTGCGTCTCGCCGAGAAGAACCCCGAGCTGCCGGTGGGCCGGCTGCACAGCAGTGACACCGACCCGTACGACAAGGCGCTGGACGACCTGCCGAACGTCCGCAAGTCCGCGAAGGCCGCCGACCTCGCCGGGCTGGCCGTCGTCCTGTCCACCGCCGCGAAGTGGGCGCACGTCAAGGTGGACGAGCCGTGGCGGCACGCGATCGTCGACGAGGCGTACCAGATGCGCTCCGACTCGCTGCTGGCCGTGGCCGGGCTGTTCGAGCGCGCGCTGTTCGTGGGCGACCCGGGTCAGCTGGACCCGTTCGCGATCGTCGGCAGCGAGCAGTGGGCGGGCCTGTCGTACGACCCCTCGGCCTCCGCCGTGACGACCCTCCTGGCCCACAACCCCGGCCTGCCGCAGCACCGTCTGCCGGTGTCGTGGCGCCTGCCGGCCTCGGCCGCGCCCCTGGTCTCGGACGCGTTCTACCCGTACACCCCGTTCCGCAGCGGCACGGACCACGGCGACCGGCGTCTGTCCTTCGCCGTCCCGTCCGACGGTTCGGGACCGGACCGCGTACTCGACGAGGCGGCGGCATCGGGCTGGGGCCTGCTGGAGCTGCCCGCGCGGCACACCCCGCGCACGGACCCGGAGGCGGTGCGCGCGGTGGCGACGGTGGTCCGACGCCTCCTCGACCGGGGCGGCGCGGCGACGTCCGAGCGCTCCCCCGACCCGGCTCCGCTGACCGCCGCCCGCATCGCCGTCGGCACGGCCCACCGCGACCAGGCGGCGGCGGTCCGTGCGGCGCTCGCCGACCTGGGGGTGACGGACGTGACGGTCGACACGGCCAACCGCCTCCAGGGCCGCGAGTACGACGTGACGGTCGTCCTCCACCCGCTCTCCGGCCGCCCCGACGCCACCGCCTTCCACCTGGAGACCGGCCGCCTGTGCGTCCTGGCCTCCCGGCACCGGCACGCGTGCATCGTGGTGTGCCGGGCGGGCGTGGGCGAACTGCTGGACGACTACCCGTCGACGGAACCCGTGCAGCTGGGCACGCTCGTGAAGTTCCCGGACGGCTGGGAGGCCAACCACGCGGTCCTCGCCCACCTGGCGGAACACCGGGTGCCCTGGCGCCCCTGACCTGCCCCTCCGGCACCCGCCCAACGGACGACCGGCCCGGCCCCCAACCCCCCGGACGGAGTCGGGCACGCCGCCGGAGGCGGCCAATGGTTACAGCCCCGGACGGCTGGGACGTAGCCCACGAGCGCCCAGATCGTTCATGCCGGATCGGGAATATTTCGGAGTCGGCATGGACGAGGCACGGTGTGCTCCGTAGCGTCGTCGGACAGGGCCTCAACCGGGGCCGGACGAGAGGGGGCACCCACCCAAGGAGACTGAGAACGTCGCTCGCTTCCTTCGCGGGGAGCCGAAGCCGGTGGACCACAACCCGCGATGGCATGAGCGCGTACAGGCTTCGTGGCATCGGGACGCTCCATCGGGCGAGTGCGGATCGTTCGCCAGCCACTGACGGACTACCAGCGGTACCAATTCAATTCACTTTGGGGAATTCCTGGAAACATAGAAGCCGGGGAAGACACCCGCATCCTGGACGTGGTGGAGGAGGTGGGCCACTCGCGGTCACGCCGAGCAGGAGTCTTACCATCGGGGCTGGCTCAAACCCTCCACTTACCCGGGTTAGCGGCTCAGCCGACCAGTACGCCGGTGACCGTGGTGGCCGGGACGGTGTCATCGACGGCAGAGCGGTGTTCGGCGGCAGGTGAGGCCACCGCCGGGCTGTCCTCACGCTCCGCGTCGGTCGAGCAAGTTGCACAGAGCACCGGCGTCGCGCCCAGTTCGCACCAGCCGTACTTCCCCGCGGTTGCCCTCCCTGGCCAGCGGCTGGCCAGCACCACAGGTCGGCGCAGGCCCGGACCGGCGCCAACCCCCGCCCGTCCTCGCGCTCCACGGCCCGGTCGAACGACTGCGGAGGCTCCGGCGGTGACGGGTCCGCGTCCCACGCTCCGATCGCAGTACACCCGCAGGGCGGAGGGCCCTTTGGTGTGCCGTACGGCGTTGCCGACCAGCTCCGCCGCCAGCAGTTCCGCGACGTCCACGAGGCGGATCAGGCTAGAGGGAGTAATCCCACGGATCGTTTTCAGGCATGCGAACTCCTAGATACGCGAAGTGGAGTTGAGAGTCCCGGAGAGACGGTGTCATTGCCGCGATGCCACAGCAGGACGAAGCGGTGCACTTCCGGCACCCCGGAGCTTCGAAGGGTGTGCGCCTCGTTACGCGCAGTAGGTCCACGCCGCGCCCGCCCGGCGCGCAGGCGGGTTCTTGCCAGGTGAACCGGGCCGCGAGCCCGCCCATGACCACCTCGAAACCCTGACGTGCCGGTTTGGCGCCGCGCCAATGGCTCGCGGCGACCAGGGCCTCCGCCACCCGACGGACCTGGCGCACGGTCTTCGCGGCATCATCCTCAGGCGAGGCAGCGGACCGCTCGCCTCTGAGCACAGGTGCTCATGCGCTTGGACGGGCCTGATGTCGAGTGGGGTCACTCGATGAACCTGGGCACGCACCTCCAGGTGCGCCCGCCAGCACCGCCCGGCCCGGCCAGGGACCAGTTGCTCTGAGTACTGGTACTCAGACGCCGTGGTGGCTGATACGGATGGGTCCTGCGGTAGGGAGTTGTAGCGTCCCCCTCGATCAGCGCAGCGCAGCGGTTGCACGTTCACCTCCCTTGGCGGCGTGCGACGCGACATGGGGAGGGGGAAGTCACGCATGGCCTGGGAGGAATGGGAGCGGCTCAAGTCCGCTGTGGCCGAACGGCACTCTGCGCAGATGCAGCTCAACCAGTTACCCGGCGACCAGGGCGCCAACAGCTCGAAGGGCCCCGGCGCTTCCGGCAGGCTCCGGTCCGACAAGAAGGCGTGGTCCAAGGCCGGCGAGGGTGTTGGCGATCTACGGGACAACATCGGCAAGGCACTGACGAAGTTAGGGGAAGGGCAAACAGGGCTCGGCAAAGGCTCCGGCTGTTCGACCGCGGTTGCCCAGAAAGGCGTGTACGACTCCTGGGAGCGCCGCGTGAAGGACATCGGCGAACTGTGCGACGGCCTCGCCGGCGTGCTGGAGAAGGCGGGCACCGACCAGCTGAGGACCGACGAGGCCATCAAGGCCGAGATCGCCCGGTTGAAGGTCGGCTCCGAGGACGCGTCCACCACCGGCGGCTCGGGCAAGGGCCGGTGATCCGCAGGCATGGACCTCAAAGCACTCCAGGCCCTCAACCCTTCCGAGTACGCAGACGCGGCTGACGGATACCGTGCGGTCAGTGACATGGCCGACGCGGCCACGGAGCGCGTCGACAAGCAGATCACCAAGGCCATGGAGAAGGCCAACGAAGGTGAGGCAGCGGATGCGGCACAGAAGAAGCTGAAGACGCTGTCGGAGAACTTCCACTACACCCAGGTCGAGTGCGGCCTGGTCAGCGGGGCGCTCAACGGCTTCTCGGCCGAGATCGCGGCTCCGAGACGCCGCCTGCTCGAAGCGCTGGACGACGCGAAGGCGTTGTCGTACACCGTGAACGCAGACGGCAGCGTCGTCTACCCTGCCGGTGGAGAGAACGCGCTGACCGGTGACGAGATCCCCGGTGGAACGATCAGCGGCAACACAGGCCGATACTCTCCCGGCCTCGGCCCGGACACCTCCGGCCTGCACAGCCCCAACCCTCACCGCGCGAAAGCCCAGGACATCGCGGACCGCATCGCCCATGCGGTACAGGAAGCCACGGAGATCGACGACCGGTACAGCAAGGCGCTGGATGAGCTCAAGGCGGCGCCGGGACTGGCAGTCAGCACCAAGACCTGGGCGGACGTGGCTGCGGATGCCGACACGGTCAGCTCGGCCGCGAGCCAGTACATTCGCGATCACATTCCCCTGGACAAGTCGCCCGCCGATCGCAACAAGTGGTGGGACAGCCTCAGCGACGAGGAGCGCGACGAGTACCGCAGAGCATTTCCGGAGATCATCGGCAACCTGGACGGTATTCCAGCTGTGGTACGTGATGAGGCGAACCGCGAGAATCTCGGGCTACTCATCGCGAAGCTGGAGGGCCAGCCAGACGAAAAGTCAAGGAGCATGCTGGAAGGCTTGAAGTCGATTGACTACCAGACGCGTCACCCGGATCCGAAATCTCCACCCATGTATCTACTGGGAATCGGTGACGAAGGCGGCGGCCGGGCCATCGTTAGCTACGGAAACCCTGATACATCAAAGAACGTTTCAGCTTACGTTCCCGGGTTGGGCACGTCTCTCGATTCCGATTTTGCCAAAAATGATCTCAAGAGGGCCCGCGACACGGCTAAAGAGGCTCAGTTCTATGACCCGTCTACCGCTTCAATCGTGTGGCTGGGATACGATGCCCCACAGTTACCCGCATCGGCTTTCGTGGACAATACTGACGTGATGTCCATGGATGACGCCAAGGCGGGCGCCACTTCTTATAGGGAGTTCATGGCGGGCGTGTCAGCCACGAACGAAAACCATGACCCGCACATCACAGCAATCGGCCATTCGTATGGGTCCCTGACTGTCGGCCAGGCGGCCCAGCAACAGGATGGGATCCCGGGAGCTGACGACATTGTTCTGGTGGGCAGCCCCGGCACCGGGGCTGCCCATGCTACGGATCTCAACGTCGGGAAGGGGCATGTCTTCGTAGGTGCAGCAGAGAACGACCCTGTGACCAAACTCCCCAACCACAATGAGGCTGGCGGGATACTTACAGGCATCGCGGGCGGCGGGTCCGCGGGTTTCGTCCTGGGCGGCGGGATGGCTGGCCCTCCCGGCGCTCTCGTCGGCGGTTTGTCGGGCGCTGTCTTGGGCGGGCTATCTGGGCACGCAGCGCAAGACGCCCAGACCGACCCCAACGAAATCTGGTTCGGAACCGACCCAGCCAGCAAGGAGTTCGGCGCCCAGCGCTTCCGGGTAGATGAGGGACCGAGACCTTTCATCGACGGTCAAGGACCGACGCCTGCTCATTCGAACTACTTCAACCCGGAGAAGGACAAGGAATCCGCCAACAATATTGCACTGATCGTGTCCGGAAATTCCGGTGATATTCAGTTGGAGCGACCTCGATGAGGAGTCCATGGGGAACACTTCTACTCGTTGCGTCAAGCGTCGCGGTGTTGGTCAGTTGCGGCGGGGCTCCTGACATCGCGAAGCAAGAAGCCAGGGAGAACCAAGGGGCGAGCATGGACATCACGATGCAGCAGGCTGCGGAACATGCGGACGCGATGCTGGATGCAACTCTGGGCGCAATCAAGCCGACCGTCCAGTGGACTCACAGCGGGACCTCTACAGGCAGTTGCGACGTTTCCCGCTCGCGCACCGTGATGACCGTCATCTCCAAGGAACGCCGCGGAAATTTCCTCGGGGTAGTACAACGCTTCTGGGAGAAGAGTGGGTACCGAATCAAGTCGGTGAACAAGAGTGAAAAGTTTCCTGCTATTTTCGCTCAATCGCCCGACGGATTCGGCATTTCTCTTGTTGTCGGCGGTGCGGGGCAGGTCGCCTTCGAGGTTGATTCCCCATGTGTCAAACCATCCGCTGTGGCTGATCCCACCACCCCGCCCAACGGTCCTGACTACGACTACCCCATCCCTCGCCCCAATGTTCGGTCCGACTTCTGGTCGTCAACCGCCCCCATTTCCTCCGCAGCACCAACAGCGTCGGCAAGCTGATGGTCCAGTGAACCGCCCCGGGTTCGACCGAGGCTGCGGCCTGCCGATCGATGCAGGTTCGAACCATCAAGCAGGAGGCAGGGAAGACCACGGGGCGTGTGCGGCCGTGAGGCCCACTTGCGTCGGCGCGGGACAATGGACGGTGGCCCACTCCACCGGGGGTGCCCCGCTCGCGGGGGAGGGTCATGCGCGACGTACGAGGAGGAGCAGACATGGCGGAGCCCACGCCGCGTCGGAACGAACCGCGGCTACGCCCCGCGCCCCTGCTGTTCGAGCCCGCGGAGGCGGCCGCCGATCCGGAGCACTTCTTCGACCTGGAGTCGATCGACGATCCCCGGACCCTGCTGGACCGGGCGACCGAGCTGACGCAGGCGTTCCGGGCGGCGGCGGACCGCGCGATGGAGTTCCAGGCGATGGCGGCGGCCCAGCTGGCCGATCCGCGGCGGTTCGACCGGCTGACCCCGGCCGACATCGCGGAGCGGGCCGAGTGGACCGAGGACTACGCCAAGCGGATGGTGGAGTTCGGGCAGGACCTCCTGCGCGGCGGCGACGCCCCGGGGCACGTCGACCCCGTGTAGACGCCGGATGGCATATGCCAGGCGGGCAAGATACTCGGTGACCCCCTCCCCTGTCCCGGTTTCCCGCAACCCGGCGGGACCGCGCGCTCACGCCCGGTAGCTGTGGAGGCATGAGCAGCACACCGAACGTCTCGGACGTCACCTCGGACGGCGCCGCCTGGCTGGCCTCGGCCGGCGCGTACCCGCGCAGCACGCTCGCCCTCTGGGAGGAGCGGCCGCAGGCCCCGGTCGTCCTGCCCTGCGGTTCCGTGTTCGACGTGGTGAGCGCCCCCGCGATGTTCGGGCGCCGGATGCTGGACCGGATGTGGTCCGAGGGCCCGGGTTCGGGGCCGGTGGCCGAGTTCCGGGGGCGGATGCTGCTGTTCACGGCGCCGGGCACGGCCCAGCGGCTGCCCTCCTTGCTGGAGTGGGAGGAGTGGGGCGCGGGCGGCCGGGAGGGCGGCCGTACGGACGCGGTCCCGCCGCTGCTGTGCCACGGCACGGGCGACGCGGTGACCGTCCCGGCCCTCGTCGGCGCGCCGGACCGCTCCGGGTCCCGCTGGCTGGTCGCCCCGGACACCCGCCGGCCGTGGCTGCCCGGTGCCGAGATCCTGCTGTGGGCGGCCGTGCGGGCGGCCAGGGCGGCGGTGCGGATATCGATTTCTCGTCCCGCGGACCAGGGTGCTAATGTCTACGACGTCAGCAGGCGCCGCTAGCTCAGTTGGTTAGAGCAGCTGACTCTTAATCAGCGGGTCCGGGGTTCGAGTCCCTGGCGGCGCACAGTGATGACGGCGAGGCCGGTTCGCGCAAAGCGAACCGGCCTCGCCGTCATTGGTTTCCAGGGCAGGCTGCCTCACCCCGGTGTGATCTGCA
Source organism: Streptomyces griseicoloratus (assembly GCF_014534645.1). Lineage (GTDB taxonomy): Bacteria > Actinomycetota > Actinomycetes > Streptomycetales > Streptomycetaceae > Streptomyces > Streptomyces griseicoloratus. Next base: position 59,812 of record NZ_JACVQF010000190.1, read on the forward strand.
CCGTCCACGCCCCCGACACCGTCCGCCCCTCCACCTCGACCCGCACGCCCTCCCCGGGCACCGTGAAGTTCTCACCGAGGGCCACCGGCGCGTCGGCGAGCGGCGGATAGACCGAGTCCCCCCAGCATGCCTCGGTGCCCGGGTGGGCGTCGACCACCTCGATCGGCCCGTTCCCGGACTCCGCCCCGCTGCGCACCCGGTACACCAGCACCCCCGCACGGCAGGCGGCGGCGTCGTTGCCGACCGGCCCCCGCGCCTCGAAGGCGATCACGCGGTCGGCCCCCACGCGCACCACCGCCAGCTTGGTGCCCCGGCCCAGGCCGAAGGCGGGCGCCCCGGCGGCGCCCGTCACCTCCACCCCCGGCCCCGCCCCCAGCGGCTCCAGCGTCAGCCGCGTCGGCCCGGTCCCCCGTACGCAGGCCACCTGCCGGGGCCGGAGCCAGCCCAGCTTCCACTTGTGCCAGCCGAACAGGTCCGGGGCCAGTCCGAACTGGCTGCCCATGAGGTCCCAGTCGCCGACGTGGGTGTCCCAGTCGCCCTTCCCGTCGACGGGCCGGTGGTACAGGTCGGGCAGGTCGAAGACGTGCCCGGTCTCGTGGGCCAGGACCAGCCGGTCCGGCGGATGTTTCTCGAACACCGTGACGATCCGCCGGATGCGGGTGCCGTCGGCCCGCAGCGGGGTGTCCAGATTGACGACCTTGGTGGCGTCGGAGTCCACGCCGGGCGCGTCCGGGTCGGCGACGAAGTAGACGACGTCGTAGCGGGAGAAGTCCACGTCCCCGTCCGCGGCGGCCAGCGCGTCGCGCAGGTAGGCGGACCGGTGCCGGGGACTCCAGTCGCGCTGTATGGCGTACGCCGTCGACGGCCGCGGCATGCGGATCCAGTGCCCGAGCGGGTGCGGGCGGAGGGTGAACCTGCCGTAGGAGGCGCGCTGGAAGAAGCGGGTGGTGGCCGGGAAGTGGTCGGCGGCCAGTTCCGCCGGCGTGGCCAGGGGCCGGGAGTCCGGGAAGGACAGGAACACCATCACCGCGTCGAGCTCGCGGGAGGGCCGCGGATAGGCGGCGTTCCAGGTGTCCACGCCCTCGGAGTGGTGCGCCCGGGTCCGCTCCAGCGCGCAGGGCTCCGGGGAGAACGGCTCGGCGGCCGACGGCACGCCCACCAGGGAGGTCGCGGCCAGCGCCGACATGATGGTGCACACCGCCGCCGTACTGCGCAGCCGGGGCCGGGCCGCCCCCGCCGCCCGGCGGCCGGCGCCGAGCCCCTCGAGGGCCTCCCGGGGAAGTCGCCCGGGCGGGAACTGGCGCGGCACAGGGACCTCCGTGTGCGGTTCTCGGGACACCGCACCCAGCTTGGGCATATTTGTCGTACTTCGCCCTGTTCGTCTGCACCGGATGGGTGAGCCGCACGAAATTCCGCCGGATCCGGCACCGCCGGACCACTCACGGAACGTCACAACTGGTCGGGGGCGTGAAAGACCCGTCCAAGGGCGGGCAGAAACGATCTGCCGAAGGGGTTTGCGGGCCCGGAAGAGGGCACAGCGGCTGGAAGGCCCCGGGACCAGCCTCTATGATCGGCACACTTTCCTGCACGGACAGAGATCGAGGCACTGCGGGAGCGAGCGGTGAGCGGAACGTCCGAAGGGCCGGCGCCCGCGGCAGACCTCGACCGGTCAGCCGTCACAGACAGTGACATCGACCTGGCTCCTCGTACGGAGCCCCCGACCTATCGCTCGGTGTTCACGGCGGCCCCGCTCGCCATGGCCGTCGTGGACCGCGAGGGCCTGGTCGTCAGCGCCAACGAGACGCTGGGCACCCTGCTCGGCACCGACCCCGGCGCGCTGGCCGGCTGCCCCGCGGCCGACCTCGTGGACCTCGCCTCCGACGCCGGCACCTGGCACGCCTACCGCGAGGTGCTGCGCGGCCGCCAGACCCGGCTGCGCTGCACCCGGCGCCTGAAGCGGACCGACGGACAGTCCCTGTGGACCCAGGTCACCGTGGCGCCGCTGGCCGGGGACACGCCGGGGCTGCTGCTGTCCGTCGCCGACATCAGCGCCCGGCGCGAACTCCAGGCCCGGCTGCGCCACCTGCAGATGCACGACCCGGTGACCCGGCTGCCCAACCGCGCCCTGTTCTTCGAGCGCCTGACGGCCGCGCTGGACGCGGAGACCGGCGAGCGCGGCGGCACCGGCCGGATCGGCCTGTGCTACCTGGACCTGGACGGTTTCAAGGCCATCAACGACACCCTCGGCCACCGCGTCGGCGACCGGCTGCTGGCCGCCGTGGCCGAACGCCTCACCCGCTGCGCCGAGGAGGCCGGTCACACCCGGGCCGGGGCCCCGCTCGTGGCCAGGCTCGGCGGCGACGAGTTCGCCCTGCTGGTGACCGACTCCACGGGCACCGACCAGCTCGCCGAACTCGCCGAGTCGGTGCTGGCCGCGCTCCAGGCGCCCTTCGACCTCTCCGGCCGCCGCCTGTCGGTGACCGCCTCCGTCGGCGTCGTCGAGCGCCACACCGCCGGGACGACGCCCACCGCCCTGATGCAGGCGGCGGACACGACCCTGTACTGGGCCAAGGCCGACGGCAGGGCCCGCTGGACGCTCTTCGACCCGGAGCGCAACGCCCACCGCATGACCCGCCAGGCCCTCGCCTCCACCCTCCGTCCGGCCATCGAGCGCGGGGAGTTCGCGCTGGAGTACCAGCCGCTGGTGGGCATGGAGGACGGCCGTGTGCGCGGTGTCGAGGCGTTGATCCGCTGGAATCATCCTCAGTTCGGCGTACTTGCGCCGAATCGGTTCATCGCACTGGCGGAGGAGGACGGCTCGATCGTTCCCCTGGGCCGCTGGATCCTGCGCACCGCCTGCCGCCAGGCCCGCCGCTGGCAGCTCGACCACCCCGACGAGCCGCCGATCTTCGTCAGCGTCAACGTCGCGGTGCGCCAGGTGTGGGACTCCGACCTGGTCGCCGACGTGGCACGGACCCTGGAGGAGACGGGCCTCGCACCGCACCTGCTGCAACTGGAGCTGACGGAGTCGGCCGTGATGGGCTCGGCGGGCCGCCCGCTGCAGGCCCTGAAGGCGCTCAGCGACATGGGCGTGCACATCGCCATCGACGACTTCGGCACCGGCTACTCCAACCTCGCCTACCTGAGCCGGCTGCCGGTGTCGGTGCTGAAACTGGACGGCGCCTTCGTCCGGGGCTTCCAGTACGACGGCCGGGACACCGAGCGGGACGCCGCCGACGACGTGGCGAGCCCGGCGGACGAGGTCATCGTCGAGGCGATGGTCCAGCTCGCCCACCGGCTCGGGCTGACCGTCACCGCGGAGTGCGTGGAGACCTCCGACCAGGCGTCCCGGCTGCGCCGCATCGGCTGCGACACCGGGCAGGGCTGGCTCTACTCCCGTCCGGTGTCGCCGGACCGCATCTCCGAGCTGCTGGGCAGCAGCCCGGGGGCCGGGGTTCAGGCGGCCGTCGGGAACCCGTAGGCGTCGGCGATCAGCTCGTAGGAGCGCAGGCGCACGTCACCGCTGTGGGCGTTGGCGGTCAGCATCAGCTCGTCCGCGCCGGTGCGCTTCTGCAGTTCGTCCAGGCCGGCCCGGACCTCGTCGGCGGTCCCGTGGACGACGTTGGAGTTCCAGGAGTCGACGAACTCCCGCTCCATGGGGCTGAAGTCGTACGCCTCCGCCTCCTCGGGCGTCGGCACGAGCCCCGGACGCCCGGTGCGCAGCCGGACCATGTTCAGCGCGGCGGCCATGATCTGCCGGCGGGCCTCCTTCTCGTCGTCCGTCGCGAGCGCGGAGACCCCGATGAGGGCGTAGGGCGCGTCGAGCACGGCGGACGGCCGGAAGGACTCCCGGTAGAGGTCCAGCGCCGGGATGGTGTTCTGCGCCGAGAAGTGGTGGGCGAAGGCGAAGGGCAGACCGAGGGTGCCGGCCAGCCGGGCGCTGAAGCCGGAGGAGCCCAGCAGCCAGACCGGCGGGCGGTGCGCGGACTGGACGCCGCCGGGGGAGGTGGCCTGGACCGGACCGGGCACGGCGTGGATACGGGCGTAGGGGTGCCCGTCGGGGAAGTCGTCGTCCAGGAACCGGATCAGCTCCATGAGCTGCTGCGGGAAGTCGTCGGCGCCTTCGTTCAGGCGGTCGGTCCGGCGCAGGGCGGCGGCGGTGGCCCCGTCCGTGCCGGGCGCGCGGCCGAGCCCGAGGTCGACCCGGCCGGGCGCCATGGCCTCCAGGGTCCCGAACTGCTCGGCGATGACGAGGGGCGCGTGGTTCGGCAGCATCACGCCGCCCGAGCCGAGCCGGATGCGCTCGGTGTGGGCGGCGAGGTGGGCGAGGATCACCGCGGGCGAGGAGGAGGCGACGCCGGGCATCGAGTGGTGCTCGGCGACCCAGTAGCGGTGGAAGCCGCGGGACTCCGCAAGGCGGGCGATGCCGACGCTGGTGCGCAGGGCGTCGGTGGCGGTGCGGCCGGCTCCCACGGTGACCAGGTCCAGGACGGAGAGGGGTACGGGGGCGGTGCCGTGGGCTGTGCCCCGGATCTCCTCTGCGGCGTCTGCGGCCATGGTGGGGTGCCTCCTGGGTCGGGTGTCGTTCGCCCCGTGTCAACAGGAGGTGGGGGGTGATTATTCCTGGTCCCGTGTTCCCCCTCGTTCACTTCCGCTGCGGTGCTGCTTCATGCCTCGTTCAGTTGTTGACGAGGTTCTGGCGCCCTGGTCGGCCCGGTGGGCGGATTGGGGAGATTTGGGCTCTGGACAGTGTCTCCATGATCGGTTTCCATGATGTGAACCGACGGGTTTCCAGGGGGAGCTGAGAACCCGTGAGGCCGATGTTTCGCATACGGGGATGCCGGGTTCTTCGGCGGGGGGTGAGCGGCCATCAGCGCAGCAATGCGTGAATTCTTGTCCTTACGTTTCACTGCGACCTTGCCTCGGGTGCCCGAACGCACCGGAGGACGCGTATCGCCATTGGTTCCTTCTGAGTCGGCGGCCGTCCCGGTCCGTGGTCTCCGCATGCCACGTGCAGCCGTTTTCCGGCCGGCCGGCCGGAACCGACGAGTAGGACTGTGATGCGGAAGAGACTCGTACGACACGCACTGGGTGCCGTGGCGGCCGCCGCCCTCGCCTGGTCGGCGATCGCCTGGGGACCGTCGGCCGCCACCGCGACGTCCGGCGGCTCCGCCGCCGCGGCGGTTCCCGTCGCCGGCGAAGCGCCCGGTTACGCCGTCGAGGACTTCAACTACCCCGGGGCCGACAAGATCCAGGGCTTCACCCTGAAGCGGGGCGACGGCCACATCGTCCTGGCCACCTGCGGCAGCGCGACCGGCCTGCTGGAGGTCTGGTCCAGCGAACTGCCCGAGCGGGTCTGCTTCCGGGTCACGGGCGACTCCGGCTTCCTGACCCTGGAGATGCCCGCGGTCTTCAGCATCAGGGGCAACGACTACACGACGCAGGTCGACATGACGGTCGACGACACCCGCACGACGTACGACATCGACAAGAACATCTGGAACGCCGTGGGTGAGAGCACCGACGGGCGCACCGCCGCGCTCGTCGAGATCCGGACCTCGAAGTAGGCCGCGCCGATGCCCACGAGAACCACGCGCCGCGCCGCGCCGGACGCGGCCCCGCTCCTGCTGAAGCCGCACACCGGGGCCTTCTCGGTGGGCCCGTCCGACGCCACCACCGTCACCGACGCCGGCGTCGCGGGCGTCAACGGGGCCTCGGCGGCCGGTGACGGCTGCGGCACCGAGGTGGCCGGCGTGAGCGCCGCGCCGGACGCGCCCGGGAGCGCCGGGACGGTGCTGCCGGCGGTCGGCGTGCCCGGCGAGCGGACGCTCCCGCTCCCGGCCGGACGCGGCGCCGCCCACGCCCTGCCGTGGCCGGACGCTCCGGTCGGCACCGGCGCCACGGTGACGGCCCTTCAGCCGGGCCTGGGCCTCGGGGGCCTGCCCGTGGCCGGTGCGACCTTCGGCGCGGCGATGCGCTGACCCGCCGCCGGCGCCGGCCCGGGAAGGCCCGTACGTCCCGGGCTCCGCACCTCGCGCACGACGGCCCGCGACGCCGGACGGACCGTCGCGGAGCCCTGACGGGTTCCGGCCCGTAGCCCCACGGTCCCGCCCCACGGTGCCGGGACCGGCACGACCGCACACCCAGGGCCCGTGCCCCGCGTACGGGCGCTCACGGACGACAGCCGCCCGCGTGAGCGCCCGCCCGGACACGTGCCCGGCCGACACACGCCCCTGTCCGGCGGTCCGCCGCAGCCGCGCCGCCGGACACCGACCCCGAAGGACCATGGTGAACACCACCTACTGGAGCAGACGGCGCGTCCTCGGAGCCTTCGCGGCCACCGCGGCCGTCGCCGCCACGTCGAGCCTCGTCCTCAGCCCCTCACCCGCCCGGGCGGTGGAGCCGGAGCCGGGCGACGACGGCGATCCCCTCGCCCTGCCGGAAACCGACCGCGCGAAGGCGGTCCGGGCCTGGCTGCTGGGCGGCAGGGCCGTCCGTGCCGCCGCCGCACTCGCGCTGACCGGTTCGGACACCGACATCCAGACCTTCCTGACGGTCGAGCTGCCCAAGGCCACGGCCGAGGACAACCGGGTCGCCGTCGCGTCCGCCCTCGCCGGTACCGGGAAGGCCACGCGCCAGGCGGCCTCGGCGGCCCTCGACAGCGGTGACGCCGCGATCGCCACCTTCCTCGACGGCGGTTTCAAGACCTCTTTCCTCGAGGACATGCGGGTCGCGACCTCGACCGTCATGAGCACCGGCGGCAAGTCCGTCGTACGCGAGGGCTCCGCCGCCCTGGACGTGAACACCGCGGAGGCCCTGGAGGGCTACCTGCTCGACGGCCAGTACACCGCGCGTCTGCAGGACATGCGGGTCGAGGTGGCGTCGCTCATGGTGGGGGCCGGTCCGGAGGTGCAGAAGTACGCCTCGCGGGCCCTGGACGGCACCGGGTCGGACGTCGAGTGGTTCCTCGAGACCGGCCAGCACATCGCCCGCGCCCGCGACCAGGAGGCCGCCACGATCGCGGAGCTCGTCGCGGTCGTCCAGCGCGAGGGCAAGAAGGCGGACGCGAAGACCAAGGAGGCCGAGGAGGCCTCCGCCCGTGCGGTGGAGGCCGCGGCGAAGGCCAAGGAAGCGGCGGAGAAGGCCGCGGCCGAGGCCCAGGCGGCACAGGACGACGTGGTCAAGTCCGGCAGGGCGGCCCGCAAGGCGGCCGAGGCCGCGACCGGTGCGGCCGACTCGGCCCGGGTGGCGATCCGCGCCTCGCACGCCGCGGTGCAGGCCTCCCGCCGCGCCGCCTACGCCGCCACCGCCGCGAGCCAGGCCGCCGCCAGCGCCGGCTCCGCCGCCTCCCGGGCGTACCGGGCCGCCATCGCCGCGTCCAAGGACGCCTCCCAGGCGTCGGCGGCGAAGAACGCCGCCGTCGCCGCCCGCAACGCCGCGGCCAAGGCCCGCACCGCGGCCACGGCCGCCGACCACGCCGCCACCGCCTCGATCCAGGCCGCGAGCGCGGGCTCCGCGGCCGCCTCCGCCGCCCGCAACGCCGCCGCCGCCGCGAACGCCTCCGCGGCGGCCGCCGCGGCCGCCGGCGCGGCGCAGGCCCAGGCCGCGGAGGCCAAGCGGCAGGCGCAGATCGCCGGCAGCAACGCGGCGATCGCCACCAACGCCGCCGGGACGGCGCAGGCCCTGGCGAACGCGGCGGCCACGGCGGCGGCCACCGCGCGCGACGCCGCGAACAGCGCGGCCGGTCATGCGGAGAAGGCCGCCGACGCCGCCGAGTGGGCCGCGCAGTACGCGGGCCAGGCCGTGGAGTACGCGAAGAAGTCCACCGAGTTCGCCAACGAGGCCACCAAGGCCGCGAACAACGCCACCGAGGCCGTCACCAAGGCGGTCGAGGTGGAGGAGCAGGCGCGGAACGCCGAATGGCAGCGGCTGGACGAGGAAATGCGGCTCGCGATGGAGGAGTGCCGCCTGCTCGCCCAGATCGAGGAGCAGGACAAGGAGGAACTGGCGGAGAAGCGCACCCAGCAGGCGCAGACCGACCAGGCCACCAAGGACCTGCTCGCCCGGGCCGAGGAGGCGCTGCGGTCCGGCGACACGGGCCTGGCCGCGACCCTCGGCCGCAAGGCCGCCATGGCGTTCATGGACTCCCACGGCACCTGGTCGCGGGAGGCCGCGCGGTTCGCGCTGTGCGGGACGGACGCCGACGTCCACACCTGGATCGACGCCGACCGGCTGCTCGCCCAGCAGCAGGACGACCGGGAGACCGCCCTCTACCTGGCGCAGACCGTGCTCAGCCCCGACGTCGCCGAGGCGGCGGCGGCCGCGCTGGCGGACGACGCCGCGGACGCCGGTACGAGGTTCCTGAGCACCGGTCTGATGACGGCCGCGGCGATGGACAACCGGGTCGCGGTCGCCTCCATCCTCGCCGGCAACCCCGGCACGGCGGTGACGAAGGCGGCGAACGACGCGCTGGACGCGGGCACCCCCGAGGCCCTGCACGAGTTCTTCTCCGTCACCTACGAGGCCGCGCAGCAGCAGGACGACGCGGTCGCCGTCGCCACCCTGCTGGCCACCGCGGGCCCCTACACCAAGGCCTACGCCCAGGCCGCGATGGAGGGCCCGGCGTGGATGCGCCGCAACTTCGTCGCCTCGGTGCAGTACAAGACCGCGCAGCTCGACCACGACTCCGCCACCCACATCGCCGCAATGCGGGGTGCGATCGCCGCCGCCGCGAAGGTGGCGCAGAAGGCCCAGGAGGACGCCGCCCGGGCCCAGGAGGCGGCGGCGAAGGCGCGCAACGCCGCCTCCGAGGCGGTGGAGTGGGCGAACAAGGCCCAGGACGCGGCCCAGCGGGCCGCCGACCACGCCCAGGAGGCGGACGCGAACGCGGACGCCGCCGAGCAGTCCGCGCGGCAGGCGCAGGCGTCCGCCGACCGGGCCAAGCAGGCCGCCGCGACCGCGCGCACGGCGGCACGCTCGGCGAACCACTCCGCCAACCGGGCCGTGGACGCCGCCCGCCGTGCCTCCGCCTCCGCCAACGCGGCCCAGGCGTCGGCCACGTCGGCCCGCGCCTCCGCCATCCAGGCCGGCCAGGACGCACGGGCGGCCGCCGCCGCCGCGAGCGAGGCGCACCGGATCGCCACGGCCAAGCGGGAAGCGGAGATCCTGGCGGCCGCCAGAGCGGCGGCGCAGGCCGCGCGGGAGGCCAAGGAGTCCGGCACGAACCCGGCCGACACCGCCGAGAACGACACCGTCAAGGACGGCCTTCCGTGGTGGAAGGAGGGCTCGCGGTGGCTGGCGAACGCGACCAACTTCCTCAGCATCGGCACCGGGTTCCTGTCCGCCCTGGCCGGCGGGGTCGCTCTGGTCTTCCCGCCCGCGGCGCCGATCGCGCTCCCCCTGGGCGCCGGCCTCGGCTGGGCCTCCCTCGGTTTCGCCGGTCTGAACGTGGTGTTCACCGGCATCGGCTGGGGTTTCGGCAGCAGCGAGTTCATGTCGTCCCTGGAGAGCGCCGCCCTGGGCCTGGCCACCTTCGGCCAGTCCAAGTGGCTGGGGGCGATCAGCGACCTGCGGCCCGATCTGCTGACGCCGGTGGCGTCGAGGATCACCCAGTTCGGCAACGACCTCATCTCCCCGATCACCAGCACCATCTCGTCGTGGGACTCCCTGTTCGACTGGTAGGCCACTGACACCCCCGGAGGACACCGTCATGCTCGCGCGGCTTCCCCTCGGCGTGCCGCTGCTGATGGCAGCGGGCGCCACCCTGCTCCTCTGCCTCGCCGCGCAGAGGTGGTTCAGGCCGCGCGGGCGGACGGTGGCGAAGCTGGCGCTCGTCTCCGCCGGGTGCTGCCTGGGCATGGTCGTGACGGGCGCGGTCCAGAGGGACTGGAGCGTCGCGCAGATGCTGATCCTCTACTCGTTCACCTTGGCCGGGGCCCTGATCGGCCTCTTCCCTTCCAGAAGGCTGCTTGCCGCCTTCGCCGAGGAGTCACGCCGAGGGGTGCGCCGGGACCGGTACCACCTGCCCGTCCGGCACCAGGCGGCCTTCTACGGCGCGGTGATCCTGATGGGCCTGCTGGCGTTCGTGCTGGCGACCTGAATTCGGTAACGCAAGAGAATGGGTACGCACATGAGAAGGAAATACGGCGCCTGGGTCGCCGGCATGCTGGTGGCGGCCGGGACGCTCGTCGCCGCCCCGGCCGAGGCGGCCGTGGGCGACGCGGTCGCCGACGGGGCCAGACCCTACGTCGCGAAGATCGAGATCGGGGACACCGAGCGCGCCTGCTCCGGCGCCCTGATCGAGCAGCGGTGGGTGGTCACGGCGGCGAGCTGCTTCGTCGACGACCCCGCCCAGTACGCGTCGGTCGCGGCGGGCGCGCCCGCTCTGCCGGCCAAGGTCACCGTCGGGCGCACCGACCTGAGCACGACGACCGGCCAGGTGCGCGACGTGGTCGAGCTGGTCCCCCGTCCCGACCGGGACCTCGTGCTGGCGAGGCTGTCCTCGCCGGTGTGGGGCATCACCCCCGTCGCGCTCGGTTCCCGGGCCCCCGTCGACGGCGAGGCGCTGACCGTCGCGGGCTACGGCCGTACCGCGAACGAGTGGGTGCCCGACCGGCTGCACGCCGGGTCGTTCACCGTGACCGGCACCCGGGGCGCGGAACTGGACATCGACAGCCAGGACGCCTCGGTCTGCATGGGCGACGCGGGCGGCCCGGCGGTCCGGGCCGGCGCGGAGGGCGATGAGCTGGTCGCCGTCAGCAGCCGTTCCTGGCAGGGCGGATGCTTCGGTTCCGACGAGACCCGCCGCGCCGCCGTCGAGACCCGCCTGGACGACATCACGGACTGGATCGCCACCCGGGTGGCCCGCTGGTCCCTGAAGGCGCAGGCGACCGGCACGTACGTCTCCGCCGAGCTGAACGCCACCGGTGACCAGGCGGGCAGGCTGCGGGCGCGCGCCGCCGACGCGGCCGGGGGCTGGGAGCAGTTCACGCTCCACACCCGCGACGGCGGCACGACCGTGGCGCTCCGTTCCGTGGCCAACGGCCTGTTCGTCTCGACCGAGGTGAACCGGACCGGCGCCTACGAGGCGATGCTGCGGGCCCGCTCCGAGTCCGTGGCCGGCAGCTGGGAGCTGTTCACGCTGGTCCCGCAGGGCAGCCAGTACGCCCTGCGGTCCTCGGCGAACGGCAAGTACGTCGTCGCCGAGGCCAACTACACCGGCGAGGACACCGGTCTGCTGCGGGCCCGCTCGACCAGTGTCGCCGGCGGCTGGGAGCGCTTCACGCTCCAGCACGCCGACAACCTCCGCGTCGCGGGTGCCGCCCCGGCGGGGCCGACTCCCCTGCCCCTGGGCTGATCCGCCGACCGCACGGCAGGCGGCCCCGAGGCGCCGGGTGCGCTCGGGGCCGCTTCTGCGGTATGATCAATCTGCCCGGTCCGGAGAGAACTCCCGGCCAGTGGCAGTGCGTTGGTGGTCCAAGGAAAGACGCCCCGCTTCCTGCGGGGAGATGCAGGTGCAAGGCCTGCCCGGCGCTCGATCAGAACCCCGGTTCCGCATCAGTGGGACCGGGGTTCTCGCGCGTTCCGTGCCCTCACACCTGCACGATCGGCTCCCGCGTGAACAGCGCGCCCAGTTCCGGCGCGTTCACCCGGCGGTCCGCCAGGCGCAGCGCCTCCCAGACCGTGACCTGGTTCGCCGTCAGGACCGGCTTGGCCAGTTCCTTCTCCAGCGCCGGGATGTGTGCCGCCGTGTGCAGTGCCGTGTCGGGCAGGAGGATCGCCTCCGCCTCCGGGTGGTCGGCCGCGCGGGCCAGCGCCAGGACCTCCGGCTCACCCCACGTGCCGACCTCGGCCGCCGTCACGATGCCCGAGCTGCGGACGCCGACGACCTCCACACCGGCCGCGCGCAGGAAGTCCGCGAAGAGCCCGGCCACGTCCTCGGGGTACGTCGCCCCGATCGCGACCCGGCGCACCTCCAGCTCGCGGAGGGCGTGGACGAAGGCGAAGGAGGTCGAGGAGGCCGGCATGCCCGCCGCTGCCGCCAGCGCGCGCACCTGCTGCTGGGCGCCCTCCCAGCCGTGCACGAAGCTGCCGCTGGTGCACGCCCACACCACGGCCTCGGCACCGGCGTGCCGCAGTTCCTGGACGCCCGCCGCGAGCCGCTGCTCCGAGCCCATCTCGCGCAGGGCGTCGACGCGGTGGGCGTCCTCGCCGATGTCGGTGTGCACCAGGTCCACCCGGATGTCGCTGCCCAGGAGCTGCTCGATGCGCGGGTAGTCGTCCTCGCCGGAGTGGCCCGGGTACAGGAATCCCAGTGCTGTCATGTCCACCCTTCCTGCTGCTGCTCGTCTTCGGGCAGTCCCGGAACGCCGGGTGCTCCCGGAACCTCCGGCATCACGGGACCGGGCCGTGCCGCCGGGTCGATCAGCGCCTGGTACGGCCCCACAGCACGGGTACCCAATCGGCGCAGCGCCGCCCACATCGTCACTTGGTTGGCCGAGATCACCGGGATGCGCAGCTCGGCCTCCAGCTGCGGGATGACGTCGTAGGTCGGAAGGTTGGTGCAGGAGATGAACAGGGCGTCCGCGTCCCCCTGGCGCCGTACCGCCCGGCGTGCCATGTCGGCGACCTCGCGGTACGGGACCTTCCAGATGTGCCGGGTCAGGCCCATGAAGGCGCGGCCGGTGACGGTGACACCGCCCTGGCCGACGTACTCCTCCAGGGCCCGCGTGACGGAGACCGTGTACGGCGTCACCAGCGCCACCCGGCCCGCGCCCAGCTCGGCCAGGGCCTCCAGCAGGGCGCCCGAGGTGGTCACGGCCGGGGTCCCGCCGGCACGGGTCATCGCCGCGCACATCGCCCGTTCGCCGGCGAGACCGCCGACGAAGCTGCCCGAGGTGCAGGCGTAGGCGAGGACCTCGGGGGCGATGGCGTTCAGGGTCCGGGTGGCCTCCTCCAGCGTCTCGTGCTCGCTGACCAGACGGGCCAGGTCGAGACCGACCTCGACGGGCACGTACGGCGTTCTTGTCATGTGCAGGGATACCTCGGCGGGCACCCAGCGCCACAGCTCGCGGTCCAGCGCGAAGTCGAAGGGGGCGACGACACCGATCCCGCGTTGCGGGGCGGGTCCACCGAGAAAGGAGATGTCCATGGCAGGCACCGGCCTCACTCTGGGAGAGGGGAGGACAACGCACCGGACGGCCGTGTTGACGACGGTAGGTTCCGGTGCGAGCGTGGTCAATCCGCCCACGTCACCAGCCGGTCGGTCCGTCGCCGGCGCCCGCGTCGGCAGCCGGCCGGCCACCTTGCGGCGGGCCGCGCCGCACCGTCCCCGGCCCCTTCTGCTCCGGAGAAACGCCTGCCGATGACCGCCCCCGGCCCCTCCCCCACGCTCCTCGTCCTCGACGCCGAGCCCCGTCCCCGTCTCGGCCGGCTGGCCGGACGTGCCCGGATCGAGTACGCGGACGAGTCCCGCCTCGCCGAGCGGCTGCCGCACGCGGACGTCCTGCTGGTGTGGGACTTCACCTCGCACGCGGTGCGCAGGGCGTGGCCGGGCGGCGGCCCGCGGCCGGGCTGGGTGCACACGGCGAGCGCGGGCGTGGACCACCTGATGTGCCCGGAACTCGCCGACTCCGACACGGTGGTCACGAACGCGCGCGGCGTCTTCGACCAGCCCATCGCCGAGTACGTGGCCGCCCTCGTGCTGGCGATGGCCAAGGACCTGCCGCGGACGCTGGAGCTCCAGCGGGAGCGGAGCTGGCGGCACCGGGAGTCGCAGCGGGTGGCCGGGACGCGTGCCTGTGTGGTCGGCTCGGGCCCGATCGGCCGGGCGATCGGCCGCACGCTCTCGGCGCTCGGCGTCACCACCGCCGTGGTCGGCCGTACGCCGCGCGCGGACGTCCACGGCCCGGACGACCTCGACCGGCTGCTGGCCCGCGCCGACTGGGTGATCGCCGCGGCGCCGCTCACCGAGGACACGCGGGGCATGTTCGACGCCCGCCGGTTCGCCCTGATGCAGCCCTCCGCCCGGTTCGTCAACGTCGGGCGGGGGCAGCTCGTGGCCGAGGACGCGCTCGCCGAGGCGCTGGCCGGGCGCCGGATCGCGGGGGCGGCCCTGGACGTCTTCGCGGACGAGCCGCTGCCCGCCGGCAGCCCGCTGTGGGGGGCTCCCGGGCTGATCGTCTCCCCGCACATGAGCGGTGACACGGTCGGCTGGCGGGACGAGCTGGGGGCGCAGTTCGTGGAGTTGTACGAGTGCTGGGCGGCGGGCCGTCCGCTGCCGAACGTGGTCGACAAGAAGCGTGGGTACGTACCCGGACACTGACGTCCCTGGGAGGGTGCATGACCGACCTCACCGAGCTGACCGCGGTCCAGCTCGTCGACGGTTACCGCAAGGGTGAGTTCAGCCCCGTGGAGGTGACCCGGGCCGCCCTGGAGCGGGCCGGGCGGATCCAGCCGGAGGTGAACGCGTTCGTCCGGCTCACCGCCGAGGAGGCGACGGAGCGGGCCCGCGAGTCGGCGGGGCGGTGGCGGCGCGGGGAGCCGTGCGGGCTGCTGGACGGGGTGCCGGTGACGGTCAAGGACATCCTCCTCATGCGCGGGCATCCGACCCTGCGCGGCTCCCGGGCCGTCTCGCCGGACGGCCCCTGGGACGAGGACGCCCCGTCCGTGGCCCGGCTGCGCGAGCACGGTGCCGTCTTCCTGGGCAAGACGACGACGCCCGAGTACGGCTGGAAGGGCGTGACCGACTCGCCGCTGTCCGGGGTGACCCGCAACCCGTACGACCCCACGCGCACCTCCGGCGGGTCGAGCGGGGGCGCGGCGGCGGCCGTGGCGCTGGGCGCGGGGCCGCTGGCGCTCGGCACGGACGGCGGCGGCAGCGTGCGGATCCCCGCCTCCTTCTGCGGGATCTTCGGCCTGAAGCCGACGTACGGCCGGGTCCCGCTCTACCCGGCGAGCGCCTTCGGCACCCTGGCGCACGTGGGCCCGATGACGCGCGACGCGGCGGACGCGGCGCTGCTGCTGGACGTGATCGGCGTGCCGGACGCCCGCGACTGGTCGGCGCTCGGCCCGGCGCCCGGTTCGTACACCGATGCCCTCGCCGGCGGGGTACGGGGGCTGCGGGTGGCGTACTCGCCGACGCTCGGCGGGCAGGTGGCGGTGCGCCCGGCGGTGGCGACGGCGGTGCGGCGGGCGGTGGAGCGGCTGGCGGAGCTGGGCGCGTACGTGACGGAGGCCGATCCGGACTTCGCCGAACCGGTGGACGCCTTCCACACGCTGTGGTTCAGCGGGGCGGCGCGGGTGGTGCAGCGGCTCGGTCCGCGGCAGCGGGCGGTGCTCGATCCGGGGCTGCGGGAGATCTGCGCGGCCGGGGCGCGGTACTCGGCGCTGGACTACCTGGCCGCGGTGGACGTCCGCATGGAGCTGGGCCGCCGGATGGGCGCCTTCCACGAGTCGTACGACCTGCTGGTCACGCCGACGTTGCCGATCACCGCCTTCGAGGCGGGGGCCGAGGTGCCGAAGGGCTCGGGGCACCGGCGGTGGACCGGGTGGACGCCGTTCACGTACCCGTTCAACCTGACCCAGCAGCCGGCGGCGTCCGTGCCGGTCGGCACCGACGGGGAGGGGCTGCCGGTCGGGCTGCAGCTCGTGGCGGCCCGGCACCGGGACGACCTCGTCCTGCGGGCCGCGCACGCGCTGTTCGAGGCCGGCGCCACCGGGCCCCGTCTCACGCCCGGCGGAAGCTGAGGGTCTCGCCCTCGGCGCCGGAGCGCCACAGGTCGTTGCAGGCGTCGGCCATGGCGTCCAGCCCCTCGACGACCCGGCCCCAGACGATGCCGGGCACCCAGCCGACGTCGCCGTTGAGCAGCAGGTTGTTGCGCTCGTAGAACAGGGCCAGGTCGACCAGGGTCGTGCCCGGGCGGACCTCGCGGTCGTAGCCGTACGCCTTGGTTCCCAACTCGGCACCCGAGAAGGCGAAATAGCACAGGTCGCCCGGAATGGGAGTAACCGTCGGGTTCTCCAACGGTGGTTCGGATGTCGCGAAGGGCGGGAAAAGGGCGTAGATCTCGTTACGGGCGTATTTGGCGTGATACACCTCGCCGGCCAGCGGGAGCGCGTCCCAGACGGCGTTACAGGTGACCGGGGCCCGGTCGTCGAGCAGTTGGGCCGTGCAGGTGACGGCGCGTTTGACCAGCGAGACTTCGATGCAGCGATCGGCCATGCCCTCCATGGCAGTGCCCGGCGCGGCCGCGGTCAAGGGCGCCGTGCCGTCGTACCGGACGGAAAAAGACCGGCATAACTTGCATGCCTTCGGGTAGCCGCGCGCCCATGGCTCCACCACACAGAACCCTCCTACGGGGAATATCCGGCCACACATCCGGACCCACACGCCGGTCGCTGCTCGCGGGGGTCGCGGCGCTCGGCGCGCTGGGGGCCGCCGGCTGCTCGCGCGTGGCGTCGGCCTCGAACGTGGAAGGCGGTGACCTGCTCGACCGGCTCAGGGCGCAGGGCGTCGCGCGGCTCGGCATCGCGGGGGAGATCCCCTTCGGGTACATCAGCAAGGACGGTGAGCTGACCGGCGAGGCGCCGGAGCTGGCGAAGGTCATCTTCAAGCGGCTCGGCGTGGACCGGGTGCAGCCGGTGCCGACGGAGTTCGGCTCCCTCATCCCCGGCCTGGCCTCGCAGCAGTTCGACGTCGTGGCCGCGGGGATGTACATCAACCCCGACCGCTGCGAACAGGTCATCTTCTCCGACCCGGACTACCAGATGCTCGACTCCTTCATCGTCCGCAAGGGCAATCCGATGGGGCTGCGCGACTACCGGGACGTCGTGGAGAAGAAGGCCAGGTTCGCGACCGGCACCGGATACGCCGAGATCCAGTACGCGGTGGAGGCCGGGTACGAGGAGGGCGACATCCTGATCGTGCCCGACCAGGTGGCCGGCCTGAACGCCGTCGAGGCCGGGCGCGTGGACGTCTTCGCGGGGACCGCGCTGACCACCCGTGAGGTGGTGAAGAAGTCCGCCAAGGCCGAGGTGACCGAGCCGTTCAAGCCGATCGTGGACGGTGAACCGCACGTCGACGGGGGCGGCTTCGCCTTCCGGCCGACCGAGACGAAGCTGCGGGACGCCTTCAACGCCGAGCTGGCGAAGCTGAAGGAGAGCGGCGAACTGCTCCGCATCCTGAGGCCCTTCGGGTTCACCGAGGCCGAGATGACCGATCTGACCGCGAAGGAGCTGTGCGGCGGATGACATCGGGACTGTGGGAACTCGTCCTCCAGGGCGTCTGGGTCACGATCCAGCTGCTCGTCCTCAGCGCGCTGCTGGCGACGGCGGTCTCCTTCGTGGTCGGCGTCGCGCGCACGCACCGGCTGTGGATCGTCCGCTTCCTCGCGGGCTTCTACACCGAGGTGTTCCGCGGCACCTCCGCGCTGGTGATGATCTTCTGGGTGTTCTTCGTGCTGCCCCCGGCCTTCGGCTGGCAGCTGGTGCCGCTGTGGGCGGGCACGCTGGCGCTGGGGCTGACCTACGGGGCGTACGGCGCGGAGATCGTGCGCGGTGCGCTGGTCGCCGTCGACCCGGCGCAGAAGGAGGGCGGCATCGCGCTCAGCTTCACGCCCTGGCAGCGGATGCGGCTGATCCTGCTGCCGCAGGCGGTGCCGGAGATGATCCCGCCCTTCTCCAACCTGCTGGTCGAACTGCTCAAGGGCACCGCCCTGGTGTCGATCATGGGCATGGGCGATCTGGCGTTCAGCGGGAACCTGGTGCGGCTCGCGCTGCAGGAGAGCGCGGAGATCTACACGTACATCCTGCTGATCTACTTCGTGATCGCCTTCCTGCTCACGCGGGTGATGCGCGGTCTGGAGAAGAAGCTGAAGGCGGGCGTCGGGAAGACGGCGCCGAAGAGCGGGACGGTCACTCCTGAGCCGGCCGGGATCGGGGGTGCCCGGTGAACTGGGACTGGAACGCGGTGTCCGAGTTCATGCCGCACTTCTGGGACGGGCTGCTGGTCACCCTGCAGATCCTGGTCCTCGGCTCGGCGATCTCCTTCGCCCTGGGGCTGGTGTGGGCCCTGCTGATGCGGGTGCCCTCCCGCTGGGTGACCTGGCCGGTCGGGGTGGTCACGGAGTTCGTCCGCAACACCCCGCTGCTGGTGCAGCTGTTCTTCCTCTTCTACGTGCTGCCCGAGTGGAACGTGACGTTCTCGGCGCTGACCACGGGCGTGGTCGGCATCGGACTGCACTACTCGACGTACACGATGCAGGTCTACCGGGCCGGCATCGAGGCGGTGCCGGTCGGCCAGTGGGAGGCCGCGACGGCGCTGAACCTGCCGCTGCGGCGGACGTGGACCGCGGTGATCCTGCCGCAGGCCGTCCGCCGGGTGGTGCCCGCCCTCGGCAACTACGTGATCTCCATGCTGAAGGACACGCCGCTGCTGATGGCGATCACGGTGCTGGAGATGCTCGGCGAGGCGCGGCTGTTCTCCCAGCAGAACTTCCAGTTCACCGAGCCGCTGACGGTGATCGGCGTGGCCTTCATCGTCATCTCCTACCTGGCCTCCCTTGCCCTGCGAGCCCTGGAGCGACGCCTTGTCCACTGACACCCTCCCCAACCCGGAGAAGAGCCCCGAGAAGCCGGCCGGCGAGCTGATCCGCCTGGAGCAGGTCACCAAGCGGTTCGGGGACAACACCGTCCTCGACCACCTCGACTTCTCCGTGGCCGCCGGCAAGCACGTCACCCTGATCGGGCCGTCCGGGTCGGGCAAGACCACGATCCTGCGGCTGCTGATGACCCTGCTCAAGCCCGACGAGGGCACGATCACCGTCGACGGGCAGCAGCTGTTCCCGGCGAACGAGAAGCAGCGCCGCGAGGTCCGCAAGCAGATCGGGATGGTGTTCCAGCAGTTCAACCTGTTCCCGAACATGACGGTCCTGCGCAACATCACCGAGGCGCCGGTCACCGTGCTCGGCATGTCCAGGGACGAGGCGGTGGAGCGGGCCAAGGACCTGCTCGACATGGTGGGCCTGGCCGACAAGTGCGACGCCCACCCGGCCCAGCTCTCCGGCGGCCAGCAGCAGCGGGTGGCGATCGCCCGGGCGCTGGCGATGCGGCCGAAGGTGCTGCTGCTGGACGAGGTGACCTCCGCGCTGGACCCCGAGCTGGTCGCGGGCGTCCTCGACCTGCTGCGGGACATCGCACGCAGCACGGACATCACCATGCTCTGCGTGACCCACGAGATGAACTTCGCCCGGGACATCTCGGACCAGGTGCTGATGTTCGACTCGGGCCGGGTCATCGAGGCGGGTGCGCCGGAGAAGATCTTCAGCGAGCCGGAGCACGACCGGACCCGGGAATTTCTCAGCGCGGTCCTCTGACTACCCGGCGTGCGGGCCCCAACACCCGAGGTCGGGGTGCTGGGGCCTGCCGCTGGCATATGCCAGAGTGCCGGCGCCGCAGTTGGGGGGCGCCGCAATCTCGTCAACACCCCCTCGTCATCGCCGTCTTGGCGGCTATCGTGAAGGGGATCCGCTGTCCGGATTACGGCCCTATCAGCGAGCGCAGGGGGAGACCACCGTGGCGCTGCAGCACAAGCCGACCGCGCCGCACCACTCGGCCCAGCACGCCCTGCGCGTCCTGGAGACGGTGGCGCGGCACAGCACCGGAATCACCGACACCGAGCTCGCCCGGCAGACCGGCCTCACCCGGGAGCGCCTGACCCCGCTCCTGCGGATGCTGCGCCGCGAGGGATACGTCGAGCAGGTCGCCGACGGGGCGTACGTCACGGGGGAGGCCCTGGCCCGGCTGGGTTCCGCCCACGGCCGGGAGCAGGCACAGCGCGAGAAGCTGCAGCGCACCCTGGACCGGCTGCGCGACTCGGTCGGCGCCGCCGTCTACATCAGCCGCTACGTGGACGGCGAGGTGAGCGTCACCCAGTACGCCGACAGCCCGGCCACCCCCAAGGTCAACGAGTGGGTCGACTTCCGTTTCTCGGCCCACGCCACCGCGAGCGGCAAGAGCCTGCTCACCCAGCTGGACCACGCCGGCCGCCGCGACCACCTCGCCCGGCACAAGCCGGTCCGCCTGACCTCGCGGACGATCACCAGCGACAAGGTGCTGCTGTCCCGCCTGGAGTCCCAGCCGCCCACGGTGCCCGTCCTCGACCTCCAGGAGTACGCGATCGGCACGGTCTGCGCGGCCGTCCCGATCACGGCGGGCTCCGCCGTGGGCTGTCTCGCGCTGTCGCTCCCCGTGGAGCACGCCCACCGGCTGCGCCGGGCGGCGGACACCCTGAACCGGAACGCGGCACAGGTGCTGCTGTCGCTCGCGATCTAGGGCCTGTCTGACACTTCCCGTCGCCGCCCGGAGGGCGGCCCCGCGGCGTCAGGTACCCCCTCCGGGGGAGCGTGCATGGCGTCGCGGGGCAGGCGGGAATTGTCAGTCAGGCCCTGGCCCACGCCCGGATGGTCGGGAGCACTCCCGCGGACCAGGTAGTATTTTCTTCGTCGCCGGCCGCGGGAAGCGGACGGCGGGAGTCATGCGCCGCTAGCTCAGTTGGTTAGAGCAGCTGACTCTTAATCAGCGGGTCCGGGGTTCGAGTCCCTGGCGGCGCACAGACGGAAGGGCCCCTCGCCTGCGCGAGGGGCCCTCCGCTCGTTTCAGAAGGTCACGTCCGAGCAGGCGTAGAACGCGTTGCCCGTGTCGGCGACCGTCCACACCGCGAGGATCACGTGGTGCCCGCTCAGCCCGGACGGCAGCGTGCCGCTGTGGGAGAGCGTGGCCGGCGGCTGCTTGCTGCCGTACGGCACCGTCAGGAACGGCGTGAGGTTGAGGTCGGACCGGGCCAGGTTGTGGTTCTGGTTCCAGCCCGGCTTGGTCACGTAGTACTTGAAGTCGGTCGTGGCGTGCCGGGCGGTGAACTGCCAGCGGAAGGTGTAGCTCTGCCCGCCGGTCACCTTGGTCGTCGGCCAGGCCTGGCCCGACGGCGTCTTCGGGGCGTCGAGCTGGGCGAACCCGGTGTTGCCCGCGGAACAGATCCGGCCGTCGGCCGGTCCGGCCGCCGGGAAGCCCTTCGGGCCCTCGACGCTCTGCGGCTCCCACTGGATGGCACCGCAGTTGCTGACCGTGCCGTTCTGGCACAGTTTCTGCCGGCTGACGGGCAGGTCGGTGTAGCCGTGGCCGCTGGCACCGCCGGAGGAGAGCACGAGGGCTCCGGTGGTCGCCATGCCCACCGCGGCGGCGTACAACTTGGTCCTTGTGCGCATGCTGCTGCTCCTGGGACGTGGGGGAGTTTCAGTGAGCCGTGCAGGTCTAGACCAAGTCTCAGACTATTGCCGTTAGTTGAACATGTCCATACCAATCGAAGAACCGGTCCGGGCCCCGTCCGGGCCCCGGACCCGGACCGTTCAGGGCCCCGTATCCCCGCGCCCCGCGCAGAACGCCACCGTCAGGTCCCTCACCAGCACCTTGCGCTCGTAGTCGTCGAGCTCGACGAGCCCGCGCATGGTCAGCCGGGTCACCGTGTCCTCCACCGAGTCCACCACCGAGGTGAGCGCGCTCGCCCGCTGCCGGGCGTCCAGTGCCGCGATCCGGCGGCGGTGCATCGCCGCCGCGACCTCGGGGGCGTACTCCGCCCGGACCGGCCGCACCGAGAAGACCTCCAGCCCGACCGGCCCCGCGTCCGCCGCCACCAGCCGGGTCAGCGCCTCCCCGGGCGCCTCCGCCGGACCCCGGGCGGTGCCGGGCGGATCCACCGGCACCCGGGCCAGCGCCGCCTCCACGCACTCCCGCAGATACGTCTCGTGGTCCTCGACGCCGAGGGTGGCCCGCGCGGTGTCCCGCACCCGCCACACCACCAGCGTCACCGCCTTCAGCGCCACGCCGTTGCCGTCGGCCGCCGGCATCGGCTCGCTGCGCCAGTGCCGCAGCCGGACGTCGACCCGGCGGCGCAGCAGCAGCGGGTTGATCCACAGCAGGCCGGTGCGCCGGACGGTCCCCCGGTAGCGGCCGAACAGGCCGAGCACCCAGGCCTGCCCGGTCCGGCCCCGGGCCAGACCGCCGAAGCCGAACAGGCCGAGCGCCCCGGCTCCCGCGTACGCCGCCCACTGCGCGGGCCCGAGTCCGGCCCCCGCGTACGCGGGCAGCCGCAGCGCCTCGGCCGCGAGCGACGGCAGCACGCCCGCCCACCAGGAGGTGAGCACGCAGCCGGCCACGCCGCAGACCCCGGCGAGCACGCCCACCGCTCCCGGCACCACCCTGGCCTGCCGCTCCGTCAGCTCCGGGTCGACCTCGGGCACGGACTTCGGCTTCGCGACCACGGGACCCCGCAGCCGCGGCTGCTCCCCCGTGCCCTGCCGGCGGCCGACGACCGCGGGCCGCAACGGCACCGGCGCCGTGCCGGGATCGCCGCGGAACAGGAGGTGGACGGGGATCTCGGTGGTGGACTCGTTCTGGATCAGCCGTGCGGGCCGGGCGGCCGCGTCCTCCACGGGTCCGCCGGGCTCGGGGGTGTGTGACGTGGTCGTTGAAGAAGTCGTACTCATGTGTGCTCCAGCCTCCGCGCCAGATGCGCCATGAACGGGTGATGGCCGCGGGCGGTTACGAGAACAGCCTCCGCCAGGTCTCGGGCCCGGGGTAGCCGTCCGCCGCGCCGCCGCGCCATCCCTGGGCGCGCTGGAACGCCTCGACGTTGCGCCGGTCCGCCTCTCCCCAGCGCGGCCCCGGACCGGTCGTGTAGTGCTTGCCGAATCCCTTCTCCACCAGACGCCTCCCGAGCCGGGTGACGTACACGTTGCTGGCGCCCGGCCGGAACATCGCGCGGCCCGGATAGCCGGGCACCCCGTGCGAGGCGGGGTGTACGGCGGGGTCCGAGGAGGCGGCCCCCGGTGCGCCGGCCGCGGCCGGGGCCCCGCCCGGCGTGCTCGCGGTCAGCCCCTTGTAGCGGTAGGGCAGGTAGCGGGCCGAGTCCCTCCAGTAGGCGTAGGGGACGGACCACTCGCGGGTGTGCGGGCGGGTCTGCTCGTAGGCCCGGTAGACGGTGTGCGCGGGGTCCGTCCAGCCGCCGAAGATCACCACGTGGGACCCTCTCCAGGGGTCGGCCGGATTGTGGAAGAGCAGAATGTCGCCGGGCTCGAGTTCCTCCTTGGAAATGCGGTCGGCGTACCGGCCGAGGGTGCCGGTCCATTCGTTCCGGGGCAGCTTCCAGGCCATCGACACGAAGCCCGAGCAGTCCTGCCGGTAACCGTCGGGCCGGTAGGCGCTCGTGCTGTAGGGCACCTTCTCGGTGACCCATTTCCCCGCCCGGTCGATGATCTCCTCCCGGGTGGTCGCGGGCAGCGGTTCCGCCCTGACCGAGGGCCCGGCCGGCGCGCCCCCGGGGCCGTGCAGCGGGGCCCTGGGGCCCTGCGGGGTGCCGGGCTCGTCACCTGCGGGAACACCCGGCCGGCCGGGCACCTGGGCGGCGGGGGCCGCGGCCGCCGGGACGGCGCCGAGCGCGGTGGCCGCGGCCACCGCGCTCGTGACGACCAGCACCCGGTGGGCTGCCGGATGGGCCGGGGCGCGGCCGGCCGGGGAATGCGGCAGGACGCGGCGCCAGTGCCGGCACCCGGGGCAGTCGCAGTCGCTCACGGGATCGAATTCCTCGAATACCGGAGTCTCCATGCGATGTCCCTCACACTCCAGGTGGAAATGCCACGACGGTCCACGTTCGCAAGTTTCTCAACCGCCTTCCCCATGTGCATGTTGACGGACCGAATGGCGCAACCCTCCCGCCGGCCCCCTGCCGGGCCGCGGGGACGTGGTCGGGAGCACCCTCCGGGGTCGGGTAGAGTTGTCGATGTCAGCAGGCGCCGCTAGCTCAGTTGGTTAGAGCAGCTGACTCTTAATCAGCGGGTCCGGGGTTCGAGTCCCTGGCGGCGCACCGACACGGAAGGCCCCTCGCACGAGCGAGGGGCCTTCCGCCGTTCGGCCGGACTCCACGCCGGCTCCACAGCCTCCTCACACCCGTCCCAATGAGCGCGTATGACCGGTAAACACCGCGTTTCGCATCTTGCGATCAAGACGAAGCGCGTAGAACCCTGGTCCGGTTGGGGGGCAGAAGCCGGTTGCCGGAGCCACGGGGAGAGGGGCCCCGTTCATGGCCCGATGCCGAGGGGGGCATCATGCAACCGGATGGTCGCCGTTCCATGTCTATAAAGTGTGGATGGCGTGGTGACAGCGACCCACCACAGACACGGCTGTGACGGTCGAGGGGGACCGGGAGCAGGCGAAGGAAGCGACGAAGCACGCGGTGCGCCGCGTGTGGGGGGATGACTCATGACGTCGACGCCGACGGGCGCCGGGCAGGACTTCGACCCGTCCCAGACCACCCGGCTCAGGGTGCCCGCCGGCCGGACCGGCCACACGGGCACGTTCCGCCGCATCAAGAAGACCCTGCCGAGATACGACTACGAGCACTACAGCCGGCTGGCGGGCCCCCTCACCCAGCCCGACCCGGACAAGCCGTACAAGGTGCAGTACCGGTCGCTGATCTCGCAGGAGCCGCACCGCATACGCGTCGCCCTGATGCTGGCGGCGGCGCCGCTGCTGTCGCTGGTGCTGCTGGTGTGGCTGCTCCAGCCCGAGCACTGGACCGAGCGCGACTACCCGGCCTTCGACTGGCTGCCCGCGCTCGACGTCGTGATGCTCGTCTCGATCGGTCTGATCGAGCTGTTCCGCTGCCTGAACGTGCTGTCGAACGCGCACGCGACGCTGGTCGCCCGGGACCCGATCCCGGTGGTGCCCGAGACCGGCACCCGGGTCGCCTTCCTCACCTCCTTCGTGCCCGGCAAGGAGCCGCTGGAGATGGTGACGAAGACCCTGGAGGCGGCCGTGAAGATCCGCCACCGCGGTCTGATGCACGTCTGGCTCCTCGACGAGGGCGACGACCCCGAGGTGAAGGCGGTCTGCGAACGCCTCGGCGTGCACCACTTCTCCCGCAAGGGCGTCGCGAAGTGGAACATGCCCAAGGGCCCGCACCGCGCCAAGACCAAGCACGGCAACTACAACGCCTGGCTGGAGGCGCACGGCGACGACTACGACTTCTTCGCCTCCGTCGACACCGACCACGTGCCGCTGCCCAACTACCTGGAGCGGATGCTCGGCTTCTTCCGCGACCCGGACGTCGGCTTCGTCATCGGCCCGCAGGTCTACGGCAACTACGACAACTTCGTCACCAAGGCCGCCGAGTCCCAGCAGTTCCTCTTCCACGCGCTGATCCAGCGGGCGGGCAACCGCTACGGCGCGCCGATGTTCGTGGGCACCTCCAACGCGGTGCGCATCAAGGCGCTGAAGCAGATCGGCGGGCTGTACGACTCGATCACCGAGGACATGGCGACCGGGTTCGAGATCCACCGCCACAAGAACCCGGCCACGGGCCGGAAGTGGCGCTCGGTCTACACCCCGGACGTCCTCGCGGTCGGCGAGGGCCCGAACGCCTGGACGGACTTCTTCACCCAGCAGATGCGCTGGTCGCGAGGGACGTACGAGACGATCCTCAAGCAGTACTGGAAGGGCTGGTACTCGCTGCCGCCGAGCAAGCTCTTCAACTACACGATGATGATCATCTTCTATCCGATGTCCGCCCTGAACTGGATCCTGGCGGCGCTGAGCTGTGCGCTGTTCCTGGGCCTGGGCGCCTCGGGTGTGAACATCGACCCGGTCATCTGGCTGATGCTCTACGGCAACGCCTCCGCGCTGCAGATCGGGCTCTACGTCTGGAACCGCCGCCACAACGTCTCGCCGCACGAGCCGGAGGGCTCCGGCGGTGTGGCCGGCATGGTCATGTCCGCGCTGTCGGCGCCGCTGTACGCGAAGGCGCTGATCGACTCGGTGCTGCGCCGCAAGAGCAAGTTCGTGGTCACCCCCAAGGGCGACTCGGCCAGCCCGGACACGCTGTTCGGAACGTTCCGGTACCACTGGTACTTCATCGTCATCTTCGGCGCCTCGATCGCCGCCGGCTTCGTCTACGGCCACTCCCACCCCGCGATGATCATCTGGGCGACCTTCGCCCTGCTGATCACCGCCCTGCCGATCTTCGCCTGGCGCCACTCGCTGCGGGGGGCGAAGAAGAAGCCCGTCGCGGCGGCTCCCGCGGAGCCGCAGGACCGGTCCCAGGATGCGGCGCCCGCGGGGCACCACCAGCCGCAGCCGATGCCGGCGCAGCCCGGTCCGTACGGACCCCATGGGTCCAACGGCCCGCACGCGCCGCAGCAGAAGCCCAGCTGGGCCGCCTCCGACGGGGGCAGCGACCAGACCATGCAGATCGCCCTTGGTGGACTTGGGGGACGTAAGGAATGAAAGACCGTGCCGGCCGCCGCCGGGCCCGTCGCTTCGCGATAGGCACGGCGGTGGTAGTCGCGCTGGCCGGGATGAACGGGCCGTGGCTCTACCGCTTCGGGACCGAGAAATACCACCAGTACAAGATCAACAGACCGGAGTACAAGGCCGAGAACGGCAAGTGGGAGATCATCGAGTTTCCCGAGAAGTACCGGCAGAACACCATCCACGCGGCGCTGCTGCGCACCGGCAAGGTGCTGCTCGTCGCGGGGTCGGGCAACAACCAGGACAACTTCGACGCGAAGCGGTTCGACACCCGGATCTGGGACCCCGTCAAGGGGACCATCAAGAAGGTGCCGACGCCCACCGACCTGTTCTGCACCGGCCACACCCAGCTCGCCAACGGCAATCTGCTGATCGCGGGCGGCACCAAGCGGTACGAGAAGCTCAAGGGTGACGTCACCAAGGCCGGCGGCCTGATGGTCGTGCACAACGAGAACCCGGACAAGCCGATCACGCTGCCGGCGGGCACCAAGTTCACCGGCAAGGAGAACGGCAAGACGTTCGTCTCCAAGGACCCGGTGCTGGTGCCGCGCGCCAAGAAGGTCTTCGACAAGGAGACCGGCCGCTTCCTGCGCAACGACCCCGGGCTCGGCCGCATCTACGTCGAGGCGCAGAGGAGCGGCGCCAAGTACGAGACGGGCACGCAGGACAACTACCGCGTCCAGGGCCTCACGGGCGCCGACGCGCGCAACACCTACGGCATCGCGGAGAAGCTCGCCCTCGACAAGAAGGACTTCCAGGGCATCCGGGACGCCTACGAGTTCGACCCGGTCGCCGAGAAGTACATCAAGGTCGACCCGATGCACGAGGCCCGCTGGTACCCGACGCTCACCACCCTGAGCGACGGGAAGATCCTCAGCGTCTCCGGCCTCGACGACATCGGCCAGCTGGTCCCGGGCAAGAACGAGATCTACGACCCGGAGACCAAGAAGTGGACCTACACCGACAAGGTCCGCCAGTTCCCGACGTACCCGGCGCTGTTCCTGATGCAGAACGGCAAGGTCTTCTACTCGGGTTCGAACGCCGGCTACGGGCCCGACGACGTGGGGCGCGACCCGGGCATCTGGGACGTGGAGACCAACAAGTTCACCAAGGTCCCCGGGATGAGCGACCCCAACATGCT
Source organism: Streptomyces griseicoloratus (assembly GCF_014534645.1). Taxonomy (GTDB): domain Bacteria; phylum Actinomycetota; class Actinomycetes; order Streptomycetales; family Streptomycetaceae; genus Streptomyces; species Streptomyces griseicoloratus. The sequence continues at coordinate 87,308 of NZ_JACVQF010000190.1, forward strand.
GGAGACCTCCGGCACGGTGCAGCTGCCGCCCGCGCAGGACGAGAAGTACATGGTGATCGGCGGCGGCGGGGTCGGCGAGTCCAGGCTCTCCAGTGAGAAGACCCGGATCGTCGATCTCAAGGCCGACGACCCGAAGTTCACGGACGGCCCCTCCCTGGAGAAGGGCACGCGCTATCCGCAGGCCTCGATCCTGCCCGACGACAGCGTGCTGGTCTCGGGCGGTTCCGAGGACTACCGGGGCCGCAGCGACTCCAACATCCTCCAGGCGCGGCTGTACCACCCGGAGACGAACGAGTTCGAGCGGGTGGCCGATCCGCTGGTGGGCCGCAACTACCACTCGGGTTCGATCCTGCTGCCCGACGGGCGCCTGATGTTCTTCGGCTCCGACTCGCTGTACGGGGACAAGGCGAACACCAAGCCGGGCAAGTTCGAGCAGCGCATCGAGATCTACACGCCGCCGTACCTGTACCGGGACTCGCGGCCGGACCTGTCGGGCGGGCCGCAGACCATCGAGCGCGGCGCGTCGGGCACGTTCACCTCGCGGGTGGCCTCGACGGTGAAGAAGGTACGGCTGATCCGGCCGAGCGCGTCGACGCACGTGACGGACGTGGACCAGCGGTCGATCGCGCTGGACTACAAGGTGTCGGGCGATCAGATCACGGTGAGCGTGCCGGACAACAAGAACCTGGTCCAGTCGGGGTGGTACATGCTGTTCGTGACCGACGGGGACGGGACGCCGTCCAAGGCGCAGTGGGTGAGGGTGCCGTAGCGCTGCGCGGCTTGGCCGTTGGTTCGTCTGCCGGTCCGTTGTGGCTGGTCGCGCAGTTCCCCGCGCCCCTAGGGCGCGGGGAACGCGCCGTCACTTGGGCGTGGGGAACCCGCCGTCACTTGGTCGCCTGGGCCAGTTTCAGGGCGTAGTCGGACCACCACTGGCCCGCCTTCGGGCCGCCCTTGCACTCGCCGTCCGACTCTCCGGGGCGCTTGACCCACAGGTAGGCGTCGACCAGCGGGTCGGCCGTCTTGGTGGTCGGGGTCTCGCCGAGGGCGCGGCCCGGGGGGTTGCACCAGCGCTCGCCCGGGTCGCCCTCGGTGTAGGGGCCGTTGCCGTTGCGGCTGGTGTCGATGACGAAGTGCTTGCCGCCCACCTTGGCGGAGAGCTCCTTGCCGTAGGCGATGGAGTCCTCGGTGGTGTAGAAGTTCGAGACGTTGACCGCGAAGCCGTCGGCCTGGTCGATGCCCGCCCACTTCAGCGGCTCGAAGATCTGGTCGGGGTGGCCCCAGCCGGCGTTGCCCGCGTCCAGGTAGACCTTGGTGTTCTTCAGGGCGCTGAGCTTGGCGACGGCGCCCTTGAGGAGGTCGTAGCGCTCCTCGTGGAACTCCTCCGGTGTGCAGCCGTCCACCAGGTGCAGCACCGCGTCCGGTTCGAGGATCACCGTGGCGGAGCGGTCGCCGATGCCCTTGGCGACGCCGTCCACGAAGGCGCGGTAGGCGTCGCCGTCGGCGGCGCCGCCGCCCGAGTACTGGCCGCAGTCGCGGTGCGGGATGTTGTAGAGGACGAGCAGCGCCGTGCGCCCGGCCTTGTCGGCGGCCTCGGTGAAGCCGCGGGCCTGCTCCTCCGGGTTCTCCGGGCTGATCCACTCGCCGGTCGGGTGCTGCGCGATCTTGCGGATCTGCTCGGCCTGCGACTTCTTGCCGGCCTTCTCCAGGGCCGCCAGCTGCTTGGCCGCGTTGCCGTCCGGATTGACCCAGAACGGGTCGGCCTCCTTGGGCTGCTGAGTGATCCGGGGTCCCGCGTCGCCGTCCCCGTCCTCTCCGTCCCCGGACGAGGAGCATCCCGCGATCAGCAGTGCCGCCCCCAGCACCACCGCGGACGCCCGCGTCCCGGCAAAAGTTCCGGCCCCCCTGCTGCCGTACATCCAACCCCCCTGGGTGCACTGTTCCAGGGTTCAATCCTGACATACGCCTGTGGCACCCACGAGGTCCCGGGACGCGCCCTCCGGGCCGGGATTCACGGGGCGGGGACGGGGACCTGGGGGCCGGTGCCCGTGAGGTAGGCCGAGACGATCACGTTGGCCGTGTAGCTGTTGCTCGCCTCGTCGAAGCGGCCGCCGCAGGTGATCAGCCGCAGTTCGGACCGTCCCGCGCTGCGCGGGCCGTACGCCTGCCGGGCGTCGAAGCCGTCCCGGGGGAGGACCTGGATGTCGTCCACGGTGAACTCGGCGGTCTCGCCGTCGGCGCGGACCACCCGGATCGTCTCGCCGGGCTCCAGGGTACTGATCCTGTAGAAGACGGCGGGCCTGGTCTCGGTGTCGACGTGTCCCACCATCAGGGCGGTGCCGGCCGCCCCCGGGGTCACCCCGTCGGCGTACCAGCCGACGGTGCCGGGCTGGTCGAAGGGCGGCGGTTCGACCGCGCCCCTGGCGTCGAGGCCGCTGGGCACGACCGGGGCCTGGATGCCGAGTCCGGGGATGTCGAGGCGCTGCGGCAGCGCCTCGCCGAGGGGCCGGTGGGCGGGCGGCAGCCGGACGTCCGGGGGGCGGCCGGCCGCCGCCATGTCGCCGGTGGCCGGCGGGGATATGCCCTCGCGCACGCCGGTGGCCTCGCGGCCCCACAGCCACAGCCCGAGGAGCAGCACCACCCAGGCGATCCCGGTCACCAGCCGGCCGGAGCCGGCGGAGGGTTCCTGGTCGGACATGGTCAGTCCGTTCCACGGCCCCGGCGCCGGACGCTGCGCAGTGCGACGGCGACCGCCGCGACTCCGGCGAGGACCAGTCCGGTCACCGTGTGCGCGGTGCCGGGCGTGGCGGGACGGGCGTCCTCGGCGTCCGCGGAGGCCAGCCGCGCCGCACCGCCGCCGCCCGCTTCGACGGGGGCGACGGGGGAGGCCGGGGCGGCGGGAGGCAGGGGCGGCCGGGGGGACGCGGCCGCCTTCTCGGCGACGGTGACGGTGGCCTTGCGGTCGGAGGTGCCGCACGTGACCTGGACGGCGTACGCGCCGGCCCGCGTCGTGGAGCGGATCCGGCTGGAGCCGACGAGGGCGCCGTCCGGGCCGGACGGCGAGAGCTGTACGTCGCCGGCGAACGCCGCCGACACGGCGACGGCTCTCTTCTCGGTGCAGTCCGCCAGGCGGAGCGTGATGTCGGTGCCGGGCGCGGGCGTGGACGGAGTCACCGTGACGCCGCTTCCGTCCGCCGCGTGGGCGGGCGGGGTGAGGACCGCGGCGAGCGCGGCTCCGGCACAGAGAGTGACCTTCAGTGAGCCCATCGTGTACCTCCAGTTACCTGGAGACTCCCCCGCCGGTACCGCCCCCGCATCCGGGCGGGGGCGGAACTTGCTCCGAACGGGTGACGACGGCGGCCCGGCGGTTTCAGATCCGGTCGACGAGGTCCGCGATGGAGTCCACGACCTGGGACGGGCGGTACGGGAAGTCCTCGACCTGCTCGGGCCGGGTCAGGCCGGTGAGCACCAGGAACGTCTGCATCCCGGCCTCCATGCCGGCCAGCACGTCGGTGTCCATGCGGTCGCCGATCATCGCGCTGGTCTCGGAGTGGGCGCCGATCGCGTTGAGCCCGGTGCGCATCATCAGCGGGTTGGGCTTGCCCGCGAAGTACGGCTGCTTGCCGGTCGCCTTGGTGATCAGCGCGGCCACGGCGCCGGTCGCCGGGAGCGGGCCCTCGGTGGAGGGCCCGGTCTCGTCGGGGTTGGTGCAGATGAAGCGGGCACCGGCGTTGATCAGGCGGACCGCCTTGGTCATGGCCTCGAAGGAGTAGGTGCGGGTCTCTCCGAGGACCACGTAGTCGGGGTCGTGGTCGGTGAGGACGTAGCCGATGTCGTGCAGGGCCGTGGTCAGGCCGGCCTCGCCGATGACGTACGCCGAGCCGCCCGGCCGCTGGTCGCCCAGGAACTGGGCGGTGGCCAGCGCAGAGGTCCAGATGGCCTCGATCGGCACCTCCAGGCCCATGCGGCGCAGCCGGGCGTGCAGGTCGCGCGGGGTGTAGATGGAGTTGTTGGTCAGGACCAGGAAGGGCTTGCCGGACTCGCGCAGCTTCTTGATGAAGGCGTCGGCACCGGGGATCGGTATGCCCTCGTGGATGAGCACCCCGTCCATGTCGGTCAGCCACGACTCGATGGGCTTGCGGTCTGCCATGTACTCGAACTCCCTGGCGTGCGGTCGGGCATGGGGAAGGGCGCCGGAACCACGGCGTACCGACGCCTCACAGCCTAATCAGGACCGGCTCAGACGGACCCCGTCGATCACCCAGAACCAGTTGTTGGTCCCGGTGTACCGGAAGAGGACGCGGGCGGTGCGGGCTCCGGCGGGGACGTTGAGGGTGACGGTCTCGGTGCGGGAGGGCACGTCGGCGGTGTAGGTCCGCACGGTGACGGGGGTGCCGTCGTCGTAGGAGACGAGGACCTCGCCCTTCTGCGGGGACTCGTGGCGGTAGTACGTGGTGTAGGTGAGGGTGGCGGTGCCGCCGCCGGTGACCGGGTGGGCGGGGCTGACGAGGGTGGAGTCGAAGGTGCCGGTGACGGCCTTGTCGTGCCACTCGTCGCCGTCGGCGACCGCGAAGACGCCCCGGGCGCGGAGGTTTGACTCGCGCTGCTGGTCACGCTGGGCCTGGGTCCAGAACTCGTCGGTGGTGAAGGACCAGCCGCGCCACTCGGTGACGCCGCCGGTGCCCATGGCGGAGTTGTCGACGGACCAGCCGGGGGGCGGGGTGTGCGTGTAGCCGAGGAGCGAGGCCGGGATGCCGGTCTCGTCGGTGCGGGCGGTGAGCCGGGGGCGCAGCGCGTCGAAGTCGTCGGGCTGGGGCTGCTGGACGGGGCGGCCGTCCAAATTCCAGGCGGGGTCGATGGCGATGCCGAGGTGGGCGAGGGCGGAGGCGGCGACGTCCGGCATCTTCACGTCGTGGCGGACGGTGCCGGGGGCGAGGGCGGCGCCGGTGGCGATCAGGAAGGTCTGGCGTTCGGGGAGGGTGGAGCCGCCGTGGCCGCCGGCGTCGGTGTGGCCGTGGTCGGTGGTGACCATGATCAGCCAGTCCTCGTCGGCGTGGGCGGGGCGGGACTCGACCGCCTTCACCATCTGGCCGACCTGGGCGTCGGCGGTGTGGATGGCGTCCAGGTACGCCTGGCTCGCGGCGCCGTCGCTGTGACCGGCGTGGTCGATGTTGTCGAGCTGGACGAACATCGCGTCGGGGTCGCCGTCGCGGAGCTGCGCGACGGCGCGGGCGGTGGTGCCGGTGTCGTACTCGGCGCTCGGCGTGGAGACGCGGGTGTCGGCCTTCGCGGAGAACACCGTGTCGGTGATCGGAGCCCAGGAGGAGACGGCGTACGTGGTGAGGGAGGGCTTCGCGGTCTCGATCCGGGTGAGGAAGTCGGGGTACCGGTCGAAGCGGTGGCCGGTGAAGGCGTTGTCCTTGACGTTGTGCTTGTCGGGCCAGACGCCGGTGATGAGGGTGGACCAGCCGGGGCCGGACATGGTCGGTGCGAGGGGGTTGGCGTAGATGCTGCTGGGGGCGGTGAGGCCGGCGGCCATCAGGGCGTCGAGGTGCGGGGCGTCGGCGTCCTTGATGCGGCTGAGCAGGGCGCCGTCGAGGCCGATGACCAGGACCTTGGGGGTCCTGCCGGTGGCGCGGGCGGTGCCGGCGAGCGGGCCGGCCGCGGCGGCGAGGGAGGCGGCGGCCAGCAGGAGGGAGCGGCGGGACATGCGGTGCGACACGTGATCCTCCGACGGTGGGATGGGTGAGGACGTGCGGGCATGGCGACGCCCCCGGTGGTGGTGCCAGGGGCGTTGCGCGGGGTGGGGGGTCAGCTGCCGGTGGCCGACTTCCAGGAGTCGACGTACGAGGTGAGGTTCTTCTCGATGTCGTTCCAGTCGGGCTCGAAGATCTCCACGCCGTCCATCAGCTTGTCGAGGGCGATGGCGTCGGCGTCGGTGGCCTTGACGTCCTGGCGGGCCGCGAAGCCGCCGCCGATCTCGCTGACCTGGGCCTGTGCCTTCCGGCCGAGCATGTAGTCGAGGAGCTTCTTGCCGTTCTCGCTGTGCGGGGCCTTCGTGACCAGGCCGGCGGCGTACGGCAGGGCGAAGGTGGTGGGCTTGCCGCCTTCTCGGGCCGGGAACCAGATGCCGAGGTTCGGCATGGACTTGGACTGGGCGTAGTTCATCTGGACGTCGCCGTTGGCGACGAGCAGTTCGCCCTTGTCGACCTTGGGGGCGAGCTTGCCGGTGGAGGCGGACGGGCCGACGTTGTTGGCCTGGAGCTTCTTCAGGTACTCCATGGCCGGCTTCTCGCCGCCGAAGTCGTGCATGGCCTTGATGAGGACGGCGGTGCCGTCGCCGGCGACGCCGGGGGTGGAGTACTGGAGCTTGTTCTCGTACTTCCCGTCGAGCAGGTCCTCCCAGGTGGTGGGGGCCTGCTTCAGCTCCTTCTTGTTGTGGATGAAGCCGAAGTAGTTGTTGACGACGGCGGTCCAGGTGCCGTTCGCGGCCTTGTCGGCGCCGCTGACCTGGTCGGCGCCCTTCGGGGCGTACTTCTGCAGCAGTCCCTTGGTGTCGGCCTGCTGGATGAACGGCGGGAGGGTGACGAGGACGTCGGCCTGCGGGTTGCGCTTCTCGCGGGTGGCGCGCTGGACCATCTCGCCGGAGCCGCCCTCGACGTACTCGACCTTGATGCCGGTCTCCTTCTCGAAGTCCTTGAAGACCTGGTCGTACCAGCCGTCGCCGTTCTCGCCCTTGAGGCCGTCGGCGCTGTAGACGGTGACGACGTTCTCGTCGGAGGCGGCGGAGTTGCCGCCGCAGGCGGTGAGCGGGAGGGCGGCCAGGACGCAGAGGGCGGCGAGCGGCTTGCGGACGTTCTCGGGCATGGCGAGGCGAACTCCTTGCACGGGGTGGTGGGTCGGCCGGAGGTACGAGGCCGTGTCGGTCAGCGGTACGAGGCCCTGGTGCGGATGCGTGAGACGGCGAGCAGCACCAGCAGGGTGGCCGCCATCAGGACCACGGCGATCGCGGAGCCGGTGAAGAGGGCGCCCCGGTCGGTGGAGGCGTGGATCAGGACCGGCAGCGGGGTCCAGTCGGGCGGGTAGAGCATCATCGTGGCGCTCAGCTCACCCATGGACAGGGCGAAGCAGAGGCCGGCCGCCGCGGTCAGGGAGGGCAGCAGCAGGGGGAGCTTGACCCGCCACAGGACCTGGGCGGGGCCGGCGCCGAGGGAGGCGGCGGCCTGCTCGTACGCCGGGTCGAGGCGGGTGATCGCGGCGGACACCGACTGGTAGGCGAAGGCGGTGACCAGGACGGTGTGGGCGATGATCACGATCCAGCGGGTGCCGTTGAGGAGCACCGGCGGCTGGGAGAAGGCGACCAGGATCGCGAGGCCCACGACGACGGAGGGCACGGCGACCGGCAGCACGAACAGGGCGTCCATGACCTTGCGGGACCGCCGCTTGAGGGCCGCCGCCGCGAGCGCGGCCCAGGTGCCGGCGGCCAGCGCGAGCAGGCTCGCGGTGAGCGCGGTGACCAGGCTGGTGGTGAGCGCCTGGAGGGCCTCGCCGCGGGTGGCCGCCTCGTAGTTGGCGGTGGTCGGGCCCGACGGCAGCACGCTCGACCAGTTGGTGGCGAAGGAGGCGCCGAGCACGACGAGGAGCGGAAGGGCGAAGAGGGGCAGGAAGAGGAGGAGGAACAGTGCCCATACGGCCCACTTCGCCTTGCGGCTATGCACCAGCACGGCGGCTCACCACCCGGTAGAGGCCGTACAGGCCCACGGAGATCAGGACGTTGACGACGGCGACCACACAGGCGCCCGGGTAGTCGGACTCCAGGATGGCCTTGCCGTAGACGAGCATCGGCAGGGTCGTGACGTCCTTGGCGCCGGTGAACAGGACGATGCCGAACTCGTTGAGGCACAGGACGAGGACGAGGCTGCCGCCGGACGCGAGGGCGGGCAGCGCCTCGGGCAGGATGACCTGCCGGACGATCCTCGGCGCGCGGGCGCCGAGCGAACTGGCCGCCTCCAGCTGGGCGGTGTCGAGCTGCGAGAACGCGGCGAGCAGCGGGCGCATCACGAACGGCGTGAAGTACGTGATCTCGGCGAGCAGCACACCCCAGGGCGTGGTGAGGAACCGGAAGGGTCCCTCGGCGGCTCCCGTGACGTCGGTCCACAGCCCGTTGGCCATGCCGACCGTGCCGTAGATGAACAGCAGGGCCAGGGTGATCAGGAAGGACGGGAAGGACAGGAAGACGTCGACGAACCGCGACACCGCCCGTGCCCCGGGGAAGGGCACGAAGGCGATGACCAGCGCGAGGACGAAGCCGAGCACCAGGCAGCCGGCCGTCGAGGCCAGCGCCAGCCACACGGTGGTCCACAGCGCCTCGCGGAACGCCTCCGAGGCGAAGACGTCGGCGTACGGCCGGATCGAGGTGCCGCCGGTGTCGGGCTGGAAGGACTGCTGGACGACGAGGGCGAGGGGGTAGAGGAAGACGAGGGCGAGGAGGGCGACGGGGGGCAGGGCCCACACCCACGCCGGGACGGCCGGCGCCCGGATCCCGGCCTTCGCCGGCGTGCTCAGGGTGGCGCTAGCCATGGTCGCCCACCCCCGCGGGCAGCAGCACGGCGTCCTCGGACGCGAAGTGCAGGGTGACGGACTCGCCGTGGGCCGGCGGCGTCCTGAGCTCGGGCAGGTCGGCCATGACCCGGTGGCCGTCCACGTCGACGTACAGCCGGTGGGTGGCGCCGCGCCACTGGATCTCCGTCACCGTGCCGGTGAGCCGGTTCGGGCCGTCGCCCAGCCCGACGAGGTGCGGCCGTACGCACAGGGTGGCCGAGGCGCCCGGCGCGGCACCGGACGTGTCGATCTTCAGCTCGGCCGTCCCCAGGGCGGCCCCGCTCGCTCCCACGGTCACGGGCAGCAGGTTCGCGTTGCCCACGAACGACGCCGTGAACGCGTTCGCCGGCGCCCGGTACAGCTCCCGCGGGGTCCCGCAGGCCTGGAGGCGGGCCTTGTCCATCACCGCGATCCGGTCGGCGAGGGTCAGCGCCTCCATCTGGTCGTGGGTGACGTAGAGGATCGACACGTCGGGCAGCTCGCGGTGCAGCCGCGCCAGTTCGGCGAGCATGCCGGAGCGCAGCTGGGCGTCGAGGGCGGACAGCGGCTCGTCGAGGAGGAGGACGCCGGGGCGGATGGCGAGGGCGCGGGCGATGGCCACGCGCTGCTGCTGGCCGCCGGACAGCTCGCGGGGGTGGCGGCGGGCGTAGGCACCCATGCCGGTCATCTCCAGCGCCTCGGCGACCCGGGTGCGGATCTCGGCCTTGGGGACCTTGCGGGCCTTCAGGCCGAAGGCGACGTTGTCCTCGACGCGCAGGTGCGGGAACAGGGCGTACTGCTGGACGACCATGCCGATGCCGCGCCGGTGCGGGGGCAGGTCGGTGACGTCGCGGTCGCCGAGGAAGACCCGCCCGGAGGCGGGCCGTACGAACCCGGCGACCGCCCGCAGCGCGGTGGTCTTGCCGGATCCGGACGGCCCGAGCAGCGCCATGACCTCGCCGGGTGCGACGGTGAGGTCCAGGGCGTCGAGCACGACGTTGCCGTCGTAGGCGACGGTGACCGCGTCGAAGCGGATGCCCATCAGCCGGCTCCCCGCAGGAGGGCGGGCAGGCCGGCGACCGAGTCCAGGACGAGGGTGGCGCCCGCCGCGCGGAAGGCGTCGTCGCCGTGGGCCCCGGTGCGCACGCCGGCGACCAGGCCCGCACCCGCCCGTACGCCGCTGAGCACGTCGTAGGAGGTGTCCCCGACGACGGCGACCTGGCGTACGTCGGCGGCGGCCTTGGTGCGCAGGAACGCCTCCAGCACCATGTCCGGGTACGGCCGTCCGCGCCCGCCGGCGTCGGCGGGGCACAGGGTGAGCGGCACCAGGTCCCGCCAGCCGAGCGCGTCGAGGATGGCGTCCTGGGTGACGCGGGCGAAGCCGGTGGTCAGCACGACGCTGCGGCCGTCGGCGAGCAGTTCCCCGATCGCCTCCCGGGCGCCGGGGACGGGGGCGATCAGGCCGCCGTCGACGAGTTCGCCGTACGCCTTCTCGAAGGCGGTGTTGGCCCGCTGGGCGCGGTCCTCGTCGCCGAACAGGTGCCGGAAGACGGAGATCTTGGACTCGCCCATGGTGGCGCGGACGTAGGCGAGCTTGTCGGCGTGGTCGTCGGTGCCGGGTTCGACGCCCAGTTCGCGGGCCGCGGTGTCGAAGGCGCGCTCGACGAGGCCGCCGTCGGCGACGGTGGTGCCGGCCATGTCGAGGACGACGAGGCGGATGCCCTCGGGGGTCGGGGAGGGGGCCTGGGAGGGGGTCGGGGAGGTCATGTGTGTCACCAGCCCAGTTCGTTCGCGGTGGTTTCGGCTATCGCGGGCGAGCAGGTCATGCCGCGCCCGCCGGGCCCGGTGACCAGCCACACGCCGTCGCGCACCCGCTGGCGGTGCACGACCCGGCTCGGGTCGGTGCACTGCGCGTACACCCCGGCCCAGCGGCGCCGGATCCTCGGCAGCGGGCGGCCGAGGAGGGACTCGACGACGCCGGTGAGGTGCTCGTAGGGGTCTTCGAGCGTGTCGAAGGCGAAGGGGTGCTCGTACTCGTGGGTGTCCCCGATGGTCAGGCCGCCGTCGGCGCGCTGGACCATCAGCAGCTGCATGGCGTGCTCCGCGGCCGTGGCCGGCTGCGGCTGCCGGGCGTTGAGCTCGTCCAGGGCGGGCGAGCGGTAAGCCGGGTAGTAGCGGAAGCTGTCGGCGTCGGCGACGGAGGTGGTCAGCGGCTCGCCGAGGGGGTCGGTCTGCATCATCTGGAGGCGGACCCGGCGCACGGGCAGGTCCGGTCCGGCCAGTTCGCGCACGAGGCCGCCGAGCCAGGCGCCGGTGCACAGGACGACCGCGTCGCCGGTGTGCGTGTCGCCGTGGTCGTCGCGGACGGCGTTCTCCCCGACGACGTCCCGGACCTCGCGGCCGGGCAGGAAGGTGTAGTTCGGGGACCTGTCCAGTTCGGCGCGCAGGGCGAGTTGGGCGGTGCGCGGTTCGACGGCCGCGTCGCGCTCGCAGTACAGGGCCGCGTCGAACTCGCCGCGCAGGGCCGGGTTGAGGGCGCGGGCCTCGCCGGGGGTGAGCAGCTTGTAGCCGCGGGCGGCGGCGTCCGGGCGGGCCACGGCGGCCTCGGCGACGGCGAGCTCCAGGCCGCCCCGGACGGGGGTGAGGGAGCCGTTGGGGCGGAAGCCCAGCGCCGGGACCCGGCCGCCGATCTCCTCCCACAGCTCCCGGGCCCTGAGCGCGGTCTCCAGCTCCTCGCCGCCCGCGCGGCCGCTGACCCAGATCTGGCCGAAATTGCGCAGCGAGGCGCCGCGGGCCTCCGTCTCGCGTTCGATCTGTACGACCTCGTGGCCGCGTTCCACTGCGTGCCAGGCGTGCATGGTGCCCACCACGCCGGCTCCGACGACTATCACTCTCACGACCGCCACGCTCCTTGGCATCGGGGAACCGGAGGAATCCGGCTGACAACGAGAGCGTGAACTGGTCATCACGTTTGGGCTAGACCCGTTATCTTTTCGTGATGCGAATGGGGTGGTCGGCGGGGTCTCTTCTCAGCCCCGCAGGTGGGTGGTGAACGAGAACCGGTCACCCCGGTACAGCGTCCGCACCCGCTCCAGCGGGCGGCCGTCGGTGTCCCGGGAGACGCGGTGGATCAGCAGCATCGGCAGGGCCGGCGGGGTGCCGATCAGCAGGGCCTCGCGCGGGGTCGCGAGCACCGTCTCGATGCGCTCGTCGGCGTCGCCGAAGGCGATGCCCTGCCGTTGCAGGTAGCCGTAGAAGGACGAGTCGGGGTCGAAGTCGGCGTCCAGGCGGGGCACCCGGGCCACGGCGACGTAGGTGCTCTCCAGGCCGACCCGCTCGTCGTCGGCGAGCAGCACGCGCTCCAGGTGCCAGACGGGTTCGCCGCGCGTGAGGCCGGTCTCGGCGGCGAGCGCGTCGGGGCAGGGGAAGCGGTCGAGGGTGACGAGGGTGCGGCCGGGGGTGCGGCCCTGGCGCCGTACGCCCTCGGTGTAGCTGGCCAGGGAGAGCGGCTGCTCCAGTTTGGGGCCCGCGACCACGGTGCCGCGCCCCTGCCGGCGCAGCCTGCCCTCCAGCACGAGTTCGCGCAGCGCCTGCCGGACGGTCTCGCGGGCGACCTCGTACCGCTCGGAGAGGTCCCGTTCGGTGGGGATGGCGCTGCCCTCCCCCAGTTCGTCGACGAGACGGGCGATCCGCGCCTTCACGGCGTAGTACTTCGGCACGCGGCCGTGCTCCGGGATCCCGGAGCGGACGGGGGCGCCGGGGGCCTGGTCGTTCGGGTAGTCCACGCAGGGATCGTCGCAGACGCCGCCCGCCGGCTCCGGGGGCGGGCCCCGGCTGCCGGTGGGTCCGGGCCGGCTCAGCGGTTCCTGCGGGACAGCAGTACGGCCGTGCCCCCGGCGCCGAGCAGCAGGGCGGCGCCGGCCAGCATCGTGCCGACCCGGCCGAGTCCGGTGCCGGCGAGTTCGTCGGCGAACGGGAGTCCGCCGGCCGGGTCGTCGGGGGCGGCGACGGCGGGCGTCACGGAACTCCGCGGCTCGGCGGAATCGCCGGCCGCGACGCGGAAGCGGTAGTCGTTCGACTGGCCGACCCAGTCGCCGTCGCCGCCGCGGCGCTGGACCGCGGCCGCGTTGACGGTCACCTCGTCGGGCACGGCGTCGGCGGTGAAGGCGAGGCGCACCTTCACGGTGACGGTACGGCCGGGGCCGACGGTGAGGCCGGGGAAGTCGTCGAACACGCCGATCAGCTCGTCCGCGTCGGTGTCCTCGAAACGGACGGCGTGCGGGCGGGTGCCGTCGTGGAACTCCAGCCGGGCCTGGGACGGCTTCAGCGCGCGTCCGGCGTCGACGAGGACGACGACCGGGTGGACGCCCTCGCAGGTGCGGCCCGTGGTGTTGGTGAGGTCCAGGTACCAGGTGCCGGGGCCGCCCCCGGGCCGGTAGGTGCCGGGGCCGCCGTGAATGCGGGTGACGAGCGGGAAGGCGCGGTCGTCGGGGGCCGCGCAGGCGGGGGGCGCGGGCGCGGTGGCGCCGGGGGCGGCGGCGGTGAGGAGGGCGGCTGCCGCCGTCAGGCAGAGGGACACGGGCGTGAACAGTCGCATGAACACATGAGCGTGGCGGAGAGCCTTCGTCCCCGGGACCGCCGTTCGGGGCGATCACCTCGAACGGCCGCGGCAGTGCCCTCGTTCGGCGCACCGGCCGGGCGACGCGGCGCCGGACGGCAGGTAGGTACGGGTCAGCCCTCCCCCCGCCCGAACAGCGGAGCCAGCAGCAACTGGGCGGCGCCCTCCGCGACCGCGCGCTCCCCGCCGGGCGCCACCCGCACCGGTACGGCACCGGCGTGCCCGCCCTCGCGCCGGGCACGGGCGTCCAGGACCGCGCCCACCCCGTGGACGAAGGCGCCGGGCGCGGCCGTGACGGTACGGCCGCCGAGCAGGACCAGGTCGATGTCGAGCAGCCCGGCCAGGTTGGCGGCGCCCGCGCCCAGCACCCGGGCCGCCTCGGCGAGGTCGCCGCGGGCGACGGCCCCCAGGCACAGGGCCTCGATGCAGCCCCGGGCGCCACAGGTGCAGGGCGGCCCGTCCAGCTGGACGACCTGGTGCCCGAACTCGCCGGCACCGGTCCGGGCCCCCCGGTGCACACCGCCGCCGATCACGAGACCGGCGCCGAGTCCCGTGCCGAGGTGCAGGTAGGCGAAGGAGCCGCCCACGCCTGCGACCGTGAGCCCGAGCGCCGCCGCGTTGGTGTCCTTGTCGACGACGACCGGTATCCCGAGCCGCCGCGCCAGCGCGTCCCGCAACGGGAAGCCGTCCCACTCGGGGAATCCGGTGACCCGGTGCAGCACGCCCTGACCGTGGTCGAGGGGACCGGGAAGGGCAACCCCGAGCCCGAGCAGCGTGGGCACACCAAGGAGGCCCCCGCCGGGCGACCGGGCGGGGGCGCCGGGCAGGGACCCGCCCGACGGCTGGGCCCGGGTCTCGGACATTGACCCGCCCGGCCCCTGGATCGGCGTCCCGGACAGGACCTCGCCCGACGACCCGGCAGGGGCACCGGGCACGGGTCCGCCCGGCAGCGCGGCGGAAGCACCACCGGCCAGGGGCCCACGCGACGGCGGGGCGAGGCCGTCGGCCGCAGAGTCGCCCGACGGCTGGGCGGGGGTGCCGGGCAGAGGCTCGCCCGACGACCGGCCGGAGGCCCCGGGCAGAGGCTCGCCCGGCGGCCGGGCAACGCCGGCGGTCACAGCCCCGCCCGGCGACCGGGCGAAGGCACCACCGGCCCCGGACCCGACCGGCGGGCCGAGGACGTCCGTCGCCAGGGCCTCCGCCTCCCGTGCGACGCCCTCCACCACGGCCTCCGCGCCCGCCCCGAGGTCCAGTGGGGTCCGCCGCTCCCCCACCACGGTGCCCTCCAGGTCGACCAGCACCGCCCGCAGCTCGTCCCGGTCCAGATGCACGCCGAGCGCGTGCCCCGCCTCCGGCACCAGGCGCAGTACCGTGCGCGGCTTGCCGCCCGTCGACGCGCGGCGCCCCGCCTCGGCGGCGAGCCCGTCCTCCCGCAGCCGGGCGGTGATCTTGCTGACGGCCTGCGGGGTGAGGCCGGTCCGCTCGGCGAGTTCCAGCCGGCTGATGCCCTCCGCCCCTGCCGCGCGCAGCAGGTCCAGCACCAGGGCGGCGTTGTGGGTCCGCAGCGCGAGCAGGTTGGCGCCGCCGCCCGCGCCCACGAGGGGACGGGCACCGTCCGCGGCCGTCCGCGTGCCGCCGCGCCCCGCGCCGCCCGTACCGCCACCGTTCGTCCTGATCACACCCCCCATTGTCCTCGCCGCTTGCACTTTGGCAACAGCGTTGCGAAAGTGGACGCATGACTGCTACTCCCCCCGGCACCGCACCCGGCACCCCCGTGCGCGTCGGCCTCGTCGGCTACGGCCTCGCGGGCTCCGTCTTCCACGCCCCGCTGATCGCCGCCACCGAGGGGCTGACCCTGGACACGGTGGTCACCTCCAACCCCGAGCGGCAGCAGCAGGCCCGCGCCGAGTTCCCGGACGTCACGGCCGTCGCGAGCCCCGACGAGCTGTTCGACCGGGCCGGCGACCTGGACCTGATCGTCATCGCGTCCCCGAACAAGACGCACGTCCCGCTCGCGAAGAGGGGCCTGGAGGCCGGCCTGCCGGTCGTCGTCGACAAGCCGATCGCGGGCACGGCGGCCGAGGCGCGCGAGCTGGCGGCGCTGGCCGAGGAGCGCGGTCTGCTGCTCTCGGTCTTCCAGAACCGCCGCTGGGACAACGACTTCCTCACTCTGCGCAAGCTGCTGTCCGAGGGCGCGCTGGGCGACGTATGGCGGTTCGAGTCCCGGTTCGAGCGCTGGCGGCCGAAGCCGAAGGGCGGCTGGCGGGAGTCCGGCGACCCGGCAGAGATCGGAGGTCTGCTCTACGACCTCGGCAGCCACGTCGTCGACCAGGCCCTCGTCCTCTTCGGCCCCGCGACCGCCGTGTACGCCGAGACGGACGTCCGCCGCGCGGGCGCGGAGACGGACGACGACACGTTCATCGCCATCACGCACGCCGGCGGCGTCCGCTCCCACCTCTACGTCTCGGCGACCACCGCCCAGCTCGGCCCCCGCTTCCGGGTGCTGGGCTCGCAGGCGGGCTACGTCAAGTACGGCCTGGACCCGCAGGAGGCGGCGCTGCGCGAGGGCAAGCGGCCCGGACCCGGCTGGGGCGAGGAGGACGAGTCGCTGTGGGGCCGCGTGGGCGCCGGCGAGTCCCCGGTGACCGGCGGCGGACGCGTGGAGCCGACGCTCGCCGGCGACTACCCCGCCTACTACGCGGCCGTGGCCAAGGCCCTGCTGGAGGGCGGCCCGAACCCGGTGAGCGCCCGGGAGGCCGCGGCCGCCCTGGACGTGCTGGAGGCGGCCCGCCGTTCGGCCCGCGACGGAGTGGCGGTGACCCTGTGACGCACCACAACGAGCCGGCCCCGAAGGTGACCCCGGAACTGCCCCCGACCGTGGAGGAGCTGGAGGCGCAGGAGCGCCGCCTGGTCTTCGCACGGTTCACCCACGACGACGCCTGGGCGCTGGGCTCCCTCCTGGTCGAGCTGGCCCGGGAGCGCCGGGCGCCCGTCGCCGTCGACATCCACCGCGCCGGCCAGCAGCTCTTCCACGCCGCCCTGCCCGGCTCCACCCCGGACAACGACGCCTGGATCGCCCGCAAGCGCCGGGTGGTGGAGCGGTACGGCTCCGCGTCGTACCTGGTGGGCGCCCGCTTCCGGGCCAAGGGGACGACGTTCGAGGAGTCCTCGCGCCTCGACCCCGACACCTACGCGGCCCACGGCGGCTCCTTCCCGATCACCGTGGCGGACGTCGGCGTGATCGGCGCGGTGACGGTGTCCGGTCTGCCGCAGGTGCAGGACCACCGGCTCGTGGTGGAGGCGCTGGAGCGGTTCCTGGGCCTGTGACCCGGACGGCGCACGCCGGGAATGATCAGCACGCCCCCTCCCGTTGGGACCTGGCGTACGAGTGATCATCCCGGCACGACGCCCACCGGAGGGATCGGAACCGATGAACGACACGACGGCCTCGCTGAAGGAATCGGTCGGACGGTACGGCATCTGGAGCGCGCAACTGCGCGCCGAGAACCCGGAGGGCGGCCGCGAACGGGCCGAGGCCGCCGCCGAGCTGGAAGAGCTCGGGTTCGGCGCGGTGTGGCTGGGCGGCAGCAGCGCCGCCCGGCACGCCGCGCCGCTCATCGGGGCGACCTCGCGGATCGTCGTCGGCACCAGCATCCAGAGCATCTGGGACCACGAGGCCCCCGCCGCGGCGGCGAGCTTCGCCGAGCTGGAGGTGGCCCACCCCGGCCGTTTCGTCCTCGGCCTCGGCGTGAGCCACGGCCCGATGGTGGAGCGGTACAACCGCCCGTACTCGACGATGGTCGCCTACCTCGACGACCTGGACCGGGCCGGGGTGCCGGCCGGGCGCCGGGTGCTGGCCGCCCTCGGCCCGAAGATGCTGGAGCTGTCCCGGGACCGGGCGGCGGGCGCCATCCCGTACCTGGTCACGCCCGAGCACACCGCGCAGGCCCGCGAGACCCTCGGCGACGGGCCGCTGCTGGCCCCGGAGTTCAAGGTCGTCCTGGAGTCCGACCCGATGCTGGCCCGCGCGACCGCCCGCGCCTACCTCGCGCGCTATCTGGAGTTCCCGAACTACACCAGGAACTTCCTGCGCCTCGGCTTCACCGACGCCGACCTCGCCGGCGGCGGCAGCGACCGCCTGATCGACGCCGTGTTCGCCTGGGGCGACGACGACACGATCCGCCGCCGCATCACCGCCTTCCGGGAGGCCGGCGCGGACCACGTGGCCCTCCAGGTGGTGGAGGAGGGCCCGGTCGACGTCCTGCCGAGGGCAGGGTGGCGGAGGCTGGCCTCGCTGCTGGGCTGAGGGAGGCGTCCCCGAGGGGCGCGAGGAACGGCGGGCGCGGAACGGCCATGACGCACCGGCCGCGGCCGCCGGACGACCCGCGCCCCACCGGTCGGGTCAGGCGTCCTTCAGCTCCTGCCGCTGCCGCCCGAGCCCCTCGATCTCCAGCTCGACCACGTCCCCCGCCCGCAGATACGGCTTCGGCTCGGGCTGCCCCATCGCCACCCCCGCGGGCGTGCCCGTGTTGATGACGTCACCGGGATACAGCGTCATGAACCGGCTGACGTACCGCACGACCTCGCCCACCGGGAAGATCTGCTCCGCGGTCGTCCCGTCCTGCTTCAGCTCGCCGTTCACCCACAGGCGCAGCGACAGCCGCTGCGGGTCGGGTACCTCGTCGGCGGTCACCAGCCACGGACCCAGCGGGTTGAACGTCTCGCAGTTCTTGCCCTTGTCCCAGGTCCCGCCGCGCTCGATCTGGAACTCCCGCTCGGACACGTCATGCGCCACCGCGTACCCGGCGACACACGCGAGCCCCTCCTCGGCCGACTCCAGGTAGCGGGCCGTACGCCCGATCACGACCGCCAGCTCCACCTCCCAGTCGGTCTTGGCGGAGCCGCGCGGCACGAGCACGGTGTCGTCGGGCCCGACCACCGTGTCCGGCGCCTTGAGGAAGACGACGGGCTCGGCGGGCGGCTCGGCGCCGGTCTCGCGGGCGTGGTCGTGGTAGTTCAGGCCGATGCACACGATCTTGCCGATGCGCGCCACCGGCGGTCCGACGCGCAGCCCGGCCCCGTCCAGGACGGGCAGTTCACCGGCTTCGGCCGCGGCCCGGACCCGGCCGAGGGCCGCGTCGTCGGCGAGCAGCGCACCGTCGATGTCCGCCACGACGCCCGACAGGTCTCGCAGGGTCCCGTCGGCGTCGAGCAGCGCGGGTCGCTCCGTCCCCGCCGTACCGACTCGCAACAGCTTCATGATCCCCAACTCCTCGATCGCGGGCAGCCCGCCCGATGAGGTGCGACCTGGGTGCGGCAGTGCGCAGCCATCGGAGGACTGGTCGATCCTCCAAGCTCCGAGTCCACTCCGCAATACCCCGTTCACGTACTGGACCGTAGCCGCCGGCCGCCCGGCTCACCGGTACAGGCGGCCGGCCCGGCTCACCGGTACAGGACGGCCCTCTCCGCGACGCTCCACGTCGTGCTGGTCACCACGTACAGCGCGGCGGCCAGGGGCACCACGGCCACGGTGACGAGGGTGAAGAAGGACATGAACGGCATGACCCTGGTGACCGCCCCCAGCCCCGGCACCTGCTCCGCGTCACCGGCGGGCGTCAGCGGCCGGTCGGCCATCGTCCGCTTCGTGAGCCGGTAGCTGACGAGGGCGACCGCGGCGACCAGCGCGAACAG
The DNA here is from genome assembly GCF_014534645.1 of Streptomyces griseicoloratus. Classification (GTDB taxonomy): domain Bacteria; phylum Actinomycetota; class Actinomycetes; order Streptomycetales; family Streptomycetaceae; genus Streptomyces; species Streptomyces griseicoloratus. Next base: position 106,194 of record NZ_JACVQF010000190.1, read on the forward strand.
CCCGGCGTACACGAGCCCGGCGGGCCCGGTCACCCCGCCGTCGCCGAGCGCGTCGGCCCACCGCCCGCCGAGCGGCGCGGCGAACAGCCGGTGCGCGAGCAGTTCGTTGGCCCGCCCGCCGATCTCGGAGCTGGAGAACAGGTGGTAGAGGAGGAAGAACGCGGGCAGCTGGCACAGGCTGGGCAGACATCCCGACAGCGGTGACACCTTCTCCTCGGCGTGCAGTTCCAGCACGGCCCGCTGGAGCCTGTCGGGGTTCCTCGCGTGCTTGCGGCGCAGTTCGGCGATCCTCGGCTGGAGCGCGCTGCGCGCCTTCTGCCCGCGGGCGGCGGCCCGTGACAGGGGGTGGACGAGGAGTCGTACGAGTGCGGTGAACAGGACGATCGCCGCGGCGGCGGCGCCTGTGCCGAACAGCGGCTGGAGCAGGTCGGCGAGGCTTTCGACCAGGTTGGCGAAAACGGACATGGGTGAGTGAGCCCTCCGGGGGTCTCGTCGTGCCGGGTGTCGAGGGTGTGCGGCATGACGACACGACCCGCGCGGGGTCACGGACTCGCTGTGGAGGGTGCCCTACGCGGTGGTCGCCGGGAGGGCGTGCCCGGGTGCTCGGGGCCTGCGGCGGCCCGGGGCGTCGGGATCGCGTTGGGGCAGGAAGGCCGTACGCCTGGCCCGGTCACGGATGGCCGTACGCACCCGGGTGGGCGGCACGGCGGGCGCGCAGCGCGAGGCCACGACGGCGCAGACGGCGAGCGCGGCACCGGCCGCGGCGGTCGCGGCGAGCGCGACGGTGGCGGAGAGGCTGCCGGCGTCGAGGAGGGCGACGGGCAGGAACAGGAGCAGCAGCGCGAGGACGAAGCCCAGCCGGGCCCGGCCGCGGTTCATGGACCGCTCCCCCCTCTCGCTCACGCGTGCTCCCCCTTCGGTTCCTTTCGTTATACACGAACGGGGTCATGCACGAACGGGGTCCCGTCAGGCGGACTCCCACGAACGGGGTCCCGTCAGGCGGAGTCCGTCTCGACCGGCGTCAGCAGCCGCTTGGGCCGCAGCAGCGCCCGGCTGACCGGATCCGCCGGGTCGGGATCCAGTCCGGGGCCCGGCAGCATCTCGACGTCCCCGAGGGGTACGGCGGTTCCGCAGGCAGGGCATTCGCCGTACGCGCCGAGTTCCGTGCCACAGACGGCGTGCCGGAAGATCCGCAGCGGGGCGCCGCCGTAGTGCTCGCGGCCCCACAGGCCGAGCGCCCGCAGGGTGGGCCACAGGGCGACGCCCCGGTCGGTGACGACGTACTCGTCCCTGGGCGGCGACTGCTGGTACCGGCGCTTCTCCAGGATCCCCTCGGCGGTGAGGGTCTGGAGGCGGCTCGCCAGGACGGCGCGCGGGATGCCGAGGTGGACGAGGAAGTCGTTGTAGCGCCGCACCCCGTAGAGCGCGTCGCGGACGACGAGCAGCGTCCAGCGCTCGCCGACGACCTCCAGTGCGCGGGCGATCGAGCACTCCTGCGCCGCGTAGTCCTTGCCCAGTGCCATGGCGTCCACTGTAGCGACTTTCCGCCATCTTGGTTCAGTGACCGAACCGACGGTGCTAGGTTGGCGGCACCACATCAGTTCAATGACCGAACCTAGCCCGGGAGGGCGGCCAGCACATGACCGGCACCGGCACGGACTCCGCCACCGACACCCCCACCCCCGCTACCGCCACCAACGCCACTGCCGTACGACGCGGGAAGCCGGGCCGCGACTCACCCCCGCGCCCCGGCGCCACCCTCGCCGTGACCAGCGCCGCGACCGCCGTGGCCCTGATGACGTACACCGCGCCGATGGTCACGCTCCCCGCCACGGCCGCCGACCTGCACACCCCGCTCTCCGCCCAGGCCTGGCTGCTGAACGGCACCCCGCTGGGCCTGGCCGCGCTGCTCCTGGTCGCCGGCAGCCTGGCCGACGACCACGGGCGCCGCCGGGTCTTCCTCTCCGGCACCCTCGCCCTCGGCATCACCACCGCCCTGGGCGCGCTCGCGACCACGACCTGGCTCTTCACGCTGGCCCGCGTCGCCCAGGGCGCGGCGAGCGCCGCACTGCTGGCCAGCAGCCTCGGCCTGCTCGTCCACGCCTTCCCCACCCCGGCCGGCCGGCTGCGCGCGACCGGAGTGTGGGGCGCCTTCGTCAGCGGCGGCATCGCGGCGGGCCCGCTCCTCGTCGGGGCGATCCCGAGCTGGCGGGTGTCGTACGCCGTCCTGGGCGCCGCCGCGCTGGTCGCGGCCGCACTGGGCACACGGGTCCTGTCCGAGTCGCGCTCACCGCGCGACGGCCGGCCGGACCTCGCCGGAGCGGTGACGTTCGCACTGGCGCTGGTCGCGCTGGTGGCGGCCCTGACCCTGGGCCGGGACGGCTGGCTGCGGGCGCCGGTGGGCCTGCTGCTGGCGGCGGCTGCCGTGCTGACCGGACTGTTCGCGCTGGTGGAGCGCCGCACCGCCACCCCGATGATCGACCTGTCCCTGCTGCGCAGCCCGCGCTTCCTGGCCTCCTCCGCGGGCGGTCTGTTCACCGGACTGGCGGTGATCGGCCTGTTCAGCTTCCTGCCGGCCCTGCTCCAGCAGGCGCTGGGCCTGTCCGCGATGGACACGGCGTGGCTGTTCCTGCTCTGGTCCGGCCTGTCCTTCGCGGTGGCCCTCCAGGCCCGGCGCCTCACCCACCGCCTCTCACCGCGCCACCAGCTGGCCGTCGGCCTCGCCCTGCACGCGGCCGGCGCGCTGACCATGCTCGGCGCCGTCGGCGCGGGCTCCTGGACCCGTCTGCTGCCCGGCCTGGTCCTGGCCGGCGTGGGCAGCGGCCTGCTCAACGCGGCGCTGCCGCTGCTCGCGGTGGAGTCGGTGCCGGCGGCCCGGGCGGCGATGGGTTCGGGAGCACAGCAGACCTTCCGTTACGTCGGCTCCTGCGCCGGGGTCGCCCTGACGATCGCCCTCGCCACGTCCGCGGGCGGACCGGGCCGGGGCGCTGACCTGGCGATCACGGTGTCGGCGGGCCTGGCACTGGCGGCGGCGGTGCTCGTGACTGCGCTGCGGGATCGGCGCTGACCCACCGGCCCGCGCGGGAGCGCGTGCGGCTCCCCGCCCGGCACTGCCGCCACCTGACCTGTGTCACCCGGCGGCAGTACGGTGTCCCCCATGCGCCCCGACACGCCTGCCGAGAACGTCGACCACACCGCCGAAGCGGCCCGTCTGGAGCGGACCGCCGGTCTCTACCCCGAGGACGCCGAGGCCCTGCTGCTGCGGGCCGCGGCCCACCTGGAACTGGCCGGCGACCGCCCCGCCGCGTCCACGCTCTACGACCGTCTGCTGTCCGCCTCCGCCGGCCTGGAGAACCCGTCCCTGGTCCGCGCCCTGAAGGCGTCGAACCTCTGGGAGTACGGCCACGAGGCGGAGGCCAGGGCCATCATCGAGGGCGTCCGCACGGCGTCCCCCCGCGACCCGGCCCCCTGGGTCATCGTCGCCGAGGCCCTCGAATCCCACGACGAGCTGGAGGCGGCCCACGAAACGTTCACGGAGGGCGCCCGCCTGCTCCTGACGGACGTACCGGAACCCCCGTACTCCACCCACCCGCTCCTCTTCGGCCGCCACCGGGTCCGGCGGATGCTGGGCCTCGCCCACGACGAGTGGGACACCCTGGCCGACACGCTCCACTCGATGCCGGTCTCCCTGGACGAGCTCCACGACCCGAAGCGGGTCTGGTCCCTGGGCTCGGACAACCCGGCGGAGCTGGAGGCGGAGATCCTCCGCCTGCGCGCCGAGCTGGGCGCCTACCGGGAGGCCCTGTCCCGCCCGTTCCCGGTGGCGATCCTGCACTGGCCGGTGGACGAACTGACGGAACTGACGGAGGCGTACCCGACGCTGGCGGAGGAGTACCCGTCCTACGAGGCCCACCTGGCGACGATAGAGGCGGCCCTGCGCGAACTGGCGTCCTCGGGCACCCCGAACCTGGGCATCGTCACGGGCACGGTCCCGTCGTACGAGGCCTTCGCCGCCTCGGAGGGCACCTCCCCGGCCGACGCGACGCTGCTGCCCCAGTACGCGACGACGCTGGCGGCCCGGGGACGGGCGGCGGCGTGGCCTCCGGACCGCTCGGCGGCGTGCTGGTGCGGCTCGGGCCGGGCGTACGGGGAGTGCCACGGAACCGCCGGGTGACGGCGACCGTCTAGTCCGACAGCTGACGTCGGCTCCTGGGGGGGGAGGCCACGTGGACCAGCCGTGGCTCACGATCACGCTCATCATGGCGGCGGGCGCACTGGCGTTGGGCGTCTCGATCCTGCGCCTCGCCCTGGCCCAGCGCCGGGCCCTGCGCCGCCTCGGCGTCCGGGGCGTCCGCACCCGGGGCGAGGTCGCCCGCAACGCCCGCCGCGAGGGCCCCACGATCCATCCCCCACAGGTCCGCTACAAGGCCCCGCCCGTCGACCACCCCGACGCCCCACCCACCCAGACCTACCGCCGCACCCCCCTCAACCACGAGTCCCACCCCCTGAGCGCCGGCATCCCGGTCGTCCTGCGCTACGACCCCAGGGACCCGCGCCGGGTCGTGGTCGCCCACACGAAGGACGGACGCCCGGGGATGGTGTCGTATTCGGCGGGGGCGAACATGACCTGGGGGGTGTTCTTTGTGCTGTTCGGGGTGGGGTTGGGAGTGTGGGCGGTGATCTGACGGGTCGAGCGACCGCCGCGTGGAACGCATTCCGATACGCACGACTCATTTCTTCCGATCCCGCTACTCCTTCACAACTCGTACGCGCTAACGTCACATGCGTCCAGCTCCACTGGCATGCCCGCACGCAGCCCGGGCATGTCCCGGCCCGCGAGGATCACCTGCATGCCGCCCTACCAGCCGTCGTCCGACTGGCAGTTCGACGTACCCACCAGCGGAAGCAAGCATCTCCCTCCGGCAGCCAGGTCGTTCGAGTCGCTCGCGCACCAGGGCTACAGCTTCGAAGCGGCCATCGCCGACCTGATCGACAACTCCGTCGACGCGGGGGCCCGCAACATCGTCGTCAGCTTCCTGCGGGACACCGGCGAGCGCGGCGGACGTGACCGCCTGGTCGGCCTGCTCGTCATCGACGACGGTCAGGGCATGGACGAGGCGGGTCTGGACACGGCGATGACCGTCGGCGGACGCGAAGGCTACGCCGAGAACGCCCTCGGCCACTTCGGCGCCGGGTTGAAGGCCGCCTCGCTCTCGCACGCCGACGCGCTCACCGTGATCAGCCGGACCAAGAAGAGCCCGTCGGCGGGCCGCCGCTGGCTCACCGCCCGCGCCCAGGCCGACTTCACCTGCGACATCGTCGACTCGAGGTACTGCCAGGACCTGGTCGATCGCTACGACGGCATCATCGGCTGGCACGGCACCATCGTGCGCTGGGACCAGGTCCGTGCGTTCGAGACCATCACGGACGGCCAGACCGACCGGTACCTCAACGACGCGATCGAACGGCTCGAGACCCATCTCGGCCTCCATCTCCACCGCTTCCTCGCCCGCGACGGCTTCCACATCGACATCGTCGTCGAGGACATCCACACCCGGGAGGAGCTGGACCACCGGGGCGTCGAGCCCATCGACCCGTTCGGATACCGCGTCCCGGGCCGAGCCGGCTACCCCCGTACGTACCTGGCTCCCGTCGAGGGCGTCGGTGACGTCCCGTTGGTCGCCCACATATGGCCGCCGAAGTCACCGCTCGTCGCGTACCGCGGCATCGGACCGCTCGCCGAGCGCCAGGGCTTCTACATCTACCGGAACGACCGGCTCGTCCAGGCCGGCGGCTGGAACGACACCCGGAGCCCCGAGGGCCACCTCGCTCTCGCACGCATCGCCGTCGACCTGCCTCCCGGTCCCAACGACGTTTTCTCCCTCACCGTCAAGAAGGACGGCGTCCAGGTCACGCCCGCCTTCGCCCGGGGGCTGGAGAAAGCCACGGATCCCGCCACCGGCCACTCGTTCGCCGAGTACGTCCGTGAGGCCGAGGCGACCTACCGCGAAGCCGCCAAGCGGCGTACCGAGGTCAAGCGCGCGGCCGTCATCCCGCCCGGCAAGGGCATCGACCCCAAGCTGAAGCGCACGCTGCGGGACGAACTGCCGCAGCTGGAGGGCGACGACCCCATCACGTTCGCCTGGGCCAGGCTCGACGTGCCGCCGGGCGTCAACTCCGCCGACCTGCTCTTCACGATCGACCACAAGGAGCGCACGGTGGTCCTCAACAAGGACTACCGGCATGCCTTCAACGGCGGGCGGCGAGGAGGCTCCAACGACGCTCCGGTCCTCAAGAGTCTCCTCTACCTGATGCTCAACGAGATCTTCCAGAAGGAGCGGGTCTGGGCGAACCAGACCGACAAGATCGCTCTGTGGAACAGCGTGCTCGTCACCGCGGTACGGGCCGAACTCGCCCGCACCGAGGCCTGACCGGCCCTCTCCCCAGCACCGTTCCGCAGCCCCAGAGAGGCACCCCACCGCTGTGACCGCCGAGAACCCTTCCGTTCCCGACCACCTCGCCGACCTCCACGGCGAGGTGCTCGACGCGATGAGCCGACGTGGCCCCAAGCACTTCACCAAGCTCGCCCTCGTGCTGTCGGCGTCCGACGAGCCTGCGGACACGGACCTGTCCCGCTTCCGCGACCGCATCCTGACCGCGAGCGCCGGCGACGAACTGCTCGCCCTGTGGCGCCGCAAGCTCACAGCGTGGGACTTCGAGCAGTCCCCCGCGTGGTCGGCCACCGCGCCGCGCACACCGGAGCGCCGCGCCGAGGTCTACGACAAGCTCGCGTTCGGCGCGGACCTGCGCAAGGCGCTCGACGCCGCCGTCCCGGTGCACGCAGAACCGGGTCCGGTCACCATCAGCCGCGAGTTCCAGCCCTGGTACACCCGGGAACTGGCGGCGAACCGCTCCTTCTACTGGAATTCGTACGAGCGGCTGCTGCGCCGCAAGGGCTGGAGCGACGCGGCGGTCTCCAGTCTGGACGAGGCCTCGCACGCGGTCGTGGAGCGGCTTGCCGACCCCACCCGTGACGATCCCTACGGCGCACGAGGGCTGGTCGTCGGCTACGTGCAGTCCGGCAAGACCGCCAACTTCACCGGCGTCACGGCCAAGGCCATCGACGCGGGCTACCGCCTGGTGATCGTGCTCGGCGGCACCCTGAACCTGCTGCGCGGCCAGACCCAGCGCCGCCTCGACATGGAACTGATCGGCCAGGAGAACATCCTGGGCGCCGCCGACCCGAACGATCCGGACGCCCTGGTAAGCATCGACTACCAGGACGACGAGGACTGGCCCGCGAAGTTCGTCTCGTTCGGCGCCCGCCCGTCCCTGCTCGGCGCCTTCGACATCGAGCGTCTGACCTCTCGCGACCGCGACTACATGTCACTGGAGCGCGGCATCAGCGCCCTGGAGTTCGAGAAGCCGGAACGCACCCGCCCGCTCTACGACCCGGCGAACCTGCATGCGGCCCGCGCCCGCATCATGGTGGTGAAGAAGAACAAGTCGGTGCTGGAGAAGCTGGTCAAGGACCTGAAGAAGATCGGCCCGATCCTCGGCGAGATCCCGGCCCTGATCATCGACGACGAGTCCGACCAGGCGTCGGTGAACACCACCGACCCGAAGAAGTGGGAGGCCGGCAAGGTCACCCGCACCGCGATCAACGGCCAGATCAGCAAGCTCCTGAAGCTCCTGCCCCGCGCTCAGTACGTGGGCTACACGGCGACTCCCTTCGCCAACGTGTTCATCGACCCGAGCGACGAGGAAGACCTCTTCCCGCGCGACTTCCTCATCTCCCTGCCGCGTCCCAGCGGCTACATGGGGGTTCAGGACTTCCACGACCTGAACGACCCCGACGGCGAGGGCGAGGCCGAGAGGAAACACGTCCGGGGCATCTACGACTCCACGGGTGACCGCCTCCAGGAGGCCCTGGACGGGTTCGTCCTGACGGGTGCTCTGAAGCTGTACCGCGCTGCTCACGGCGTCTCCGAGGAGCCGTTCAGGCACCACACGATGCTCGTGCACGAGTCGGTGCGCATGAGCGAGCACGCCGCGCTCGCCCTGCGCATCAGCACGATGTGGCACAACGCCGCCTACACCGGCCCGGACGGCCACGCGCGCCTGTCGGCCCTCTTCGAGAAGGACTTCCGGGCCCACGCGGACCACTCCCTGCCGACCCCCGCGACGTACGCCGAACTCAAGCCGCATGTCGCGCGTGCACACCAGCTCATCAACCGGGGCGGCACACCGGTCATCGTCGTCAACGGCGACAGCGAACGCGACTACGCCCAGCCCGACCTGGACTTCGACCGCACTCCGAACGTCTGGAAGATCCTCGTCGGCGGCACCAAGCTGTCCCGCGGCTTCACAGTCGAAGGCCTGACCGTCTCCTACTACCGCCGCACGACGCAGCAGGCCGACACCCTGATGCAGATGGGCCGCTGGTTCGGCTTCCGGCCCGGCTACCGAGACCTGGTACGTCTCTACATCGGCCGCGAGGAGCAGCTCGGCAGGGGCCGCACCGCGAAGACGGTCGACCTGTACGAGGCCTTCGAGGCGATCTGCCGGGACGAGGAACTCTTCCGAGCGGAACTGACCCGCTACGCCCCCCTGGTGGACGGCCGCCCCCAGGTCACCCCGGCCCAGATCCCGCCACTGGTGGCCCAGCACCTGCCGTGGGTGAAGCCGTCGGCCCGGAACAAGATGTTCAACGCGGAGCTGGTTGAGGTGCGCTCGCCGGGCACGTGGGTCGAGCCGACCGCCTATCCGGAGAACTCGGAAGGGCTGGCCCACAACACCGAGTGCTGGGAGCCGGTACTCGCCGCGCTGGGTCAGGACCCCGTGAGTCTGTCGGTCGGGGACGGTTCCGCGTACGAGGCACGCGTGGTGACGGTCCCGCACGAGACCCTGGCCAAGGTGCTGTGCGACCTGCGGTGGTCGACTCCGAGCCAGTTCTCCCCGCATCTGGAGTTCCTGCTGGGTGCGGGTCAGGAGCCTGCGAAGATCGACGACTGGTTGGTGATCACGCCGTTGCAGACGTCCACCCGGCGCGTGGAGGCGCGCGTCCTGGGCCACGGCCCCTTCGCCCTGGCCCGCCGGGCCCGCCGCCGGGGCCCGCTGTTCGGCGCGCTCAGCGAGCCGAAGCACCGCGACGCCGCCCTGCGCGTGGCGGGCGCCGTGGAGACGGCCGGGAACCCGACGGTCGAGCAGTACGTCCGCCCGCGCCGCGGCGCACTCCTGCTCTACCCGGTGGTCGAGTCCGAGCCCCGTCTCGCGCCCGACGGGACGATCGATCCCGGTGACCTCGTGCTGGCCTTCTCCTTCGTCGCCCCGAAGTCGTCGGTGGGGTCCGGGCGCCCGCTGGTCCGGTTCCGGACGATCGACTCGAGCCGACGCGATGCGGTGATCATCGAACGAGACGACGCAGGGTCCTGAGTCTTGACACCATTGACCACTGTGAAGCCCTCATCCCCCGACGTGTCCGCACGTATGTCCCGACAGGCCAGCAAGGACACGAACGCCGAACTGGCCGTCCGGCGCCTGCTGCATGCGGCGGGCCTGCGCTACCGCGTGGAGTACCCGGTGCCGGGCATGGCGCGGCGGCGCATCGACGTGGCCTTCACCCGGGCCAAGGTGGCCGTCCTGATCGACGGATGTTTCTGGCACGGGTGTCCCGTGCACGCTACGCAACCGAAGGCCAACGCGGAGTGGTGGCGCAACAAGCTGGACCGGAACATGGCCCGCGACCGGGAGACGACGGAGCACCTGGCCGCGCAGGGATGGATGGTGCTGCGGTTCTGGGAGCATGAACTCCCCGAGGACGTGGCCGTGCGGGTGCGGGCGGCTGTGGAGCAGCGGCTGGCAGAACGACCGAGGAGGCACGAAGAGTGGAGGGACTGACCTTCGTGGACGTGTGTTCCGGGGCGGGCGGGCTCGCTCTGGGGCTGGAGCGGGCGGGCTTCGAGCCGCGCCTGCTGCTGGACGACGACGAGCTCGCCGTCACGACTCTGCGGACCAATCGGCCGCAGTGGAACGTGCTGCACACCGACCTGCTGGACTTCGACCCGGCCGAACACCCGGTGAGCCATGACGTGGATCTCCTCGCGGCCGGCCTGCCACGGGTGAAATCGAGTGCCACCGTCGGACGGGCGGATTCGCGGGCGGAAGAGCGACTGCTGGAAGCCGCCATCTATCTCGTCCATGCGATCAGGCCTCGGGCGGTGCTCATCGAGAACGTTCCCGGGCTCGCTCACGCGGAGGAGTATCAGAGGTTCCGTGACTTCGCCCGGGCCGAACTGGCGCACCTGGGTTACGAATTCAGTTGGTTCGTTCTGAACGCCGTCGACTTCGGGGTGCCGCAGAACCGCAAGCAGGGCGTGCTGGTGGCCGTCAAGCGGCGTTGGGCCGACGCCTTCCGGCCACCGACACCCACGGTGTCGGAACCGCAGACGGTCGGCGAGGCCCTGGCGGAGTCCATGGCGGCACGCGGTTGGCCGGACGCCGCCCGGTGGGCCGCCCAGGCCGACCAGCCGGCTCCGACGCTGGTCGGAGGGTCGAAGAACCGAGGTGGCGCCGACCTCGGGCCGACCGGAGCCAAGCGGAAGTGGGCGACGATGGGCGTCAACGCCCACACGGTGGGCAACGAGGTTCCCGGCCCCGACTTCGTGTGGGATCCCCGCCTCGGCAGGGACAACATGGTGAAAATCACAGTCGAGCAGGCCGCGCTCCTCCAGGGGTTCCCCGGATCCTGGGAGGTCAGGGGCCTGAAGACCGCCCGGTACCGTCAGATCGGGCACGCGACACCGCCGCCCGTGGGCCAGGCGCTGGGTCGGGCCGTTGCCGAAGCTCTGCACGAGGCGCCGCAGCCCCCCGCCGCCGGCTAGAATTCCGCCACATGACCAGCACGCCGCCCCATCAGTCCATCCTCGACAAGCCTTTTGTCCTGGACCTCTTCGCGGGGCCCGGTGGGCTGGACGTCGCTGGTCACCGGCTGGGGGTCCCGAGTCTCGGTATCGAGTGGGACAAGAGCGCCTGCCTGACCCGCTACGCGGCCGGCCTGGACACCCTCCACGCCGACGTGAGCGCGATCCGCAGGGAGTCCTTCGAGTCGCTCCCGCCGGAAATCAACGTGCTCGCCGGCGGGCCTCCGTGCCAGACGTACTCGGTGGCCGGCAAGGGCGCGGGGCGGGAGGCTCTGGACAAGGTCAAGGAGTTCATCGCCCGGCTCATGGCGGGAGAGCCCGACGAGAAGATCGACGAAGATCTGAAGAACCTCAGCGACCCCCGCACCGCCTTGGTGCTCGAACCCCTCCGGTACGCGATCCAGGCGACCAGGAGCCCCAACCGGGGACACCGACCGTACGACGTCATCGTCCTGGAACAGGTCCCCGCCGTGCGAGCGCTCTGGCACCGCTACGCCGAGGTGTTGCAGGAGATCGGCCTCCCCGACGGCACCAAGTACAAGGTCGTCGTCGACGTGCTGCGCACCGAGACCTACGGTGTGCCGCAGACCCGGTCCCGTGCCGTGCTCATCGCCCGTCGCGAGGGACTGGGTGAGCCGTTCCTGCCCGACGCGACCCATCACGCCTACGAGGCAAGGGGATGGAACCGCAGGAGCGGAGACACCGCGGCACCGACGATCCAGCCGACCCTCTACGACGCCGAGGTCCCCGAACCGGGAGCGGGCCCCGCGCAGGACGACGGTCTGGAGCACTGGACGTCGATGGGCGACGCCCTCGCCGAGCCGGTCGGCACGCACCCGGGGCGCAGGACGCCCTTCCTGGTCCGGTCGAACTACGGCAGCTCCGGAATCTCAGGACGCCGCGGGGTGCGGACCGACGTGCAGCCCGCCACCACCGTGACCGGGCGTATCTCGCGCTTCGTGGTCTTCGAACCCGTCGGCGACCACCACCCCCACGTCGTGTGTGAGGGTCCGAGGTTCAGCATGAACGAAGCGGGGATGCTGCAGAGTTTCCCTCCGGACTACCCCTGGTCGGGGACGGCCCAGGCCCAGCAGGTGGGCAACGCCGTGCCGCCGCTCTTCGGGGCCCACCTCCTGAGCGCCGCGCTCGGCCTTCCCGCACCGACCCCGGCGACGATGCGGAAGCCGTGGGTGCCGGCCACCGAGGAACGGCGGGCCAAGCTGCGGAGCCACGGCTGCGGAACAGCGGACGACTGCACCGCCCGCTGCCCGCGTCCCGAGTAGCTCGACGCCGCGTATCAGTCCTCGATCTTCCGACCCCTGACCGGGGCGGTCTCGAACAGCTCGGCGAAGTACTCGGTGAGCTCTGCCACGGAGTCCTCCGGAGCCGGGTCCTCGTCGGGCCCCTCCGGAAGGACGTGACGCGAGACGGGTGGAGCCGTCTGCGCCTCCTCGATCCAGTCCCGCAGGCGGTCGGGGTCCCGGGGCTCGTCCGGGGCGAAAGCGTCGTAGATCACGGTCGCTCCGGCCGCGTTGATGGTGACGCCCAGACCGTTGATCTCCCGCCCGGTGGTGACCTTCCCGTTCTTCAGGAGACGAACCAGCGCCTGGGCCGTGGGGCGGTGGTCGAGGAAGTCCATCCGGAGAACAGTGTGGATGAGGTCCTGGTTGCCGCAGGCCACCTCGACCGGCCCGTAGTCCGGCCCGTTCCGAAAGAGTTCGGCCGCCCACCACAGGCGGGAGAAACACTGTCGGTCCGCAGGTCCCTGGAAGCGAGCCGCAGCCACACGTCGAGACGAATCCGACAAGTGGCGCCACACGACGTAGTCAGGGGCCACAGCCAACGCCAGGTGGTTCCACAGCCTGCTGTCCGCCGCTTCCTGCCGCGTCAGTCGCAGTGTGGCGTGGAGCCGAGGCGCAAGCCACGCGTCGGCCCGGGTGCGCTCATTTTCGAAGGCAAACATCGCATCGTCCACCAGACTGCGGACCGGTTCGACCCACCACCTGGCGTCGTCGTCGGGAAGAGGCTCCACGACCTTGGCGAGGTCGATGCCACTGTGAACCTGTTCGCCCGTGAGCAAGCCCTCGGTGAGGAAGGGGTCCGCGGCCGAGCCGGAAAGCAGTGCCAGGCGCTCCGGTACATGGTGGGGCTGGGTGATCACGTCTCGCTCTCCCTGTTCGTCCGTTCCAGGCTGCGGATCATGTAGCCCACCGCCTTGGCGGCCTCGGCACGCCGGACCGCCGCGTAATGGATGCGTGTCTGCAGCTCGCCCCAACCCGAGTCACCGGTGCGCCGGCGGTGCACCTGGCGCAGGGCCTCCTCGACGTGGACGCCGGGGACGACGTCCGGGAGCATCTCCCGCAGCACCTCGCCCTGCCAGTCGGTCGGGAAGACCGGGCCACCGCCGGGTTCCACCTCCAGGTCGCCGATGGCGCCGTGGAAGACCGCCGTCCACACGTCCGTGGCCATCTGGGCGACCAGAAGGTCACGGACCTTGCTCTCCACACCGGACCCGTTGCTGTCCAACAGTCCGACGATGCCGTCGATATCGGTGTTGACGAACACCGTGGGGACACGCGCCGTGGTGTCCACGAGCCAGGGGGCGTCGGCGTAAGCATGCAGCCATTCCCTGGAACTCTTGCTGAACGACGCCTTCCGGACGTCCAGTCGCAGCCCTCTGACCGGCTCGTCGGAGACGGTGTCGACGATCCAGTTCCGGTCGGTCTCGGTGATCGACCGTCCGCGTACTCCGTCGACCGTCCCGACGGCGTATGCGCCGAGGTTGGCTCGTCCCAGGTGGTCGTCGCGGAACAGCTCCATGAAGCCCGACCAGTCGCGGCTGCCCTCCGTGTCCCGAGTGAGGGCCGTCGAGGTGCGGACATTGGTATCCCCATCGGTCAGCACGGCGAGGACACGCAGATCGGACCACGCCGCGTCCGGAGCGTCGGCGCCGGGCGGGAGCGTGGCCGAGAGACCGATCGTGGCGCTCACCCAGTCCGCGTGGCCCGCGACGCCGAGGGCGACGGCCTGCTCCTGAGTCGAGTAGGCGCTGGTGTCCAGTGGGTCACGGGTGCCGTCGGAGAGCTTGAGGGAGACCGAAGTCACCCTGAGCGTGATCGGGCGGCTGAGTCGCTTGTACGGGTAGATCTTCACGCGTCACGCCCCCTTGCCGGCACGCAGTTCGACGACGAGGCGGGTGAGTGCGGTCCTCACCGGGTGTCCGGAGGCATCGGTGGCCCCTCGGAACTTCGCGCGGCGCGTGCCGGGAGGGAAGCGCAGGGTCCCGTCCTCCACCTCGCAGCCCTCCACGGCGACGAGTTCCGCCCAGTCGAGGCGCGGTCGTCCTCCGGAGCGGACGTCCAACTGGGCGACCGGCACCATCGGGACGATCTCGTCACCGCGCGGAATCTTCACCTCGGCCGTGACCAACCACTCCCCCTGGTCGCCGATCGTCGCGTCGAGAGCGTCCAGCACCGGCACCACCGGGCCGGAGGGCACCTTGGCCTTGGGTCGGCTCTTGACGGTCAGCGCCTTGCGCAGCGCCTCCCCGCCTTCGCCTCTGCCGCGCTTCGGGCGGGCGACGAGTTCCCTGACCGCACTGTTGACCTCGGTGGTCAGGTTCTGGATCCGCCGGTAGGCGGAGGGGGACCAGCGCAGGGTCAGCTCCTCTGTCTGTCCCCAGCGGTCGTGCTCGGGCGGTTCCGCCGCACGCAGGAACTCCTCGGCCTCCTTCCCGAAGGGGGCCGACTGGCCGGCTGCCTCGCCGACCAGGAGAACGGCCTGGAAGGGGTTGGTTCCGAGGGGCAGGTTCGGAACCGTGGCTTTCCTGACCGTCATGCGGTTCCCGCGCAGCGAGTGCACCTGGTTCGCGGGAGTGTCCCGGTCGCCCGCAGCCTCGGTGACCAGCAGTACCGCTTGGTGAGTGCCGAGCGTGGCGCCCCTGACGCCGCCGGTCAGCGGCAGCTTCAACGGAACGTTTCTGGAGGCCACCTGACCCGACTCGGTGAGCCGGTCCACCGTGGTGCCCTCGTAGTGGGCCCGCAGGGCGCGGGTGCGGGAGGGCTGCTCGACGGACGGGTCCACCTTCGTCTCGGCCACGACCTCCTCGCCGTTGCGCAGGGCCCGGACCGAGGCCTCCAGCAACGGGAGTCGGCCGCCGCCACCGACCATGGCCGCCCAGAAGTCACGGCCCAGCGCCTCGACCAGGCGGCGGTGCATCCTCTCGATGTCGCGTGTGTCCTCCGGACCTTCTTCGTCGCGGGGCCTGACGTCCTGCTCCGAGGACTTGCCTTCGAGGCTGGCCACGTCGTGCGCACCCACGATGAGAAAGGACGTACCGGGTTCGTCGCTCTCTCGGTTCAGATGGAGGCGGTTCACGGTCTCCTCGTCCGCCCACCAGGAACGGGCGACCTCGGCACCCTGCGAGTCGGGATCGGGGCGCCCGAACCAGGCAGGACCCGCGTACGCGCGTCCATCGACCTCCCGCCAGGGCAGTTCGAGACGGCCGATCAACCGACGCTCGGTGCGCCCCTCGTGCGGCACGGACAGGGTGGAGTTGATGAGTACGAGCCCGAGAGCGCTGGTCGCCCACAACGTGGCCTTGCCCAGGCCGTAGGAACCACCGGCGGCGGGGCCGGACTTCAGGCTCTCCAGCTGACGCCGGACGACGGCCGCGAACTTGCCGTCCGCGTAGTCGTCGCCGGTGAGCCCGGAGGCGTTGTAGTCGTCGACCCTCAGCAGGACCAGACGGCCCCTCTCGTACATGTCGCGCACACCGGCGTCGACAACCCTTCCGACCTTCTGGTTCCCGGCGAGCTCCGAGACGGCGGAGTAGTGAGGAAAGAGGTCGTTCCAGAGGATCGCCTCACGGAAGGCGTCCAGGTGTTCACCGGTCAGTTCGTGCAGGGTGTAGCGGACCCTGACCGGGCGGCCGTTCTCCGACAGGCGCTCGTCGAGGCTGTTCTGACACGTCTCGCGCGCCAGGACCTGCACGTCGGCGTCGAAGGCGAAGGCGGCGGCATTGCCCAGGTCACGGCCGCCGTCGGGATAGCCGGGACGGTGGTACCAGGTGACCGGGAGGCCGGCTTGGGTGTCGGTGGTGCGGGTGTGCACCGTGCCGACGTCCGTACCGAGCGCGTTGGCGATCTCCGTCATGACGGTCGGGCGCGGGGTCGACCGCCCGGCGATCCAGGCGGAGACGGCGGCTCGGGTCAACCCGAGTTCCTTGGCCAGTTCGGCCTGCGTCTTCCCCGCAAGCTTGAGCTGTCGAGCCAGCCACGGCCCGAACTCCTCACCTGTCTCCACGCGCCACCTGCTCTTCCTCGGGTTGTAGGAAGGAGGCTAATTTGACGATCGCGATCACGTCAACCAATAGTTAACCGAGCGAGGGTCGCAACCGACTCAGTCGGCTTGCCCGAATCGTGCAGTTCGCACCTTTCACCCGTCTTTGCCCGATCCACGCAAGCGGAAGCCTCCAACTCCTTTCCTGCGGGCATGCGTTGGAGCTTGCCTGGATCTCAAAACCCCGCTACGTTCGCCATGTTGGAAAAGCCAACTCGCTCGCGAACCGCTTTAACCGGGGGCCGACCGATCTGGCTACTGGTATGTCCTCATACACTCGATGAATGTTTCAACGAGTGTATGGGGAAACGTTTTTGAAAAGTCCTCGCGGCCGGGGGGAACCAGCCGCTACCGTGATCGGCGGGAGTTGATCCCGCAGCAGGAACCATTCGCTTCATGGGGTTACCCGATTACACCCCTGTGCGAATTTCAGGAAACCAATCGACAGGGGTGGGGAGTCGATGAACGAGGACGACTGTTTTCCGTTACTGCTCTCCCAGCGGGAGCGCAGCACACTCGAGCTGGATATTCAGCGGGTGGTGAGCAAGGCCGAAGTCGCGGACTTCCCGAACCGTCATGACCTGCCCGAGGGCGATGCCCTCGCGGGTTTTCCAGACTTGCCCGAGGCGATTCCGGTACTGCCGGACGAGAGCCCTCCTGCCGCCTGACTTCGCGCACTCCATCCGCACGACCTGCGCACTCGCCCATCGGAGAGACGCTCCGACCAATCGGTGCGCGATGAACGTGGGCCGGCTCGTACCCAGCCGGCGAGCCGGCCCGTCATCCAGACTTTCACCCACTTTCGACATCAGGAGCGCTGCAACGTGTCGTCCTCGTCCTCAGCGGTGATCGAAACCGTCCTCGAACAATCCTTCCGCGTTCTGCAGACATACGCGGTGGATCCCGGCCTCGTCGCCGAGCATGCCAATGGCGAACGTCGTATCACGCAGGGTGGTTACGGCGACCGCCAGCTTTTCGAGCTCGTGCAGAACGCGGCCGACGAAATCGCGAACGAGCCCGGCGGACGCGTCCATGTGGTCCTCACGGAGACCCACCTGTACTGCGCCAACGAGGGAAGTCCGGTCACCCCGGAAGGGGCGGAGACCATCCTTCGGATGAGTATGTCCAAGAAGCGCGGCGGGCAGATCGGGCGGTTCGGCGTCGGGGTGAAGTCGGTCCTCGTGGTGACCGACGCTCCTGAATTCTTCAGTCGCACCGGGAGTTTCGGATTCGACCGCGCCTGGTCCTACGCGGAGATCAAGTCCGTGCCCGGTGTGACGGAGCGCTACGGGCCGGAGTTCGACGCCCCCGTCCTGCGGATGGCCCGTCCGCTCGACACGCCGGCCGAACGCGCCACCGACCCTGTCCTGGACAAGCTGTTGACCTGGGCGACCACGGTCGTCCGGCTTCCGCTGCTCCCGAAGGCCGACGACCGGCTGGGCAAGGACATGCACGGCAACCGCGGCAAGGACCACGGTGAGCCCCGCGAGGAGTTCCCGGTCGGGTTCCAGCTCTTCTCGCCGCACGTCGCCAAGGTCGTACTGGAGGACCACCGCCCCCGGCCCATGGCGCGCCGGACGCTGACCGCCCAGCAGTCCGGTGACCTGCACACCGTGACCGAGGAGCGCACGGGGAAGGCGCTCTCCACGGAGCGGTGGCGCGTGTTCACCACCACGCACGAGCCGGGCCCCGCGGCCCGCGCGGACGCCGGAGAGCTGCACGACCGGGTCGCGCTCGACCTGTCCTGGGCCGTCCCCGCGCTGGAACGGGACGCCGAGAGCGGCCTGTACATCAGCCCTCGCTCTCGCGGTCGCGGCAAGTTCTGGTCGTTCTTCCCCACCAAGTACGAGATGTCGCTGAGCGGCATCCTCAACGGAGCGTGGAAGACCAACGAGGACCGACAGAACCTGCTCGACTCCTCCCCGTTCAACCAGGAAATGATCAAGGTATCGGCGCAGCTGGTCGTCGACTCCCTCCCCGGGCTGGCCCCGGCCGAGGACCCGGCCGCCTACCTCCCCCTGCTGCCCGGCCGTGTCAAGGAGTCGATCAGCTGGGCCGACGAGTTCCTGACCCGCGAGATCTGGGCCCGCACCGCCACGTGCGCCTCGCTGCCGGACCAGGACGGTGTCCTGCGCGCCCCCAAGCAACTCCGCGTCCACCCCAGGCTGGACAGGGACCAGAAGCAGCTGACGCGATGGCTTCGGATGTGGCACGAGTGCCCCGGACGCCCCTCGGACTGGCTCCATCCGAGCGCCGAGGCCGACACCCTGCGCTCCGGCAAGGTCGAGCACATCCTCGGCGCCGCCGGACATGAGCGGGCCGGTGTCCGCGACTGGCTGGAGGCGCTCGTCGCGAACGGCACCGCCGAGGCGTCGGCGGTCGCCGTCCGCATCCTGGCCGACATGATCGAGAAGGGCTCCCCCTTCGCCGACGAAGCTCGCAGGGCCCGCGTCGTGCTGACCGAGGAGCACGGACTCGTCGCCCCGGTCCACGGCAAGGTGTTCCGGCGGGCCGAGCACCAGGACGGGCTGCGCGGGTCCACGGTGTACGTCGTCGACGAGCTCGCCCAGGACCCGTCGTTGGCACACGCGCTCAACGTCCTCGGTATCCGCGAGGCCGACGTCGAAGGGCGGTTCATCAGCGTCCTCGACCAGGGCTTCGACCACTACGGAGAGTCGGACTGGGAGCGCTTCTGGGAACTGTTCCGTCAGGCCGGCGTCCGTCGGCTGGCCCACAAGGTCCTGGAGCGCGTGCCCGACCCGCGCACGACGCTCCGGGTACGGACGGCCGACAAGCGCTTCCGGCCCGTCGCCGACTGCATGCTGCCCGGTGCCGTGGTCGACGGCGAGCGCGATCCGAACGTCGCCGTCGACATGACGTTCCACTCCGACGACGTGTCCTTCTTCTCCCAGATCGGCCTGCGGGAGCGGCCGGCCGGCGGCGTGCAACCGCAGGCGGGCGAGGGTTGGTTCGAGGAGTACCGAGCCGCCGTGCACGCGGCGGCGCTGCGCAACCTGGACAGCGGCGCCCCGCGCCCGAAGTTGGACCGGATGAAGGTCGAGGGCGCCGCGATCGGTGGCCCCCTTCATCTCTTCCGCGCCCTGTCCGAGGAGTCCCGTGCCGCCTTCCTGAAGGCGCTGCCCGACGACGCCGTGGTGGACAACTGGACGCGTCAGTTCGGCGCCCAGACCGGCACTCGGCAGGCGGTGATGTCTCCGATCCGTTGGATGCTGCGCAAATACGGCAGGGTCGTCACCTCCCAGGGGATCAAGCCGCTGACGGAGGCCGTCGGCCCCCAGCTCGCCGCATACCGCGATGTGCTGCCGGTCGCCGACATCTCCCCGGAGAAGGCCCGCAAGCTCCGGCTGCCCATCACCGTCGACGAGGTTCCCGCCGACCGCTGGGACGCGCTCCTCGACGAGGTGTCCCGCAGTGAGGACGACTCCTTCGTCGGCACCACCTACGTGATGCTGACCAGGTTCGGGGCGGACTTCCCCGAGGACTCCCTCACCCGCTGCCGGATCGGTGACACCTGGGGCACCCGCCCCGACGACGAGATCACCCTCGCCGTCGGCACCGCCGAGTACCGGGCCCTGCGTGCCGAGCAGCTTCCCGCGCTGCTCGTGCCGACCGCCGAGGACGCCGAGCTGATGGTCGAGAAGTGGGGCATGCTCCGCTACGCCGACGTCATCAGCAGGGAGACCCGCGAGGTGCCCGAGGGCGACCCCGTTCTCCTCGTCGAGCTGTTCCCCGCCCTGCGACAGCGCCTGAACAGCGGCAACCGGAACAGCAAGGTGCAGCGGTGCACGGAGCTGGAGGAGGTCACGCGTACCCCCAACGGCACGCACGCCTCTCCCCTGGACTCCGTGCGCCAGGACGACACGGTCAAGATCCGCATGCCGCGGGAGCCCGAGCCCATGCTGCGGCTCATCGACCGCGAACTCGGACTCGGCCTGGGGGCGGCCGGCTGCCGCGCGGTGTTGGAGCACCAGGACCGCATGGCCAAGGACAGCGCCCTGAAGGCGGCACAGAAGGCCGTGCGGGATGCCGAGGACGTCGTGGACAAGCTCGAACTGCTGATCGGCGCCGAGGCGCTGCGGGCCGGCCTGCCCGAAGGGCTGATGGACGCCGAGCTGCAGGCGACCGGCGGCGTGGAGCCGTCCGGGCGCCGCATCGCGCAGATGGCGTTCAACGCACACGGTGACGGGGTGCTCCAGCAGCACGCCCGGGACATCCAGGCACGCTTCCCCAACGCCCCGGTGGGGTACGGGGGTTCCTCGGCCGCCATCGCCTTCGTCTCCGACCTGCGCCTGCCCGTGACGTTCGCCGGCTCCAGGACTCCCTCGCCACCTGCCTTCGAGACGATCGAGGGGCCCCGGGACTTCCCCAGGCTCCACGACTACCAGGAGGACCTGGTCCGCAACATCTCCACCCTGCTCGACCGGCTCGCCCCGCAGCGCGGCATGCTGTCGCTGCCCACGGGCGCCGGCAAGACACGGGTCACCGCCGAGGCAGTGATCCGCTGGGTGAAGCGGGTCGGCGACCTCAAGGGCCCCCTGCTGTGGATCGCGCAGACCGAAGAACTGTGCGAACAGGCGGTGCAGAGCTGGAAGTTCGTCTGGAGCAAGGTCGGCGCAGAGCGACCGCTGACCATCAGCCGGCTGTGGAGCAACAACGAGGTCGGCAACGTCGTCGACCACCCCCACCTGGTCGTCGCGACGGATGCGAAACTGGAGCGGTGCCTGGGCACCGACCAGTACGCGTGGCTGCGTGAGCCCGCCCTGGTGATCGTGGACGAGGCGCACACCGCGATCTCCAAGCGGTATACGGAGATCCTCGGCCTGATGGGCCTGACCCAGTACGAGACGCGTCGGCACCTGCTCGGTCTCACCGCCACCCCGTTCCGCAACACCAACGAGAACGAGACCCGCCGACTGGTCACCCGCTTCGGCAACCGGCGGCTCGACGAGGGCGTGTTCCCCTCCGGCGACCCGTACCGCGACCTGCAGGAGTGGGGCATGCTCGCCCAGGTCGAGCACCGCACGCTCACGGGTGGTCGGATCGAACTGAGCCAGGACGAGAAGACCCACGCCGAACGCATGGCGATGCTATCCCGGGCCGCCGAGCAGCGGCTCGCCGACGACCACGAGCGGAGCATGCGCATCGTCGACTCGGTGGCCGACCTGCCGTCGGACTGGCCAACGCTGCTCTTCGCCACCTCCGTCGACCACGCCAAGTACCTGGCGGCCATGCTCAACGACCGAAACGTCCCGGCCGCCGCCGTGGACTCGACGACCAGTGCGCAGGACCGTCGGACGCGGATCGAGAATTTCAGGAACGGCCGTATCCGTGTGCTCACCAACTACGGCGTTCTCACCCAGGGGTTCGACGCGCCCGCCACTCGGGTCGTGGTGGTGGCACGCCCGGTCTACAGCACCAACGTGTACCAGCAGATGATCGGTCGCGGCCTGCGCGGCCCCAAGAACGGCGGCAAGGACACCTGTCTGATCCTCAACGTCGACGACAACATCGCCAACTTCGAGACCAAGCTGGCCTTCACCCAGTTCGAGCACCTCTGGAGCCGTACGTGACCGACGTCTACCTCGACAGTCCGCCGCTCACCGCCGAGCAGCGGGCCGTCGTCGAGCAGCCCTGGGACGCGCGGGTCCTGGTCACCGCCGGGGCCGGCGCGGGCAAGACGCACACACTGGTGCGTCGGCTCGACGCCCTGTGCGGGCACGAGGATCCGGAGGAGTCGCTGGACGCGGCCGACATCCTGGTGCTCACCTTCTCCCGGGCGGCCGCCCGGGAGTTGCGTGAGCGCATCACCCGGCACGGGGACCGGGCCCGCCGGGTGCGCGCCCAGACCTTCGACGCCTGGGCGTACGGCGTGCTCGCCCAGGCATACCCGGACCGGGACTGGGCCACGACGTCCTTCGACGAGCGGATCAGGGCCGCCACGGAAGCCGTCGAGGAGGGCGCGCTGGAGTCCGGTGACTCGGTTCCGCCGTCCCACGTGGTGATCGACGAGGTGCAGGATCTGCTGGGCGACCGCCGGGAACTGGTGGAGGCCCTGCTCGACCGCTACCAGGACAGCTGCGGATTCACCGTGGTCGGTGACGCCGCCCAGTCCGTATACGGCTTCCAGATCGAGGACCCGGCCGAACGCAACGACGAGACCGGCCGGTTCTTCGAGTGGCTGCGCAGCTCGTACCCCGACGACCTGGTGGAACTGCACCTCACCGAGAACTTCCGGGCCGTCACCCCGGAGTCACGCGTCGCGCTGTCGTACGGCCCTCGGCTCCAGCGGGTCCGGGACGCGGACGATGCCGCCACGCTCTACGAGGAACTGCGCGACCTCCTCGTGGACCCGGTGAACACCCTGGCCGACCTCACCGACGAGTACACGCTGCAGGGCCTGCGGGACCTCGACGACAGCTGCGCCGTCCTCACCCGCGACAACCGCCAGGCCCTGGTGGTCTCCCGGCTCCTCCACGAGAACGGCATCGAGCACCGGCTGCGTCGCCCTCTGGAGGAGCGGCCGGTGCCCCACTGGGTGGCCGAGCTGCTGCGCCGTACCGAGGCCGCGGGGCTGCCCGAGGACCGGTTCCGCTCGCTGCTGGAGCAGATCCCGCTGGCCCACAAACCGAACGCGGGTGCCTTGTGGACGGTGCTGCGACGCGCGACCCGTTCGCCGGGGCGCAGCGCCCTCGATCTGGACCGGCTCCGCCGCCTGGTCGCCGACGGTCGTTTCCCCGACGAGGCGGCCGACCCGGAGACCGCGCGGATCGTCGTCTCCACCGTTCACCGGGCCAAGGGTCTTGAATTCGACCGGGTGATCGTCCTGACCCCGCCGACCGTGGCCGAACTCCACAAGCAGTACGGCACCGAGGCGGACCTTCCCGCTGAGGCCCGTGCCCTGTACGTGGCGATGACCCGAGCACGACAGGACCTCTACCACGTCCGCTCGCCCGAGGTGCCGATCATCAAAAGGGCGGGGACCCGCAAGAACGGGCGGCGGTTCGTCGGCGGGTGGCGGTCGTACGACAGGTTCGGCGTGGTCGCCGAGGCCGGCGACGTGTGCCGGGACAACCCGCCCGGGCACGCGACGGACGCCACGGCGACCCAGACCTACCTCCTGCACGAGGTCGGTCCCGGCCAGGAAGTGCTGCTGCGCAAGCGGCACGATCTTCCGGCGGGCGAGGCCCAGAGCCCGCCGTACGCCCTGCTGCACCGGGGGCGGGAGATAGGCGAGGCCTCGGAGCGGTTCCGGCAGGAACTGTTCCGGGTGCAGAAGGTGAACCGGACCTGGGACCCGTGGTGGCCCGACGAGATCCGCGGCCTGCGGATCGACACCTTGGAGACGGTGACGGGCAGCGTCGCGGCCGGCGCCAACGCCGGCCTGGGCGACCGAGGCATCTGGACCGTGCCGCGGATCACCGGCATCGGCATGTTCCGACGGGCTGACAACGAAGAGGAGCAGGGCGCATGACGCACGTGACAGGTCGGCACTCCGAGCACTACCGGGTGCGGGACGAGGAACTCCTCGTGGGACTGCGCAGGGAACTCTTCGGCCCCGCCGAGGAAGCGGCACCGGAGGACCGGGACGAGGTCCTCGCCCAGGACGCGCCGATCGACCGCTATCTGACGGGCGTGCTGTACCCCCGTGCCTCGCGGGAGCGCAGGGCCGAGAACGCCGCTGAGCAGGACGGCCTGGACGCGGCGCCCATCCTCGCCCGGGAGGACGCCGAGGAGTCCGGCGCCGCTCAGGAAGCGGGTGTCTCGGGCGACAGGCGCCCGTCCTCCATGGGCCTGACCTTCGCGGTCGACCCGGCCACAAGCGCTGAGATCGTGATCTCGACGCGCGCGGCGGTCTACGAGCCCACCGACGCGGACGGCAACCCGGTCCCCGCCCGTCGCGCCGAGGCCCGCACCGTCGCGGAGCAGCGCGAACGTTGGCGACGCAAGGAGCTTCAGCTCCCCGAGAAGACCGTCGACGTGACCGCTCCGACCCCGGGCGAGCTGATCGAGCTGGTACCGGACAAGGTCGGCCTGCACGTCATCGTCCGCCGCCCCGACCCTGTCAGCGGCACGGTCACCGTCACGGTCACGCTGATCAACCGGCAGAAGGTCGGTGAGCGGGACCTCCAGGACGCTTTCGCCCTCTTCCAGTGCGGCCTGGTGGTCTGGGCCGCCGACGGCTCCAGCGCTTTCGTCGAGCGCCCCGCCCCGGTCTCCGCGCACGACCCGGAGATCGCCACCAGCCGGCTGCTGCACCGCCATGCCCCGACCTTCGCCATCGGCCACGGCTGTGCCGCCGCCTGGGACTGGGTCCCGTCGCCGATCGGCATGACCGACACCCGCAAGGCCGCCGTCCCCGAGGTGCGCAGCGAGTTCGTGCCCAGCGTGGAGGTGCTGCTGACCGACTCCAACCCGGAGATCGACAGCTCGTCGCTGTCGATGCTGGGCCTGGCCGAGAAGCCCGATGCCGAGGTGCTGGCCGCCCTGGAGGCACTGGCCACGGGCTACGAGGACTGGATCGCGCGCAAGTCGGCCGAGGCCGACGCTCTGGCGGGCGGCCCCCACGAGCAGCCCGCGAGGGACCAGGTCGACGCCTGTCGCGAGGCGCTCGGCCGAATCCGCGAGGGCATCGAGCTGCTGCGGACCAAACCCGACCTGATGCGGGCGTTCCGGCTCGCCAACCGTGCCATGGCCGACCAGCGCGCCCGCAGCGCCTGGGTGAAGGGCGGACGCGTCGGCAGCCCCGATCCGTCCGCCGGCCGCTGGCGCCCCTTCCAGATCGCTTTCCTGCTGCTCTGCATGGCCGGCATCGACGACCCCGAGCACGACGACCGGAAGATCTCCGACCTGCTCTGGTTCCCCACCGGTGGTGGCAAGACCGAGGCCTACCTCGGACTGATCGCCCTGACGTCCTTTCTGCGCCGCATCCGCAAGGGCGCGAACGGCGGCGGTGTCACCGTCCTCATGCGCTACACACTGCGGCTGCTCACCCTGCAGCAGTTCGAACGTGCCGCGATCCTGCTCTGTGCCATGGAGCACATGCGGCCCCACACGCCCGAGCTGGGCGACGAGCCGTTCTCCGTCGGCATGTGGGTGGGACGCTCGGCCACCCCGAACACGCTGGCCGAGGCCGCGGGCAGGCTCGACGAGCTGCGGGCCGACCTCGACAAGCGTCTCGCCACCGAGAACCCCGTCCAGCTGCACGCCTGCCCCTGGTGCGGGACCCGGCTCGACGCCCGGGACTACGAGGTCGACGAGGACGCCAAGCGGATGCACGTCCGCTGCCCCGGCGCGGACTGCGACTTCGCCGGCGGCCTGCCCGTCCACCTGATCGACGAGGCGGTGTACGACGCGCGTCCCACGCTGGTGATCGCCACCGTCGACAAGTTCGCCTCGATGCCGTGGCGTCCGGCGACCTCCGCGCTGTTCAACCGGGACGACCCGACCGACGGCACTCCTCCCCCGGAGCTGATCGTCCAGGACGAGCTCCACCTGATCTCCGGTCCCCTCGGCACCCTCACCGGCCTCTACGAGACCGCTGTCGACGCGCTCGCCGACCGGCCCAAGGTGATCGCCTCCACGGCGACCATCCGCCGCGCCGCCGACCAGGGCCGCCACCTCTTCGCCCGCGATGTGCGGCAGTTCCCGCCCGCCGGCCTGGACTCCCGCGACTCGTGGTTCGCCGTGGAGACCCCGCGGGAGGAGAAGGCGAGCCGCCGCTACGTCGGCCTCCTGGCTCCCGGCACCAGTCAGTCCACGCTGTTGATCCGCACGTACGCCACGTTGCTGCACCGGGCCCTGCACGCGGACACCGACGACAAGGTGCGCGACGCGTACTGGAGCCTCATCGGTTACTTCAACAGCCTGCGGCTGCTCTCGGCGGCCGAACTCCAGGTCCACGACGACGTGGTGGCCTATCTCGAGCTGCTCGCCGACCGCGAGGGCGTGGCCGTGCGCTCGGTGGCCAACTACTCGGAGCTGACCAGCCGGATCGACGCCAGCGAGATCCCCACACGCCTCAAGGGCATCGAGAAGAGGCTCCCGGACGAGGACACCGTGGACGTCCTCCTCGCGACGAACATGATCGCGGTGGGCGTGGACGTGGACCGGCTCGGGTTGATGGCCGTGATGGGTCAACCGCAGACGACCGCCGAGTACATCCAGGCCACCAGCCGCGTCGGCCGTGCCCATCCCGGCCTGGTCACCGTCATGCTCAACTCGGCTCGGGCCCGGGACCGCTCGCACTACGAGAACTTCCAGCACTACCACTCGTCCCTCTACCGGGAGGTCGAGTCCACCTCCGTCACCCCGTTCTCCGCCCGCGCGCGTGAACGAGGACTGCACGCGGTGACCGTCGCGCTCGCCCGCATCCTGATCCCGGCCGCCCGCCCGAACGAGGGCGCCGGTCAGGTCGAGTCGTACGAGCACATCCTTCGGGAAGACATCAGGGACCTCCTCCTGGACCGCGTCCGCGCGGTCACTCCCTCGGAGGCAGAGGCCGTGGAGCAGGGTTTCGACGAGTTCGTCGACTGGTGGTGCCGGGAGGCCGACATCCACGGCGCGCTGCTCTTCGAGCCGAAGCGGGGCAACCGTGCCCCTTCGATCCTGAAGTCGTACGACGACGAGTCCGAGGACCGCGAGGCCTGGCCCACCCTGTGGAGCCTGCGCGACGTCGACGCCGAGTCCGCCCTGTTCATGGAGGGAAACCGATGACCCCGCCCCCCGCCCGCCGCCGTCGGACCGCGGCGAACGGCACCGCCCCGGCCCACAACCTGCCCCGCCTCGGCACGGTCCGCCGGGCCCAGGCGATCAGCACGTACGGCGTCGGGTCACTCGTCGCCGTCGACCACGAGTCCTTCGTCGTGTCGGGCCTGGACGAGGCCGACCGCAGCTGGCGCAGGGACGAGTCACCCGTCGTCCACGAGCGGCGACTGGCCCGGCTGCTGGACGTCGACTTCTTCCGGTCGCCACCGGCGTCCGACGACAACAGCAAGGACGGCCTTCGGGTCCGCCGCTTCCCCTTGATGCACTCGTGCCCGGAGTGCAACGACCTGCAGCCCCACCGCGACTTCTCTCCGCCGGCCGGTCGAAGCGTCTGCGGCACGTGCGAGGTGGACCTCGTCCCCTCCCGTTTCGTCGTCGCCTGCCAGGCGGGGCACCTCGACGAGTTCCCCTACTGGCAGTGGGTGCACCGCTCGCCCGACCGTGATTCCACGAGGTTCGAGAAGTGCGGCGGCAAGCTGAGGATGCGCACGACCGGGCGCACCTCCTCGCTCCGCTCCATCGTCGTCTCCTGCACCTGCGGTCAGGTGCCCGAGGTCTCGATGGAGGGCTCCTTCCGCAGGAACGCGCTGAAGGACCTCCGCCTCACCTGCCGGGGCGCCCGCCCATGGCTCGGCACCTCCGCCACGGACCCGGCGGGGTGCGGGCTCCCCCTGCGCACCCTGCAACGCGGTTCCTCGTCGGTGTGGCAGCCGGTGTTGAAGTCGGCGCTCTCGATCCCGCCGTGGAGCAGCGGCCGTGCGGATCCGCTGGCCGAGCACTGGGCAAAGCTGAGGAAGTACGACGACGCCGCGCGTATCGAGGGCTATCTCGACGCCGTTTTCGGCGACGAGGAGTGGCCCCTCTCCCTCGAAGAGATCATGGCCCTGCTCGACGCCGAACGCGAGGAGGACCCGGGGGACGACAAGGCGCCCGGCTTCGACCACCGCTACCGTGCCCTGCGCGACAAGGAGTACGAGCGTCTGCGCTCGGGCAACGACGAGAGCGAGCAGTCCCGTGACGAGCAGTTCGTCTGCGAGACACCGCTCGGTGATCCGACCGTGCTCCAGCCTCTCGGGATCGTCGGACCGATGCTGGTGAAGAAGCTTCGCGAGGTGCGGGCCCTGAAGGCGTTCACCCGCCTCGTCGACGCGGAGTCGACGACCGATGCGAAGGAGATGCCGCTGTCCGCGAAGCCCTTGCGCTGGCTGCCGGCCATGGAGGTCCAGGGCGAAGGAGTCTTCCTGCGCTTGGACGAGAGCCGCCTGGATGCCTGGGAGAAGGCGCCTGCCGTGGCGGCCCGGGTCGAGCGCATCCGCACCGCCCACCAGCGGATGCTGGAGCAGCGGGCCGACGACCCGAGTCGTGCCGTACCGTCCCCGGCGATCCCGCGCATGGTGCTGCTGCACACGCTGGCCCACGTGCTGATCAACGAGTGGAGCCTTGAGGCGGGTTACCCGGCCGCCTCCCTGCGCGAACGTCTGTACGCCGCCGACGACATGGCCGGGGTGCTCATCTACACGGCGACGAGCGACTCGGCGGGCAGTCTCGGCGGTCTCGTGGCGCAGGGCGAACCCGAGCTGCTCGACCGCACGGTGCGTTCGGCCGTCCGTCGCGCCGAGTGGTGCTCCTCCGACCCGCTCTGCATGGAGGCCGAGGCCTCGGGCACCGTCGGGACGAACCTCGCCGCCTGCCACGCCTGCGTGATGCTGCCGGAGACGAGCTGCGAGCACAACAACATCCTGCTCGACCGCGCCCTGCTCGTCGGTACGCCGGACGAGCCGCACGTGGGCTACTTCGCGGGCGCTGGAGTCGACTGACCTCCGAAGCAGGTCGGCGCCCCTGTACGGAGCCGGTGGATGTGACCGGCGGAGCACCCACTCCATACCGGTCACCTCCCCTACGACGGTCAACGCCTCTCCAGTTCGGCTTCGTAGCGCGACTGGGCGCGGTCCAGTGCCTCGTCCACGTCGCAGCCGTGCGCGCGGAGCCAGTGCAGGAAGTCCGTGATGACCGTGATCACCGACTCCTGCGACATGGCCCGCGCCACCTTTCCCTCACCTGTCCCGCAGAGTGTCCGCGTATCCGTGCACGACTCCAGCAGAGCCTGGGCGCGCCGCACGCCGGGGCCTTCGACGTGGCCGCTCGGCGACGCGAGGCCCGTCGCCAGCTCGCACCACGTGACCTTGCGGTCAGGGCCGAGTTCGACGCCCCACCGTTCGGCGAGCGCGTCGACCAGGGCCATGCCCCGGCCGCCCTCCGCGTCGACGTTCACGTGGAGCAAGGTCGGCAGGGCGCGGGTGTCCGGGTCACGGACCTCGATACGCAGACGTACGCCGTTCATCGAGACCGCCAGTGTGGCCGGGGTTCCCGTGCCCACATGCGTGATGACGTTGGACGCGAGCTCGCTGACGCACAGCTGGGCCTGGTCGACGACCTCGTGCAACCCCCAGATGCCCAGATGCAGCCTCATGGCCCGCCGCAGGCCCGCGACCTCCTTCGGCTCGGCCGTGAAGGCCAGAGTCCACGGCTCACGCCTCACGCATGCTTCCTGGCCCACGAAAACCCCTCTCGTCCCGAGGACGCCTCACAGATCACTGGCAGTCATGAGACATCACGTTGAGTTGCGCTTCATCAGAGTGGCGGGCGACGATCCCTTTGTGCAATGTGCACGACGGGAATCCCACTTCCGAGTGATTGGCAAGCACACCTCTTGGCGCGAGACTGAACGCCCGCTATTCGAAACGGGGTTGATATGGCCGGATCACCCACAGCCCGCCGGCGTCGCCTGTCGATCGAGCTGAAGAAGCTCCGCGAGCAGAGCGCGCTCACCTGTGCCCAGGTCGGCGAGGCGCTGGACTGGAGTGGGTCCAAGGTCAACCGCATGGAGACCGGCAGTGGTCGAGTCCAGCCGTCCGACGTCGACGCGCTTTGCCGCTTCTACGACACCTCGGACGAGCTGCGCGAGTTCCTGAAGGCACTCGCCCGGCAGGCCAAGACACGCAGTTGGTGGCAGGTACACAGCTCAGGGGTGCCCGAGTGGTTCTCCATCTACATCGGCCTCGAACAGGACGCCTCCACGCTCCGCCAGTACCAGTGCGAGGTACTCCCCGGCCTCCTGCAGACCGAGCCGTACGCCCGTGAACTCCACACCTGTGGCTCGTACCTGCCCCCGGAGGACATCGAGCGTGCCGTGCGGGTGCGCCTGGAGCGCCAGTCGATGCTCAGCGCGCCCGACGGTCCCGACTGCTGGTTCATCGTGAGCGAGGGAGCCGTGCGCAGAGTCATCGGCGACCACGAGTTGATGCGAGTTCAGCTGGAACACGTGTTGGACGCCGTGGAACGGTCGAGTGCGACTCTGCAAGTGCTCCCTTTCGACGCGGGCACCTGTCCGACGACAGGATCGTTCACGATCTTGGGCTTCCCCGACCCCGAGGACCCCGACCTCGTGTACCGGGACGGCATCACTGATGCCATGTACCTGGAGGGTGAGCCTCATGTCCGCGAGTACAACCGAGCGTTCGACGAGCTGAGGGCCGCAGCCCTGAGCCCGCGCCGCTCGATCCAGCTGATCAAGAACGCAGTGAAGGAATGCACACGGTGAACAGCACCCCGAGCGGCACCGAGCCGTCACACGCGTGGTTCAGGTCGTCCTACAGCAACGGCGCGGGAGGCGAATGCGTCGAGTGCGCGGCCGCGGGTGACCGGATCCTCCTGCGTGACTCGAAGACCGGCGACCAACGGATCACGTCCGTCGGTACCCCGGCATGGCGTGTCTTCGCTCACGCGGTGCGGCGGGGCTGGCCGGAGACGCGCTGAGCGCCCACGGCACGGTGACGCACAGCCCTGCGCTCGGCAGAGACCTGTAGGACACTCCACGTAGCACAGAGGAGACCGAGGAGCCGATGATCGTGAGCACTCCCCATGCGGAGACCGGCGTTCCCACATCGTTGCCACTGAGGACGATCGGCGACATAAGAGCCGCTCTGCGCGCCGGTCACGGGTTCCCGGGTGATCAGGAAGCTTTCGAGGCCGATCTGCAACGCGCGCTGGAGGCATCGACAGAGACCGACCTCAAGGCCGTGGCCTCGGTGATCGTCGATTACCGAGGGAGAATCCGTCTGTACCAGGACCCCGACTTCGACATCGCCGTCCAGGAAGGCATCGACCTCGCGGCGCGACTGAAGCGGGAGGCCGGAGGCGAATGAGCGGCGTCATCGCAGCCGTGACCGTGCGTGCGGCCGAACGGGCGAAGAAGCTCGGCGCGGAACAGGCCCTGGAGGCGTTACGACAGGAGCTGGAGCTGGTCCCCCGACTCGGAGTGCTGCTCGGCCCGCGCCGCCAGGACGGCGTAGAGGTACGCAAGATCGAGCCCACGGCCGGCCTACCGGGGTTGGCAGTGGCCTACATCTACACACCGGCACCTCCGCCGCCGACGGTCGCGATCACTTCGGTGACCCCGGACGACGGCGTACCGGAGTAACCCCCGGCAGCCGATCCCCGACAGGTCACTACTGGTCGCCGTCCCGGCCGTCGTCGCCGCCCCCGATGACCGTCAGGTCGATCCCCGCCCCCGCGTATGGGTCGGGCGTGCCGCCTTGCGGCTCTGGAGGGCGCACATCTTGCGGAACAGCTTGTACGTGTTCACGCTGAGGTCGGCGTCGGCGAGCGCGTTGTGTGCCGCGTATCCCATCGTGGTGAAGCCTCCTCCCTTGAACCACAGGTTCTCACGGAGACCGCGGCGGGCGGCGAGTCCCACGAGATCGCGGCCGAGGCGCTGGCCGGCTGGGCGGAGAAGCTGCCGTTCCCCGTGGAGCCCAAGCTCTGAGCGGCCTGCCGGGTCAGGACACCACCCTCAAATGGGTCGGCCAGCCGATGCGGTCGAGGAGGCGGAACATCTTCTTGATGTCCGTCGGGTTCAGTTTCACGCAACCGTTGGACTCGTAGTCACCGGGGTCGTTCCAATGACGGGCCTCGGGCTTGCCCGCGCTGCCGTCGCGGTTCATCTCGGAGTGGATGAACATCTCCGTGCGGGTCACGGTGCCCTTGGAGCACTTCATGTCCTGCAGGTAGACGGCGTACCCCTTGATGACCTTGCCGTTGTAGGTGCGGGTCTTGAGCTTGATCTTCCAGTTGCCGTTCGGCATCCAGCCCCTGGCGCGGGCGCAGTCGTCCTCGACGCCGAGGCCCGATCCGGCCCGGTAAGTGGCCCAGAGCTTCTTGCCCCGGTAAACGGAGAGCTTCGAGTTCGTCGGGTCACCCGGGTTCTTGTCGAACACCAGGGTTGTCGCGGGCGCCGCTGCTCCGGCCACGGCTTCGGCCGGACCGTGGGCGGCGACGGTCGGTGCCAGGGTGAGGATGGTCGCCGCGGCACCCGCCGCCACGGTGCCGCGCAGACGGCTTCCGCTTCCGTTGGTGCTCATCGTTGGTGCCTCGTTTCCGCGCGACCGAGTGCCCTTTCGGCCGCGCACGTGTGGACGGATCGGATCCCGTCGGCGTGTGGTGCCGCCTCGGGAAGGCAAGCGCATGGGCGTTCCGGGAGCGGCCCCCCTCTGCCCGCTCCCGGAACCGGGTCAGGCGATGGCCAGGCGTACCTGGGCCGTCTTGGTCCCGGCGAAGGTGAAGGAGAACTGCTCCCGGACCCCGGAGCTGCAGGCGGACTTCGTGCGGTAGGCGCCGTTGCCGGCGTTGATGCGGACGACGGCGCACTTGCCGTCCATGCGGGTGTCCTGGAGCCAGCCGGCGACCGTCACATTGCCGCCCGAGCAGCGCAGGCTCCAGCTGGCCTGCGCGCCGTCGATGACCGGGGACGCGGAGGACGGGCAGGTGGCCGCGCTCGCCGGGCCGGCGGCGCCGACGGCCAGCCCGCCGGCGAGGATGACGGCCGAGACGGCGGACGTGAGGGTCTTGCGGACAGCAGACATGGATTACCCCTTCGGGCGCAGTGCTGACAGGAAGCGGACCGGAGGAAGGTCCCTGGAGGGGGCGCACGCCGACGAGGGCGGGCCGTCCGGGAGTTCCGGTCGCGGAATCAGCATGGCCGGGTGAAGCGGGTGGGAGAACCCGATCCGGACCACTTGCCCAGGCGCATCCATGCACCTCTCATGACTGTGCTCTGACCTGTGGTTATGTCCTCATGTAGGAAGGCCGCGCGTCATGCGGCACCGAGGACCGCACCACACGTACCCCGCTGTCACGCGGACGTGGAGGGAAGAACCGGGCTCATGGACCTCTGGTACGCCGGTGCGGCGACGGGCGGGAGCTGATGGACCAGCAGGGCCATCCAGGTCTCCGTGTCCGCCCGGCCGGTCGCGGGCAGATGGTGGGTGCGCTGGAAGAACCTCAGGTCCTCCGCGGTCACCGCGGTGAACTTCCCCGACACCACCGTGCCGCCCTGACCCACGTTGTCCAGAAGCTGCTGCACGGCGAGCACCTCGAAGCCCTCGGAACCGGGCCCGACCGGCCTCACCAGCTCCGGCCACGTGTCCCTGCCCACCTTGCCGTCGGGCGCCAGGTGACGCTTGCGCTGGAAGTCCATGACGGCGTCGTGGGTGTCCTCGCCGAAGAAGCCGTCCGCCCTGACCTTGTAGCCCCACGCGTTCAGCAGGTTCTGCAGGGCACGTCCCCGCGTGTACTGATCCTCCTTCTTCATCCGCAGCAGTGGCCACTCGTAGGGCGCCTTCCCCGCGCGGACCGCACCTGCCGCACCGGCCGTCGTGGCTCTGCCGTCCGGGGCCAACCGCTCGTGCACCACCATGCCGGCGGCGAAGGAGAGGACCACCGCCGTCACCACCAGCCCCGGCAGGGCCCGCCGGAAGCGGGACCGACCGCCCGATGCGTCGCGCCCGTCCGTTCCCGGCACGGCCTCCGTTCCGGCAGCGGCGTCGGCGTCGGCGTCGGCGCCGGAAGGCGCATCGGTCCGGTTCTCGGCATCGGGTCGGGCGGCGGACTCCGGCCCGCTTCCGGCGATGCGCTGGCGGCCGTTCTCCTCCTGTGCCGCCCGGCACAGCGCCCGTGCCCGTTCGAGCTCGGCCTCCGGCGCACGTAACTGGGCGTGCAGGGCCTCCACCACTCTCGGTGGAGCGGTCGACGCGTGCTTCGGATTCAGATAGCGCGAGAGCGTCGTCTGGTCGACGCCGAGCCTCGCGGCCAGTGCCTGCTGGGTCGGCCGCGTGCCGCCGGCCACGCTGCCGGCCTCCTCCCACCAGCGTCGAAGCAGCCACGCCAACTGCACTCCTGGCCGTTGGTCCCGGTCCTGGCCTCCTCGCTCATGCGCCATGTACGTGTCTCTCCCGGATCGTCAGGCGGAACAGTCAGGCATCCGCATCGTCTGCATGACGGGCATAGCAGCACGTCGGGCGCCTGCATGGCGTCAGGCACGGATGCATCGGCCCAGCGGCGCAGATCGTAGCGACGCGCGGCAGGGCATCCGGCGCGTCTGCTTCCGGGGCGTCCGTGGCGTCGTGCGGCCTCCAGACGTTCGTCGGCCGCGCGGCCAAGCCGCCCCCGCTTCGTCGTAAGGCCGCACCGAAACCCGGTGCCCAGGGCACGCGTTCACCCGAACGAGTGCCCTGCGCAGCGCGGTCGCGGGAGCCGATCACTCACCCGCAGGAAGGACTCCGGCATGTCAGGAGGGCATGTCAGGAGGGCATGACTTTCGCGGCGCGCCTGAAGCAGGAGACGCGAGACCGGTAGGCGGCGTCCACGGCTCGCCCCTTGGGCAATCGACCGGCCGCCGACCCGTTGGCGCGGCCGGTGCGATCCAGTAGGGTCACCGGTGTGAACACCGGATCGGCTCTACGCCACGCACAGATCGGTCAGCCGGTGGAGGGCTGATCGCTCGGTGGGTGCGGACGTCGCACCCCCTCGGTTCGGCACGCGGACCTCCCCGTGCTCGCGCACCGCGAGTCCCTTCTCCGTGTCGAACAAACAGCGAGGTCAGCAGCCGGATGTCAGTCACGTTCAACCACACCATCATCGCCGCCAAGGATCGCGACGAGTCGGCCCGGTTCTTCCGGGAGTTGCTGGAAGTGCCGGAGGCGCCGTCCTGGGGGGTGTTCACCAACATCCAGCTCGGCGACGGGGTACTGCTCCAGTTCGCCGAGCCGCCGGTGGAGATCCAGATGCAGCACTACGCGTTCCTGGTCGACGACGAATTGTTCGACCGGGCGTACCAGCGACTGCGTGAACGCGGCATCGAGCACTGGGCCGATCCGCAGATGCGACGCCCGGGTGAGATCAACAACGAGCACGGTGGCCGCGGGGTGTACTTCAAGGACCCCGCCGGTCATGCGATCGAGCTGATCACCCGCCCGTACCTGTAACCGGGTAACCGGGTAAGCGGGTAAGCGGGTAAGCGGGTAACCGAGTAACCGGTCCGGGATGTGCCTGGTCGGGTGCCCGAAGCGCGGCGCCCGACCAGGCGACCGGCGGTGAAGCGCCGGGCGCGCACCCTGGCTCAGGGCTTGCGGCCCACCCCGCAGTAGGCGTCGACGGAGGCGGCGGACGGGCCGGCCGGGGCGTCGGGGTCCGGGCGCCAGGACGGGACCTGGGTGATGCCGGGGGCGACCAGTTCCAGCCCGTCGAAGAAGCCGGCGATCTCCTCGACGCTGCGTACGTAGTACGGCGTGGCGCCGCTGGCGTTGTAGGCCTCCGAGGCGGCGATCATGCCCTCGCTCGTGGCGGTGCTGTCGCTGATGACCAGGTGGCTGCCCGACGGGAGGCCCGCCATGAGGCGGCGTACCAGGTCGCGGGCCTGGTCGTAGTCGGCGACGTGGCCGAGGGTGTTGAGGATGATCAGGGCGATCGGCTGGGAGAAGTCGAGGGTGCCGGCGGCGGCTTCCAGGACGCTGTCCGGGTCGTACAGGTCGGCGTCCAGGTAGGCGGTCCGGCCCTCGGGGGTGCTGGTGAGCAGGGCGTTGGCGTGGGTCAGCACGATCGGGTCGTTGTCGACGTACACGATCCGGGCGTCGGGGGCCACGCGCTGGGCCACTTCGTGGGTGTTGTCGGCGGTGGGCAGTCCGGTGCCGATGTCCAGGAACTGGCGGATGCCCTGCTCCCGGATCAGGTGGCGGACGGCGCGTCCCAGGAAGAGCCGGCTGGTGAGCGCCACGTCTACGAGGCCGGGGAAGATCTCCTTGATCTGGTCCCCGATCTCCCGGTCGACCTCGTAGTTGTCCTTGCCGCCGACGAAGTAGTTCCAGAAGCGGGCCGAGTGCGGCGTGGTGGTGTCGATCCGGGCCCGTATCTCCGCGCTGGCGGCGACCTGGGAGTTGGTGTCTGACACGGCAGAGTCTCCTACGGGTTGGCGTGGTTGATCAATGCACCAACCTAGTGCCGCGGTCGTCCGCGCCGCATGAAAAGTCCGTACGGGCAGGGGTGGTTGGCGGTGCGGTCGGCCGCGGCCCGCCCCGCCTCGGGGCGGGCCGTCCGCCGGATCGTCCGTCGGGGTGTCAGCCGAACATCCCCGGCTCGTAGCCGCCGGCCGGCTGCTGGACCATGACGTTCACCCGGTTGTAGACGTTGATCAGGGCGATAAGCGAGACCAGGGCGGCGAGCTGGTCCTCGTCGTAGTACTTGGCGGCGTTGGCCCATGCCTCGTCGGTGACGCCGCCGGCGGCGTCGGCGATGCGGGTGCCCTGCTCGGTCAGTTCGAGGGCGGCGCGCTCGGCGTCGGTGAAGACGGTGGCCTCGCGCCATGCGGCGATCAGGTTCAGGCGCACGGAGGTCTCCCCCGCGGCGGCGGCGTCCTTGGTGTGCATGTCGGTGCAGAAGCCGCAGCCGTTGATCTGGCTGGCGCGGATCTTCACCAGCTCCTGGGTCGCGGCCGGCAGCCCCGAGTCCGACAGGACCTTGCCCGCGGAGTTGATGTGCTTCAGGAACTTCATGGCGACCGGGTTGCCGAAGACGTTGAGACGGGCTTCCATCGTGTGCTCCTCGCGTTCAGTGGGGTTCGTCGGTGCGTTCGTCGTTACACAGCTACGACGGACCGGGCGGGCGCGATGTGACAGCCCGGCGAGGCGGTTTGATGTGACCTGCGTCTCACCGTACGGCAGGGCGGGCGAGGAGCCGCTCCAGCGCGGCCGTCACCTCGGCCGGGCGCTCGTCCATGACCCAGTGCCCGGCGTCGTCCAGCATCGTCAGTTCGGCGCCGGGGATGGTCTCGGCCAGCTCGGTCGCGATCCCCGGGCGCAGGTAGGCGTCCGTCCGGCCCCAGACGATCGCGGTGGGGCAGGAGATGCCGCCGAGGCGCCGGCGCAGTTCGGGGCGGGGTGCGGTGCGGTAGTCGCCGAAGTAGTGGACCAGCCAGCGGCGGCCATGCGGTGCGTCCATCCAGTCGACGTAGTCGGCGAGCAGCGCCGCGTCCACGTGGCCGTCGCGGACGAGCGGCATCAGGGAGCGGCGGTGGATGGCGGCGAGCGGCAGGCCGGTCGTCAGCCGGCGCAGGACCGGCGTGCGTCCGGCCAGGCTGATCAGGCTGAAGACCGCGTACCAGCGTCCGACGAACGTCGACTGCGCGCGGCTGTTGAGGATGGCGAGGCGGCGCACGCGGCCCGGGTGGGTCTCGGTGAAGCCGAGGGAGAGGAAGCCGCCGTAGTCGTGTCCGACCAGGTTCACGGCGTCGTCGACGTCCAGTGCGTCCAGCAGCCGGCCGACGCGGGCGACCTCGGTGTCGTAGTCGAAGGACAGGTGCAGGGGGCGTTCGGACTCGCCCCAGCCGAGGAGGTCGGGGGCGATGACGCGGTGCCGTCGGGCCAGGGGCGGGATCTGGTGGCGCCAGCAGCGGTGGTTGGCGGGGTAGCCGTGCAGGAGCAGGACCGGCTCGGCGTCGGGCGGCCCCCACTCGTGGCAGGCCACGCGGGCGCCGTCGACCACGACCGACCGGGCGCGGGCCGACGCGGTGCCGGGGACCTCGGTGCCGGGGATCTCTGTACTCATCGTCTCGTCTCCCCTGCGACGTCATCTCACTACTCAGTGGCTACCGGGCCGGGGCGCGTTCCGGCGCGAAGGCTTTGAACAAGGTGTTCAACATATACCGTTGACAACAGGGCGTTGGCCGTTCGACCCTGGCTCCATGTCTTCCATATCCGGATCCGAACAGCCCAGCGACCCGTTCACGCCCCCCTCCCCCGACGAGGCCCGCGCCCAGCGCGTCTACCCCTCCCTCTTCCGCATCGCCGAACGCCACGCCGCCACCGACGAACAGCGCCGCCGTCAGGTGCACCCGTCGGTGCTGGGGCCGCACGAGGCCGTCCGGCTGGTGTCGTTCCTGCTCAGCGGGGCCGCGCAGGTGACGGAGGGCGAGCCCGAGGTGGACCGCGCCGACATCACCGCCGCGCTGACCCTCATGCCGTTGGTGCGCGGGGAGCTGGACGAACTGGAGGCCGGGCTGCTGCAGATGGCCCGAGGGCGTGGCATGACCTGGCACGAGATCGCGTTCGGGCTGGGACTGGGGACGCCCCAGGCCGCCCGGCAGCGGTACGAGCGGCTGTCCGGCCGCGTCGACACCGACGATCGCGGGTAGACCGGCCGCGTCGAGACCGGTGACCGCGGTAGGCCGGCCGCTCACCCCGGCGCGTGGGCCCCGCCCGCGGAGGATTAGCCTCGGGCGGAGAAGTCGGTCGGCAGCAGGAGGCAGGAGGCAGGCATGGCGAAGGTTCCCAGCTCGGTGGTGGCCGCGAGCGGTCTCGTCGGCGGATACGGCATCGCCCGCTGGACGAAGAAGCGGCAGCTCGGCGGGGCCGTGCTCGCCGTCGCCGGGGCCGCTGCCGCGCAGCAGTGGCGGGAGCGGGCCGGTGGGAGGGCCGCGGGGGCGCTGTCGGCCGCGTACGTCGCCGCCTTCGCCGGGTCCCACCCGCTGGCCAAGAAGGTGGGCGCCTGGCCGGCGGTGTTCGGGGTGGCGGGCGCCGTGGCCCTGGCGTCCTGGGCCGTCGCCGACCGGCGCGGCTGATCCGGCCCAGGATCCGTTCGGCCCGGGATCCGGTCGGCCCACGATCCGGTCGGCCCGGGATCCGTCCGGTGGTCCGTCGGGTGGGATCAGGGGCGGTGGTGGCTCAGTACGTTGACCACCTTGCCGTTCGGGTCCCTCACGAAGAACCGCCGTACGCCCCACTCCTCGTCCCGCAGCTCCCGCACGACCTCCGCGCCCGCCGCCCTCACCCGCGCGTACACGGCGTCGACGTCCTCGACCTCCACGCTCAGGTCGGGGACGACGGGCGCGGTGCGTTCCTCGGTGAAGAAGCTGATCTGGGCGGTCGGGTTCGCCGGGGAGGCCAGGGTCGTCACCCAGCCCATGTTCATGACCTCCTCGAAGCCGAGCAGGCCGTAGAAGTCGCGGCCGGCGGACAGATCTTCCTCGGACTCGACCTGGACGTTGGGGACGATCCTGCGGACGGTCATCGGTGCGCTCCTCGCGGTGGGCCGGTCAGGGCGGTTGGCCGGTCAGGGCGGTTGGCCGGTCGGGCCGTGGGCCGGTCGGGCCGTGGGCCGGTCGGGCCGTGGGCCGGTCGGGCCGTGGGCCGGTCGGGCCGTGGGCCGGTCGGGCCGTGGGCCGGTCGGGCCGTGGGCCGGTCGGGCGAATGCCCCGACCCTACGTCGCCTACACCGCCGCGGTGCTCGACCCCGGCGTGCCGCCCCTGACGGAGTCGTCCACCGCCGACAGCGGCTGGGCGATGTCCTCCAGCGAGCGGCGTTCCGCCTTCACCGCCAGGAACGCCGCCACCAGACCGGCCGCGCACATCAGCCCGGCGCCGATCTGGAAGGCGAGCACCGTGTCGCCGACCACGCCGGACTCGGTGAGGCCGGCGAACAGCAGCGGGCCGCTGATCCCGCCGGCGGCGGTGCCGAGGGCGTAGAAGAAGGCGATGGCCATCGCGCGGGTCTCCATGGGGAAGACCTCGGAGACGGTCAGGTACGCGCTCGACGCGCCCGCCGACGCGAAGAACAGCACCACGCACCAGCAGGCCGTCATGGTCGTGGCCGTGAGCGAGCCGCGGTCGAACAGCCACGCCGTCACGAACAGCAGCACACCCGACAGCAGGTACGTGCCCGAGATCATGATCCGGCGGCCGACCGTGTCGAAGAGCTTGCCGAGCAGCAGCGGGCCGAGGAAGTTGCCCGCGGCGATGACGGCGAAGTAGTAGCCGGTGTGCCCGGTCGGCACGTCGAAGAAGGTGATGAGGATGGCGCCGAAGCCGAAGGTGATGGCGTTGTAGAGGAACGCCTGGCCGATGAAGAGCGACAGGCCGAGGAACGCGCGGCGCGGGTAGCGGGCGAAGACCGTCCTGGCGATCAGGCCGAAGCCGATGCTCTTGCGCTGGTGGATGGTGATCTCGCCGGCCGGCGGGGGCAGCTTCTCACCCTTCTCCCGCTCGATCTCCCGTTCGACAGAGGTCACGAGCCGGTCGGCTTCGTCGCCGTGGCCGTGGATGAACTGCCAGCGCGGGCTCTCCGGGACGTGCCGGCGGACCAGCAGGATGACCAGGCCGAGGACCACGCCGAGGGCGAAGCTGAGCCGCCAGCCGAGGTCCTTGGGGAAGATCGCGGTGTCCAGCATCAGGATCGACAGCAGGGAACCGCCGACGGCGCCCAGCCAGTAGCTGCCGTTGATGACGAGGTCGACGCGGCCCCGGTAGTGCGACGGGATCAGCTCGTCGATCGCCGAGTTGATGGCGGCGTACTCGCCGCCGATGCCGAAGCCGGTGAGGAACCGGAAGAGGAAGAACCACCAGGACTCGAAGGACAGGGCGGTCAGCGCGGTCGCCGCCAGATAGACGGCCAGCGTCACCATGAACAGCTTCTTGCGGCCGTGGCGGTCGGTCAGCCGGCCGAAGAACAGGGCGCCCGAGCAGGCGCCCGCCACGTACAGGGCCACGGCCGTCCCGGTGATCTGGGCGGAGGTGATGTCCAGGCCGCTGCCGTCCTCGGCGATGCGGCCGGCGACGTTGCCGACGATCGTGACCTCCAGGCCGTCCAGGATCCAGACGGTGCCGAGGCCGATCACGATCATCCAGTGCCACCGGGACCAGGGCAGGCGGTCCAGGCGGGCCGGGACGGCGGTGGTGACCGTTCCCGTGGAGGCGGGCACAGAGGCCGAAGACGACGATTCCGCTGTCATGACGATCCCGCTGCCATGGGACTCCCTCTTCCGCTGGGCGACCCCACCCGTGTGCCCGGAACCGGAGGGAGCAAGCCCGGCCGGTCGCCCGGGTCACGCCCCCAGCATGCGGGAGACGGTGTAGATCAGCAGCCCGGCGAGCGAGCCGACGACCGTGCCGTTGATGCGGATGAACTGCAGGTCCCGGCCGATGTGCGCCTCGATCTTCTTGGTGGTGTGCTCGGCGTCCCAGCCCGCCACGGTGTCGGTGATCAGCGAGGTGATCTCCCGGCGGTAGGTGGTGACGACGTACACCGCCGCGCCCTCGACCCAGGTGTCGACCTTGCCCTGGACCTTGGCGTCGGAGGACATGCGGGCGCCCAGCGACAGCAGCGAGGCCCGTACCCGCATCCGCAGCTCGCTGCGCTCGTCCTCCGCCGCCGAGACGATCATGGACCGTACGGCCGTCCAGGCGGAGGCGATCAGGTCCTGGACCTCGCCGCGGCCCAGCACCTCGGTCTTCAGCCGCTCCACCCGCGCCCGGGTGTCGGTGTCGGACTGCAGGTCGGAGGCGAAGTCGGTGAGGAAGCGGTCCAGGGCGCCACGCGCCGGGTGCGCGGGCATGTCGCGCATCTCGGTGACGAAGCGCAGCAGCTCCTTGTAGACGCGCTCGCCGACCTTGCGGTCCACGAACCGTGGCGTCCATCCCGGGGCCCCGCCCTGCACGGCGTCCATCACGGAGTCGCCGTGCAGCACCAGCCAGTCGTGCGCGCGGGAGACGACCAGGTCGACGACCCGTCTGTGGCCGCCGTCCGCGACGACCTTGTCCAGCATCTTGCCGATGCCGGGCGCGATCTCGGCGGCATCGGCACGGCGGGTGATCGCCTCGCCGACCACCGCCTGCACGTCGGAGTCGCGCAGCACGGTCAGGGCACCCCGCAGGGCGGCGGACAGCTCGGCCGTCACCCGGTCGGCGTGTTCGGGCACGGCGAGCCAGGCGCCGAGCCGGCTGCCTATGCCGACGGCGCGCAGCCGCTGGCGTACGACGTCCTCGGAGAGGAAGTTCTCGCCGACGAACTCGCCGAGCGAGACGCCCAGCTGGTCCTTCTTGGTCGGGATGATCGCGGTGTGCGGGATGGGCAGGCCGAGGGGCCGGCGGAAGAGGGCGGTGACCGCGAACCAGTCGGCGAGGGCACCGACCATGCCGGCCTCGGCGGCCGCGGCGACATAGCCCGCCCAGGGGCCGGCGCCCTGGTGGGAGGCCCACTTCGCGAGGACGTACACCAGGGCCACGAAGAGCAGCAGCCCGGTGGCGGTGAGTTTCATACGGCGCACTCCGCGCCGCTTCTCCTCGTCGGCCGGGCTGAAGGCCGTCATCGCGCGGTTGGTCAGGGGGCCGGGGCGGGCGGCGCGCCCGTCGAGGCTCCCGGTACCTGCGGCACTCCTCTCAGAAGTGTCCGGAAGTTCCACTTTCGTCCGTTCCATCCGCTCCACCCGTTCGACGATCCCTCACACATTGTCCCTTCCTGACCGACTCCCGGAACGGAACACAAGTTCCCGGCGTCTGTCCGGAGGGGGGAACGCCGGGGGGTCCCGCGCTCTTTCCCCGGCCCGTGACGCATCATGGGCACGTCGGACCGGAGCCTCGGGCTCCCCTCGCCCGAGGAGAACAGCACAGCATGACCCGGGGTCGTGACGCGGACGCGGGGGCGTCTCCCGCGGGGGCATCTCCTGCGGGGGCCTCACCCGCGGGGGCATCACCTGCGGGGGCCTCACCCGCGGGGGCACCTACCACGGGGGCACGTGCCGCGGGCACGCCTGCCACAGGAGCTTCACCCGCCGGGACGCCCGCCGCAGGGGCATCGCCCGCCGGGACGCCCGCCGCGGCGGCACCTGCCGCGGAGCACCCTCCCGCAGGAGCAGCACCCGCGGAGACGCCCACCGCAGGGGCATCACCCGCAAGGACACCCGTCGCAAGGCACCGTGCCCCCGCGGGGGCGCTCCCCGCGGCGCCACCCGCCGCAGGGACGTCTCCCGTAGGAGCAGCACCCGCGGGGACCTCTCCCGCAGGGACATCCCCCGCGACGACCCCCGTCGCCAAGCACCGTGCCCTGCTGGCCGCGATCGTCGCGCTCGTCGTGGCCATGTCCGCCGCCATATACGCCGGGGTGGCGGCCGACGACGGTACGAAGAGCCGCGCCCCGCTCACCGGCGCCCGGCCCCCGCACAACGACGCCGCACCCGCCTCCACCGGCACCTGGGTCGGCGCCTGGTCCACCTCCCCGGCCGCCGCGGAACCCGGCACCGAGACGACCGGCATGGCGGGCCGCTCGGTGCGCAACATCGTCCACGCGGGCGTCGGCGGCACGAGCGCCCGGATCACCCTGTCCAACCTCTACGGCCAGTCCCCGCTCACCATCACGCACGCCACCATCGCCCTGGCCGACGGCACCGGCACCGCCGCCGCGACCGCCGACAGCATGCGCCGGCTCACCTTCGGCGGCAGCCCCCGGGTCGTCATCCCGGCCGGCGGACAGGCGATCAGCGACGCCACGCGCATCGCCGTGCCCTACGGCGCCGACGTCCTGGTCACCACTTACTCCCCCACCCCCTCCGGCCCCGTCACCTACCACCCGCACGCCCGGCAGACCAGCTACGTCGCCGTCGGCGACCGCACCGAGGACGTCACCGCCGCCGCCTACACCGAGCCGACCCCGTACTGGCGCTACCTGACCGCGCTCGACGTGCTGAGCCACGAGGCGCAGGGCACCGTCGTCGCCCTCGGCGACTCCATCACCGACGGCTTCGGCTCCACCGTCGACGCCAACCACCGCTGGACGGACTTCCTCGCCGCGCGGCTGCGCGACGCGGCCGAGGACGGCCGGGACGTGCCGCGCTACAGCGTCGTCAACCAGGGCATCAGCGGCAACCGGGTGCTCACCGGCGGCCGCGGACGCCCCGCCGACAACCCCAGCGGCCTGACCCGGTTCGCCCGGGACGTGCTCGGCCGCCCGAACGTCCGGGCCGTCGTCATCTGCCTCGGCGTCAACGACGTCCTGCACAGCCCGGAACTCGCCGACCGCGACGCGATCCTCGACGGCCTGCGCACCATGGTCGACCAGGCGCACGCCCGCGGGCTGAAGGTCGTCGGGGCGACCCTCATGCCGTTCGGCCGCCACCGCGGCTACACCGACGCCCGCGAGACCATGCGGCAGGAGATCAACGCCGAGATCCGCGCCGGACGCGTGTTCGACGCCGTCGTCGACTTCGACAAGGCCCTGCGCGACCCGTACGACCCGCGCAGGCTGCGCTCCGAGTACGACTGCGGCGACCACCTGCACCCCAGCGACAAGGGCTACGAGCGGATGGCCCGGGCCCTCGACCTCGACGACCTGAAGGGCGCGGCACCGGCACGCCTGTGACCGGCGGCAACGCCAGTGCCCGGCCGCCCGGCGTTCCCCGGAATACTG
Organism: Streptomyces griseicoloratus; assembly: GCF_014534645.1. Lineage (GTDB taxonomy): Bacteria > Actinomycetota > Actinomycetes > Streptomycetales > Streptomycetaceae > Streptomyces > Streptomyces griseicoloratus. Next base: position 150,803 of record NZ_JACVQF010000190.1, read on the forward strand.
GACCCCATGACCCGCTTGATCCTCGCCACCCGCAACGCCGGAAAGATCACCGAGCTCCGGGCGATCCTCGCCGACGCCGGCCTGCCCCACGAACTCGTCGGCGCCGACGCCTACCCCGACATCCCCGACGTCAAGGAGACCGGCGTCACCTTCGCCGAGAACGCCCTCCTCAAGGCCCACGCCCTCGCGCAGGCCACCGGCCTCCCGGCGGTCGCCGACGACTCCGGCCTCTGCGTCGACGTCATGAACGGCGCCCCCGGCATCTTCTCCGCCCGCTGGGCCGGCCGCCACGGCGACGACAAGGCCAACCTCGACCTGCTCCTGGCCCAGATCGCCGACATCGCGGACGAACACCGGGGCGCCCACTTCGCCTGCGCGGCGGCGCTCGCGCTGCCCGACGGCACGGAACGCGTGGTCGAGGGCCGGCTGACGGGCGTACTGCGCCACGAACCCGCCGGCACGGGCGGCTTCGGCTACGACCCGATCCTCCAGCCGGACGGCGAGACCCGCACCTGCGCGGAACTGACGGCGGAGGAGAAGAACGCGATCAGCCACCGCGGAAAGGCGTTCCGCGCACTGGTACCGGTGGTGCGGGAGCTGTTGGGCTGAGCGACGGCTGAGGGGCTGGGTTCCTTGGATTTGAAGGAACCCAGCCCCTTTACTCTGTGGGCCCGGTGGGACTCGAACCCACGACACACCGGACCTAAACCGGCGCCCTCTTGCCAGCTGGGGTACGGGCCCGCAGCGGTGCCTACTCTACTGGGCGCCCCGAGCGATTCGTCGGCCTCCTCTGCACCAGGTGCTAGTGATCGCGTGGCAGTTGGGGCACAGCAAACGCAGATTCTCTCGCCGGTTGTCGCGCCAGTCCCCGTTGATGTGATCGATCTCCAGCGTCATGGGCTTGCCGAGCCACTCCGAGGCAACTCCACATCTGGCGCACGCCTCGGGTACACCGACTTCGCGTAGCGCGCGGCGCAGCAGGGTGGTCTTGGTCCGGTGCCTGTCATCGTGCTGGACCAGAATGTCCTCGGCGCACTTGGCTGTCGAGCTGGTCCTGCCCCGTTGGTGTGCCTGCCCGAGGAAGTGAGACGTGTCGATGCCGTCTTCTGCGACCCACTGGTGAAACAGCGTGCGTAGCTGGCCGCTGCATGGCCTGCCCAAAGTCCTCAGGGCACCTGCGATGGAGACCGCTCCCGCGACCGCGCTCCGCAGCTCGTCAGCAGTTGGTCTCGGGGGCGGGTTCGCGGCTCGCCGCCGACGAGGGAAATGTGAGATGTCGATGCCGAAGTGTTCGAAGCGCTTGTACAGGTGCCGACGGAGGTTGCGATAGGGCCGGGCGTCAAGGAAGGCGATGACCTCATCGATGTCGGCGCACTTCTCGGCAGCCTCGGCCAGTCGCTCGCGGGTGTACTGGACCCCGCTGGTCATGAGGCACGCCCCTTGCCGCGGCCCCTGTAACTGTCCGTGGTCGAATGACAGTTGGGGCACAGCAGCCGCAGATTCTCGATCCGGTTGTTCCGCCAGTTGCCGTCGATGTGGTCGACCTCGAGTGGCAGGGGCTCCCCGAGCCACACCGGCTCGATTCCGCAGAGTGCGCAGCGCTCCTCCACGCCGAGCTCGCGCATCGCCCTCTTGAGCCGGCTGCTCGGGACGCGCGCGGCGTGCTCAGACGTGTCCTCGACGAGGATCTCTTCTGCGGTCCGGCGGCGCTGGTTGTATCTCTGCCGCTCCGTGCGGACCACTGGCGTGAAGTGCGAGGTGTCGATGCCGTAGGCCCTGATGCGCCGGGAGATGTTCGTGTGATGCCCTCCGACCGGGTCGAGTCCGAGCCGACGCAGGACCTCGTTGACACTCCTCGACTCGGCGACCACAGGCTCAAGGACCTCCCTCGTCCACTTCGCTCCCTCCCGCTCGAAGTGTGAGACTTCCACCCCCAGCTTCCTCATACGGTCGAAGATGTACCGCCGCTTCCAGCTCTTCGGATCCACCCCCAGCCGAACCAACGCCTCCGACAACGTCCGCGCCCCCCGAGCCGCCTCCTCCAGCCGCTCCTTGGTGTACGCGCTCGTCCTGGCCCCCATCGAACCCCCTCCGCTCCCGGCCACGCGTTCGCGGCCTCGCACGGAGTAACGAACCGTTTATCGGACCGTCACGCACGGAAAGCAGAGCGGCTCCCGCCGGGCCGTGCCGGTGGGAGCCGTTCCTCAGTCGCGGGGAGTCGTCCGTCAGATGCCCAGGTCCTTGATGATCTTGGCTACGTGGCCCGTCGCGCGGACGTTGTACAGGGCGCGTTCGACCTTGCCGTCCTCGTCCACGACGATCGTGGAGCGGATGACGCCCATGTACGTCTTGCCGTAGTTCTTCTTCTCACCGAAGGCGCCGTAGGCGTCCAGGACCTTCTTGTCCGGGTCGGCGAGGAGGGTGACCTTCAGGGACTCGGCCTCGCGGAACTTGGCCAGCTTCTCCGGCTTGTCGGGGGAGATGCCGATCACGTCGTAGCCGGCACCGGCCAGGAGTTCGAGGTTGTCGGTGAAGTCGCACGCCTGCTTCGTGCAGCCCGGGGTGAGGGCCGCGGGGTAGAAGTAGACGATGACCTTGCGGCCCTTGTGGTCGGACAGGGACACCTCGTTGCCGTCGGCGTCCGGGAGGGTGAAGGCGGGGGCCACGTCCCCGGGCTGGAGTCGCTCGCTCATCGATCCAGCGTAACCGGGGGTCCTGACAGTGCGGTGCCGTGCGAAGCTGACAGACTGTTCCGAACAGCATCAGCTTCACATCGGAGGCCGTACGGTGGCGGACACGTCGGACACGAGAACCCCGGCGCAGATCGAGGCGGACATCAGGCGCCGCCGCGAGGTGCTGGCCGAGACGCTGGACGAGATCGGGGTGCGCGTGCACCCAAAGACGATCATGGGTGATGCCAAGGCCAAGGTCGTCTCCAACATCGATCACACGCTCGGGCGGGCCTACGTCGAGGTCAACCGTGCGGTCAGCGATGTGAAGTCGCGGTTCGTCGACGAGGACGGCGCCCCGCGGCTGGAGCGGGTGGTGCCGGTCGCCCTCGTGGTCGTCGGGGTGGTGGGGCTGCTCGCCCTGGGCACCCGGCGGCGCAAGGGCTGAGACGAGGCAGGTAGGTTCAGGGCGTGAGCGCCAAGAGAAACGAGCACAGCACCCAGCACGACAAGCTGCCCATCCGGATGCTGCACGACCGTGTACTCGTGCGGCAGGACACCAGTGAGGGCGAGCGGCGTTCCGGAGGCGGCATCCTGATTCCCGCCACGGCGGCGGTCGGCCGGCGGCTGGCCTGGGCCGAGGTCGTCGCGGTGGGGCAGAACGTACGGACCGTGGAGCCGGGCGACCGGGTCCTGTTCGACCCGGAGGACCGGGCCGAGGTCGAGGTGCGGGGCATCGCGTACGTGCTGATGCGTGAGCGTGATCTGCACGCCGTGGCCGCGGACCGCTTCGAGGGGTCGGAGGACTCGACCGGACTGTATCTGTAGGGCCCTGCGGAGCAACGGCCGAAGGGGCTGGTGACCGGTGTCACCAGCCCCTTCGTGCGTCCTTTGCTACCTTGGAGGGACCCGACGAGACGCGCCGTACCGGGTCAAGGAAAAGACGACGCACCACCGTTTCGTTCGTTCACACGGAGGTGCCTGTCATGGCGTGGGTTCTGCTCGTCGTCGCCGGTCTGCTGGAGGTCGGCTGGTCGATCGGGATGAAGTACACCGACGGTTTCACGCGGCTCGTGCCGAGTCTGCTCACCGGTGCCGGGATCGTCGCGAGCATGATGCTGCTGTCGTACGCCGCCCGGACGCTGCCCATCGGTACCGCCTACGGCGTGTGGGTGGGGATCGGTGCGGCCGGTGCGGCGGTGCTCGGCATGGTGGTGCTGGGTGAGCCGGCGACCGCCGCCCGGATCTTCTTCATCTGTCTGCTGCTGGTCGCCGTCGTGGGGCTGAAGGCGACCTCGGGTCACTGATCCGCCGGCGCGTCGTGGGCGTCACTGGCGGCGGGGTGCGATGGGCAGTCCGCCGCCGACCGTCGTCCCGGTGTCGGTGCTGCCGCCCGCGCCGCTGGTGTCGCCGCCCTCCGTGGTGCCGCCGTCGGACGAGGTGTCCCCGCCGTCCCCGCCGTCCTCGCCGCCGCCGGAGCCGGGCTCGGTGCTGGCGCCGCCCGTGCCGGGACCGCCGGTCGAGGGGGCGCCCGAGGCGTCCTCACCGGTCGTGCCGCCCGGCTCGGTGCTGGCGCCGCCGGTCTGTGGCGGGGCGTCGGTCCGGGTCTCCTCGCCGGTGCCGGCGGCGTCCTCTTCGGTGCCCGGCTCGTCGGTCTCCTCGCCGGTGCTCGGGCCGTCGGAGGGCCCGTCGGACGGGGCCTGGGAGGCCTCGGCGCCGGCCTGGAGCTGGAGCTCGAAGCCGCGGACGGGCTCGCCTTCGAGTGCGTCCCGGGTGTACTGGGCCCAGATCTCGGCGGGCGCGCCGCCGCCGTTCATGCGGGGCAGGCCCATGGCGCCGTACAGCGGCTTGTGGGCGGCGGTGACCGGGTCCTGGCCCATGACGGCGACGACCGTGGCGAGGTCGGGGGTGTAGCCGGCGAACCAGGCGGCCGTGTCCTCCTCCGCGGTGCCGGTCTTGCCGGCGGCGGGGCGGCCGGCGGCCTGGGCGTTGGTGGCGGTGCCGTTCTGGACGACGCCGCGCAGGACGGCGGTGGTGGTGTCGGCGGCCTCGCGGCTGACGGCCTGCCGCTCCTGCCGCTCGGGCAGCTCGACGGTCTCGTTCCCGTCCTTGGTGACCTTCTCGACCAGCGTGTACGTGCCGTGCCGGCCGTGGTTGGCGAGCGTGGCGTATGCCTCGGCCATGTCCAGGACGCTGGCGGTGGCCGTGCCGAGGGCGATGGCGGGGCCTTCCGGCATCTCGGGGGTGTCGGCGGGCAGTCCGAGGTCGATCGCGGTCTGCCTGACCTTGCCGGGGCCGACGTCCACGGCCATCTGCGCGTACACGGCGTTCACGGACTTGTCGGTGGCCTCGCGGACGGGGATGTCGCCGTAGTCGTGGTGGTCCTCGTTCTCCGGGGCGTAGGGGGCGCCGGTCCAGCCCTGGACGGGGCGTTCGCTGGTGCCGTCGTAGATCGTGTTCGGGTTGATCATGCGGCCGTCCTGGGTCTGGGAGTGGTTCTCCACGGCCGAGGTGAACACGAAGGGCTTGAAGGTGGAGCCGACCTGGAAGTCGCGGCGGGTGGCGTTGGGCGTGTACTGCTTGACGTAGTCGATGCCGTTGTACATCGCGACGACCTTGCCGGTCTTGGGGTCGACGGAGGCTCCGCCGGCGCGGACGTAGGTGTCGACCTTGCGGTTCTTCTGGTCCAGGCGGGACATCAGCTTGTCGTCGACGGCCTTGACGAAGGCGTCCTGCTTGTCCTTCTGCAGGGTGGTGGTGATGCGGTAGCCGCCGCGGTCGAGTTCGTCCTCGGCGACGATCTTGTTCTGGATCAGGTAGTCCTTGACGATCCGGACGACGTAGCCGCGCTGTCCGGACATGCCGGTGGAGACGGTGGTCTCCTTGGGCATCGGGAAGGTCAGGCCGGCCCGTTCGGACTGGGCGAGCCAGCCCTTCTTGACCATGCCGTCCAGGACGTAGTTCCAGCGGGCCTGGGCGGCGGGCTTGTTCTCGGGGTGGGCGACGACGTCGTACTCGCTGGGCGCGTTCAGCAGTGAGGCGAGGTAGGCGCCCTGGGCGGCGGTGAGCTCGGTGGCGTCGACGCCGTAGTAGGCCTGGGCGGCGGCCTGGATGCCGTAGGCGTTGCGGCCGAAGAAGCTGGTGTTGAGGTAGCCCTCCAGGATCTCGTCCTTGCTCTTCTCCCGGTCGAGCTTGATCGAGATGAAGAACTCCTTCACCTTGCGGGTGACGGTCTGCTCCTGGGCCAGGTAGTAGTTCTTGACGTACTGCTGGGTGATGGTGGAGCCGGACTGCTTGCCCTTGCCGGTGGCGGTGTTCCAGGCGGCCCGGACCATCGCCCCGGGGTCGATGGCGGACTCGGTGTAGAAGTCGCGGTCCTCGGCGGCGAGTACGGCGTGCTGGGCGTCCTTGGAGATCCGGGCGAGGTCGACGCTCTCGCGGTTGACCTCGCCGTCGCGGGCGAGGACGCTGCCGTCGGCGTACAGGTAGACGTTGCTCTCCTTGGTGGCGAGCGCGTTGGCCGGCGGGATGTGTACCAGCGAGTAGCCGAGGAAGAAGCCGCCGACCAGCAGCAGGGCGGCGATGACGCAGGCGCCCAGCGTGATGCGCCAGGTCGGGATCAGCCGGCGCCATCCGGTCCGCTTCGGCCGCTTCGGCTTCTTCGGCAGCCCGTCTCCGGGGCTGCCGGCCGCCTGTGGCCCTGTCGGCGCCCCCCAGCCCTGATTCGGCTGCTGCGGCTGCGGCTCGTCGCTCATGTCGTGCACGGACTCCTGTTTCGCGTCGTACGGGTCTCTCGTACGGCCTGTACTACCTGTGCTGCCTGTACTACGTGTGCTGCGTGTGCCGTCTGTACTGGCTGTGCTGCGTGTACTGCCTTGTGCGCTTCTGCGCCCCAGATGAAGACTCTCGCACCACGCGTTCCGTTCCCGGTCAGCGGCACACCCGTGAAATTCTGGGGGAGGCCGTGAAATTCCGTGGCACGGCCCCTCGCCGGCGCACTAGGCTCCTGCGCTTCGGTGCCGGAGCGGGAGGAGGGCGGTGGGTGTGGGCTCGGGGCGGTTGTACGCGGCCGTCGCGGCGGGGGGATTCCGACGGTACGCGACGTATCGGGCGGCCACGGCGGCCGGGGTGTTCACCAACACGGTCTTCGGGCTGATCCTCGTCTACACCTATCTGGCCCTGTGGGAGGCGGAACCGCACCTCGGGGGCTACGACCAGGCGCAGGCCGTCACCTTCGTGTGGCTGGGGCAGGCGCTGCTGTCGACGCTGGCGATCGGGGGCGGCGGCTTCGAGGACGAGCTGATGGAGCGCATCCGTACGGGTGACATCGCGGTCGACCTGTACCGGCCGGCCGACCTCCAGCTGTGGTGGCTGGCGGCGGACCTGGGCCGGGCGCTGTTCCAGTTGCTGGGGCGCGGGGTGGTGCCGTTCGCGTTCGGTGCCGTCTTCTTCCCGATCGCGCTGCCGCGGGAGGCGTCCGCGTGGGCGGCGTTCCTGGTCGCCGTGCTGCTGGCGATGGTGGTGAGCTTCGGGCTGCGGTACCTGGTGGCGCTCTCGGCGTTCTGGCTGATGGACGGCACCGGGGTGACGCAGATGGCGTGGCTCGCGGGGTTCTTCTGCTCGGGGATGCTGCTGCCGCTGAACGTCTTCCCGGGCGCGCTCGGCGAGGTCGTACGGGCCCTGCCGTGGTCGTCGATGCTCCAGGCGCCCGCGGACGTGCTGCTGGGCGAGGCCGGTGCGCCGGGCACGTTCGCCTTCCAGGCGGGCTGGGCGCTTGCGCTGCTGGCGCTCGGGCGGCTGGTGCAGTCGGCGGCGACGCGGCGGGTGGTGGTGCAGGGTGGCTGAGGTGGCCGATGTGGCGGAGGCCGGCGATGCGGCCGAGGTGACCGCCGGGGCGGCCGTGCGGGGTGGCCGGGTGGCCGAGGGGCTGCGCGCCTACCGGCTGATCGTCGCGATGTGGATCCGGTCGACGATGGCCTACCGGACCTCCTTCGTGCTGACGACGCTCGGCAACTTCGCGATGACCGCGCTGGACTTCGTGGCGATCCTGCTGATGTTCTCCCGGGTCGACGCGCTCGGCGGCTACGCGCTGGGCGAGGTCGCCTTCCTGTACGGCCTGACCAGCCTCTCCTTCGGGATCGCCGATCTCGCGATCGGTTCGATGGAGCGGCTGGGCCGCCGGGTGCGCGACGGCACGCTGGACACGCTGCTGGTGCGTCCGGCGCCGGTGCTGGCGCAGGTGGCCGCCGACCGCTTCGGGCTGCGCCGGCTGGGCCGGATCACGCAGGGGGCGCTGATCCTCGCCTACGCGCTGGTCACCGTCGGCATCGACTGGACGCCGGGGAAGCTGCTGCTGATGCCGGTGATGGTGGTCAGCGGGGCCGGGATCTTCTGCGCGGTGTTCGTGGCGGCGGCGGCCTTCCAGTTCGTGGCGCAGGACGCCGCCGAGGTGGCCAACGCCTTCACCTACGGCGGTACGACGCTGCTGCAGTACCCGCCCACGGTGTTCGCGCGGGAGCTGGTGCGGGGGGTGACGTTCGTGGTGCCTCTGGCCTTCGTCAACTGGCTGCCGGCGAGCTACGTGCTGGAGCGGCCGTATCCGCTGGACCTGCCGGCGTGGGTGGCGTTCGCGCCGCCGGCGGTGGCGGTGGCGTGCTGCGCGCTCGCCGGGCTGGCGTGGCGGGCGGGGCTTCGTTCCTACCGGAGTACAGGGAGTTGACCGGCGTGGACACCGACCTCGGTGCGGGTTTCATCGCGCTCGACGGCGTCGAGAAGGTCTTCGACGTGCGCAAGAAGACCGGTTTCCTCAAGCGGGAGCGGCGGCAGGTGCGGGCCGTGGACGGGATCTCCTTCACCGTGGCCCGCGGCGAGATGGTCGGCTACATCGGTCCGAACGGGGCGGGCAAGTCGACGACGATCAAGATGCTCACCGGCATCCTGACGCCGAGCGGCGGCCGGCTGCGCGTCGCCGGGATCGACCCCGCCCGGGAGCGGACCCGGCTCGCGCACCGCATCGGGGTGGTGTTCGGGCAGCGTACGACGCTGTGGTGGGACCTGCCGCTGATCGACTCCTACCGGCTGATGCACCGCATGTACCGCATCCCGGACGCCCGTTACCGGGAGAACCTCGACCGGTGCGTGGAACTGCTGCAGCTGGGCGAGCTGCTGGACGTGCCTGTGCGGCAGCTGTCGCTGGGGCAGCGCATGCGCGGGGACATCGCCGCGGCCCTGCTGCACGACCCGGACGTGCTCTACCTGGACGAGCCGACGATCGGCCTGGACGTGGTCTCCAAGGCCAAGGTGCGGGAGTTCCTGCGGGAGTTGAACGCCGAGCGGGGCACGACGGTCCTGCTGACCACGCACGACCTCCAGGACATCGAGCAGCTGTGCTCCCGTGTGATGGTCATCGACCACGGGCGGCTGATGTACGACGGTCCGCTCGCCGGGCTGCACGAGGCCGGCGAGAGCGAGCGGACCCTGGTGGTGGACCTGGAGCGGGAGTTGCCGCCGATCGAGGCGCCCGCGCCGGCGCGGGTGGTGCGGGTGGAGGGGCCGCGGCAGTGGCTGGCGTTCCCGGCGACGGAGTCGGCGGCGGGGCTGGTGGCGGCGGTCGCGGCCCGGTATCCGCTGGTCGACCTGTCGGTGCGGGAGCCCGACATCGAGGCGGTCATCGCCAAGATCTATGCGGAACGCACGAGCGCGTAGTGCCGGGCGCGGCGACCTCGTAGGCTGCTGGGCATGACCGACGACGCCCCGGAGCTCCGAGCATCCGACGCCGACCGTGAACGAGTCGCCGAGGTCCTGCGGGACGCCCTCGCCGAGGGGCGTCTGGACATGTCCGAGTTCGAGGAACGCCTGGACGCCACGTACCGGGCGCGTACCTACGGGGAACTGGCGCCGATCACCCGGGACCTGCCGGACGCCGGCGCGGCGGCCCGGGTGTCGATGACCAAGGAGCCTGCGGCGACCGGGCGTTGGGCCGACCGGATCACCGGTGGCGAGGGGTCCTCGACGTGGGCCGTCGCCGTGATGTCGGGGTTCCAGCGCAAGGGGCGCTGGACGGTGCCGAAGCGGTTCAACTGCTTCACCTTCTGGGGCGGCGGGGAGATCGACCTGCGGGAGGCGCACTTCGCGGACCGGGAGGTCGTGATCAACTGCGTCGCGATCATGGGCGGGGCGACGGTGATCGTGCCGCCCGGTGTCGAGGTGGTGGTGCGCGGCATCGGCATCATGGGCGGCTTCGACCAGCGCGAGGAGGGCGTTCCCGGTGAGCCCGGCGCTCCCCGGGTGATCCTCACGGGTTTCGCCTTCTGGGGCGGGGTCGGGGTGGCGCGCAAGCTGCCGCGGGCGGAGAAGCTGCGGCTGAAGGAGGAGCGCCGGCAGGAGAAGCTGGAGCGCAAGGCCGCGCGCAAGGAGCTGCACTCCTCGTTCCGGGAGGACGTGGAGGAGGCCCACCGCAAGATGCTGGACGGGCACCGCGACCTGATGCGCGAACACCGCGAGGAACGCCGCGAGCAGCGCGAGCTGCGCCGCGAGGAGCGGGACCGCCGCCGCAGGGACGAGGACTGAGCGGACGCCGGGCGGGCCTGTCGCCGGGCCCCGGTGTGCGGCTCGGCGTCCTGCTCCGTGTGCGGCCGCCCGTCAGGGCGTGCAGACCTTGGTCAGTTCGCCGGCCGCGTCGGTGAGGGGGCTGAGGTCGGGGGTGGTGTCGCCGGTGTCGACGGCCGTGCGGATGTTGTCGACGGCCTTGCCGAGGTCGTCGACGGCCTTGTTGACGTCGGCGTCGTCGGTCTGGTCGCCGATCTTGTCGAGGTTCTTGTCGATGGAGTCGAGGGACTCCTCCAGCTGCGTCGGGTCGTTGGACGCGTTCTCCACGGCCTGCTGGAGTTCGGTGACGCTGTCGGCGATGGTGTCGGCGGTCTGGACGCAGTCCAGTGCCTTGTCGACGGCGTCGCAGCCGGTGGTGAGGCCGGCCGTCAGCGCGGCGACCGTCAGGGCCGCGGCGGATATGAGGGTACGGCGACGGGGGCTGCGGCGTCGGGTCGCGGCCATGGGTCTCGGTCCTTCCCCTGGTGACCGGGCCGGGCGGCCCGAGTGGCGGGTGCGGCACCGGGCGTACGGTGGCGACGCCGTACGCCCGTACTGCTAGTGACGCGGCCGTGGGCGGCCGAGTTGCGCGCCGGGCCGGTTTGCTTGGGGTGCCCTTTACTTTTCGGTGATCGTATCGAGTGCCCTGCGCTGGAGGGCGGCCAGCTCGGTGCAGCCGGCGGCGGCGAGGTCGAGCAGGGTGTCGAGCTCCTCGCGGGCGAAGGGTTCGGCCTCGGCGGTGCCCTGGACCTCGACGAAGCGTCCGTCGCCGGTGCAGACGACGTTCATGTCGGTGTCGGCCCGTACGTCCTCCTCGTAGCGGAGGTCGAGGAGCGGGACGCCGCCGACGATGCCGACGGAGACGGCGGAGACGCTGCCGGTCAGGGGCTTGCGGCCGGGCTTGATCAGCTTCTTGTCCTGGGCCCAGGCGATGGCGTCGGCCAGCGCGACGTAGGCGCCCGTGATCGCCGCCGTGCGGGTGCCGCCGTCGGCCTGGAGGACGTCGCAGTCGAGGACGACGGTGTTCTCGCCGAGCGCCTTGTAGTCGATGACGGCGCGCAGGGAGCGGCCGATGAGGCGGCTGATCTCGTGGGTGCGTCCGCCGATGCGGCCCTTGACGGACTCGCGGTCGCCGCGGGTGTTGGTGGCGCGGGGCAGCATGGCGTACTCGGCGGTGACCCAGCCTTCGCCGCTGCCCTTGCGCCAGCGCGGGACGCCCTCGGTGACGGAGGCGGTGCACAGGACCTTGGTGTCGCCGAAGGAGACGAGGACGGAGCCCTCGGCGTGCTTGCTCCAGCCGCGTTCGATGGTGACGGGGCGGAGCTGTTGGGGGGTGCGGCCGTCGATTCGTGACATGCGGTGAGCCTAGCCGCCCATGCGGAAGGGGCCCCTCCCGCGGTCGGGAAGGGCCCCTTCTCAGCCGGACCGGCCTGGTCGCCGGTTCACATCATGTCTTCGATCTCCGCGGCGATCGGGTCGGCGTCGGTGCCGATGACGACCTGGATGGCGGTGCCCATCTTGACGACGCCGTGGGCGCCGGCGGCCTTCAGCGCGGCCTCGTCGACCAGTGCGGGGTCGTGAACCTCGGTGCGGAGCCGGGTGATGCAGCCCTCGATCTCGTCGATGTTGTCGATGCCGCCGAGCCCGGCAACGATCTTCTCAGCCTTGCTGGCCATGTTCCTTCTCCCTGATCCGAACCGCTTTGTCGCAGTAACCCACAGTTGGCCCATCTTCGCGAGCGGTCATGCGGTACGTACCGAATGATGGCGTCACGACAGCGGAACCGTCCGCCAACTGGTCTACACCACCGTGCGGACGGCCGCCAAACCGCCTCCCGCGCGAGAGGACCGGACGGAGACCGGATGAGTGCCGACAGTGCGGTCAGCCCCGCTCGCGCCCGCTGGAACAGTCTGTTCCAGGGGTTGCAGAAGATGGGCCGGAGCCTGCAGTTGCCCATCGCGGTCCTGCCCGCCGCGGGCATCCTCAACCGCCTCGGCCAGCCGGACATGTTCGGGGACGACGGACTGGGCTGGACGACCGTCTCCAAGGTGATGGCGGGTGCGGGCGGGGCGCTGCTGGACAGTTCACTGGGGCTGCCGCTGCTGTTCTGCGTGGGCGTGGCCATCGGGATGGCGAAGAAGGCCGACGGTTCGACGGCGCTGGCGGCGGTGGCGGGCTTCCTCGTCTACTTCAATGTGCTGCGGCAGTTCCCGCAGGACTGTCCGGAGGGCGCGGAGGCGGTGCCGAACGTCGGGTGCCGGCTGACCGACGGGTCGGGGACGGTGACGGCGTTCACGTACCAGAACCCGGGGGTCTTCGGCGGCATCGTGATGGGGCTGACGGCCGCCTACCTCTGGCAGCGGTTCCACCGGACCAGGCTGGTGGACTGGCTCGGCTTCTTCAACGGGCGCCGGCTGGTGCCGATCATCATGGCGTTCGTGGCGATCCTGTTCGCCGCGCTGTGCCTGTGGATCTGGCCGCCGATCGGGGACGCGCTGGAGAGCTTCAGCGACTGGCTGAGCGGGCTGGGCGCGTGGGGCGCGGGAGTGTTCGGGCTCGCGAACCGGGCGCTGCTGGTGATCGGCCTGCACCAGTTCCTGAACGTGCCGATCTGGTTCCAGTTCGGCAGTTACACCAAGCCGGACGGCACGGTGGTGCACGGCGACATCAACATGTTCCTCCAGGGCGACCCGACCGCGGGCCAGTTCACCACGGGGTTCTTCCCGATCATGATGTTCGCGCTGCCGGCGGCGGCCCTGGCGATCACGCACTGCGCGAAGCCGCACCGCCGCAAGGAGGTCGGCGGCCTGATGCTGTCGGTGGCGCTGACGTCGTTCGTGACGGGGATCACCGAGCCGCTGGAGTACTCGTTCCTCTTCATCGCGCCGGCGCTGTACGCGGTGCACGCGGTGCTGACGGGGGTGTCGATGGCGGTGACGTGGGGGCTGGGCGTGAAGGACGGCTTCAGCTTCTCGGCCGGGCTGATCGACTACGTCATCAACTGGAAGCTGGCGACCGAGCCGTGGCTGATCATTCCGATCGGCCTGTGCTTCGCGGTCGTGTACTACACCGTGTTCCGGTTCGCGATCACGAAGTTCGACCTGAAGACGCCGGGGCGGGAGCCGGAGGAGGAGGTGGAGGACGTCACCAAGGTGTAGCCCTCACGTACCCTTTTCCCGTGGTCTCGCGAAGGCCCCCGGACGCTCGGTCCGGGGGCCTTCGGCACGCCTTCCGCCGGGGCGCTTCCAGCGCTTCGGCCCGGCACGGCGCGTAGCGCTCCCGTCGCGGAATCGCGGGTTCCTTACGCGGCCTTCATCGTGCTACAACAGGTCTACACCACTAGTGGTGTAGACCATCACCCGATGGAGGACTTATGAGCACCGCCACCGCAACGGCGGCCCCCGCAAAGAAGCGGGGATCCGGCCTGATCCAGGGCCTGCAGAAGGTCGGCCGCAGCCTGCAGCTCCCGATCGCCGTCCTGCCGGCGGCGGGCATCCTGCTGCGCCTGGGTCAGCAGGACGTCCAGGACAAGCTGAACCTGCCCGACAAGGTCACGGCGGTGTTCGCGACGGCCGGTGGCGCGATCTTCGACAACCTGCCGATGCTGTTCTGCATCGGTGTCGCGATCGGCTTCGCCAAGAAGGCGGACGGTTCCACGGCGCTGGCCGCCCTGGTCGGCTTCCTGGTGTACAGCAACGTCCTCAAGGCTTTCCCCGTCACCGAGGCGAAGGTCCAGGCCGGCGAAGACATCGCCGCGACCTACAACAACCCCGGGGTGCTCGGCGGCATCGTCATGGGCCTGCTGGCCGCCGTCCTGTGGCAGCGCTTCCACCGCAAGAAGCTGGTGGACTGGCTCGGCTTCTTCAACGGCCGCCGCCTGGTGCCGATCATCATGGCCTTCGTGGGCACCATCATGGGTGTCTTCTTCGGTCTGGTGTGGGAGCCGATCGGTGAGGTCATCTCCGACGTCGGCGAGTGGATGACCGGTCTCGGCGCCGTCGGCGCGGGTCTGTTCGGTCTGATCAACCGCGCGCTGATCCCGGTCGGCATGCACCAGTTCGTCAACACCGTGTCCTGGTTCCAGATCGGCGACTTCACGGACGCGGCCGGCGAGATCGTCCACGGTGACCTCAACCGGTTCTTCGCCGGGGACCCTGACGCCGGTCAGTTCATGTCGGGCTTCTTCCCGATCATGATGTTCGGTCTGCCGGCCGCCGCGATCGCCATCGCGCACGCCGCCCGTCCCGAGCGCCGCAAGGCCGTGATGGGCATGATGGTCTCGCTGGCGCTGACCTCCTTCGTGACCGGTGTGACCGAGCCCATCGAGTTCGCGTTCATGTTCATCGCGCCGGTGCTCTACGCGATCCACGCCGTCCTGACCGCCCTGTCGATGGCGATCACCTGGGCGTTCGGCGTCCACGCGGGCTTCACCTTCTCCGCGGGCTTCATCGACTACGCGCTGAACTGGAACCTGGCCACCAAGCCGTGGCTGATCATCCCGATCGGCCTGGTCTTCGCGGTGATCTACTACGTGCTCTTCCGGTTCGCGATCACCAAGTTCAACCTCCCCACCCCGGGCCGCGAGCCCGAGGAGGAGGTCGAGGACCTCACGAAGGCGTGAGCGCTCCCCGCACGGCATGACGAAGGCCCCGGAACCGTCGAGGTTCCGGGGCCTTCGCGCACGTACGCCTCCGGATCGCGGCGCGCGTCAGATCTCGTACGACACACCGGGCGCCGCCAGCTCCACCGGCCCGTCGTACACGGCCTGCGCGTCGGTCAGGTTGACGCGGGGGTCGGTCCACGGCGGGATGTGGGTGAGGACCAGGCGCCGGGCTCCGGCGCGGGCGGCGGACTCGCCCGCCTCGCGGCCGTTGAGGTGCAGGTCCGGGATGTTCTCCTTGCCGTGCGTGAAGGCCGCCTCGCACAGGAACAGGTCGGTGTCCCGGGCCAGTTCGTCCAGCGCGGCGGAGACCCCGGTGTCACCGGAGTACGTCAGCGACCTGCCGCCGTGCTCGACGCGGATGGCGTAGGCCTCCACGGGGTGGGCGACGCGCTCGGTGTGCACGGTGAGCGGGCCGATCTCGAAGGTGCCCGGCTTGACCGTGTGGAAGTCGAAGACCTCGCTCATGGACGAGGCGGAGGGGGTGTCGGCGTAGGCGGTGGTGAGCCGGTGCTCGGTGCCCTCGGGTCCGAAGACGGGCAGCGGGGCGCAGCGGCCCCCGTCGTGCCGGTAGTAGCGCGCCACGAAGTAGGCGCACATGTCGATGCAGTGGTCGGCGTGCAGATGGCTGAGGAAGATCGCGTCGAGGTCGTAGAGACCGCAGTGGCGCTGCAGCTCGCCCAGGGCTCCGTTGCCCATGTCGAGGAGCAGCCGGAAGCCGTCGGCCTCGACGAGGTAGCTCGAGCAGGCCGATTCCGCGGACGGGAACGACCCCGAGCAGCCGACGACGGTGAGCTTCATGAAGCAGAAACCTCCGCTGGCGGGTGTGGAGAGACGGGGGTCGTGCGGTTCGTCGAGCGTAAGGCGCAAAACCTTCGGTCGCTCCTCCGCCAGGGGCCGTTGTGGGGGAACTCACCTGTGGTGTCACCGGTTCGGCTGGAAGTGGGGCGCTCGGGGCCGCCGTGGGGGCGCGCGGGAGCGGCACGCGCCGGTAACGTCGACGGTATGGACACGTCCTGGTGGCTCGCGCTCGCGGCGGTGGTACTGCTCGCGCTCGTCGCCGTGGTCGTCGACGGCTGGGGCCGGGGGCCGCGGCCGGGGGGCCGGCTCAGGCCGTGGGCGCGTCCGGCGGGGCCCGGCGGGCGCACGGCCCGGCCGCGGCCGGCGGAGATCTGGTGGGCGAGCGTGCCGGACGAGGACGCCCGGGGTGCGGGTGCCGGTCCGGGCCCCGCCGCGGGAGAGCCGCGGGGCGGCCCCAGGGACCGGCCGTGCCTGGTGATCGCGGTGCGCAGGCGCCGCGTGGTCGTCGCGAGGATCACCAGCCGCTACCGGGACGAGCGGGCCGGGGTGATCCCGCTGCCCCCGGGTTCGGTCGGGAACGCGCGGGGGCGTACGAGCTTCCTGGAGACGGACGAACTGCGCGAGGTGCCGGTGCGGGACTTCCGGCGCCGGGTCGGCGTGGTGGACCCGGTCCTGTGGGACCAGGTCCGTCACCTCGCGACGTAAACGCCCGTCAGGCCCAGAGCTGGCCCTGGAGGGTCTCGATGGCCTCCTCGGTGGTGGCCGCGGTGTAGACGCCGGTGGAGAGGTACTTCCAGCCGCCGTCGGCGACGACGAAGACGATGTCCGCGCTCTCGCCGGCCTTGACCGCCTTCTTCCCGACGCCGATCGCGGCGTGCAGGGCGGCACCGGTGGAGACGCCCGCGAAGATGCCCTCCTGCTGGAGGAGTTCACGGGTGCGGGTGACCGCGTCGGCGGAGCCGACCGAGAAGCGGGTGGTGAGGACGGAGGCGTCGTACAGCTCGGGGACGAAGCCCTCGTCGAGGTTGCGCAGGCCGTAGACCAGGTCGTCGTAGCGCGGTTCGGCGGCGACGATCTTCACGTCCGGCTTGTGCTCGCGCAGGTAGCGGCCGACGCCCATCAGGGTGCCCGTGGTGCCGAGGCCGGCCACGAAGTGGGTGACCGAGGGGAGGTCGGCGAGGATCTCGGGGCCCGTGGTGGCGTAGTGGGCGCCGGCGTTGTCCGGGTTGCCGTACTGGTAGAGCATCACCCAGTCCGGGTGCTCGGCGGCCAGCTCCTTGGCGACCCGTACGGCGGTGTTGGAGCCGCCCGCGGCCGGGGAGGAGATGATCTCCGCGCCCCACATGGCGAGCAGGTCCCGGCGCTCCTGGGAGGTGTTCTCGGGCATCACGCAGACGATGCGGTAGCCCTTGAGCTTGGCGGCCATGGCGAGGGAGATGCCGGTGTTGCCGCTGGTCGGCTCCAGGATCGTGCAGCCCGGGGTGAGGCGGCCGTCCTTCTCCGCCTGCTCGACCATGTGCAGGGCCGGGCGGTCCTTGATGGAGCCGGTCGGGTTGCGGTCCTCCAGCTTGGCCCAGATGCGGACGTCGGCGGACGGCGACAGCCGCGGCAGGCGCACCAGGGGGGTGTTGCCCACCGCGGCCAGCGGGGAGTCGTAGCGCATCGCCGATCAGGCCATACCGCCGGCGACGGCCGGCAGGATCGTGACGTTGTCGCCGTCGGCGAGCTTGGTGTCGATGCCGTCGAGGAAGCGGACGTCCTCGTCGTTCAGGTAGACGTTGACGAAGCGGCGGAGCTGGCCCCCGTCCACGATGCGGGCCTGGATGCCCGCATGCCGGGTCTCCAGGTCGGCGAAGAGCTCGGCGAGGGTGTCCCCGGTGCCCTCCACCGCCTTCTGGCCGTCGGTGTACTGGCGGAGGATGGTCGGGATGCGGACCTCGATGGCCATGGCTCAGGGCTCCTGTCGGAAGGTGTCGTAGGTTCGAAGGGCGCGCGGCGGCACGCGGCGGCCCGCCGCGGCTCACGGCCGTACGGCGGCAGCGGAGATCAACAGATGGCGCTGTTCAGCCTGCACAGGTCGACGTGCAGCCGCGCCACGAGCAGCGTGCCCGGCGCCTTGTCGCTCACGTCGAGAAGAACCATGGGCTCATCGTAACGATTCCCGGTCCGGCTCCCGGAGTGTGATCTCACCGTTCGGACGTTCTTCATCCGCGATTCGGGATGCGGGCGCGGTCGGCGGGGCGGCCTCAGTACGCGTCCACGACCTTGACCTCCTCCTCCGTCACCTCGCCCTCCACGATGCGGAACGAACGGAACTGGAAGTCGCCGGCGCCGTCGGTGTCCGCGGTGGAGACCAGGACGTAGTGGGCGCCGGGCTCGTTGGCGTAGGAGATGTCGGTGCGGGAGGGGTAGGCCTCGGTGGCCGTGTGGGAGTGGTAGATGATCACCGGCTCCTCGTCGCGGTCGTCCATCTCGCGGTAGAGCTTGAGCAGGTCCTGCGAGTCGAACTCGTAGAAGGTGGGCGACCGGGCCGCGTTCAGCATCGGGATGAACCGCTCGGGGCGGCCCTCGCCCACGGGGCCGGCGACCACGCCGCACGCCTCGTCGGGGTGGTCCTCGCGCGCGTGGGCGACGATCTGGTCGTACAGGGCCTGGGTGATGGTCAGCATGCCGGCAAGCATAAGCAGAAGGGCCGTTCCGTACCGATGAGTGGTACGGAACGGCCCACATGCCGGACGTCCTGAGCGGCTGCCGCATCGGGGCGCCACGAGTGCCCCCTGCGGCCGGACGTCCGTCGTGCGCGCGGACGCGCAGGTCAGCCGACCTTCTCGAACTCCGGCTCGCCGTGGCGCTCGGCGATCTGCGGGTTGCGGTTCTTCAGCACGAACCAGCCGATCGCGAGGGCGGCGGCCCAGCCGGCCATGACGTACAGACAGACCCGGGAGTCGGCGTCGTACGCGATCAGGCCGGTGACGAAGAGCAGGAAGGCGATGGCGATGTAGGAGCACACCGCGCCGCCCGGCGCCGGGAAGGAGGAGGCGGGCAGCCGGCCCGCGACGACCTGGCGGCGGTAGAGGACATGGCTGATGAGGATCATCAGCCAGGTCCAGATGCCGGCCGCGGTGGCGACCGAGGTGACGTACCCGAAGGCCTTCTCCGGGACGATGTAGTTCAGGACCACGCCGATGCCCATGAAGACGACGGAGACGCCGATGCCGATCGCCGGCGTCTTGGTCGACGACAGCCGGTTGAAGATCTTGGGGGCCTCGCCGTTGTCCGCGAGGGTGCGCAGCATGCGGCCCGTGGAGTACATGCCGGAGTTGCAGGACGACAGGGCGGCGGTGAGCACGACGAAGTTGACGATGCCGGCGCCGGCCGGGATGCCGATGACCGCGAAGGCCTTCACGAAGGGGCTGACGCCCTCGGCGAACTCGGTCCACTTCACGACGGCCAGGATGACGGTGAGGGCGCCGACGTAGAACAGGGCGATGCGCCAGGGCAGGGTGTTGATCGCCTTGGGGAGGGTCTTCTCCGGGTTCTCCGACTCGCCGGCCGTGACGCCGACCAGCTCGACGGCGAGGTAGGCGAACATGACGCCCTGGAGGGTCATCAGGGAGGAGCCGATGCCCTTGGGGAAGAAGCCGTCGAAGGCCCACAGGTTGGAGACGGCGGCGGTGTCGCCGGCCTGGCTGAAGCCGAGGGTGAGCACGCCGAGGCCGATGACGATCATGCCGATGATGGCGGTGACCTTGACCATCGAGAACCAGAACTCGATCTCGCCGAACAGCTTCACCGAGATCAGGTTGGCCAGGAACAGCACGACCAGGAAGACCAGGGCCGAGACCCACTGCGGGATGTCCGGGAACCAGTAGTGGATGTAGATGGCGGCGGCGGTGAGCTCCGCCATGCCGGTGACCACCCACATCAGCCAGTACGTCCAGCCGGTGAAGTAACCGAAGAAGGGGCCGAGGAACTCGCGCGAGTACTCGGCGAAGGAGCCCGAGACCGGACGGTAGAGCAGGAGCTCGCCGAGCGCCCGCATGATGAAGAAGATGATCACGCCTGCGAGGGCGTACATGAGGATGATGCTGGGACCGGCCTTGGCGATGTTGGCACCGGCGCCCAGGAACAGGCCGACGCCGATGGCACCGCCGATCGCGATCATCTGGACCTGACGGCTGCCGAGCCCTCGCTCGTACCCCTCCTCGGGGGCTTTCTCCGTGTCGACCTGCGCAGAGGTCATGTGTGGTGCGCCTTTCTCCATGCCGACCCGGGCCTTTCGTCGGCCGCGGATCGGGTCTCGATCCCCCCGGATGATGGAGCTGAGCGGGCTCACGTCCCGCTCGTGCCTGGCCGGCGGTCCGCCGACTCGGTGGCGCACCCGGCCGAACATTCGGGTGGTGTTCGCCGGGCGGTCGTGAAGATTTACCACGGCCGCAGCACTGATCACAGGTGCGCACTGTGACACACAGCACAAACAGAACCGGACAAAGGGGATCGAACAGGAGCGAAAAGGGGCAGCACTTTGACGCGATCGTTATCCGGATTTGAGGGTCCGCTGAGCGGACACCCGGTTCCCCCCGGTCAGGGTGTAAGGGGCGTCAGGGCATCAGGGTGGATACCAGCGTCTCCTGGAGACCGCCCAGCCACAGATACGCCATCACCATCGGCTTGCGCGGATCCTCGTCCGGGAGCCGGTAGAGCAGGTCGGTGTCCTCCTCGTCGGTGATCTCCAGCCGGGAGCCGATCGCCAGACGGAGGTCGTTGAGGGCGCCGAGCCACTGCCGGGACTCCTCCGTCGACAGCTTCAGCACCGCCCCGCCCTCGCCGCTCGCCGCGGAGGCCAGGGCGTCCAGGGCGCGGATCACCGCGAGCGCGTTCTCACGCTTGCCGGCCCGCAGGTCGTTCTCGGTGTAGCGGCGGAACTCGGCGGAGTGCGTCCGCTGCTCCTCCGCGTCCTGCGGCGAGCCGGGCGGCTGCGCGGGATCGCCGTAGGCGTCCGGGAACAGGCGGCGCAGCACCGGGTCGGAGGGCGGCTCGCTCGGGCCCTCGGCGAAGAGCTCGGCGAGCGGGTCGGCCTGCGCGTCCTCGGCGGGGCCGGGGCCGATCAGCTCCAGGAGCTGCACGGCCAGCGACCGGATGATGGAGATCTCGACGTCGTCGAGGGCGACGGCCGCACCGCCGCCGGGGAGCGGTTCGAAGTGTCCTGGCATGGAGGCGATTCGCTACTTCCGGTCCTGCTGGAGGGTGGCCCACAGACCGTAGCCGTGCATGGCCTGCACGTCGCGTTCCATCTCCTCGCGACTGCCGCTGGAGACGACCGCCCGGCCCTTGTGGTGGACATCGAGCATGAGCTTGGTGGCCTTGTCCTTGGAGTAGCCGAAGTACGTCTGGAAGACATACGTCACGTAGCTCATGAGGTTGACCGGGTCGTTGTGGACGATCGTGACCCAGGGGACGTCGGGCTCGGGCACGGCGAAGGTCTCCTCCGCCGACTCGGTGCGTTCGATCTCTAGGGGCGCGGGTGACGTCACACCCCCCATGCTGCCACCGGAGGGGGGTCGTCGCACAAACCGGCCCGCCCTCCACGGGAAACGACCCACAAATCGTCACACTGACGAAATCGGGGGTACCATCCCCGTCATGCTGCACACACCGGGGGACAACCCCCGGACCCCCGGCCGACACGGGGGCACCCGGAGAGTCACAGCAAGGAGAATTTGGTGGGCGTAGCGGACCTTGGGCTGCCGGTGGACGTCCCCTCGACGGCGCTCTTCACGGACCAGTACGAGCTGACCATGCTCCGAGCCGCGCTGAAGGCGGGCACGGCCGGGCGGCGGAGCGTGTTCGAGGTCTTCACCAGGCGGCTTCCCGACGGGCGCCGCTACGGCGTCGTGGCGGGCACGGGGCGGGTGCTCGACGCGGTGGAGAACTTCCGCTTCGACGCGGGCGTCCTGCGCTTCCTGCGCGAGCGGAACATCGTCGACGAGGACACCCTGGACTGGCTCGCCGGCTACCGCTTCAGCGGTGACATCTGGGGCTACCCGGAGGGCGAGGTGTACTTCCCGGGCTCGCCGGTCATGCGGGTCGAGGGGTCCTTCGGCGAGTGCGTGCTGCTGGAGACCGTGATCCTGTCCATCCTCAACCACGACTCGGCGATCGCCGCGGCGGCCTCCCGGATGGCCTCCGCCGCCGGTGAGCGGCCGCTGATCGAGATGGGCGCCCGCCGCACCCACGAACTGGCCGCGGTGGCCGCCGCCCGGGCCGCGTACGTCGGCGGCTTCGCGACCACCTCCGACCTGGCCGCCGGCTTCCGCTACAACATCCCCACCGTCGGCACCTCCGCCCACGCCTTCACCCTGCTGCACGACAGCGAGCGGGACGCCTTCCGCGCCCAGGTGGACTCCCTCGGCCGGGGCACCACGCTGCTCGTGGACACCTACGACGTCGCCGAGGCCGTCCGTACGGCCGTGGAGATCGCCGGGCCCGAACTCGGCGCCGTGCGCATCGACTCCGGCGACCTGCTGCTGGTCGCGCACCGGGTGCGGCAGCAGCTCGACGAGCTGGGCGCCACCGGCACGAAGATCGTCGTGACCTCTGACCTGGACGAGTACGCCATCGCCTCGCTCGCGGCGGCCCCCGTGGACGCCTACGGCGTCGGGACCCAGCTGGTGACCGGCTCCGGCCACCCGACGGCCTCGATGGTCTACAAGCTGGTCGCCCGCGCCGAGAGCGGCGACGCCGAGGCACCGCTGGTGCCGGTCGCCAAGAAGTCCACCGGCGGCAAGACATCGATCGGCGGACGCAAGTGGGCCGCCCGGCGGCTGGACGCGGACGGCTACGCCGAGGCCGAGGTGGTCGGCACCGGTCCCGTGCCCGGCGACCTCGCGGACCGGCAGCTCCTGGTCGAGCTGGTCAAGGGCGGGGAGGTGGTCGCCCGCGAGCCGCTCGACGTCGCCCGGGACCGGCACGCCGCCGCCCGCGCGAACCTTCCGCTGTCCGCCACGCAGCTCTCCCGAGGGGAACCTGTCATTCCGACGGAGTACGTGCACGGGGGGTCGGGTAGCTAAAGCTGGTGCGACGCGATACGGCCCGCGGTGGACCCTCCCGTACCGCCCCGGCAGTCAATAGGCTCGGGGGTTCACCGTCCGGGCCCCCAGCCCTTGCCCCCCGTCCTCTCCCCCGCCCCGTAGCCGACCCAGCCGAAGGACACCGACCATGCGCCGCGCCTTGATCGTCGTAGACGTGCAGAACGACTTCTGCGAGGGGGGCAGCCTCGCGGTGGCCGGCGGTGCCGACGTGGCCGCCGCCATCACCGAGCTGATCGGGCAGGCGCCCGCCGGCTACCGCCACGTCGTGGCCACCCGCGACCACCACATCGCGCCCGGCGGCCACTTCGCCGACAACCCCGACTACGTCCACTCCTGGCCCGCGCACTGCGTCGCCGGCACGGAGGGCGTGGGCTTCCACCCGAACTTCGCCCCCGCCGTCGCCTCCGGCGCCGTCGACGCCGTCTTCGACAAGGGGGCGTACGCGGCGGCCTACAGCGGCTTCGAGGGCGCCGACGAGAACGGCACGAAGCTCGCCGACTGGCTGCGGGCCCGGGAGATCGACGAGGTCGACGTCGTGGGCATCGCCACGGACCACTGCGTGCGGGCCACCGCCCTGGACGCCGCCAAGGAGGGGTTCCGCACCCAGGTCCTGCTCGACCTGACCGCCGGGGTGGCCCCGGAGACCACCGAGCGGGCGCTGGAGGAGCTGCGCCGGGCGGGCGTGGAGCTGTCCGGCAAGCCGGTCGTCCTGTAGGACTGGCTCCCCCGCGCCACTCAGGCCTGGGCCGTGGGACGCCGCAGCAGCGCCCGGATCGGGTGCCACAGCTCCTGCACGAGGTCCGGGCCCGTGCCGCCGCCGGCCGGGGCCGTGCGCCATATCAGGCCGTCGGGGTGGTGCAGGACGGCCGTGATCTCGTCCGGGGTCGGCGGGGCGGCGTTGCCCCGCAGATAGACCGCGCGCAACCCCAGGTTGCGCAGCCTGGTCAGGGCACGCGCCCGGTTCTGCGCGTGGACGAGTACGCGCACGCTGCCCGGAGCGTGGGTGGCGGGGCTGGGCAGGTTCAGCGCCACCACCACCGTGCCGTTCGGCAGCTTGCAGAAACCTCCTGCGGCCATGCGGTCACATCCCCGTGTCAGCCGGTGTCAATAACGAAGCCATAGAACGCACCTAAACACGGATCGGCGGCGACCCGCCAGGGGTCACCGCCGATCACGCTCTGACCAGGTGAAACGCTGTTCACCTCACCGCGGGTCCGACCTCCAGCTCGATCGTCGAGCCGTCGCGGGCCTCCTTGGTGATCTCGATCCGGGTGTTGGTGTCAGTGACCTCGACGCCGCCGGTCGGGTTCGACTCGTCGTAGTAGTCGCTGGTGTGGTCGTTGAAGACCGGCACGCCCCGCGAGGACGGGATACGGGTCGCGACGTCCGCCTTGTGCAGCGTGATGCCGTCCGTGCGGTAGAGGCTGAACGGCGAGTCGTACGCCTGCATGCGGTTGCGCATCAGGGTGCCGTCGGACCACTTCAGCGCGGTGGGGTGCGAGTCGACGGGCAGGACCAGGCCGGTGCCAGGGTGCTGGCTGGTGTTGTTGTCCGCCTGGGAGGTGTCCCACTTCCAGATCAGCAGGCCGTTCTGGTACGGGTAGTGCTCCACCCAGTCCGGACGGGACGCGAAGCCGAAGTTGTACGGGCCGGTCTTCAGCGTCTTGTCGTACGACACGTACTGCCGGTTCTCGGCGATGTAGTACTGCGCGTAGTCCTTGGTGAAGGACGCGCCGACGCGGGAGAAGCCGGTCGCCGTCCAGGCGGCGTCCGCGGACTCGGCGTCGTCGGAGAAGAGCGCCGCGCCGTCGGCCGTCACCGTGATCGCGTCGGCCGCGAAGCCCTTCTGGGCCACGCCGCCGTCCGTCTGGTAGCGGAAGCGCAGGTCGATCTTCTGGCCGGCGTAGGCGTCGAGCGGGTACGCGAGCTTGCCGTAGGACTCCACCGTGCCGGTCAGGGCCGGCTTGTCGCTGCCGTCGCGCGGGATCGGCTGACCGTCGAAGGTGCCGTCCAGGGCGGTCCAGTTGGCGCCGCCGTCGGTGGACACCTCGGCGTAGAGGTAGTCGTAGTTGGCCTCGATGTCGTACCAGCCGTCCAGCGTGAGGGCGGCCGACTTCTTGCCGGTGAGGTCGACGGACCGGGTCAGCGTGTTCTTGAGGTTGTCACCGCTGCCGCTCCACCACTGGGTCTGCCCCTGCGCGGGGGTGACGATCTCGGTGGTGACCGCCTTCTTCGGGAGCTGGACGACCAGGGCCTGCTTGTGCTTGGTGTTGTACTCGGCGAGACCGAGCTTGTGCCAGGAGTCGACCCCGGCCTTGGCCGTGTCGTAGTTCAGCCAGCCGAGCTGGAGCTTGTCCCAGGCGTTCATGTCGCCGGGCAGGTCGCCGATCTCGTTGCGTCCGGTGCCGAGCCACGAGCCGGAGGACATCAGCGTCCAGAAGCCGGTGGAGTTGTCGCCGCCGGCGGTGTCGTAGTGGTCCGGCAGGCCGAGGTCGTGGCCGTACTCGTGGGCGAAGACGCCGAGTCCGCCGTTCTCCGGCTGGATGGTGTAGTCGCCGACCCAGATGCCGGTGGAGCCGATCTGCGCGCCGCCCAGCCTGTTCTGCTCGGGGCCGGTGGCTCCGGCGTCGGTGCCGAAGGCGTACCAGCGGTGGGCCCAGATCGCGTCGGTGCCCTCGGCGCCGCCGCCCGCGGACTCGTCCTCGCCGGCGTGCACGATCTGGAAGTGGTCGATGTAGCCGTCGGGTTCGTTGAAGTCGCCGTCGCCGTCGAAGTCGTAGCGGTCCCACTCGTCGAACTTCGCGACGTCCGCCTGGATCTCGGCGTCCGTGCGGCCGGCCGCCTTCTGGTCGGCGACCCAGGCGTTCAGGCCGTCGCTGACGACGTTCCACACGCTCGGGCAGTTGGTGGAGCCGCAGGCGTTGTTGCCGTAACGGGCCTCGTTGTAGGGGACCTTGACCCAGTCGGAGACCTCGCCGTCGACCGAGTAGCGGCCCGAGGACTGCTTCTCGTAGTACTTCTTGACCGACTCGGTGTCCTTGCCGGTGCCGAAGTAGAGGTCCTCGTAGTGCTTCCGGTCGTAGTCCGCCTGCCAGGCGGTGGAGTTGTCCTTGGTGCGGTCCGGCTCGGCGATCCGGTTGTGCAGCGGACCCGGCTTGCCGCCGTAGCGGCTGTCGATCTGGTCGCCGAACTCGACCAGGATGGTGAAGATCTTGTCGGTCTTCTCCCGGCCCAGTTCGACGTACTTGCTGTCGCCCTTCTTGCTCTTGAGCTGGACGACCTTGGAGCCCTCGCGGTCCTTGACCGTGGCCCGGCCGGATATGACCTGGTTCAGCGCCTCCTGGCGCTGTGCCTCCTGGGTCCTGCTGAGCGGGCCCTCCAGGTCGTGCGAGTCCATGCCCTTGGCCGGGTGCGGGTCGTGCCCCTCGGCCGCGGCCGGGCGGGCGGGCGAGTCCGCCTGGGCGGCGGTGGCGGTGGAGAGCGTGGCGGTGGCGGCGGCCAGGGCGACCGCTGTCGCGGCCGTTCTGAACGTCCGGGATCTACGGGTCACTTGAGTTCCTCCCCCGCGTCCACGCGCGCGGAAGGGAGGGTCAGGGTAGTGACGGGTCCGCGCACACGTGATCAACGCGTGTAGTCAAGTGACGACATTTGACTAGAGGTTTGAGAGAAAAGACAGATCTTGACTTGAGCAGGTCAAGTGCACTATGCGGAGCGGCTGTTCGCTTTGCGGACGCCCGACCCGGCGTCAGACGGGCGCGTGAACCCTCCGGTTCCCGAGGGGGCATGACTCCGTGCGCCCCCCGTGCACCGGCACTGTTGGTTAGCTCACGCTTACTATTTGTTCCACTAGGGCACAGAGCCGATTAGAGTCGACTGGCAGAACGCCCGGAAGCCGGCGGAAAGCCAGGCCGACAGCCCGCCTCACCCCCAGATTGTCTTCCGAGGACACGATTGCCATGCCTCGTCCGACTGCCGCCCAGTTCGCCTACGGTACGTGCACCGTGATCTTGTCGACACTCGCCATGCTGCTGTTGTCACGGACGAGTTCGGGTCCGGGCATCGGTGTCATCGTGGTCGCGGCGCTCGCCCTCGGTCTGCTGGTCGCCATGACGGCCCCGCAGCCCCGGGCCCGCACGGTCACGACGCACCGGCCCGCCGCCACCGCCGAGGAGCCCGCGGCGCCGACCCCGGTCTCCGCGGGAGCGGGCGAGCCGGCGCGCGGACGAGCGGCCTGACCGCTCCGTCCCGTCAACGAGTGCTGACCACCACCGTCTTGGCCGCCTTGTCGTGCAGGCCCTGCTTGTAGGGCTTGTCGAAGAAACTCCAGCCGCCCGCGATGATCGTCCACACGCAGGCGCAGCAGAACGCGAACGGGATCCACAGCACCGCCGCGCGCAGGAGCGAGGTCTGCACGGAGGGCGTCGCGCCGTTGTCCAGGTTGGCCACCCGCATGCCGAGCCACTTCTTGCCGAGGGTCTGCCCGGTCCTGGCCGTCATGAAGGTGTCGTACGCGATGTAGAGCACGGCGGCGATCACGGACTGGCCGAAGGACCGGGCGACCTCCACCTGGTCGCCGTCCACGTCGTACTCCTGGACGTTGAAGGCCCAGCTGAGCAACCAGACCACGATGCCCACGAGGATCATGTCGATGATCCGCGCCAGGGTGCGCCGGCCGCTGTCCGCCAGCGGGGGCATGCCGGCCAGCGGGTCGGTGGGGTAGGGGCCGCCGCCGTAGGGACCGCCGCCGTAAGGGCCGCCGGGCGGGGGCTGGCCGCCGCCGTACGGGGGCGGTGTGTCGTACGGCGAGCCGCCGCCCCCCGCGCCCGGGCCGGCTCCGGGCGGCGGGGGCTGCTTCCTGAACGGGTCCTCTTCGGGCGGCTGCTGACCGGAGCCGGGGGGCGGTTCGCTGCTCATGGCCCGAGTCGACCGCGAACCCTCCGGCAGCGCATCCGGCGAGCGGCCGTCCGGAGTACCACCGGCCCGCCCGTACGGCGGAAGGGTCAGCCCGCGACGAACGTCCGTGCGGCCTTGTCGTGCCAGCACTGGTGCCACGGCTTGTCGAACAGGCACCACAGGACGCCTACGACGCCCACGACCAGGAGGCCGGGGACGCTGTAGACGAGCCAGCGGCGCAGGGCCGCGCCGAAGCCCGGGGGCTCGTGGGCCTCGATGTCCCGCACCTCCAGGCGGAGCAGCCGCTTGCCGAGGGTGCGGCCCCACTTGGCGGTGGGCAGCGCCTCGTAGGCGGCGCCGAAGAGCAGCAGGACGGCCAGGACGATGCCGAGGTACGTGGCCGTCGTGCCGTCGAGCAGCCAGACGGTGACGGTCTCGCCGGACAGCTTGGCCGCGTCGATCTTGTCCTGGACGTGGTCGACGGCCTTGGTGCCGAGGGGCACGGCGGCGACGGCGGTGACGGCCGCGAGGACGACGGTGTCGACCAGACGGGCCGCCAGCCGCTTGCCGAGCGCCGCGGGGCGGGCGGCCGCCTGACGCCGGGCGGCGGCCTGGAACGGGTCCTCGACCGGCGGCTTCCACGGCGC
Source organism: Streptomyces griseicoloratus (assembly GCF_014534645.1). GTDB lineage: Bacteria > Actinomycetota > Actinomycetes > Streptomycetales > Streptomycetaceae > Streptomyces > Streptomyces griseicoloratus. The sequence continues at coordinate 179,151 of NZ_JACVQF010000190.1, forward strand.
GACGGGCTGGTCGTCCCCGCCGGCGCCGGCCAGCCGGTGCACCTGCTGGGCCCAGGAGGACTGGCCTCCGCCGGGTCCGCTGGTGAGCGGGGCGGAGGGGGCGGGCTGCGGAGCGGCCGACTGGTGGGGGACGGCCGGGCCGGAGGGGGACCCGGGTGCCTGCTGTCCGCCGGGCCCCGCCTGTGCCGCGGCGGCGCGGGCGGCGGCGGCCTTGCCGGCGCCGAAGCCGGGTCCGCCCGCGGCGGGCGGGGTGGGGTCGGTGCTGCCGGGGCGGGACGCGCGCGGGGGGACCGCGCGGAAGGTCATGGTGCCGTCGTCGGAGGCCGGCGCCTCGCGGGACGGGCCGGTCGGACGGCGGAAGACGAAGGTGCCGCCGGGGTCGTCCCCCGCCTCGGCGGAAGCCCCGGCGCGGCCTGCGCCGGCCCCGGCACCGGCCGAACGGCCCCCGGCGGGCGCTGCGTCGGCCGACCCACCGGCCTCGGGCCAGGCCCCGGCCGAGCGGCCGCCGGCATCGGCAGCCCCACCGGCGGCAGACCCCGCGGCTGCGACCCCACCCGCGGCGGACCCTGCGGCGGAAGAACCGCCACCGACGGCACCGGCGTCCGCCGACCCACCGACCTCGGGCCACGCCCCGGCCGAGCGGCCGCCGGCATCGGCGGGCACACCGGCTGCGGCCCCTGCAGCGGAAGAACCGCCGCCGACGGCACCGGCCTCGGCCGACCCACCGGCCTCGGGCCAGGCCCCGGCCGCACGGCCGCCGGCATCGGCAGCCCCACGTGCGGCGGACCCTGCGGCTGCGGAACCGCCACCGGCGGAACCGGTGTGGGCGGAACCGCCGGCGGCGGGACCGGCGTCGGCGGAGTCGTCGGTGGTGGTCGTGGCGTCGGCGGCGCGGGCGTGCGGGACCCTCGGGTCCGCGCCCTGCGCGGCCGGCCAGGAGACGCGCTGGTTCCCGTCGTCGGCGAAGCCCGACTGGCGGGAGGGGTCGGCGCCCCAGGCCGAGGCGGGTTCCGGCCGGCTGCCGTGCTGGGGCGGGACGGCGGGGTCGGGTTCGTCGACCGGGTCCTCGTCGAAGAAGTGCGGGCCGGTCTCCTCGACGGAGGGCGGCGCGGCACGCACGCCCGGGGGCGGAGCGAGCGGCTCTCCGTCCTTGGGCGCCGGACGGCTGGTGCCCGGCACCCAGGAGGCACCGTTCCAGTACCGGACATATCCAGGAATGGACGGGTCCGGGTAATACCCTTCGCGGGGCCTGTCGTCACCGGGGGCCGGAGTTGGGGCGCTCATGTCCGTCGTCCCGTATCTGCTCGGGGGTCGTATGGGGGCCTCCACATCTATCAGACGGGCGCAACCGGTACCGCCGGTCCCGCCGTACCCGCCCCTTTCCGGGCAACGCCGTGCGCGGACCTTCACACCCCGGGAGGCGGAGAAAAAAGTTCCGCGAACCCGCGTAATGCCTCCGGCTCCAGCCGCTCTCACCACGTGCGGGCCCGCTGCGGGCGGCCCGTGCGGATCCGTACGAGAGAGGACACACGCCATGCGTCACACCGTCGTCGAGCGCGAGCTGGAGCTGGAGTTCATCCTGTCGCCCGGGCACAGCGTTCCCGTCCCGGCCCGTCTCGGCTACTTCACCGACGACCCCTACGCCGTCCACATCACCTTCCACATCGACTCCCTGCACCCCGTGCACTGGACGTTCGGCCGAGACCTGCTGGTGGAGGGGGTGTTCCGGCCGTGCGGGCACGGCGACGTGCGGGTGTGGCCGTCGAAGGCGGACGGGCGCAGCGTCGTACTGGTGGCGCTGAGCAGCCCCGACGGGGACGCCCTGCTCCAGGCGCCGGCGGCGCAGGTCTCGGCGTGGCTGGAGCGGACCCTGCGGGCGGTCCCGCCGGGGACGGAGGGCGAGCAGCTGGGCCTTGACGACGGGCTGGCCGAGCTGCTCGCCCGGTGAGGCGCGGGGCGGGTCAGAACAGCTTGCCCGGGTTGAGGATGCCGAGCGGGTCGAAGACCTGTTTGACGGCCCGCTGCATCTCCAGGCCCACGGGCCCGATCTCGCGTGCCAGCCACTCCTTCTTCAGCACGCCCACGCCATGCTCGCCCGTGATCGTGCCGCCCAGTTCCAGGCCGAGGCCCATGATCTCGTCGAAGGACTCGCGGGCGCGCCGGGACTCGTCGGGGTCCGAGGCGTCGAAGCAGACCGTGGGGTGGGTGTTGCCGTCGCCCGCGTGCGCGCAGACCCCGATGGTGAGGCGGTACTTCTCGGCGATGCGCTCGATTCCCTCCAGCATGTCGCCGAGCCGCGAGCGGGGCACGCAGACGTCATCGATCATCGTGGTGCCCTTGACTGCTTCGAGCGCGGTGAGCGACAGGCGCCGGGCCTGGAGGAGCAGTTCGGACTCGGCCGCGTCGTCGGCGGGGACGACCTGGGTGGCGCCGGCGGCCTCGCACAGCGCGCCGACGGCGGCGAGGTCGGCGGCCGGGTCGGTGGTGTCGAAGGCGGCGAGCAGGAGGGCCTCGGTGGTCTCCGGCAGGCCCATGTGGGCGAGGTCGTTGACCGCCTTGACGGTCGTACGGTCCATCAGTTCGAGGAGGGACGGCACGTGTCCGCCCTCCATGATCCGGCACACGGCGTCGCAGGCGGCGGCCGCGGAGGAGAACTCGGCGGCCAGCACCAGCTGCTCGGGCGGCTTGGGGCGCAGGGCCAGGACGGCCCGTACGACGATGCCGAGGGAGCCCTCGGAGCCGACGAACAGGCGGGTGAGGTCGTACCCGGCGACGCCCTTGGCGGTGCGGCGGCCGGTGGTCATCAGGCGGCCGTCGGCCAGGACGACGTCCAGGCCGAGGACGTACTCGGCCGTCACCCCGTACTTCACGCAGCACAGGCCGCCGGAGGCGGTGCCGATGTTGCCGCCGATGGTGCACATCTCCCAGCTGGAGGGGTCGGGAGGGTAGTAGAGGCCGTGCTCGCCCACCGCGCGGGAGAGCGTGGCGTTGACGACGCCCGGTTCGACGACGGCGACGCGGTCGACCGGGTTGATCTCCAGGATGCGGTCCATCTTGGTCAGGGACAGCACGATGCAGCCGTCGGAGGCGTTGGCCGCGCCGGACAGGCCGGTGCGGGCGCCCTGCGGGACGACCGGCACGCGCAGCGCGGTGGCGGTGCGCATGACGTGCTGGACCTCTTCCACGGTGCGCGGCAGGACGACCACCGCGGGGGCGCCGGCCGGGCAGAAGCTCGCCATGTCGTTGGCGTAGGAGGCCGTGACGTCGGGGTCGGTGAGGACGGCCTCGGCGGGCAGGCCGTCGAGCAGCCGGCCGACGAGGTCGCCGGTCGCCGCGGTGTCTTCGTCGCGAGGCGCTTCGATACGGCTCATGATCACAGCGTCGCACCCGGGGCCATCGGTGTGAACCCCGTGGACGGCACCCTTCACCTGCCCGGGTGTGCTCATCATATTGACGCACAGTAAGCGCCATGGAGACTGACACGTCGAGCGCCCCGGAGAGCCCGCGGAAACGGCGCGCCCGCCGCCGTCGCCGGGTCCTGATCGCCTCGGCCGCCGGGTGCGCCGTCCTCGGCGGGGTACTGGTGCTGCTGCCCCGGGAGCGGGCGGAGGCCCCGGCTGCGGCTCCGGCTCCCCCGCGGCCCGCGCCGGGGCCCAAGGCGCACAAGCGGGGCCCGGTCACCGCCGGGGTGCCGGCCGCGCTGCCCGACCTGGTGGCGCTGATCGGCGAACGGGAGGCGCACCTGCGGGGACATCCGCGGGACGCCCCGTCGTGGGCGCTGCTGGGGAGCGCCTACGTGGAGCGTGGCCGGCAGACGGCCGACGCCGCGTACTACCCGAAGGCCGAGAAGGCGCTGCGCACGTCGCTGAAGGTGGGCAGTCCGGGGAACGCCCCGGCGCTGGAGGGGCTGGCGGCGCTGGCGGTCGCGCGGCGGGACTTCGCCGCGGCGAAGCGGTGGGGGGAGAGCGCGCGCGAGGCGGCGCCGAAGCGGTGGACGACGCACGCGGTGCTGGTCGACGCGTACACCGGGCTCGGTGACCGCGAGGCCGTGGGCCGGGCCCTGGACAGGCTGCTGGAGCTGCGTCCGGGCACCCCGGCCGTGCGGGCCCGGGCCGCGGCCGTCTACCGGGACCTGGGCTGGCGGGAGGACGCCGCCGCGCAGATCTCGGACGCGGTGGCGGAGGCCGGGGCGCCGGCGGAGCGGGCCGCGTATCTGGAGCAGGCCGGCCGACTGGCCTTCGAGCGCGGGGACCGGGACGGGGCGCTGCGCAGCTTCCGGGAGGCGCTGCTCGCCGATCCCGGCCAGCGCGCCGCGCAGGCCGGGCTGGGGCGGACACTGGCTGCGCTGGGCCGGACGGATGAGGCGGTGGACGCCTACCGGGCGGCGCTCGCCGGGTCGCCGCGGCCCGAGTACGCACTGGAGCTCGGCGAGCTGTACGAGTCGCTGGACCTCGGCCGGGAGGCGCGGGCGCAGTACGAGCTGCTGCGGGAGCAGGTGCGCAGGGCCGAGGCCGGCGGGGCGGACGAGGAACTGGTGCTGGGCCGGTTCGAGGCGGACCACGGGGACCCGTGGTCCGCGGTGCGGCGGCTGCGGGCCGAGTGGGAGCGCCAGCCGGCGACCGCGGTGGCCGACGCGCTGGGCTGGGCGCTGCACCGGGCCGGGGAGCACGGGGAGGCGCTGGAGTACGCGGAGATCGCGACCGACGCCACGTACGGGGGCGGGGTGCGCAGCGCGCTGTACGCCTTCCACCGGGGCATGATCGAGCGGGCGCTGGGGCATGACGGGCGCGCCTGGCGGCGCCTGACGGAGGCGCTGCAGCTCAACCCGTACTTCTCGCCGCTGCTGGCGCCGGTGGCGCGGCGGGCGCTGGCGGAGCTGGGCGAGCCCTCGGAACAGGGCCCGCCGCTGCCGTAGGGGCGACCGGGGCAGGTGTCAGAGGTTGCCCCGCTTGGCCTGCTCCCGCTCGATCGCCTCGAACAGGGCCTTGAAGTTGCCCTTGCCGAAGCCCATGGAGCCGTGCCGTTCGATGATCTCGAAGAAGACGGTCGGGCGGTCCTGGACCGGCTTGGTGAAGATCTGCAGCAGATAGCCGTCCTCGTCGCGGTCGGCGAGGATCTTCAGCTCGCGCAGGGTCTCGACGGGCACGCGGGTGTCGCCGACCCACTCGCCGAGGGTGTCGTAGTAGGAGTCGGGCGTGTCCAGGAACTGGACGCCGGCCGCCTTCATCGTGCGTACGGTCTGCACGATGTCGTTGGTGTTGAGCGCGATGTGCTGGACGCCGGCGCCGCCGTAGAACTCCAGGTACTCGTCGATCTGGGACTTCTTCTTCGCGACGGCGGGCTCGTTGATGGGGAACTTGACCTTGAGCGTGCCGTCGGCGACGACCTTGGACATCAGCGCGCTGTACTCGGTGGCGATGTCGTCGCCCACGAACTCCTTCATGTTCGTGAAGCCCATGACCTTGTTGTAGAAGCCGACCCACTCGTTCATGCGGCCGAGTTCGACGTTGCCGACGCAGTGGTCGACGGCCTGGAAGGTGCGCTGGGCGGGCGGTTCGACCATCGGGGCGGCGGCCGCGTAACCGGGCAGGTAGGGGCCGTCGTAGCCGGTGCGCTCCACCAGGGTGTGGCGGGTCTCGCCGTAGGTGGCGATCGCGGCGAGGACGACCGTGCCGTGCTCGTCCTTCATCTCGTACGGCTCGGCGACCGGACGGGCGCCGTGCTCGACGGCGTAGGCGTAGGCGGCCCGCGCGTCCGGGACCTCGATGGCGAGGTCGATGACGCCGTCGCCGTGCTCGGCGACGTGCCGGGCGAGGAAGCGGCCCCAGTCGGTGGACGGCTTGATCACCGAGGTGAAGACGAATCGGGCGGAGCCGTTCTCCAGGACGTAGGAAGCGGTCTCCCGGCTGCCGTTCTCCGGTCCGGAGTAGGCGACCAGCTGCATGCCGAACGCGGTGGAGTAGTAGTGCGCCGCCTGCTTGGCGTTGCCCACGGCGAAGACGACCGCGTCCATTCCCTTGACCGGGAAGGGGTCGGCCTGCCGGGCGGTGTCGGGAGTGTGGTGTGTGGTCTGCGTCATAGCCGCAGGGTCTCCCGTGCCCGCAAGGTGCGCAATAGTTTGCGGTTTCACTGGGCAGTTTGCCCAGTGAGACGCCAGCGGGGGCGGGCGATCTGTACAGGATGACCAGCCAGGAGGGCGGCCGTGGCGATCGATCATCTGGACGAGCGGATCATCGTGCTGCTGGCGCGGGAGCCGCGGATCGGGGTGCTGGAGATGTCCCGGCGGCTGGGCGTGGCGCGCGGGACCGTGCAGGCGCGCCTGGACCGGCTTCAGTCGAACGGAGTCATCCGCGGATTCGGCCCGGAGGTCGATCCGGCGGCGCTCGGCTACCCCGTCACGGCCTTCGCGACGCTCCAGATCCGGCAGGGCCAAGGAGCCGACGTACGGGCCCACTTGGCGACGGTCCCGGAGGTGCTGGAGCTGCACACCACCACCGGCACCGGGGACATGCTGTGCCGGCTGGTGGCCCGCTCGAACGCGGATCTCCAGCGGGTGATCGACCGGGTCGTCGGTTTTGATGGCATCGTGCGGGCCGCCACGGCGATCGTCATGGAGAACCCCGTTCCGCTGCGGATCATCCCGCTGGTGGAACAGGCGGCCCGGGACCGCGACGGACGCGAGTGAGACCGGCCCGAGCCCGGAGGTGAGCGGCGGTGAACTTCTGGGAGTTCGTGGGCAGCCGTCACCAGCAGCTGCTCACGGACGCCTACCAGCACGCGAGTGCCGTGTTCCAGTGCATGGTCGTGGCGACCGTCCTCGGGGTGCTGATCGGGGTCGCCACCTACCGCAGCGAGTGGGCCGGGAACCTGGCGACCGTCACCACCTCCACCGTCCTCACCATCCCGTCGCTGGCCATGATCGGTCTGCTCATCCCGGTCGTGGGGCTGGGGGTGCCGCCCACGGTGACCGCGCTGACCCTGTACGGGCTGCTGCCCGTCGTGCGCAACGCGATCGTCGGGCTGCGCGGGGTCGACCCGGCGCTCGTGGACGCGGCCAGGGGCATCGGCATGTCGCGCGCGTCCCGGCTGCTGAGGGTGGAACTGCCGCTCGCCTGGCCGCCGATCCTCACCGGGATCCGGGTCTCGACGCAGATGCTGATGGGCATCGCCGCCATCGCCGCCTACGCCTCCGGACCGGGCCTGGGCAACGAGATCTTCCGCGGGATCGCCTCGCTGGGCAGCCGGAACGCGCTGAACCAGGTGCTCGCGGGCACGCTCGGGATCATCGTCCTGGCGCTGCTGTTCGACGCCGCGTACGTCCTGCTCGGACGGCTGACCATCCCGAGGGGGATCCGTGTCTGAGACCACGGCCTCCTCCGCGGCGACGGGGGCGACGATCGAGCTGGAGAACCTGACCAAGCGCTACCCGGGAAACCCGCAGCCGGCCGTCGACGGCGTCTCCATGGAGATCGGGGCGGGAGAGACGGTCGTCTTCGTCGGTCCCTCGGGCTGCGGCAAGTCCACGACCCTGAAGATGATCAACCGGCTGATCGAGCCGACCGGCGGGCGCATCCGCATCGGCGGCGAGGACGTCACCCGCATCGACCCGGTGAAGCTGCGCCGCAAGGTCGGCTACGCCATCCAGTCCTCCGGCCTGTTCCCGCACATGACCGTCGCCCAGAACATCGCCCTGGTGCCGCAGCTCAACGGCTGGCCGAAGTCCCGGATCCGGTCGCGGGTGGAGGAGATGCTCGACCTGGTGGGCCTGGACCCCGGGGAGTTCCGCGGCCGCTATCCGCGCCAGCTCTCCGGCGGCCAGCAGCAGCGGGTGGGCGTGGCGCGGGCGCTGGCGGCGGATCCGCCGGTGCTGCTGATGGACGAGCCGTTCGGCGCGGTCGACCCGATCACCCGGGACCACCTCCAGGACGAGCTGATCCGGCTGCAGCACGAGCTGCACAAGACGATCGTCTTCGTCACCCACGACTTCGACGAGGCGATCAAGCTCGGCGACCGGATCGCGGTGCTGCGCGAACGCTCGCACATCGCGCAGTTCGACACCCCGGAGGCCATCCTCACCAACCCGGCGGACGACTTCGTCTCCGGTTTCGTCGGCGCCGGGGCGGCGCTGAAGCGGCTGAACCTGACCCGCGTACGGGACGTGGGGATCAGCGACTGGCCGACGGTGACCGTGGACGACCCGCTCCAGCACGTCCTCGACCGGCTGCGGGCGAGCGGCGGCAACGAGATCCTGCTGGTGGACAAGCAGGGGCGGCCCTACAAGTGGCTCAGGCGCGGCGATCTGATGCGGGCCAAGGGATCGCTCGCGCGTGCGGGGACCCCGGTGCACTACACCGTGTCCCGGGACGCCACCCTGCGGGACGCGCTGGAGGCGGTGCTGACGGACAACGCGGGACGGGTCGCGGTCACCGGCCGGCGCGGCCGGTACGAGGGCGTCGTCGACATGGAGACGCTGATGAACTCCGTGCACGAGCTGCTGGAGGCCGACCGGCTCGACGCGCTGGAGCACCAGCACGACACGGAGGAGGCGGGCTCCGCGCGGGCGCACTCCGGGCAGGAGGGCCCGGACGGCTCCGGAGGGGAGGCGGAGAAGGCGTGAGCACCTCCCCCCACCTCAGGCCCGAAGGCGAGCACGAGGTCAGGGGACTCGCCCACCGGGACGACGGAGAAGCCGAGGACGAGCTCCGCCCGCCCTCCGCGGCGGCGCCCGGGCGGCGGGTGACCTGGCAGAAGCTGACCATCATGCCCGCGCTGATCACGGCGCTGCTGCTGGCGACCTGGCTGTGGTTCCGGCAGGCCGACCTGGACGCGCTCAGCGAGAACGCGCTGTCGGGCGGCCAGGTCACCAAGGCCCTGTGGCAGCACGTCCAGCTGACGGTGATCTCCACCTTCTTCGTACTGGTCATCGCCATCCCGCTGGGCGTCCTGCTCACCCGCGGGGCGTTCCGGAAGGCCACGCCGGTGGCGATGGCCCTCGCCAACATCGGCCAGGCGACCCCGGCGATCGGTCTGCTGGCGCTGCTGGTGATCTGGCTGGGCATCGGCCGCAGGGCCGCCCTGATCGGCATCATCGCCTACGCCGTCCTGCCGGTCCTCTCCAACACCATCGCCGGACTGAAGGCGAACGACCCGACGCTGCTGGAGGCGGCCCGCGGCATCGGCATGTCCCCGCTCGGCGTGCTCACCCGCGTGGAACTCCCCCTGGCCGTCCCCCTGATCCTGGCCGGGGTGCGCACGGCCCTCGTCCTGAACGTCGGTACGGCGACCCTGGCGACCTTCGGCGGGGGCGGCGGCCTGGGCGTGCTGATCACCACCGGCATCACCAGCCAGCGGATGCCGGTGCTGCTGCTCGGCTCGATCCTCACGGTCGCCCTCGCCCTGCTGGTGGACTGGCTGGCCTCGCTCGCCGAGGTGCTGCTGCGCCCGCGGGGCCTGGAGGCGGGCGCATGAGGGCGCCCGTCCGCCTGCTGCTGGCGGCGGCGCTGGTCGCGGCCTCGGGCTGCGGCCTGACCAGCGGCTCCCCCATGGCGGACGTCGTGGAGCCCGGCACGGTCGGCCGGGGAAGGCCGCTGGAGGGCGCAGATCTCACGGTCGTCTCCAAGGAGTTCACCGAGCAGCTGATCCTCGGCGCGATCATGGGCATCGCCTTCGAGGCGGCCGGCGCCGAGGTCCTCGACCGCACCGGCATCCAGGGCTCCGTCGGCACCCGCGCGGCCATCGAGAACGGCGACGCCGACGCCACGTACGAGTACACGGGCACCGCCTGGATCACGTACCTGGGCAACAGCAGGCCCATCCCCGACCCGCGGCAGCAGTGGCAGGCGGTGCACGACGCCGACCTGAAGAAAGGGCTGACGTGGCTGCCGCCGTCGACGCTGAACAACACCTACGCCCTGGCCATGAACCGGGCGAACTTCGAGAAGTACCGCACGAAGACCCTGTCCGAGGTCGCCGAGCTGGCCAGGACCGACCCGGGCGCGGTCACGCTCTGCGTCGAGGGCGAGTTCGCCAACCGCGCGGACGGGCTGCCGGGCATGCAGAAGGCGTACGGGATGGACCTGCCGGCGGGGAACATCACGCAGATGGACACCGGGATCATCTACACGCAGACGGCGAAGGGCGCCTGCACCTACGGCGAGGTGTTCACCACCGACGGGCGGATCAAGTCGATGGACCTGGTGGTGATGGAGGACGACGCGAAGTTCTTCCCGAACTACAACGCGGCGCCCATGATCAGGACGGACACCCTGGAGAAGTGGCCGGCGATCGCCTCCGTCCTCGCGCCCGTCACCGAGGCGCTGGACAACACCGTGGCGCGGGACCTGAACGCGCGGGTCGACGTCGACGGGGAGGATCCGCACCAGGTGGCGCTGGACTGGATGGTGGAGAAGGGGTTCGTCAAGGAGAGGTGACGCCGGGGCCGGGTTCCGTCAGGGCCCGGCTGTGGCGGCCGCCGGCCGTGGCTTCAGCAGCTCGGGACCTCGCCCTTGCCGGTCTCCAGGGCCCGGAGTGAGTCGACCGCGCCCTCCAGGGTGGTGACCGGGATGAGCCTGAGGCCCTTCGGCAGTTCCGCCTGCGCGTCGGAGCACTCGGCCTTCGGCACCAGGAAGACCGTCGCCCCGTCCCGCCGGGCGGCCTGCGTCTTCAGCGGCACACCGCCGACCGCGCCGACCTTGCCGCCGGTGGAGATGGTGCCGGTGCCGGCGATGATCCGGCCACCGGTGAGGTCGCCACCGCTGCCGTCGCCCTCCAGCTTGTCGATGATCCCGAGGGCGAACAGCAGCCCGGCGCTCGGCCCGCCGATGTCGGCGAGGCGCAGCTTCACGTCGACGTCCGCCTCGCTGAGACCCAGGTGGTCCAGGGCGGCCGTGGTCGCCGCGTCCTGGGACTCCTCCATCTGCTCCTTGTTGTGCTCCTCGATCTCCTTGACGTCGTCACCGCTCGGGTAGACCGCGTCCCGCGGCATGACCGCCCGTTCGCTGTCGAACCAGTTGCCGAGCACGTCGCCCAGCGAGACGTGCGCGTCCGGGCCGGTCGCCACGATCGTCGTCATCCGCAGTTGGCCCTCGGTCCTGCGGGTCGGCGCTCCCGAGATCGTGATCACCGGGGTGCCCCGGTGCTCCCCGAGCACGTTCGCCGTGCTGCCGGGCTGCGCCACGGAGAACGGCAGCGGCGCGAAGACCGTGGTGGCGAGCAGACCCACGACGGGCAGGGCGCAGACGGCCAGGGCTTGGGGGCGTGTGAGGCGAGAGAGCACGGGATCAATCTAACGCGACCCGGCCGCGGGGCCGCCGTGCCTCCCCTGGCGCCCGTCCTCCCCGGCGACCGTCCTCCACGGCACCGGCGACGGCGGCACCGGCAACGGCAGCGGCGCGAGCGCCGTCACCGCAGCGCCTCCGCCACCTCCCGGGCCGCCTCCATCACCCGCGCCCCCACCCGCTCGGGCACCACATCGGCCAGCATCACCACGCCGACGCTGCCCTCGACGCCGGTCACCCCGAGCAGCGGTGCCGCGGCCCCGCTGGCCCCGGCCTCCAGTTCGCTGTGGGTGAGGGTGTAGCCCGGCTCGGCGGAGGGCTGCATGCGGGCGGAGAGGATGGCCTTGCCCGCGGCCCCCCGGTCCAGCGGATGGCGGAACCCCGCCCGGTAGGCCACGTGGTAGTCGGTCCACGTCGGCTCGACCACGGCCACGGCCAGCGCCTCCGCGCCGTCCACCAGCGTCAGGTGGGCCGTCGCCCCGATGTCCTCGGCCAGCGATCGCAGGGCGGGCATCGCCGCCTCGCGGACCAGCGGGTGCACCTGGCGGCCCAGGCCCAGCACCCCGAGTCCGACGCGGGCGCGGCCGCCCAGGTCACGGCGTACGAGTGCGTGCTGTTCGAGGGTGGCGAGCAACCGGTACACGACGGTCCGGTTCACACCCAGTTTGTGGGATAGCTCGGTGACGGTCAGCCCGTGGTCCGTATCGGCCAGCAGTTTGAGGACGCGCAGTCCCCGGTCGAGCGTCTGAGAGGTCTCCGCGGTCACGACGCCCACTCCTTAGTGGTGAGGTCGGCGGCCTCCTCGCGGCGGGTGCGTCACCGAGTCCCGTCAGTGACGCGTCAGAGGCCGCCGATCGGCTGACGGCCCGGCCTTCTGCCCGGGCCCAGTCGCTTCACGGCTGCGCTCCGCGGCGGCGCTGCCACGGGGCGTGTGCGTAGCGGGACAGTAGCGAGCCGGTTCGCTCAGCGGAAGGCTCCGTCCAGAATCCGGTCAGTGACCGGTATGGACTACCTGTGTTTGTCCCGATACGTACAGCGCTCGCCGCGGCCTCCCGAGCCCCGCCGGTCACTTCATCCGGGTCGCCCACTCCTGCACCTTGGCGATGCGCTGGCGCAGCTGCCCGGCCGTGGCCTCGGCGCTGGGCGGACCGCCGCACACGCGGCGCAGCTCGGTGTGGATCACGCCGTGCGGTTTGCCGCTCTGGTGGACGTAGGCGCCGACCATGGTGTTGAGCTGCCGGCGCAGCTCCATCAGCTCCTTGTGCGAGACGACCGGGCGCCGCTCGGCGGGCAGTTCGAGCAGGTCGGCCTCGGTGTCCGGCTTCTTGCGGCTGTGCGCGATCTGCCGGGCCTGCCGCTTCTGCAGCAGCAGCTGCACCTGGTCGGGCTCCAGCAGCCCCGGGATGCCGAGGTAGTCCTGCTCCTCCTCGCTGCCCGGGTGGGCCTGCATGCCGAACTCGGCGCCGTTGTACATCACCCGGTCGAAGACGGCGTCGGACTCCAGGGCCTCGAAGGGCAGCATGTCCTGCTCGCCGGTGTCCTCGTCCTGCTCCCGGTTCGCCTCCTCCATCTCCTTCTCGGACTCGGCGTAGGGGTCCTCCTCGCCCTCCTTCTTGGGCTTGTCGAGGACGTGGTCGCGCTCACGCTCCATCTCGTTGGCGAAGGTGAGCAGGTCCGGCACGGTCGGCAGGAACACCGACGCGGTCTCGCCGCGCCGCCTGGACCGTACGAAACGGCCGACGGCCTGCGCGAAGAACAGCGGCGTGGAGATGGTCGTGGCGTACACCCCGACCGCGAGGCGGGGGACGTCGACGCCCTCGGACACCATGCGGACGGCGACCATCCACCGGTCGTCGCCCGCGCTGAAGTCGTCGATCCGCTTCGACGCGCCGGTGTCGTCGGAGAGCACGACGGTCGCCTTGCTGCCGGTGATCTCGCGGATCAGCTTGGCGTAGGCGCGGGCGGAGTCCTGGTCGGAGGCGATGACGAGGGCGCCGGCGTCCGGGATGGCCTTCCTGACCTCGGTGAGCCGCTGGTCGGCGGCGCGCAGCACGGCGGGCATCCACTCGCCGCGCGGGTCGAGGGCGGTGCGCCAGGCCTGGCTGACGGCGTCCTTGGTCATGGGCTCGCCGAGCCGCGCCGCGATCTCGTCGCCGGCCTTGGTGCGCCAGCGCATGTTGCCGCTGTAGGAGAGGAAGATGACCGGCCGCACGACGCCGTCGGCGAGCGCGGAACCGTACCCGTACGTGTAGTCGGCGGCCGAGCGGCGGATGCCGTCGTTGCCCTCCTCGTACGTCACGAAGGGGATCGGGTTGGTGTCGGAGCGGAACGGCGTACCGGTCAGCGCCAGCCGCCGCGTCGCCGGCTCGAACGCCTCCAGGCACGCCTCGCCCCAGGACTTGCTGTCGCCGGCGTGGTGGATCTCGTCGAGGATGACGAGGGTCTTGCGCTGCTCGACGCGGTTGCGGTGCAGCATGGGGCGCACGCCGACGCCCGCGTAGGTGACGGCGACGCCGTGGTACTCGCGGCTGAGCGGGCCCGCGCTGTACTCCGGGTCCAGCTTGATGCCTATGCGGGCCGCCGCCTCCGCCCACTGCTTCTTCAGGTGCTCGGTCGGCGCCACCACGGTCACCTGCTGCACGACGTGGTGGTGCAGCAGCCAGGAGGCGAGCGTCAGGGCGAAGGTCGTCTTTCCGGCGCCGGGGGTCGCGACCGCCAGGAAGTCCCGGGGCTGCTCCTGGATGTACTTCTCCATCGCCCCCTGCTGCCAGGCCCGCAGCTTGCTGGCGGTGCCCCACGGGGCGCGGCCGGGGAAGGCCGGGGAAAGGTGGTGCGAGGTGCTGGAGCTGGCGGTGGTAGTCACGGTCTCCGAAGGGGTTGGAACGGCTCGGCCACGTATGACAACCGGGCCACCCTACCGGCGCGGTGACCCGGCCGACGCCGGGACGGGGCCGGGTCACGCCATGGTGGGACCGACGTCACAGCCGCCCCGGCGGCCCCGGCCTGCCCCGGCCGCCTCGCAGCCGCCCGGCCGCCCAGGCACCCCGGCCACTTCGCAACCGGCGACGGCCCCGGCCGCCCCGCGGCCGTCACCGCCGCCTGCCGGCTCAGCGCTCCCGCAGGCGCGTCGTCACCCACGCCCCCGCCAGGGCCACCCCCGCCATCGGCAGGAAGACCGCGGCGAAGGCTGCCGGGTGGGAGCCGGTCGCCTGCGTGGCCGCGTGGCTGACCGTGCCGCCGCCGAGCGCGGCGAAGGCCGCTCCCCCGGCCGCCAGGAGCAGGACGTTGGACAGGCCGTCGGAGATCTGGAGGGCGGCGGAGTTGGTGCCGGCCTCCTCGGGGGCGGAGAGCCGGAGCAGGAGCACGCTGGTGGAGGAGATCACCAGGCCCATCCCGAAGCAGCCGAAGCCCCAGGCGACGGCCACCGTCCAGGCGGGCACGGCGTCGATCAGGACGCTCGGCGCGGTCGCGATGGCCGCCGCGACCAGGATCATCCCGAGGGTCATGAGACGGTCCCGGTACGGTTCCGTGCGCGGCCGGGACTGCACCCACGAGCCCAGCGCCCAGGTCGCGCCGCCCGCCGCCAGGGAGAACCCGGCGAGGGTCGGGCTGAGCCCCCGCTGGGTGACCAGCATCAGCGGCACGAAGGACTCGGCGGCGATGAAGGACCCCGCGGCGACGCCGCGCAGCAGCACGACGGAGGGCAGTCCGCGCGCCGCCCGGTAGGTGCCGCGCGGGAGCAGGCCGAGGACGGCCGGGACGAGCAGCGCCGCGCCCGCCGCGCCGGGCAGCAGCGAGATCCAGCGCAGGTCCTGCGCGGCGTACTGGAGCAGTCCGGCGCCCAGGGAGATGGCCAGGGCCAGACGGATGCGGCGCCGGTCGAAGGAGGCAGGCTCGTCCGGGGCGTCCGGGGCGTCCGCCCCCTGCACCGGGCCGGCGGCGCGGCTGCGTATCTGCGGCAGCGCGAGCGCCAGCGGGAGGGCCACCAGCACCGGGATGCCCAGGAACACCCAGCGCCAGCCGAGGTGCTCGGTCACCGCTCCGGAGGCCAGCGGACCGACGACCGAGGGGACCACCCAGCCGGCCGCGAACGCCGCCATGATCGCCGGGCGCAGCCGCTCCGGGTAGGCCCGGCCGACGACGACGTACAGCGCGACGATCACCAGGCCGCCGCCGAGCCCCTGCACGGCCCGCCCGAGGATGAACAGCCACATCGCACCGGCCGTCCCGGACAGCACCAGTCCGGCCGCGAACGCGGCGATACCGCTGGTCAGCGGCGCCAGCGGACCGCGCCGGTCGGACCACTGCCCGGAGAGCACCATCCCGAACAGGCTCGTCGTGAAGTAGCCCGAGAACGCGAACGCGTACAGCGACACCCCGTCCAGCTCCCGCGCCGCGACCGGCATCGCCGTCCCCACCGCCGTCGCCTCGAAGGCGATCAGCACGACGACGGAGACGATGCCGATGCTCAGGGCCCGGTAGGCGCGGCTCAGGACGGTCTCGGCCGGCGCGGCGGTCCCGTCGGGGCCGGCGAGTCCGGCGTTCGGGCGGGGATCGGCGCTGTCGGCGGTGTCGGCGACGTCGGTGTCGCGCGGTTCAGGGGCGGTCATGGTCGCCAGCGTAAGGGCCGCGGACCCGTTTGGCCCCTGTCGGGAGACGGTGCGGGACCGGGACCTTGGTCGTACGACCGCCGCCGCGGTCCCACCCGTTCATGAACGGCGTGTGGCAGTCGCGTTGCGGCGCCCCCGCATTCCTTGATCCCGTCCCCCCGCCCGCCCTACGGTCGAGTCACGGAGTCCGGAACACGGCCGTGTGCCCGAGTGGTTGAGGGGCTCGCCTGCAAAGCGAGTTACGCGGGTTCGATTCCCGCCACGGCCTCCAGAGAACTGAACACGCACAACTTCGGGGCGGAATCCTCCACATGCGCGGGCAAGCGATGAGGGGGACGATGTGAGTGGGGCCGGCCATCAGCACCGAGGTCGCGAACGGCACCAGTGAGTGGTCCGAACCCAAGTGCGTGACGATGCCGCCGAATCAGCACTCGGTCTGATCTCTAGGCACACAGCCCGCCGCCCGCGTAGTCCTCGAACATGCCCGGCCAGTAGCGCCAGCCGTCGTCCGTCGGGGTCGTGCGGGACGGGTCGCAGGCGACCGGGTCGACGGCGGCCAGGGTGCGGGTCATGGTGTCGGCCAGCTGCTCGTACGCGTCGGACAGCTCGTGCTCCGCGTCGAGGGACCTCTCCCGGTGGATCAGCCAGAGCGTGAACGCCAGCGTGGACAGGTCGGCGTTGAGCGGTCGCAGGACGGCCTCGGCCTCGCTCCAGCACAGCACCGCGCCCGTGTCTCCGTCGACCACCAGGCTGGTGTCCTCCAGCAGGTAACCGAGGCGTATCAGCCGGTCCGCCCCGGCCGGAAGGTGCGCGCCACGGGCGTCGTCCGCCCAGAACTCCTCCAGCGTCGGCAGCGGCACGTCCGTGGCCAGGGAGAACCACACGCCGTCCTCCGGCAGGCCCACCTCGCGCAGGAAGCGACGGGTCGGCTCGTGCGTGAGCGCGGCCGGGAAGTCGACCTCCTCGAACCGCACGATCTCCCCGGCACCGAACTCCTCGTCGAGGAGGCGGGCGGGAAGGTCCAGGGTCAGCCCGGAGCGGTTGCCGGGGCCCGCCACCAGGGCCAGCGGGCGGATCAGGGCCGACATCCGCCACAGGGGCGCCGTCTCACCGCCCGCCGCTCCCTCCTCGAACACCGCGAGCAGCCGGCGCGACGCCTCCGCCGCCGCCCGCGGCCCGCGGCGGCCGGCGTAGGAGGCGAACCGGCCGCGCAGCCCAGCCAGTTCGTCCACCGCGGTCGCGAAGCGCACCAGCGCCTCCAGGGAGGGGGCGAGCGGGTCGCGGTCCATCAGGTCGGGGCGGTCGCGGAAGAAGTACGTCGTGGACACCTCGCCGGTCGCGCCGTCCAGCAGCACCGACTCGGTCACCGCGCCGTCGTGGGCCAGCAGTTCCCCTATGACCAGTTGGCCGCGCAGTTCCCCGGCTAGCCGGCTGCCGGGATCGCCCATCGCGTCCGCCAGGCGGCGCAGGCCGTCCCGGCGCAGCGGCTCGCACGTCAGCGTGCCGGCCGTCGCCGGCAGTCCGGGGCCCGTCAGCCGGCGGCGTGACGCCGTGTGCGTGACGTACGGGTCCAGCTCGTCCTCGGCCAGCGTGATCACCGCGGTGTCCGTGGTGCCGGTCGCGTTCATCGTTCCCCCGTGCATGAAGTTCCGTCCCCCTGGGTACGCCCGCCGTGGCCCCGCTGCCGTCCACAGCCGTCCCACTGCCCACGACCCTACGGCCCGCCACTGACAACGCCCCGCCCCCAAGGACGTCAGCGCACCCGCGCGCGTTGCTCCCCCGCGAGGATCGCGTCCACCGTCTGCCGCACCGTCAGTTCCGAGGTGTCCAGCCACAGGCCCAGGCGCGGTGTCGACTCGCGCAGGGCGCGGTCCAGTGCCCCGACCGTCCAGCCGGCCCCGTAGCCGGTCTTGGCGCGCTGTGCCTCGCGCGCGGCCACGGCCCCGGGGGCCGGTGCCAGGACGACCACGTGCAGCGGGCGGGTGCGGACCAGCCGTACGTAGGCGGCCAGGTGCGGGCCGAGCACCACGTCCTGCACGACGGCCGTGAACCCGGCCTCGGCGTATCCGTCCGCCGTCGCCGCCGACAGCCGGTACCGCAGCCGCAGCTGCGCCTCGCTCTCGCCGCCGGCGCCGGGGACGTACTCCTCGCGCCCGGACACGATCATCCGCCGGAACACGTCCCCGCGGACGTGCGCGGCCCTCGGCAGTCGCTCGGCCAGGGCCTGGGCGACCGTCGACTTCCCGGCCGCCATCACGCCGGTGACCAGGACGACGCCCTCCATCAGCGGCTCACTGGCCGGTGACCACCGCGGCCTGCGGACGGATCGGGAGCCGGTTCACGGCGCGTCCCGTGGCGGCGCGCACGGCGGAGGCGACGGCCGCCGGGGAGGCGACCACCGGCACGGCGCTGACCGCCTTCGCGCCGAACGGGGCGACCACGTCGCGCTCCTCGACCAGCTTGACGATCCGGATGTCCGGCGCGTCCAGGGCCGTCGGGAGGGCGTAGCCGGTCAGGTCCGGGTGGCGGACCAGGCCGCGCGGGGTGCGGAGGTTCTCGGTGAGCGCGATGCCCACGCCCTGGGTGACGCCCGCCTCGATCCGGGCGGCGAGCTGGGCGGGGTTCAGCACCCGGCCCACGTCCTGGGCGACGGCCAGTTCCACGACCCGTACGGAACCGATCTCGATGTCGACGTCCACCACCGCGCGGATCGCGCAGAAGGACATGCCGACGAAGGCGTCGCCCTGGCCGGAGGCGTCGAGCGGCTCGGTCGGGTGCGGGCGGCACTGGGCGGTGGCCCACAGCTCCTTGCCGTCCATCGCCTCGGTGACCGTGGTCGACAGGACCCCGTCGTACGAGGTGATCTTGCCGTCGGTGATCTGGAGCAGTTCGGTCGACATCCCGAACTTGTGGGCCAGGGGCTGCAGGAGCTGGGTGCGGACCATCTTGGCCGCGCGTTCCACCGCGCCGCCCGACACCCAGGTGTGGCGGCCACGGCAGCCCGCGCCGGCCGGGGGCTGGTCGGTGTCGACGGGCGCCACGTGCACCTCGTCGATGCCGAGCGTCTCCTGCACGATCTGCCGGGCGAGCGTGGTGAAGCCCTGGCCGGTCTCGACGGCCGCGCACAGCACCGTCGCCACGCCGTCCTGGACCTTCACGGTGGCCGTGGACACCTCGTCGGCGCCCTCCGCACCCAGCATGTGCACCATGCCCAGGCCGTAGCCAACGCCCCGGCGCACCGCACCCGGTTCGCCCGCGCCCTCGGGGCCGCCGGGCAGCAGCCACTCGTCCTCGGGCGTGTCCTTGGGCAGCGCGGGCAGCGGGAAGTCCCGGACGGCCCGGAGGAGTTCGGCGACCGGAGCCGGGCAGGTGACCGTCTGGCCGGTCGGGAGCACGTCGCCCGTGGCCATGACGTTGCGCATCCGCACCTCGGCCGGGTCCAGGCCGAGCTTCTTGGCGACCTTGTCCATCTGCGCCTCGTAGGCGGCGCAGACCTGCATGGCGCCCTCGCCGCGCACGTGGCCGGAGGGCGGGTTGTTGGTGCGCACGGCCCAGCCCTCGATGAAGGCGTTGGGGACGACGTACGGGCCGCAGGCGAAGGACACGGCGGCGGCGAGCGCGTCGGAGGACGTGTCGGCGTACGCGCCCGCGTCGAGCAGGATCTGCGCCTCGACCTTGACCAGGCGGCCCTCGGCGTCGGCGTGGTGGCGGTAGCGCAGGAGAGTGGGGTGGCGGTGGGCGTGGCCGAGGAAGGACTCCTCGCGCGTGGCGGTGAGCTTCACCGGGCAGCCGGTCTTCAGCGCGAGCAGGCCGAGCGGGAGCTGGAAGCCCTGGTCCTCGCGGTCGGCGGTGGCGCCGGGCACACCGGTGACGACGACCTTCACCCGTTCGGGTGCCAGGCCGTAGCAGGCGGCGGCCGTGTCGCGGTCGGTGTGGGGGTCGGTGGAGGCGAGGTACAGCTCCACGCCCCCGTCGGGGCGCGGCACCGCGAGGCCCGCCTCGGCGCCGATGGGGGCGGGGTCCTGGCGGCCGATGCGGTACAGGCCCTCGACGACGATCTCGCCGGCCGCCTCCGGGTCGCCGTGGCGGAGCGGGATGTGCCGGATCAGGTTGCCGTCGGGGTGCAGCGGCTCGGCCTCGAACGCCTGCTCCGGGTCGAGCACCGGGTCGAGCACCTCGTACTCGACGATGACGGCGGCGGCGGCCATGCGCGCGGTGTCCGGGTGGTCGGCGGCGACGGCGGCGATGGGCTCGCCGTGGTGGCGTACGACCTCGGAGGCGAACACCGGCCGGTCGGCCTTGCCGCGTCCGTGCAGCGGGGCGCCGGGCACGTCCTCGTGGGTGACGACCGCGCGGACGCCGGGCATCTCGCGCGCGTGGGAGGTGTCGATGGAGACGATGCGCGCGTGCGGGTGCGGTGAGCGCAGCACGGCCGCCCACAGCAGGCCCTCGGCCCACAGGTCGGCGGCGTACGGGAAGGTGCCCTCCGTCTTGGCGCGGGCGTCGGCGGGCGGCAGGGACGCGCCGAGGCCGTGCGGGACCGGTTCGGGGGCGGGGGGTGCCTCCGCGGTGCCTGCGGCCTCCGCGGTGGCTGTCTCGTTGCTCACGCGTGGCCTCCGTCCTGGCCGTAGGGCTGGTCGTGCGGTCCCGGGGACTGCGGTCCGGGCGGACCCTGTGCCTCGAACGCCGACGGGTTGACGCCGCCGGCGCCCGGGCCCGCCTGGTGCGGGATACGGGGCTCGTCGGCGTCCGCCTGGGGCGCGTCGGCGGCGGCGTGCGCCTCGCGTTCGGCGACGACCTCCTTGACCGCCTCCAGGACACCCCGGTAGCCGGAGCAGCGGCACAGGTTGCCGCACAGGGCCTGGCGGGTCTCCAGCTCGGTGGGCGCCGGGTTGCCCTCCAGGAGGTTGTGCACGGTCATCGCCATGCCGGGCACGCAGAAGCCGCACTGCACCGCCCCGCACCGGGCGAGCGCCCGCTGCACGTCCGACGGCTGCCCGTCGACGGCCAGGCCCTCGACGGTGCGGACCTCGCTGCCGGCGGCGGTGACGGCCGGGACCAGGCAGGAGGCGACGAGCCGGCCGTCGACCTGCACGTTGCAGGCGCCGCACTCGCCCTGCGAGCAGCCGTCCTTGGCGCCCGCGAGGCCGAGCCGCTCGCGCAGCACGTACAGCAGCGACTCGCCGATCCAGGCGTCGGTGACGGGCCGGTCGGTGCCGTTGACGCGGAGCACGTACGAGGCGAGGGGGTGCTCCTCGTGCGGGCCGGCGGGGGCCGGCTCACCGGGCGCGGCGGGCTCACCGGGCACGACGGGCTCAGCGGGCGCGGCGGGCTCCTGCGGCTCGCCGGACTCAGTGGCTTCGGCGGGCTCGGCGGCCGGTTCCCCGGACGCGGCCGCTTCGGGCTCGTGCGCGGCCGCCGGTGCCGGCTGCGCGGGGCTCCGGTCCGGCGTCGGCTCCGGTCGCGCGTCGGGGGCCGGCTCCGGTCGCGCGTCGGGCGCCGGGCCGGGCTCGGCGCCGGAGGCCGTCACGGGCTCTTCGGCGGCCTCCGGTGCGGATTCCGTCGCCGTGTCGGGGGCAAGGCCCGCGGGGGGCTCAGCGGCGCCCTCAGGGGCCTCTGCGGCCTCTTCCGCCTCGTCTGTCACCGTGCCGTCGGGCGTCGGAGCCGTGGGCGGGGTCTCCGCGACGGATTCCGCGGCTTCCGCGGGCGCCTCGGCGTACGGGACGGCGGAGGGGGCGGGAGCGTGCCCGGCGGGCCGGTCGTCGCCCTGCCCGGCGGGTTCGTGCCCGGCCGGTTCGTGCGCGGGCTCACCCCACGGCCGGCCCGCCGCCTGCGTCGCCCAGGGAGCGGGGGCACCCCCGGGGAGGGTGGCCGGCGGGGTGCCGCCCCACTGCTCGACCAGGGAGGACGTGGTGAACTCGCCCGACTCGTCCGGGATGTCGCCGCCGGCGACGGGGATGGACCACTGTCCGGTCACGTCGTGGCCCGGCGCGGGTGCGGGCGCGGGTGCCGTGTCGTCCGCGGCCGTGGGCTCGGTGAAGTCCCACTGGCCGGCGGGCTGCGGGTGGTACGTGAAGCGGTCGTCCTGCCCGGGGTCCGCGTCGTGCTGCCGGTGCCCGGCGTCCGTCCCGTAGGGCGCGGCCGCGCCGTACGGGTCGTGCTGCGCGTACCCGGCGTGGTGCGGGCCGGCGTGCGGCTCACCGGCGTCCGGTGCGGCCTGCCACTGCGCGCCGTCGACGGGGGCGGACGGCATCACCCAGGTGCCGGTGGCGGCGGGGTCGGTGCCGGCGGTCGTGGCGGGCGTGACCGTTATCGGCGGCGGCACGTAGCCGTGGCCCGGCGCCGCGAGCGGGCTGTCGGCGGAGGCCAGGAGCGCGTCGACGCCGCCCTCGGGCAGTTGCACGAAGGCGGTGGCGCCGTCGTCGTAGTCGCCCTGGGGCAGCGGGTCCCAGCGTCCGCCGCCCTGGGGCATGCCCTGTCCGTGCTGGTCGTCGGTCACGACAGCGCCCTCCCCAGTGCTCGTCGGGCCAGCGCGGCGACGGTGCGCCGCAGGTGCAGTACGGCGGGCGGGAGCTGCGGCACGGAGCCGTCCTCGGCCGGAGCCGCCTCGGGGATGCAGGCCGCGGCGACGTACTCCCCGAAGGCGCTCAGGGCCTCCGGCACGATCGCGCGGTTGTTGTCCCAGTCGATGAGCCGGCCGACCCACTGCTCGGCCTCCAGGGGCCTGAGCGGCATCGGCGCGATGGCGCCGACGGCGCACCGCACCCCGCGCCGGGCGGGGTCGAGGACCAGGGCGACCGATGCCATGGCCCGGCCCGGCCCGGTGCGGCCGGTCGCCTTCAGGAAGACCTGGGGCGCGTGCAGCAGCGGCACGCGCACGTAGCCGATGAGTTCGCCCGCACGGAGCATCTCCATACCGGCCAGCAGGTGCGACACCGGCACCTCGCGGCGGGCCCCGCCCGGGCCCGCGATGATCAGCGTCGCCTCCAGGGCGGCCAGTACGGGCAGCGCGTCCCCGGTGGGGGCGGCCGAGGCGATGTTGCCGCCCAGGGTGCCCGCGTTGCGGATCTGCGGCGGCCCGGCGGCGCGCGCGGCGGCGGCGAGCGCCGGGATCAGGGCGGCGAAGTCGGGGCGGCCCATGCGCGCGTGGGTCAGTCCCGCGCCGAGCAGGGCGTGTCCGTCCTGGTACTGCCAGCCGCGGATCTCGCTGATCCGGCCGAGGCCGACCAGGGCGGCGGGCCTGAGCTGTCCGGAGTTGACGGCGGCCATGAGGTCGGTGCCGCCCGCCACCGGCACCGCGGCGGGCAGGGCGGCCAGTGCCGCCACGGCCTCGTCCAGTGTCGTGGGCAGCGTGACGGCCTGCGCCGCCTGCGGTGCGTGCGTGGTCAAACCGACTGCCCCTTCCCGCTGTCCCACCTGGTCCCACCTGTGTTGCCGTACGGTACGTGCTGACAGGCCGGACGTGGCAACTCTGGCACATCTTCGCAGGGCCCGAACGCGGGGGTCCGCTAGGAGGCATTCGCCCGCCTCGCCAGCGAGATGGTCCGTTTTCGCACGGGATCTCCGGTGATCGCCGGTGCGCGCGAATTGCCACCGTTCATTGACGGTTCAGGGCGTTTTTCTTACTTGTTCGGCGGCGGGCCGTCGATCGGCCTGCCGAGTACGCCGGGCCGCTTCTGCCAGGGCAGCGGGCCGCCGGGCGGACGGTAGGCGACGCCCAGGGCGTCAAGTCGCCGGTAGTGGGCGGCCATCCGGCGCTCGAAGCCCGCGTAGTCCCGTTCCGCCGGGGCGGGCAGGTCGCTCCACGCGACCTCGGCGAAGGCGGCGAGCCGGGGAAAGACCTGGTAGTCAACGCGCGCCGGGCTCTCCATCACCTCCGTCCACACGTTGGCCTGCGTGCCGAGGACGTGCCCGGCCTCCTCCTCCGTCAGCTCCGGCGGAACCGGTTCGAACCGGTACACGTCCTCCAGGGTGCGCACGTACCCGATCGGCACTGGCTCGTCCTCGCCCGCGTCCTGACGGTGGTCCAGGTACACCTGCTGCTCGGGGCACATCACCACGTCGTGTCCCGCGCGCGCGGCGGCGACCCCGCCCGCATACCCGCGCCAGGACGACACGGCGGCGCCCGCGGCCAGACCGCCCTCCAGGATCTCGTCCCAGCCGATGAGCCTGCGCCCGCGCGCGGTCAGCCACCGGTCGAAGTGCTTGATGAACCAGGACTGGAGTTCGTCCTCGTCGGTGAGCCCGAGTTCCTTGATGCGCGCCTGCGCGGCGGGCGACTTCCGCCACTGGTCCTTGGGGCATTCGTCGCCGCCGACGTGGATGAACTCCGAGGGGAAAAGGGCGAGGAGTTCCTCGAAGACGCCCTCGTAGAAGCGCAGGGTGTGGTCGGTGGGGGCGAGTACGTTCGGGGAGACGCCCCAGGTGTCCCAGACGGTGAGCCCGGCGGTGTCGACGACATCGGTGTTGCCGAGTTCCGGATACGCGGCGATGGCCGCCTGGGAGTGCCCGGGCACGTCGATTTCGGGGACGACGGTGATGTGCCGTTCGGCGGCGTAGGCGACGATCTCCCGGATGTCGTCCTGGGTGTAGTAGCCCCCGTGCGGCTTCTCCTCCCACAGCGGCGAGGCGCGGTGACCGAATTTGGTGCGCGACCGCCATGAAGCGGTCTCGGTCAGCTTCGGGTACCGCTCGATCTCGACGCGCCAGCCCTGGTCGTCGGTCAGGTGGAAGTGCAGGACGTTGAGTTTGTGCGCGGCCATCAGGTCCAGGTAACGCAGCACGCCGTCCTTGGGCATGAAGTGCCGGGCGACGTCGAGCATCAGACCGCGCCAGCGGAACCGGGGGGCGTCCTCCACCTCGGTCAGCGGCAGCCGCCACCGCCGGCCGGGCAGCGGCGCGCGCCGGAAGGCGTCCGGGCCGAGCAGCTGCCGGAGCGTCTGGGCGCCCCAGAACAGCCCGGCGGGACCGCCGCCCGCGAGGCGCACGCCGGCCGGTGTGACGGCGAGGCGGTAGCCCTCGGCGGCCAGCTCACGGTCGAGGGACAGGCGGAGGACGCCGCCGTCCCCCGCCCCCGGCGCGAGCGGCAGGCCGGTGGCGGCGCCCAGCGTGGCGCGCAGCCAGCGGTCGGTCGCCTCCGTGCCCTCGTCCGCCAGCACCGTGGTGTCCGGGCCCAGTTCGAAGAAGCCGCCCTCGCCGGTCGTCGTCCGGCCGGGCCGGGGAATCAGGTCCATCACGTCAGTCCTTCACCGCTCCGCCGAGGCCGGAGACGAGTCGTCGTTGTACGAGTACGAAGAAGACCAGCACGGGAATCGTCATCACCGTGGACGCCGCCATCACCCCGCCCCAGTCGGGGTCGTCCGGCTTGTAGAAGACCAGCAGCGCCATCGGCAGGGTGGACTGCGAGGTGTCGCTGATGATGAACGACTTGGCGAACAGGAAGTCGTTCCAGGTCGAGATGAAGGAAAACACGCTGGTGGCCACGAGGCCCGGGAAGACGAGCGGGAAAAGGATCTGCCACAGGAATCGGGCCCGGCTCGCCCCGTCGATGTACGCGGCCTCCTCCAGGGCTTCGGGAACCGCTTTCACGAATCCCCGCAGCATCCAGATCGCAAAGGGCAGCGAGAAGGCGATGTGGGGCAGGATCAGCGACCCCAGCGTGTTCAGCTGGCCGAAGTCCCGCATGAGGAAGAACAGCGGGATCGTGAGGGCCTCCACGGGCACCATCTGGGCCACCAGGAACATGATCATCAGGGTGGTCCGGAAGCGGAACCGGAATCGCGTCACGGCGGTCGCCGCGAGGAACGCGATCAGCGCGGAGGCGATCACCACCGCGCCGGCCACGAGCAGGCTGTTGAGAAAGTAGCGGCCGAATTCCTGCTGTTCGAAGACCCGCCGGAAGGAATCCAGCGACGGCGACAGCGTCCACGGCCGCGGCTCGGACGACTCGATCTCCCCGGCCGGTTTGAAGGCGCTCAGCACCATCCAGTACAGCGGGAAGGCCACGACCACCGCGATCAGCAGGGCCGAGACCTCGGCCGCGGATCGCCACGGACGCCGCACACGCACACGCGGAAGATTCACAGTTCCTCCCCCTGGCGGCGCAGCAGCCGCAGGTACACGAGGGTCACGGCGAGCAGGATCAGCAGCATCACGACGCCGATCGCCGAGCCGAGGCTGTACTGCGAGGACGCGAACGCCTGCTGGTAGGCGTAGACGTTCAGGACGAGGTTCTGGCCGGCGATGCCGCCGCCGTTCGTCATGACGTAGATCTGGGTGAAGACCTTGAAGTCCCAGATGACCGACTGGATGGTGACCACGACCAGGATCGGCCGGAGCATCGGCGCGAGCACCGAGCGCCAGATCCGCCACTGCGAGGCACCGTCCAGGGCGGCGGCCTCCAGCACCTCGGCGGGGACGGCGCGGATGCCGGCGTAGACCGTCACCATCACGAACGGGAAGGAGCACCAGACCACTTCGAGCAGGACGAGCAGGAAGGCGCTGTAGCGCCCGTACGTCCAGGAGTGGTCGCCGAGCCCGAGGACGCGGTTGACGGGGCCGAAGTCCGGGTCGAACAGGAACAGCCAGACCGTCGAGCCGGTGATCGCTGGGGTCGCCCACGCGCCCAGCGCGGCCAGCATCAGCGCCAGGCGCGGCAGGGCGCGCACGCGGGTGAGCAGCACGGCGAGCGCGCAGCCGACGGCCAGCGTGGAGACCACGCAGGCCGCCGCGAAGACCACCGTCGACAGCAGCACCCGCCAGAACTCGTCGTCGCCGAACAGCTCGGCGTAGTTGCCGAACCCCCGGAAGGTGGTGGGTTCGCCACCGCTGACCTGGGCCTGGGTGTACTCCAGGAAGGAGATCAGGCCGAGCTGGTAGACGGGGTAGACGAGGAGCCCGCCGAGGACGACGAGGGCGGGGGCGAGATAGAGCCAGGGCGTCCAGCGGCCGCGGGTGCGGCCGGGGCCGCGGGAGGTGCGGGCCGGGGCCGTGGGAAGCGGGGTGCGCTTGTCCACGACCGCCGTGTCGTGCGCGACCACCGGATCAGCCCACCGAGCCGAACGCGTCGTTCATCTTCGCCGCCGCGTCCCCGGCGGCCCGCGCCACGTCCTTCTTGCCGCTGACGACCTCCTGGAACATGGTCGGCAGCACCAGCGAGGAGTCGATCTGCGCCCAGGCGGGCGAGGCCGGCACGAACTTCGTGCCCGCGGCGAGGGTGTCGACGAAGGGCTTCACGAAGGGTTCCTTCGCCGCGACCTGCTGCCGTACGTCCGTGAAGGTCGGCAGGAAGCCCATCGCGTCGAACAGTTCTCCCTGCGTCCTCTTCGACGCCAGCCGCTTCATGAGGTCGACGGCGAGGGTGCGGTGCGAGGTGCTCTTCAGGACGCCGATGTTGTTGCCGCCCGCGAAGGCCGGCGCGATCGACCCGGGCTTCACGCCCGGCAGCGGCACGACGGCGTACTTGCCCTTGGCCTTGCCGGCCTCCACGGCCTGGTGGCTGAAGTCGCCGCCGATGGCCATGGCCGCCTTGCCCGAGGCGAAGGCGGTGACGGTGTCGTTGCCGCCCATGCCGGCGCACTTGGCGGCGGGGCAGTTGTCGTCGCCGAACAGGGAGGTGTAGGTCTCGATGCCCTTGCGGGCCGCCGCGCTGTCGATCGCGGAGGCGTACGAGCCCGACTTGCCGGTGGCGAGCTCACCGCCGTGGGCCCAGATGAACGGCATCGCCCCGTAGGTGTAGGCGCCGCCGACGGCGATGCCGTACAGGTCGGGCCTCGCGGCCCGGATCGTCCTGGCGGTGGACGCCAACTCCGCGAGGCTGCGGGGGGCTTCGAGGTTCAGCTCGTCGAAGACGTCCGTCCGGTAGTACAGGGCCCGTACGCCGACGAAGTACGGCGCCCCGTAGACCTTGCCGTCCACGGTGACCGACTGCCGGGCGGTGGGGTCGGCGTCCTTGGCCTCGTCCCAGGCGTTGAAGTCCCCGGTGACGTCCTCCAGACCGCCGTCCTTCACGTAGCCGGCGGTGTCGGTGTTGCCGTACTCGATGACGTCCGGGGCGCTGCCGGGATCGTTGAAGGCGGCCTTGATGCGCTGGGCGCGGGTCTCGACGGGGATGTACTCGACGGTGACCTCGGTGTCCTCGTGGGCCTTCTCGAAGTCGGCGAGGACGGCGTCGACGACCCGTTCCTTCGGCTTGTTGTTGACCTCCTGGAAGAGCCAGACCCGCAGGGTGCCGCTCTTCTCGTCCTTGCCGGAGGAGGAGGTGTCGGACGTCTGGGGGGCGCAGGCGGTGGCGGCCATGACGGCGAGCAGCACGGCCAGTCGGGCGGGGAGCTTCATGGAGCGGTCCTCCGATGAGAGGGCGTTGCAACATACGCAATAACGGTTTTGCTCTGCACAACACACCGGAGGCTAGGGACAACATGAACACGCCGACAAGAGGTCTCAACCACTCTGTGACCGTGCGACGCACCCTGTGCAACGCCGGACGCCGCGAAGCCGCCCCGGACAGCACAAAGGCCCCCGAGCACGCCTGAACGTGCCCGGAGGCCTCACACGCCTCGAACGGGAAGGGCCGTTACTTCTTGTCGCCGCCCTTGCCCTGGTCGCCGCCGGCGCCCATGGACTCGTAGATCTCCTTGCACATGGGGCAGACGGGGTACTTCTTCGGGTCGCGGCCCGGTACCCACACCTTGCCGCACAGCGCCACGACGGGGGTGCCGTCGAGGGCGCTCGCCATGATCTTGTCCTTCTGGACGTAGTGGGCGAAGCGCTCGTGGTCGCCGTCGCCGTGGGACACCTGTGGCGTCGGCTCTACGAGGGTCCCCGTACCAGTCCCGCGCTCGGGCTCGAGAGTGCTCATGCATGCCAGGGTACTGAAAGCCCGGGTGCGGAAGCTCGCACGCGTCAGTTGAGCGACGGGTCGTCCGGATACGTCGCCACCATGGCCAGCTCGCTGCGCTGCCGGCGCAGCACTTCGCGCCAGAGTCTCTCGGGGGCCGGGGAGGAGACGTCGCCCGGCTCGGACTCCACCACGTACCAGGCGCCCTCCACGAGTTCGTCCTCCAGCTGGCCGGGCCCCCAGCCGGCGTACCCGGCGAAGATCCGCAGGGAGCCCACGGCGGAGGCCAGCAGCTCCGGCGGGGCCTCCAGGTCCACCAGACCGATCGCGCCGTGCACCCGGCGCCAGCCCAGCGGCGCCGTCTCGCCGGACGCGTCACCGGGGACGACGGCGACACCGAGGGCCGAGTCCAGCGACACCGGACCGCCCTGGAAGACGACACCGGGCTCGCCGGCCAGGTCCGCCCAGCCCTCCAGGATGTCGCCCACGCCGACCGGCGTCGGGCGGTTGAGGACGACACCGAGGGAGCCCTCCTCGTCGTGGTCGAGAAGGAGCACCACCGCACGGTCGAAGTTCGGGTCCGCCAGGGCGGGCGTTGCCACGAGCAGCCGCCCCGTGAGCGAGGACACCTCGGTCATGCCAGACATGATCCCGCATCTTCCCTTTCCGTGGGGAGGCAATCGGGGGCACGGGGGTGAACGCGGGGCCGCACGCACGCCCCCGCCGCCGTGACCCCACGTGCCCGCCGGAGAACCGTTCGTGTTGTGACACACCTATGACATCGCTCGGCCCTCCTCCGGCTTACAGATGGGGGGTGCAGGGCGATTACCCTTTGCCTCCTGGCCCCTGCCCCACCCCACGGAACGCGAGATACATGACCGTCAACGGCGCTGATGACGTACTGCTTGTCCACGGCGGAACCCCGCTGGAGGGCGAGATCCGGGTCCGCGGTGCGAAGAACCTCGTGCCGAAGGCCATGGTCGCCGCCCTGCTGGGCAGTGCGCCGAGCCGGCTGCGCAATGTGCCGGACATCCGCGACGTGCGGGTCGTACGCGGACTGCTGCAACTGCACGGGGTGACGGTCCGTCCGGGCGAGGAGCCGGGTGAGCTGGTGCTCGACCCGACCCACGTGGAGAGCGCGAACGTCGCTGACATCGATGCCCACGCGGGCTCGTCGCGCATCCCGATCCTGTTCTGCGGCCCCCTGCTGCACCGCCTCGGGCACGCCTTCATCCCGGGCCTGGGCGGCTGCGACATCGGCGGCCGGCCCATCGACTTCCACTTCGACGTGCTGCGGCAGTTCGGCGCGCGCATCGAGAAGCGCGCGGACGGCCAGTACCTGGAGGCCCCGCAGCGGCTGCGCGGCACGAAGATCCGGCTGCCGTACCCGTCCGTCGGCGCCACCGAGCAGGTGCTGCTGACGGCCGTGCTGGCCGAGGGCGTCACGGAGCTGTCCAACGCGGCCGTCGAGCCGGAGATCGAGGACCTGATCTGCGTCCTGCAGAAAATGGGCGCGATCATCGCGATGGACACCGACCGGACGATCCGCATCACCGGTGTGGACCAGCTCGGCGGCTACACCCACCGCGCCCTCTCCGACCGCCTGGAGGCCGCCTCCTGGGCGTCGGCGGCGCTGGCGACCGAGGGGAACATCTACGTCCGCGGCGCCCAGCAGCGCTCGATGATGACGTTCCTGAACACCTACCGGAAGGTGGGCGGCGCCTTCGAGATCGACGACGAGGGCATCCGCTTCTGGCACCCCGGGGGGCAGCTGAAGTCGATCGCCCTGGAGACGGACGTCCACCCCGGCTTCCAGACGGACTGGCAGCAGCCCCTGGTGGTGGCCCTGACGCAGGCCACGGGCCTGTCCATCGTCCACGAGACGGTCTACGAGTCCCGCCTCGGCTTCACCTCCGCGCTCAACCAGATGGGCGCCCACATCCAGCTCTACCGCGAGTGCCTGGGCGGCTCCGACTGCCGCTTCGGCCAGCGCAACTTCCTGCACTCGGCCGTGGTGTCGGGCCCGACCCGGCTGGAGGGCGCCGACCTGGTCATCCCCGACCTGCGCGGCGGCTTCTCCTACCTGATCGCCGCGCTCGCCGCCCAGGGCACGTCCCGGGTGCACGGCATCGACCTCATCAACCGGGGCTACGAGAACTTCATGGAGAAGCTCGTGGAACTGGGCGCGAAGGTGGAGCTGCCGGGCAAGGCCCTCGGCTGACCTCACGTACGCCGATGGGGCGGCCACCCGGACTCGGGTGACCGCCCCATCGGCGTTTGGTGAGCGCCCCGGAGGGGGCGCGGGGCTGTGTCGACCTGCGGCTCCGCCGCGCGGGCGCGACCGGCCACAAGCGACCCGCGGGCCGCGGGACGGCCCGCAGTCACCCGGCGCTCTGGGCGGAGCGCTTACTTGCCCTTGGCGGCTTCCTTGAGCTTGGAGCCCGCGGAGACCTTCACGCTGTAGCCGGCCGGGATCTGGATCGGCTCGCCGGTCTGCGGGTTGCGGGCGGTGCGAGCGGCACGGTGGGTGCGCTCGAAGGTCAGGAAGCCGGGGACGGTGACCTTCTCGTCTCCCTTGGAGACGATGTCGCCGACGACGTCGGCGAACGCGGCCAGCACGGCGTCGGCGTCCTTGCGGGTCACCTCGGCGCGGTCGGCCAGCGCGGCCACCAGCTCACTGCGGTTCATTTTGTTACTCCCGTGTTCTTCTTGCCGTTGAGGCGTGCCACGCGGCCAAGCCGCATGTTGGGCACAGCGAAGCCGATGCTGCCAGGGTCCTCGGACAGTCCCCGGACCCGGGTCCGTCGCCAGACCCTCGCGCCCAGGGAGGCATCCTGCCTCCACCTGCGGCGGTAAAGCCAATCCGGCACTCGCAGGAGTCGTGAGAACACCCTTGGGAGTCACACGATGGAGAGGGCGTGGGCCTCGCGCCAGCCTAGAGGGCGGCCCGAGGCCCGCCGTTCCGCGACGCGCCGGTCCGGCGGCCCGCCGTGGCGATCCTCACAGCCACGGCGGCGGGCCGCCACTGGGGGGTGGGACGGCTACGAATCCGCCCCGGCCGCCTTCGCGGCCTCCCGCACTGCGCCGGCGACGGCACCGGCGACCTTGTCGTTGAAGACGCTCGGAATGATGTAGTTCGGGTTCAGCTCGTCCTCGGTCACCACGTCCGCCAGGGCCTGCGCGGCGGCCAGCATCATCTCGGTGTTGACCGTACGGGACTGGGCGTCCAGCAGGCCGCGGAACACACCCGGGAACACCAGCACGTTGTTGATCTGGTTCGGGAAGTCGGAGCGGCCGGTGGCGACGACGGCCGCCGTCTGGCGGGCGACCGCGGGGTCGACCTCGGGGTCGGGATTCGCGAGCGCGAACACGATCGCGCCCTCGGCCATGGCGGCCACGTCCTCGCCGTCCAGGACGTTCGGGGCGGAGACGCCGATGAAGACGTCGGCGCCCTGCACCGCCTCCTTCAGCGTGCCGGTCAGGCCCTCGGGGTTGGTGTTGTCGGCGATCCAGCGCAGGGCGGACTCGGGGGCGGCGTCGACGAGGTCGGCGCGGCCGGAGTGCACCACGCCGTGGATGTCGGCGACGACGGCGTTCTTCACGCCCGCGGCGAGCAGCAGCTTGAGGATGGCCGTGCCGGCCGCGCCGGCGCCGGACATGACGACCCGGACGTTCTCGATGCCCTTGCCGACGACCCGCAGGGCGTTGGTCAGGGAGGCGAGGACGACGATCGCCGTGCCGTGCTGGTCGTCGTGGAAGACGGGGATGTCCAGGGCCTCGCGCAGCCGTGCCTCGATCTCGAAGCAGCGGGGGGCGGAGATGTCCTCCAGGTTGATGCCGGCGAAGCCCGGGGCGATGGCCTTGACGATCTCGACGATCGCGTCGGTGTCCTGGGTGTCGAGGCAGATCGGCCAGGCGTCGATGCCGGCGAACCGCTTGAACAGGGCCGCCTTGCCCTCCATCACCGGCAGCGCGGCCTTCGGGCCGATGTTGCCGAGGCCCAGCACCGCGGAGCCGTCCGTCACGACCGCGACGGAGTTGCGCTTGATCGTCAGGCGGCGGGCGTCCTCGGGGTTCTCGGCGATCGCCATGCAGACGCGGGCCACGCCGGGCGTGTAGACCATGGACAGGTCGTCACGGTTGCGGATGGGGTGCTTCGACGCCATCTCGATCTTGCCGCCGAGGTGCATGAGGAAGGTACGGTCGGAGACCTTGCCCAGCGTGACGCCCTCGATGCCGCGCAGCTGCTGCACGATCTCGTCGGCGTGGGCGGTGGAGCTGGCGGCGATGGTGACGTCGATCCGGAGCTTCTCGTGGCCGGACGCCGTGACGTCGAGGCCGGTCACCGAGCCTCCGGAGGACTCCACGGCGGTGGTGAGCTGCGAGACGGCGGTTCCGCTCGCGGGCACCTCCAACCTGATGGTCATCGAGTAGGAGACGCTGGGCGCCGTTGCCATGGCCGACTTCCTCTGCTTTCACCGTGTCGCTGGTTGTGCCGTCCGATCGTCGCACCTACCGCCGAGTACGCGGTAGCCGCCCCGGGTTGCGAACGTTTTGTTCGCGCTCCGTACCACCAGAAGGCCATCGATTTCGGAAAACGACTTCCACCATACGAGAAGTCGTCGGCCGACGGAAGAGGCGGCCCGCACCGGGAGAGGGAACCCGCGGGACGGGAATTGTCTTGCGGGGATCGTTTGTTACCTTGGATGTGGCACCGGCTCGATCCAAGCCCCCGGGCCCAACCTTCGTCGCTACGAGCGACCACTTGCCGCGAGGCGAGCATGGCGGGTCGGTGCCACTTCTACGTACGCGAGAGGCCCGCGCCGGAGGACGGCGCGGGCCTCTCGTGCGTTCCGGTCCGCCTCCCTCGGGCCGCGGACCGGTCGCGGATCAGTCGCGGAGCAGGTCCGGCACCCCGGCCGCATCCGGCTCGTCCCGCTCGCAGGAGACGACCGTCAGCTGCTGGGTGGCCCGGGTCAGCGCGACGTACAGCACACGCAGCCCGGCGGGCGACTCGTCGGCGATCTCGGCCGGCGAGACGACGACGGTCGCGTCGTACTCCAGTCCCTTCGCCTCCAGGCTGCCCAGCGCCACCACGCGGTCGCCGAGCCCGTCGAGCCAGCGCCGGGCCTCCTCGCGGCGGTTCATGGCGACGACGACGCCGACCGTGCCGTCGACGAGGTCCAGCAGCCGGGCCGCCTCCGCGCGGGCGGCCTGGGCGAGGGAGTCCCGCGCGACCGTGAACCGCGGCTGCACGCCGGTGGAGCGGACCGCCGTCGGCGACGGCGAACCCGGCATGGCGAGGGCGAGCACCCGGGCCGCCAGCTCGGCGATCTCGGCCGGGTTGCGGTAGTTCACGGTGAGCTGGAAACGGCGCCTCGGACGGCTGCCGAGCGCCTCGTCGCGGGCCGCCGCCGCCT
This sequence comes from Streptomyces griseicoloratus, assembly GCF_014534645.1. Lineage (GTDB taxonomy): Bacteria > Actinomycetota > Actinomycetes > Streptomycetales > Streptomycetaceae > Streptomyces > Streptomyces griseicoloratus. Next base: position 213,295 of record NZ_JACVQF010000190.1, read on the forward strand.
CGTCCGGGTCGGACCAGGAGGACTGGGCCGGGTCGCCGACGACCGTCCAGGTCGCGTGCCGGCCGCGGCGGCCGACCATCCGCCACTGCATCGGCGTGAGGTCCTGTGCCTCGTCGACGATGACGTGCGCGTACTCGGTGCGCTCCTGCGCCAGCCGCTCCGCCCGCTCCCGCTGGGTCTCCTCCCGCTGCGGCATCAGCTCCTCCAGCCCGGTGAGCTGGTCCAGCGGGTCGAGCTCGCGCTTCTTCCGGGGGCGGGCCGGGCTGCCGAGGACGGCCTGGAGCTCGTCCAGCAGCGCGATGTCGTGCACGGAGTGGCCCTCGCGCCGCAGCGAACGGGCCACCTTGCGGACCTCACCGGGGTTGAGGACCCGCCGGGCCCAGCGTCCCAGCCGCCGCTCGTCCGCCATGGCCGCGAGCACGGCCGCGGGGGTCAGCTCCGGCCACCAGGCGTCGAGGAAGGCGGTGAAGGAGTCCTCGGAGGTGACGTCCTCGTCGAAGGAGGACCGCAGCTCGGCGGCCAGCTCCGGGTCGGTGTGCCGGGCGGCGGCCCCGGACTTCTCCCACAGGGCGTCCAGGAGCAGCTTGCGGGCGCGCGGACGCAGCAGGTTCACCGGCGCCGTGCCGCCGAGGGCGGCACGCCGGATCTCCGCCAGCTCCTCGGCCTCCAGTTCGAGCCGGCGGCCGAAGGCGACGACCCGGAGCCGCTGCGGCGGATCGTTCAGCTCCAGCGCGCCCCGCGCGGCCTTGCGCAGCACCTTGAGCATGCGGGACGAGCCCTTGGCCCGGGCGGTGGACGGGGAGTCGTACAGCGTCGCCTCGGCGCCGTCGACCAGCGAGCCGATCGCGCGGATGGCGACCTGGCCCTCCTCGCCGAGGGAGGGCAGGACGCCCTCGGTGTACGCCACCAGCAGCGGGGTCGGGGAGACGATCAGGATGCCGCCCGCGTAGCGGCGCCGGTCCTGGTAGAGCAGGTACGCCGCCCGGTGCAGGGCGACGGCGGTCTTGCCGGTGCCGGGGCCGCCCTCGACGTACGTCACGGAGGCGGCGGGGGCGCGGATCACCAGGTCCTGCTCGGCCTGGATGGAGGCCACGATGTCCCGCATGGTGTGGGTACGGGCCTGGCCGAGGGCGGCCATCAGGGCGCCGTCGCCGATGACGGGCAGCTTCTCGCCGTCCAGGTACGCCGTGAGCTCGGGCCGCATCAGGTCGTCCTCGACGCCGAGGACCCGCCGGCCCTTGGAGCGGACGACCCGGCGGCGCACGACCCGGCCCGGCTCGACCGGGGTGGAGCGGTAGAAGGGCGCGGCGGCGGGCGCCCGCCAGTCGATGACCAGCGGGGCGTAGTCCTCGTCCAGGACGCCGATGCGGCCGATGTGCAGGGTCTCGGCGATGTCGGCGGTGTTGTCGGGCCGTACGGCGCCCTCGGCCGGCTCCACGGCGGTGTAGGCGCCGTCCGGGCCCTTCTTGCCGTCCTTGCCGAGGAGCAGGTCGATGCGGCCGAAGAGGAAGTCCTCGAACTCGTTGTTCAGGCGGTTGAGGTGGACGCCCGCCCGGAAGACCTGCGCGTCGCGCTCGGCCAGGGCGCCGGGCGTGCCGACGTGGCCGCGCTGGGCCGCGTCGTGCATGAGGAACTCCGCCTCGTGGATCTTCTCCTCCAGGCGGCGGTACACCCGGTCCAGGTGTGCCTGTTCCACGCTGATCTCTCGGTCCCGTACGGAGTCGTGTACGGCGTCGGATACGGCATCCGTAGCGGCGCTGTGAACCGAGTCGACCGCTGAATCCTGTTGAGCCTGTGCGGCCACCGGGCCCCCTTCTGACGTGCTGGGCAGCCGTCAACCGTACGCCAAGGGGGCCCGGGAGGCTACGCGTCCACCTCCACCAGACGCTTCCCGTCGAAGGTCATGACCTCGAAGTGGTCGATCTGGTTGGGCTCGAAGGCGGCGCCGCCGTGCACGTAGAGGGGTTCCTTCGCTCTGTCGGTGTCGGCGCCCGGGATGCCGTACCCCCAGTCGGGGACCGCCCAGGAGGTGACCGTCTCGCGCTCGCCGTTCTTGCCGACGGCGATCAGCGAGCACTTCTCGGGGCCCTTGACGTTCTTCAGCTCCAGGACCGCGTGGGTGCCCCAGGCCTTCTTCTCCAGGGCGACGGTGGCGCTGACCTTGGTGGCCGGGTCGGTGGCCGTGACCCGGTCGGGCATCGCGGCGAAGGCGGACGCGGCCGGGGCGGCCGGCTCCCGGGCCTCGGTGCTGCGGCCCCCGCCGTCGTCGCCGCCGGTCGTCGCCACCGCGGCGAACGGGCCGCCGATGATCAGGGCCGCCGCCGTGCCCACCAGGTAGAAGTTGCGCCGGCGTTTGCGGGCGCGACGCTCGGCGACCTCGTCGATGAGCTTCTCCGCCAGCCGCGGGCCGGGCTTCGCGGTCAGCGACTCGGCGACCTGCGGCGTGCCGGTGCCCGGCAGGTCCGCGAGCGCGGCCAGCATCGGCTCCATCCCGGCCAGCTCGTCGAGCTGCTGGGCGCACCACTCGCAGCCGGCGAGGTGCGCCTCGAAAGCGGTTGCTTCGGCGTCGTCGAGAATCCCGAGGGCGTAGGCGCCGACGGTCTCGTGCTCGTTCGGCACCGATGATCCCTGCATGGGCCCAGAACTACCCGAATCACCCGCGCCGAATCCCTCGCCGAATCCCTGGAATCCCCCGTACCCGCTCATGCCGTCACCCCCCGCTCCTCCAGTGCCAGCTTCATCGAACGCAGGGCGTAGAACACCCGCGAGCGGACGGTGCCGCTCGGTATGCCCAGGGTCTGGGCGGCCTCATTGACGGTACGCCCTTTGAAGTACGTCTCGACGAGCACCTCCCGGTGGGCCGGGGTCAGGTCGTCGAGCGCGTCCGACAGCGTCATCAGCCACAGCGCCTTGTCGATCTCGTCCTCCGCGGGGATGACCTCCAGCGGCGACGGATCGACCTCCTGCGGCCGGGCCTGCCGGCTGCGGTGGCCGTCGATGACGATGCGCCGGGCGACCGTCACCAGCCAGGGGCGTACCGATCCGGTCGCACGGTTGAGCTGACCGGCGTTCTTCCAGGCACGGATGAGCGTCTCCTGGACGACGTCCTCGGCGCGCTGCCGGTCCCCCGCGACCAGCCTCAGCACGTACGCCAGCAGAGGCCCGGCGTGCTCGCGGTACAGGGCACGCATCAGGTCCTCGTCGGGCTCCGGGGACTGGGACATGCGATGCCGGGCCCTCGCTCCACGTTCACTGGCCACGACGGGATCCTTGCGCACGCCCACCTCCGATGTCCGGGGGTTCCCCCAGTCGGTCGCTCGCCCATCCGGTACGGATGCGGGGCGCGGGGCGTTCAAAGGGAGGGAACAGTTTTCTCGGGGCGCCGGCCGCGCCCCGGCGTCTCAGGCGCGGGCCAGTGCGGCGGCGCGGCGGCGGTGGCGGGCGACGCGCTCGCGGTTTCCGCAGACCTCGCTGGAGCACCAGCGCCTGCGGCGGCCCCGGGACGTGTCCACGTACACGATCGGGCAGTTGTCGCCCTCGCACTGCCGCAGACTCGCCCTGGCCTCGGGGTCGGTGAGCAGGTCCACGGCGTCCCGGGCGACCGCGCCGAGCAGTTCCGCGCACTGCGGCGGCCCGGTCAGCTCCCGCACCAGCGCGCCGTCCTCGCCGCGCACCGCGCGGGGCGCCGGGGGCGCGCCGCGGGCCAGTTCGTTGACGCGGGCGAGCGCGCGGTCGTACGACGGGACGCCGGGCACCGGCCGCCCGCGCACCAACCGGGCGGTCTGGCAGCGCAGTTCGCGGAAGCCGGTCAGCCAGGAGACGTCGGCGTGGGTGAGGGCGGTGCCGGGCGGGACGAGCCCGGAGCCGGTGATCCAGGCGCGCAGCACCTCGACGGATCCGAGCCGTTCCACGGGGTGGGTGGTGGCGAGGAGGTCCAGACAGACCCGTCCGGTGTCGAACCGCAGCTCGTACGGGGCTGTGGCCGTGCCCAGTGCCATGTGCCTGTCACCGCCTAGGGGTTGCCCGGTGGGGCGGGCCGGGAGGAGAGCAGGTGGAGCACCTCCGCGGCACTCACGGAACGCCGCGGAAGAACTCCCTCTACAGTGCCTGCCCGCTTGCGCCCCCGTAACCCCTCGTACCGGGCCCGCACTTGGAAGAAGGCCCGGCGGCGCACCCGGCTGTCCCAGCGGTCCGCCCGGAGGTCCCGGCAGTGCGCCAGGCGGCCCCGGCGATCCGCCCGGCGGTCCCGGCGGCGCGCTCGGAGGTCCCGGCGATCTGCCAAGCGGCCCCGGCGGCGCGCCAGGCTGCCTCAGCGGTGCGCCCGGCGGTCCCGGCGATCCGCCCGGCGGTCCCGGCAGTGCGCCTGGAGGTCCCGGCGGCGCGCCCGGCGGTCCCAGCGGTCCGCCCGGAGGTCCCGGCGGCGCGCTCGGAGGTCCCGGCGATCCGCCAAGCGGCCCCGGCGGCGCGCCAGGCTGCCTCAGCAGTCCGCCCGAAGGTCCCGGCGATCCGCTCGGAGGTCCCGGCGATCCGCCAAGCGGCCCCGGCGACGCGCCCGGCGGTCACGGTGGTGCGGTCGGCGGTCACGCGTCTGCGTACTTGCTGTCCGCCGCCGGGTCCAGGGCCAGGCGGTAGCCGCGCTTGACCACCGTCTGGATCAGCTTCGGCGTGCCCAGGGCGGTGCGCAGCCGGGCCATCGCCGTCTCCACGGCGTGCTCGTCGCGCCCGGCCCCCGGCAGCGCTCGCAGCAGCTCGGCGCGGGGGACGACCCAGCCCGGCCGCCGGGCCAGCGTCCGCAGCAGGGACATCCCGGCGGGCGGCACCGGCTTGAGCTCGCCGTCCACCAGCACCGCGTGCCCGCGGATCTCCACCCGGTGCCCGGCGAGCGGCAGCGACCGCGCGCGGGCCGGAAGCTCCTGACACAGCAGCTGGACGAGCGGCCCGAGCCGGAACCGCTCGGGCTGGACCGTGTCGACGCCGTGCGCCTGGAGCGGCACCGCGGTGACCGGGCCGACGCAGGCCGGCAGCACGTCGTGGCCGAGCGCGTCGAGCAGCGCGGGCAGCAGGCCCCGCTCCTCGGCGCGGTTGAGGAGAGAGGCCGCGGCGGGCGCGCTGGTGAACGTGACGGCGTCCACGCCGCGCGCGACGGTGGCGTCCAGCAGCCGGTCGACGGGGCCGATGTCCTCCGGCGGCAGCCACCGGTACACGGGGACCCCGACGACCTCGGCCCCGCCCGCCCGCAGCGCCTCCACGAAGCCCGGCAGCGGCTCCCCGTGCAGCTGTAGGGCGATCCTGCGGCCCTCGACGCCCTGCTCCAGGAGCCGGTCCAGTACCTCGGCCATGGACTCCGACGACGGCGACCACCGCTCGGTCAGCCCCGCGGCCCGGACCGCGCCCTTGACCTTGGGCCCGCGCGCCAGCAGCTCCACCCCGGCCAGCCGCTCCAGCAGCGCCTCGCCCAGCCCCCACCCCTCGGCGGCCTCGACCCAGCCCCGGAAGCCGATGGCGGTGGTGGCCACGACGACGTCCGGCGCCTGGTCGATCAGCTGCTTGGTCGCCGCCAGCAGTTCGCCGTCGTCGGCGAGCGGCACGATCCGCAGCGCCGGGGCGTGCAGGACGGCGGCGCCGCGCCGCTGGAGCAGCGCGCCGAGCTCGTCGGCGCGGCGTGCGGCGGTCACGCCCACGGTGAATCCGGCGAGGGGCCCGTGTTCCGGTGGCTGTCGTTCGTCGTCCATGGCTCTCGTCCCGCTCGGCTGTGTCCCGTGTCTGCCGAGGAGCCTGTCAACGGTGCGTGACAGGCTCGGTTCGGCTTCATGTCACCAGTGTTACGTCACACCTCGGCGTAGCTGGGCTCGGGCTTCTTCTCCGTGTCGGCCTGCGCGCGGGAGGCCGGTGCGGCCGGGCGGCGAAGGTATACCGCCCAGGTGACCGCGAAGCAGACGGCGTAGAAGGCGAGGAAGGCGACGAAGGCGCCGGTGCCCGAGCCGACGGAGAGGAAGGACTGCCGGAAGGCGAGGTTGATGGCGACGCCGCCCAGCGCGCCGACCGCGCCGATCAGCCCCATGGAGGCGCCGGAGAGCCGCCTCCCGTACGCCACGGCGTCCTCTCCCGTCAGCCCCTGGGCGAGCGCCTTGTTCTGGAAGATGCCGGGGATCATCTTGAACGTCGAACCGTTGCCGAGCCCGCTGAGCACGAACAGCACGACGAACACGGCGACGAACAGCGCGAGCGACTTCGCCATGCTGGCCGCGACGAGCACGGCGGTGGCGGCGGCCATGGCGACGAAGTTCCACAGCGTGATCCGCGCGCCGCCGTACCGGTCGGCGAGCCTGCCGCCCAGCGGGCGGATCAGCGAGCCGAGCAGCGGACCGATGAAGGTGACGTACGCCGCCTGCAGCGGGGTCCGCCCGAACTGGGTCTGCAGCACCTGCCCGAAGGCGAAGCTGTAGCCGATGAACGAGCCGAAGGTGCCGATGTAGAGCAGGGACATGATCCAGGTGTGGGCGTCCCTGGCGGCGTCCTTGGCGGCCCCGGTGTCGTTCTTCACGGAGGCGAGGTTGTCCATGAAGCGGGCGGCGAGGACGGCGGCGACGAGGATGAGCGGGATGTAGATGCCGAGCAGCACCCGCGGCCCGCCGCTCGCCCCGATGATCGCGAGCGCGGCGAGCTGGATGACCGGTACGCCGATGTTGCCGCCGCCCGCGTTGAGTCCGAGCGCCCAGCCCTTCTTCCGCAGCGGGAAGAAGGCGTTGATGTTGGTCATGGAGGAGGCGAAGTTGCCGCCGCCGATGCCGGCCAGCAGGCCGACGAGGAGGAAGGTCGAGAAGGACGTCCCCGGCTCCATCACGACGAACGCGGCGACGGACGGGACGAGCAGCAGCCCGGCGGAGACGATCGTCCAGTTCCGCCCGCCGAAGATCGCGACCGCGAAGGTGTAGGGCACCCGCACGACGGCCCCGACGAGGGTCACCACGGAGGTCAGCAGGAACTTGTCGGCCGGCGTCAGCCCGTACTCCGGGCCCATGAACAGCACCAGCACCGACCACATCGTCCAGACCGAGAACCCGATGTGCTCGGAGAGGACGGAGAAGAACAGGTTGCGCCGGGCGACCCGTTCCCCCGTCTCCTTCCAGAAGGTCTCGTCCTCCGGATCCCAGTGCTGGATCCAGCGGCCGCCAGGGACTGTCATGACGCCTCCACGGTGCTCCGGGGCTCGGATGCACCGAAAGTAGGCAGGCCGCGTTTCGGTTCTGTTGGGCTGTGGGTGACCGCCAGGGAACGTTGCTCTCACCCGGCGGGGAGCCGGGGTGAGAGGTCAGCCCTGCGGGGGCTGAGGCTGCCAGTGGGGGTTCTGCTGGGGCTGCTGCGGCTGCGGGGGGTACGGCGGGTAGGGCTGCTGGGCGTAGGGGCCGGGGGCGTACGGACCGGGGGCTGGGGCGGGGTGGCCGTACCCGGCGGGAGCGCCGGGCGCACCCGGGACCGGCGCCGGAGCCGGATACCCGTACGGCGATCCGGTCACCGGGCCGCCTCCCCCCGCGAACGGATTCCCGTGCCCGGCCGGCTGCGCCCCGGGCGCCAGATACCGCACGCGCCCCGTCTCGTCGGCCACCGGCAGGTACCCGGCGGCCTGCAGCCGCACCGCGAACCTGGCGTTGCGCCTGCGGGTGACGGCGAACCCGATCCCGAAGACCGCCATGAGCACCAGCCAGACGATCGCCGCCATGACGAAATCATCGTCCCGCCCACCCGCGCGGTAGGCGAGGACCACGCACCCCACCGTGACGCCGAGCGCCCCGTACCCCATCCGCTTCTCGGCGTTCTTGCCGGTGAGGTCGAAGTTGATGCGGGCCTTGAGGAGTTCGAAGGCATCCGGCACGAGCGGCGGCAGCGAGACGCCGTCGCCGGCGTTGGGGTACTGCGCCCAGTTCTGCGCGGCGCGGGCGCGTGCCTGCGGGCTGGGGTCGGGCACGATCAGCATCGTGAGCGAGCCGTTGGTCCCGCCGCCCTGCCGGACGTCGGCGTACTCGTACCCGAACTGCTGGGCGACGAAGGCGAGCCGGGCCAGCTTCTTCACGGACGCCATCGGACTGGTCAGCTCGACCGGCTCCCCGCTCGCCATCAGCCGCAGCATCTTCCGCACCTGCCGCTTGCTCATCCCCACCTGCTCCCAGCGGTTGACCTGTTCACGCACGCAACCGGGGCAGTCTCGCACAGGGGTGCGAGTCAGGCGGTCACCGTCGGGACCGGGTGGCCGGTCGGCGGCGTGAGCTGTTCCTGGGCTGTGCGGTGGTGGCGCGCTTCGTGCCGTTCGGCCACAGGCGCGGGCTGCGTTTCGCGGCCAGGTCCTCGACCCAGCCGACCGCGAGGACCATCAGGCCGATGAGGGGCCAGACCAGGGCGAACATCCAGATCGTGTACGCGCCGTCGAGCGCCTGCACCGCACGCTCGCTCTGCATGAACGGGAGCTCGTACGCGAGGTCGATGATCGGGACCGTGGCCATGATCAGCAGGTTGTGCCACAGGTAGATGGTGACCGCCCGGTTGTTGGAGAGGGTCACCAGCCTGTCCCACTTGGCCAGGCGGCCGGGGAGTTCCTGCCAGGACGGGGAGTACAGGAGGAGGATCACGACGAAGCCGAACGACCAGGTGGCCTGGGCCAGCGGGATGTCGTTCAGGTCCCAGCCGTCGGGGCCCAGGTGGTTCGAGGCCCACCACAGGCCGAAGGCCATCACCAGGGACGCGCACGAGACGGCGACGTACCGGGGGATCTTCTTCAGCAGGCCGTCGTTGTGGGCGAAGCCCAGGACCCAGCAGCTCCCGTAGACCGCGAAGTCGGTGACCGCGTTGCCCGTCTCGCCGGGGATGGTCACCAGGCCCGTGCCGACGATCGCCGTCAGACCCAGCGGGGCGAGCAGCGTCGGCCAGGGAGCGCGACGGAACAGCCACAGCAGCAGCGGGGAGGCGACGACGAACCACAGGTAGGCGCGCAGGTACCACAGCACGCCCGCCGCCTGCACCGCCCAGGTGTCCTCCAGCAGGCCCGACTTGGAGCCGATGTGCCAGGGGAAGGGCGGGGCGCCGATCGGGACGATGTAGTTGAACAGCGAGGCCAGGCCCCAGGCGCCGTCGAGGTTCGGGTCCTTCAGCGGGTTCCAGCCGTTCGCGAACATCAGGGCCAGTACGACCGCGCTGAACGCCCACAGGGGCGGCAGCAGCCGGCGCACACGGCCGCGGATCACGCTCAGCGCCGGACGGTTCAGGGAGCGCGCCATCAGCGAGCCCGCCAGCGCGAACATCACGCCCATGGACGGGAACAGCACCGTCAGCCAGGCCCAGCCGAAGAGGTGGTAGACGACCACGCGGACCAGGGCCAGCGAACGCAGCAGGTCCAGGTACCGGTCGCGGCCCGGCTTCTTCGGCGCCGGCGCCGGTGCCGGCGCGGTGGCCGGCTCGGCCGCGGGGCCGGGCTCCGTCGTGCGCTGCTGCGGGACGCCGTAGGGCGGCACCGCCGGGTCGCCGTTCGGCTGCTGCGGGCCGGTTCCGTAGGGGCCGGTTCCGTAGGGGCTGGGGACCGGCTCCGGGGCGGCCCCGGTTCCGGTCGGGTATCCGTGGGTCATGCCACGGGCCTCCGATCATCGCTGCTCTGCGATCGCTGGCGCGGCACGGCGCCGCCGGGCGCCTCGACGACCCCGGTGCGCCGCAGCTTCTGCCAGCGCAGGCGGCCGCCGGTGAGCGCGGTGATCCAGGACTGGAGCAGCACGACGTACATGAGCTGGCGGTAGAGGATCTGCTGCAGGGGCAGCGAGATCAGATGGGTCATGCGTTCGCGGTCGAGGCGGAAGGCGTACGCCGCGCACACCGCCTGGATCGCCAGGACGCCCAGCCACGCCACGATCGTCTTCTCCGTCGGCCCGAACACGATGCCGTAGAGCAGGAACACGTCGATCAGCGGGGCCAGCAGCGGGGCCACGACCATGAACAGGGAGACGAAGGGCAGGCCGACGCGGCCGAAGCGGCCGGAGGGGCCGCGTTCGATGACGGCGCGGCGGTGCTTCCAGATGGCCTGCATGGTGCCGTACGACCAGCGGTAGCGCTGGGACCACAGCTGCTGGACGGACTCCGGGGCCTCGGTCCAGGCGCGGGCGTTCTCGGCGTAGACCACGCGCCAGCCGGCGCGGTGCAGCGCCATGGTGACGTCGGTGTCCTCGGCGAGGGTGTCGTCGCTCATGCCGCCGATGGGTTCGAGGGCGGAGCGGCGGAAGGCGCCCACGGCGCCCGGGATGGTCGGCATGCAGCGCAGGACGTCGTACATGCGGCGGTCCAGGTTGAAGCCCATCACGTACTCGATGTGCTGCCAGGCGCCGATGAGGCTGTCCTTGTTGCCGACCTTCGCGTTGCCCGCCACGGCGCCGACCTTCGGGTCGCCGAAGGGCTGGACGAGTTCGCGGACGGTGGACGGTTCAAAGACGGTGTCGCCGTCCATCATGACCACGATGTCGTAACGGGCGTTCGCCAGGCCGCGGTTGAGCGCCGCCGGCTTGCCCGCGTTGAGCTGGCGGATCACCCGGACGTTCGGCAGGCCCATGGCCTCCACGATCCGGGCCGTGCCGTCGCTGGAGCCGTCGTCGATGACGATGACCTCGACCGGGTGGTCGCTGGCCATCAGCGAACGGACGGTGTTCTCGATGCACTTGGCCTCGTTGTACGCCGGGACCAGCACCGTCACCGGTTCGGTGACCGGCGGGCCCCAGCGGAAGCCCCTGCGGCGGACCCGGCGGGCGTGGATGCCGGAGAGCAGCAGCATCAGGACGAAGCGGCCGATGACCAGGGTGCCGATGACCGCGAGGCCCACCACCAGGCCGTCGGTGATCTTCTCGCTGGCCTGGACCAGGAAGATCCACGCCTTGCCCTTCCACAGTTCGGCGCCGGTCACCGGGCTGTGCGCGCTGGGCGCGTCCAGGGCCTCGGTGAGGTTGTCGAACTCGTAGCCCTTGCTCTTCAGATCGGGCAGGAACCGGTCCAGCGCCTGCACGGTCTGGTGGCGGTCGCCGCCGGAGTCGTGCATCAGGACGATGGCGCCCTTGCCGCCCTCGGGCGTGGCCCGGCGGATGATCTCGTCGACGCCGGGCTTCTTCCAGTCCTCGCTGTCGGTGTTGTTGACGACCGTGATGTAGCCGCGGCTGCCGATGTACTCGGTGACGGGCCAGGACTTGTTGTCCATGGCGTCGGCGAAGGAGGAGTACGGGGGGCGGAACAGCGAGGTGCGGATGCCGGCCGCGCCGGTGATCGCCAGCTGGTTCTGCGACAGCTCCCAGTCGATGCGCTTCTTGGACTGGAAGGAGAGGTCGGGGTGGTTGAAGGTGTGCAGGCCGACCTCGTGGCCCTCGTCGACCATGCGCTTGACGAGGTCCGGGTAGCGGGAGGCCATGGTGCCGGTGACGAAGAAGACGGCGTGGGCGTCGTGCTTCTTCAGCACGTCCAGCACGCGCGGGGTCCAGGTGGGGTCCGGGCCGTCGTCGAAGGTGAGGACCAGGCGGTGGTCGGGCACGCTCAGGCTCTCGGTGCGACCGCTGCGGGCGTCGATGACCGGGCCGCCCTCCAGGATCTTCTGCGGCACCTGGTCGGTGGCGGCGGGCGGCTGGACGCGGTGGTCGGCCAGGATCTCGCTGTGCACGTACCCGCGCAGCATGAGCATCGCCATCAGGGCGACGAGGACGAGCACCGGCAGCAGCAGGCGCAGGGGCAGGCGGCGCCGCCGGGAGCCGTCACGGGCTCCGGTCGCGGCCCCGTGACGGCGGGTGCGGGATGCCATCAGAGGGTGTACTCCGGGGACAGGGAAGGGGAAGTGGACGCGGCAGCCGGGGCGCCGACGGGGGACGGGGCGGCGGCGCCGTTGACGGCCGTGCCGCCGGGCTCGCCGGTGTCACCGCCGCCCGGGTCGGTGCTGCCGGTCGGATCGGCCGAGGGCTCGCCGCCGCCGGCGGGGGTGCTCGGGGCGCCGGTGCCGGGGTCCGGCGGCGTGGCCGCCGACTCCGTCGGGTCCGGGTCGGTGGCGCCGCCTCCCGGCAGGGGGGCGGTCCGGGACGCGGACGGCGCGGAACCGGTGCCCGTGCCCGGCTGTCCGGCGGTGTCGGAGGTGCCGGGGGCGGAGGCGTCGGCGCCGGGCGCCGAGGTCGTGCCGTCACCGGCCGAGGGGGAGACCTGCGGGGCGGCGCTGCCGCTGCTGGAGGGCTGGGCCGACTGCGAGGGCAGCGGAGTGGTGTCGACCTGGCCGGCCGGCTTGTCCTTCTGCTGGCCCGGTACGGGGAGCCAGGGGGCGTTGGAGTTGCCCGACAGGAGCGTGGAGACCATGACGACCGCGTAGATCGCGCAGACGATGCCGACGGCGATGCCGAGTCGGCGGAAGCGGCGGCTGCGGCGGCCCGACGCGTCGACGAAGACGGGCCCGTCGGAGTTGTCCGGGCCGTTGCCCGCACCGCCCTTGGCCTGCCGCAGCACCCCGTCGCCGAGCTGGACGGCGTCGAGCTGGACGGTGACCTCGTGCGGGTCGTGGGTGTGCTCGGACCCGTCGGCCGGACCGGCGTCCTGCCAGGGGTCGCGGAGGGCGGCGGTGGCGGGGCCGGGGCCGCCGGCACCAGGGGCGGGCGCCGGGAAGGCGCGGGTCGGGGCCGCCGAGGGGAGCACGTCCGTCCGGTCGACGGCCGGGTCGGACCCGGCACGGCCCGTACCGGCCCTGCCGTTCCGGTCCTGCTCCTGCGCCATGCGCGTCCGGCGTATTCGCGCACCGAGGACGTCGGGCGCACCGGCGTCGGGGCCCGCGCCGGCGGGGAGGACCTGGGTCTCGGCGGCGTCCGGGGAGGACTGGGGGCCGTTCCGCAGGACCTCCGTGCGGGCGGCGTCCGCGCCGGGCCGGGTCACGTCACCGCCCCGGCCGTCCGGAAACGCACCAGAGCCAGGGAACCCACCACGCCCGGGGAAGGCACCCGGCTGCGCGGGCACACCGGGCCGCCCCGGCGCACCGGCCACCGGGCCATCACCGGCACCCGGC
>NZ_JACVQF010000191.1 GCF_014534645.1 Streptomyces griseicoloratus
GATGCCGATGTCCTCGGCCATGGTGATCTGCACGTGGTCCACGTAGGACCGGTTCCAGATCGGTTCGAACATCGTGTTGGCGAAGCGCAGCGCCAGGATGTTCTGGACGGTCTCCTTGCCCAGGTAGTGGTCGATGCGGAAGACCTGGTCCGGGGCGAAGACCTCGTGGACGATCGCGTTGAGCTCCTCGGCCGACTCCAGGTCGTGCCCGAACGGCTTCTCGATCACCGCGCGGCGCCAGGAGCCGCCCTTCTGGTCCGCGAGTCCGTGCTTCTTGAGCTGCTGGATGACCACGGGGAAGGACTTCGGCGGCACGGAGAGGTAGAAGGCGAAGTTGCCGCCCGTGCCCTGTGCCTTGTCCAGCTCCTCTATGGTGCCGCGCAGCCGCTCGAAGGCGTCGTCGTCGTCGAAGGTGCCCTGGACGAAGCGCATGCCCTGGATGAGCTGCTGCCAGACCTCCTCGCGGAACGGGGTGCGGGAGTGCTCCTTGACGGCGTCGTGCACGACCTGGGCGAAGTCCTCGTGCTCCCAGTCGCGGCGGGCGAAGCCGACGAGCGAGAAGCCCGGCGGCAGCAGACCACGGTTGGCGAGGTCGTACACGGCGGGCATGAGCTTCTTGCGGGACAGGTCGCCGGTGACGCCGAAAATGACCAGACCCGACGGCCCCGCGATACGCGGGAGCCGTCGGTCTGCGGGGTCACGCAGCGGATTGCTGCTTGACAATTCAGCCCTCCGAGGGAGCGAGGCGCTGGAGCTCCGCCTCGGTCGACTTCAGCAGGTCGTTCCAGGACGCCTCGAACTTGTCGACGCCCTCGTCCTCCAGGAGCTGGACCACCTCGTCGTAGGAGATCCCGAGGGCCTCGACCGCGTCGAGGTCGGCGCGGGCCTGCTCGTAGGTGCCGGCGACGGTGTCGCCGGTGATCTCGCCATGGTCCTCGGTGGCCAGCAGGGTGGCCTCCGGCATGGTGTTGACCGTGTTCGGCGCGACCAGGTCGGTGACGTACATCGTGTCGCTGTACGCCTTGTCCTTCACACCGGTGGACGCCCACAGCGGACGCTGCTTGTTGGCGCCGGCCTTCTCCAGCGCGTTCCAGCGCTCGGAGGAGAAGACCTCCTCGTACGCCTGGTAGGCCAGACGCGCGTTGGCGACGGCGGCCTTGCCGCGCAGCGCCTTCGCCTCGTCGGTGCCCAGCGCGTCGATCCGCTTGTCGATCTCGGTGTCCACGCGGGAGACGAAGAAGGACGCCACGGAGTGGATCAGCGACAGGTCCAGACCCCGCTCCTTGGCCTTCTCCAGGCCGCTGAGGTAGGCGTCCATGACCTCGCGGTAGCGCTCCAGCGAGAAGATCAGCGTGACGTTGACGCTGATGCCGTTGCCGATCGTCTCGGTGATCGCCGGCAGGCCCGCACGGGTCGCCGGGATCTTGATGAGCGTGTTGGGGCGGTCCACCAGCCAGGCCAGCTGCCGGGCCTCGGCGACCGTCGCCTTGGTGTTGTGCGCCAGGCGCGGGTCGACCTCGATCGAGACCCGGCCGTCCTTGCCGCCGGTGGCGTCGAAGACGGGGCGCAGGATGTCGGCGGCGTCGCGGACGTCCGCCGTGGTGATCATGCGGATGGCCTCTTCGACGGTCACCTTGCGGGCGGCCAGGTCCGACAGCTGGCGGTCGTAGCCGTCGCCCTCGGAGATCGCCTTCTGGAAGATCGTCGGGTTGGTGGTGACGCCCACGACGTGCTGCTGGTCGATCAGCTCGGCGAGGTTGCCGGACGTGATCCGCTTGCGCGACAGGTCGTCCAGCCAGATCGCGACGCCTTCATCGGAGAGGCGCTTGAGTGCGTCTGTCATGGAATATGCATCTCCTACGTGTCGTATACGAGCGTCAGCGCTGGGCCGCGGCGATCGATTCCCGGGCAGCGGCGGCCACGTTCTCGGCGGTGAAGCCGAACTCCTCGAAGAGCACCTTGCCGTCGGCGGAGGCACCGAAGTGCTCCAGGGAGACGATGCGGCCGGCGTCCCCGACGTACTTGTGCCAGGTCAGACCGATCCCGGCCTCGACCGCGACACGGGCCTTCACGGCCGGGGGCAGGACGCTGTCCCGGTACCCCTGGTCCTGCTGCTCGAACCACTCCACGGACGGCATCGACACCACGCGGGTCGGCACGCCCTCGGCCTGGAGCGCCTCACGGGCCTCCACGGCCACGTGCACCTCGGAACCGGTGGCGATCAGGATCACCTGCGCGTCGCCGCCCTCCGCCTCGAACAGGACGTAGCCGCCCTTGGCCGCGTCCTCGTTGGGCTCGTACGTCGGCACACCCTGGCGGGTGAGCGCGAGACCGTGCGGCTGGCCCTTGCCGAACTCCTTCGTCCAGCGCTTCAGGATCTCGCGCCAGGCGATCGCGGTCTCGTTGGCGTCGGCCGGGCGCACGATGTTCAGGCCCGGGATGGCGCGCAGCGAGGCCAGGTGCTCGACCGGCTGGTGGGTCGGGCCGTCCTCGCCCAGGCCGATGGAGTCGTGCGTCCACACGTAGGTGACCGGCAGGTGCATCAGCGCCGACAGCCGCACGGCGTTGCGCATGTAGTCGGAGAACACCAGGAAGGTGCCGCCGTAGATGCGGGTGTTGCCGTGCAGGGCGATGCCGTTCATCTCCGCGGCCATCGCGTGCTCGCGGATGCCGAAGTGGATGGTGCGGCCGTACGGGTCGGCCTCCGGCAGCGGGTTGCCCGCCGGGAGGAACGACGACGTCTTGTCGATCGTCGTGTTGTTCGAGCCCGCGAGGTCGGCCGAGCCGCCCCACAGCTCGGGGATGACCGCGCCGAGGGCCTGGAGGACCTTGCCGGAGGCGGCACGCGTGGCGACGCCCTTGCCCGCCTCGAAGACCGGGATCTTCTCCTCCCAGCCGGTGGGCAGCTCGCCCTTCGCGATGCGGTCGTACTCGGCGGCGCGCTCGGGGTTGGCGTCCCGCCACTGCTGGAAGGACTTCTCCCACACCGCGCGGGCCGCCTCGCCGCGCTCCAGCGCCTTGCGGGTGTGGCCGATGACCTCGTCGGAGACCTCGAAGGACTGCTCCGGGTCGAAGCCCAGCACGCGCTTGGTGGCCGCGACCTCGTCGTCGCCGAGGGCCGAGCCGTGCGCGGCCTCGGTGTTCTGCGCGTTCGGGGCGGGCCAGGCGATGATCGACCGCATGGCGATGAAGGAGGGCCGGTCGGTGACCTTCTTCGCCTCCTGGATCGCCGCGTAGATCGCGTTCGGGTCCAGGTCGCCGTCGGCCTTGGGCTCGACGCGCTGCACGTGCCAGCCGTACGCCTCGTACCGCTTGACGGTGTCCTCGGAGACGGCGGTCTCCGTGTCGCCCTCGATCGAGATGTGGTTGTCGTCCCACAGCAGGATCAGGTTGCCGAGCTTCTGGTGGCCCGCGAGGGAGGACGCCTCGGCGGAGATGCCCTCCTGGAGGCAGCCGTCACCGGCGATGCAGTAGATGTAGTGGTCGAACGGGGACTCGCCCTGCGGGGCCTCGGGGTCGAACAGACCGCGCTCGTAGCGGGCGGCCATCGCCATGCCGACCGCGTTGGCGACGCCCTGGCCGAGCGGGCCGGTCGTCGTCTCCACGCCGACCGTGTGGCCGTACTCGGGGTGGCCGGGGGTCTTGGAGCCCCAGGTGCGGAAGGACTTCAGGTCGTCCAGCTCCAGGCCGAAGCCGGCGAGGTACAGCTGGGTGTAGAGGGTCAGGGACGAGTGGCCGGCGGACAGCACGAAACGGTCGCGCCCGACCCAGTTCGCGTCGGCCGGGTCGTGCCGCATCACCTTCTGGAAGAGGGTGTAGGCGGCGGGCGCCAGGCTCATCGCCGTACCCGGATGGCCGTTGCCAACCTTCTGTACGGCATCGGCGGCCAGGACGCGGGCGGTGTCCACGGCCCGCTGGTCCAGTTCGGTCCACTCGAGGTCTGTGGTGGTCGGCTTGGTGCTCACCCTGAGTCAGGGCTCCTCTCCACATGTCGGATGCCGGTGCACGTGGGCGTCCACCGGCTGCCGGCGTATCCGTGCATCGGCCGGCCGCTGACGAGCCTACCCCCGTAAGTACGTGCGTTTTTCCGCTGGAAACCAGACTGCCGGGACTCTTTGGGATCCGCCTCCTGACTGGGCGAAACGGCATTCGGCAAGTGAATACGAAGCCGCTCATCTGACCGCTCAATCGACCCTCCGCACGCACGTCGGAGCGCGCCCGCCAACACGACCCCACCCCCGCGGAGGCCGGGGTATGGGCAACGTCTAAAGTGGCGTGGTACGCGCGAGCCTTTGCCGGCACTTCACACGGGGAGGCTCGCTGGGATGTCTCTGTCAGGGGTGTGCGTGACGGCCGTTGAATCCCGTCCTGCGGGGGTTATCGGGACGAGCCAGAGCCCGAGTCACCGGCCGTTCGGGGCCCGTGTCAAGGCGTTCGTGGCACTGACCAAGCCGCGGATCATCGAGCTTCTGCTGATCACGACCGTGCCGGTGATGTTCCTCGCCGAGCAGGGCGTGCCGGACCTGAAGCTGGTCCTGCTGACCTGTGTCGGCGGTTACCTGTCCGCGGGCGGCGCCAACGCGCTGAACATGTACATCGACCGCGACATCGACGCGCTGATGGAGCGCACCGCGCAGCGCCCGCTGGTCACCGGCATGGTCAGCCCGCGCGAGTGCCTGGCCTTCGGCATCACCCTCGCGGTGGTCTCCACCCTGCTGTTCGGCCTCACCGTCAACTGGCTGTCGGCCTGGCTCTCCCTTGGCGCACTCCTCTTCTACGTCGTCGTCTACACGATGATCCTCAAGCGCCGGACCTCGCAGAACATCGTCTGGGGCGGCATCGCGGGCTGTCTGCCGGTGCTGATCGGCTGGTCCTCGGTGACCAACTCGATGTCGTGGGCGCCGGTCATCCTCTTCCTGGTGATGTTCTTCTGGACGCCGCCGCACTACTGGCCGCTGTCCATGAAGGTGAAGGACGACTACGCGCGCGTGGGCGTGCCGATGCTCCCGGTCATCGCCTCCAACAAGGTCGTCGCCCGGCAGATCGTGATCTACAGCTGGGTGATGGTCGCGGTGTCGCTGCTGCTGACGCCGATGGGCTACACCGGCTGGTTCTACACGGCGGTCGCCCTGGCGGCCGGCGGCATGTGGCTGTGGGAGGCGCACGGACTGCAGAACCGCGCCAAGGCCGAGGTGACGGGCGCCAAGCTCAAGGAGATGCGGCTGTTCCACTGGTCGATCACCTATGTGTCGGTGCTCTTCCTGGCGGTCGCGGTGGACCCGTTCCTGCGCTGACGCACCGAGGACCGCCCGACGGGCGGGGCGCGTGGTCAAGGCCACGCACCCCGCCCGTCGCCGTTTGATCTACCCATCGGTAGCATCCTGCCATGGCAGACACGCAGCAGGTTGACGCGAAGGCCGAGCGCACGGCGACCCGGCTGGCCGGGCGGATCAGCGCCTTCTCCAAGGCACACGGCGGTGCCGAGGGCCAGGTGGCCTACCTCGGGCAGCGCGGCGCCCGGATCGTGCTCGTCGGCGAGGACGGCGGCTGGGGCGACCTGGTCGCGCCCTCCTACGAGATCGCCGAGAAGGCGGTGGCGAAGGCCGGGATCACCGTCCACGAGGACTTCGACGGAGAGTTCGCCGCCAAGGTGAGGACGGGCCCGTACGAGTGGTCCCGCATGGCCGGCATCCAGGTCGGCGGGCCGAGCAACACCTGACGCCGGGTTCACCCGTTAGGACTCGTAGCAAGCCGCGAGGCACACGGTCCACGAACGGGGAGCCCGGATGATCGAAACGCCGTCCCTGGTGGACCAGTACTGCCACGGCGTGCTGAGAACGGAACTGGGCCTCGGCACCTTCGAGGCCCAGCTGGCCCGCACCGAGGGCCCGCCCGCCCCGGGCACCACCCTGTTCGACACCCAGACCGGGTTCGCCGTACGCCGCTGGTGCCCCCCGCTGCTCGGCCTGGAACCGCACTGCCCGCCCGCCCGCTATCTGGCGCGGCGCCGCGAACTCGGCGTCCTGGAGGCGGACCGCCGGCTGCTGCGCGGCAGCGGAATCACGACGTACCTGGTCGACACGGGGCTGCCCGGCGACCTCACCGGACCCGAGGAGATGGCCTCCGCCGCGGCGGCCGACGCCCACGAGATCGTGCGCCTGGAGCTGCTGGCCGAACAGGTCGCCGACACCTCCGGCACCGTGGAGTCCTTCCTCGCCAACCTCGCCGAGGCCGTGCACGGCGCCGCCGCGCACGCCGTCGCCTTCACCTCCGTCGCGGGCGTACGGCACGGCCTCGCCCTCGCGCCGGAGCCGCCCGGACCGGGCGAGGTGCGCGGGGCCGCCGCGCGCTGGCTGGCCGGACGCGAGGTGGGCGGGGAGCTGAGCGATCCGGTACTGCTGCGCCATCTGCTGTGGATCGCCGTCGCCTCGGGCCTGCCGCTCCAGCTGCACGCGGGGCTGGGCGAGCCGGGCCTGCGCATCGACCGCACCGACCCGGTGCTGCTGACGGACTTCGTGCGGGCCACCGCGGGTCTCGGCACCGACCTGGTCCTGCTGCACGGCTACCCGTACCACCGCCACGCCGCCCACCTCGCCGGGGTCTTCCCGCACGTGTACGCCGACTCGGGTGCCGCCCTGGTGCGCACCGGCGCCCGCGCCGCGACCGTCCTCGCGGAGATCCTGGAGCTGGCCCCCTTCGGCAAGATCCTGTTCTCCAGCGGGGCCCAGGGGCTGCCCGAGCTGCACGTCGTGGGCGCGCGCCTGTTCCGCGAGGCCCTCGGCCGGGTGCTGGGCACCTGGGCGGCCGACGGGGCGTGGTCCCTGGGGGACGCGCAGCGGGTGGCGGGGATGATCGCCGCGGGCAACGCGCGGCGGGTGTACGACCTGGAGTGAGCCGTCAGGCGCGGGTCAGCACGGACTCCGCCGCCGGTTCCGGCACCGCGGCTTTCGCCTCCGGTCGCTCACGCAGCGACAGCAGCACCAGCACCACCGCGATCCACACCAGCGCGGAGCCGAGCATGTGCAGGCCGACCAGGACCTCGGGCAGGTCGGTGAAGTACTGGACGTAGCCGATGACGCCCTGCGCGAGCAGCACCAGGAACAGGTCCCGCGTACGGCTCAGCGGGCCCTTGGGCGCGTCGACGGCCTTCAGCACGAACCACAGGGCGAACGTCAGCGTCACCACGATCCACGCCAGCACGGCGTGCGCCTTGGTCACCGTCTCCCAGTCGAGCGGCATCCGCTCGACCTCGCTGGAGTCGCCCGCGTGCGGTCCCGCACCGGTCACCACCGTGCCGACCGCGATCAGCAGGGCGGAGGCGGCCACCAGCACCCACACGAGCTGCTGCACGGACCTGCCCACCAGGGGGCGGGGTGCCGCGTCGCCCTCCCGGGTGCGGTGCCACATCACCGTGGCGACGGCGATGAGGGCGGACGAGAGCAGGAAGTGCGCCGCGACGGTGTACGGGTTGAGGCCCACGAGGACCACGATGCCGCCGAGGACGGCGTTGCCCATCACGATCCAGAACTGCACCCAGCCCAGCCGGGTCAGGCTGCGCCGGTACGGCTTCTGCGACCGGGCGGCGATGATCGCCCAGCCGACCGCGGCGCACAGGACGTACGTCAGCATGCGGTTGCCGAACTCGATGACGCCGTGGAAGCCCATCTCGCTCGTCGTGGTGAGCGAGTCTTCGGTGCACTTGGGCCAGGTCGGGCAGCCGAGGCCCGAGCCGGTCAGCCGGACGGCACCGCCGGTGACCACGATGATCACCGACATGACGAGGGCGGCCATGGCCGCCCGCCGGACCGTCCGGGGATCCGGGGTCCAGCGTGCGGCGATGAAGGCGAGGGGGTTGCGCACGGCGGCAGCGGCGTCTGCGCGGGTCACGTTTGGCACGCGCTCCATGGTAGGCGGGTGCTTGTGCACGCTTTCACGAGGGTCGCCCATGCCGGTTCCTCCCTACTCCCAGCGGAAGAACTTCCCGGCGGCCGCGAGTCCCGCGACCGACCAGACGGCGAGGATCCCCAGGTCGCCCCACGGCATCCCGGCGCCGTGCCGGAGCACGTCCCGCAGCCCGTCCGAGAGCGCGGAGATCGGCAGCAGGCCGAGCACCGTCTGCGCCGCGTCCGGGAACCTGTCCAGCGGCACGATGACGCCGCCGCCCACGAGCAGCAGCAGGAAGACCAGGTTGGCGGCGGCGAGCGTCGCCTCGGCCTTCAGCGTGCCCGCCATGAGCAGGCCGAGGCCGGAGAACGCGGCGGTGCCGAGGACCAGGAGCAGCAGCACGACGAACGGGTTGCCGTGCGGCGACCAGCCCAGCGCGAAGGCGATCACGGTCAGCAGTACGACCTGGAGCACCTCGGTGACCAGGACCGACACCGTCTTCGCGGTCATCAGGCCCCAGCGCGGCAGGGGCGAGGCGGCGAGCCGCTTCAGCACCCCGTACCGGCGCTCGAAGCCGGTGGCGATGGCCTGCCCGGTGAACGCCGTCGACATCACGGCGAGCGCCAGGACGCCGGGGGCGAGGAAGTCGACGGCCTCGCCGGGTCCGGTGTCGACGATGTCCACGGAGCTGAACAGGACGAGCAGCAGCGTGGGGATGATCACCGTCAGCAGCAGCTGCTCGCCGTTGCGCAGCAGCATCTTCGTCTCGAGGGCCGCCTGGGCCGCGATCATGCGGCCGAGCGGGGCGGCTCCGGGCTTCGGGGTGTAGGTCCCGGCGGTGGTCGTGCTCACGAGCGCAGCTCCTTACCGGTCAGCTCCAGGCGGTGTCTTCCCGGGGGACAGCCCCCGGACCCCCGGCAGATCCTTGTGCCGGCCGGAATCATGAGCGCAACTCCTTACCCGTGAGCTCCAGGAAGACGTCCTCCAGGGTGTGCCGCTCGACCGAGATCCGGTCCGGCATGACCCCGTGCTGGGCGCACCAGGACGTCACCGTCGCGAGCAGCTGCGGGTCGACCTTGCCGGTGACGCGGTAGGAGCCCGGCGTCAGCTCGGCGGCCGAGCTGTCCGGCGGGAGGGCCTTGAGGAGGGAGGCGATGTCGAGTCCCGGGCGGCCGCTGAACCGCAGCGTGTTCTCGGCGCCGCCGCGGCACAGCTCCTCGGGCGAGCCCTGGGCGATGACCCGGCCGCCGTCGATGATGGCGACGTCGTCGGCGAGCTGTTCGGCCTCGTCCATGTGGTGGGTGGTGAGGATCACCGAGACGCCGTCGGCGCGCAGGTCCCGGACCAGGTCCCAGGTGGCGCGGCGGGCCTGCGGGTCGAGGCCGGCGGTGGGCTCGTCCAGGAACACCAGCTCAGGGCGGCCGACCACGGCCATCGCCAGCGCGAGCCGCTGCTGCTGGCCGCCGGACAGCCGGCGGTACGTGGTCCGGCCGCAGGAGCCGAGCCCGAGGCGCTCGATGAGTGCGGGTACGTCCAGCGGGTGGGCGTGCAGCCTGGCGACGTGGCGCAGCATCTCGTCCGCCCGGGCGCCTGAGTAGACGCCGCCGGACTGGAGCATCACGCCGATGCGGGGCCGCAGGGCGGCGGCCTCGCGCACCGGGTCGAGGCCCAGGACGCGCACCGTGCCGGAGTCCGGCTTCCGGTACCCCTCGCAGGTCTCGACCGTGGTCGTCTTGCCCGCGCCGTTGGGCCCGAGTACGGCGGTGACACCCGCCCGGGCCACCAGGTCGAGGCCGTCCACCGCGGTCTTCGTGCCGTACCGCTTCACCAGGGCCTGGACCTGGACCACGGGCTCGCTTCGCATGGCTCCAGAGTCTAGGTACGCGGACGGACGCCCCGGTCGGCGGGTGTCCCAGCACTCCTCGGGCACCGGTCCCGGGGTGTTGTCCGGGCCGAGGGGGCTGGCCGGGCCGGACGCCCAGCGTGCGCAGGTGCGCCGAGAGCGTCTCTCGCAGCGCGATCGGGCCGGTGGGAGCGGGTGTGGGCGGGGGTCGGGAGTCTTCCCGAAGGCGCGGCGGCGTGGCGGCGAATTGATCGATCAAAGATCGTTTCCGCAGGTCAGATTAGGTATACCTAAGTGACGCACGGCACCATCGGGCCGTCCGGACGCGGCTTGCCCGGCTTCGAGGAATTACGCAACAATGGCGTTGTGAAAAACGTCGGCGAGGCACCCCACGAGGAGCTCGCGACCGGGGAGCGCTCCACGCGCAACCGGGTCGCGCGGTCCATCCTGGACCACGGGCCGTCGACCGTCGCCGAGCTCGCCGAGCGCCTCGGCCTCACCCAGGCCGCCGTCCGCCGGCACCTCGACGCGCTGGTCACCGACAACGTCGTGGAGGCCCGCGACCGCCGGGTCTACGGCGCGCGCACGCGCGGGCGGCCCGCCAAGGTGTTCGCCCTGACCGACTGCGGCCGGGACGCCTTCGACCAGTCCTACGACAAGCTCGCCGTGGACGCCCTGCGCTGGATCGCCGAGCGCGAGGGCGGGGAGCAGGCCGTCGCCGCCTTCGCCCGGGCCCGGATCGCCGCCC
The DNA here is from genome assembly GCF_014534645.1 of Streptomyces griseicoloratus. GTDB lineage: Bacteria > Actinomycetota > Actinomycetes > Streptomycetales > Streptomycetaceae > Streptomyces > Streptomyces griseicoloratus. The sequence continues at coordinate 10,476 of NZ_JACVQF010000191.1, forward strand.
AGGGCGGCGCGTACCGCAAGGCCGTCGAGTCCGCGCCCCCGGAGCAGCAGGCGGAAGCGCTGGCCAAGGCCCTGAGTGCGGACGGGTACGCTGCAACCGCGCGGAGCGCACCGGTCGGCGAGCAGCTCTGCCAGCACCACTGCCCGGTCGCCCATGTCGCCGAACAGTTTCCGCAGCTGTGCGAGGCGGAGACGGAATTTTTCGCCGAGCTGCTCGGTACGCATGTGCAGCGGCTGGCGACCATCGCCCACGGCGACGGCGTCTGTACGACGTTTATCCCGAAGACTTCCAAGACCACCCACAACGCATCTGCAAGCACGGCCGGGAGGAACCCCGCATGACTCTCCCCACGGAGACTGCCCACCCTGAGCTCGAGGGCCTGGGCAAGTACGAATACGGCTGGGCCGACCGGGACGAGGCCGGTGCGTCGGCGCGTCGCGGCCTGGACGAGGACGTCGTCCGGGACATCTCCGCGAAGAAGTCCGAGCCGGAGTGGATGACCAAGCTCCGCCTCAAGGGCCTGAAGCTGTTCGAGAAGAAGCCCATGCCGAACTGGGGCTCGGACCTGTCGGGCATCGACTTCGACAACATCAAGTACTTCGTGCGCTCCACGGAGAAGCAGGCGGAGTCCTGGGAGGACCTGCCCGAGGACATCAAGAACACGTACGACAAGCTCGGCATCCCCGAGGCGGAGAAGCAGCGCCTCGTGGCCGGTGTCGCGGCCCAGTACGAGTCGGAGGTCGTCTACCACCAGATCCGCGAGGACCTGGAGGAGCAGGGCGTCATCTTCCTCGACACCGACACCGCGCTGAAGGAGCACCCGGAGCTCTTCAAGGAGTACTTCGGGACCGTCATCCCGGCCGGTGACAACAAGTTCGCGGCCCTGAACACCGCCGTGTGGTCGGGCGGCTCCTTCATCTACGTGCCGCCGGGCGTCCACGTGGAGATCCCGCTCCAGGCCTACTTCCGGATCAACACCGAGAACATGGGCCAGTTCGAGCGGACCCTGATCATCGTCGACGAGGGTGCCTACGTGCACTACGTCGAGGGCTGCACCGCCCCGATCTACAAGTCGGACTCGCTGCACTCCGCGGTCGTCGAGATCATCGTCAAGAAGAACGCCCGCTGCCGCTACACGACCATCCAGAACTGGTCGAACAACGTCTACAACCTGGTCACCAAGCGCGCCGTGGCCTACGAGGGCGCGACCATGGAGTGGATCGACGGCAACATCGGCTCCAAGGTGACGATGAAGTACCCGGCCGTCTACCTGATGGGCGAGCACGCCAAGGGCGAGACCCTGTCCATCGCCTTCGCGGGCGAGGGGCAGCACCAGGACGCCGGCGCCAAGATGGTCCACATGGCCCCGAACACGTCCTCCAACATCGTCTCCAAGTCGGTGGCGCGCGGCGGCGGCCGTACCTCCTACCGCGGCCTGATCGAGATCGGCGAGGGCGCCCCGGGCTCGAAGTCCAACGTCCTGTGCGACGCGCTGCTCGTCGACACGATCTCCCGCTCGGACACCTACCCCTACGTGGACGTCCGCGAGGACGACGTGTCCATGGGCCACGAGGCGACCGTCTCCAAGGTCTCCGAGGACCAGCTCTTCTACCTGATGAGCCGCGGCCTGAGCGAGGACGAGGCGATGGCGATGATCGTGCGCGGCTTCGTCGAGCCGATCGCCAAGGAACTGCCGATGGAGTACGCGCTCGAACTCAACCGGCTGATCGAGCTGCAGATGGAAGGCGCGGTCGGCTGACCCACCCCCGGTCCTGACCGTCCAGCCCCTTACGTAACGGAAAGCGAGCACTACGACAGCCATGGCTGAGGCTCAGAACATCCCGGTGGGCTCCACCACCGCCGGTGCGATCGCGGTGGCCGCCGAGGCCGACTCGACCGTCGCCACGCGCATGAGCGCGCCCCCGTCCTTCGACGTGGCGGACTTCCCGGTCCCGCACGGGCGCGAGGAGGAGTGGCGGTTCACCCCGCTGGAGCGGCTGCGCGGCCTGCACGACGGCACGGCCACCGCCACCGGCGAGGGCGTCAAGGTCGCCGTCGAGGCCCCCGAGGGCGTCACCGTCGAGACCGTCGGCCGCGACGACGCGCGGCTCGGCAGGGCGGGCACCCCGGTGGACCGCGTCGCCGCCCAGGCGTACTCCGCCTTCCAGCAGGCCTCGGTCGTGACCGTGCCGAAGGAGACCGTCCTCACCGAGCCGATCCGCATCGCGGTGCACGGCGAGGGCGGGGTCGCCTACGGCCACCAGGTCGTCGAGCTGGGTGCCTTCGCCGAGGCCGTCGTGGTCATCGACCACACCGGTGACGCGGTGCTCGCCGCCAATGTCGACTTCGTCCTCGGCGACGGCGCCAAGCTGACCGTCGTCTCCGTCCAGGACTGGGACGACAAGGCCGTGCACGTGGGCCAGCACAACGCCCTCGTCGGCCGCGACGCCTCCTTCAAGTCCGTCGTCGTCACCTTCGGCGGCGACCTGGTCCGGCTGCACCCCCGCGTGACGTACGCCGGTCCCGGCGGCGAGGCCGAGCTGTACGGCCTGTACTTCACCGACGCCGGCCAGCACCAGGAGCACCGCCTCCTGGTCGACCACAACGTCCCGCACTGCAAGTCGAACGTCGCCTACAAGGGCGCGCTCCAGGGCGACGACGCGCACGCGGTCTGGATCGGCGACGTGCTCATCGAGGCCAAGGCCGAGGGCACCGACACCTACGAGATGAACCGCAACCTGGTGCTGACCGACGGCGCCCGGGTCGACTCGGTCCCCAACCTGGAGATCGAGACCGGCGAGATCGTCGGCGCCGGGCACGCCTCCGCAACCGGCCGCTTCGACGACGAGCAGCTCTTCTACCTGATGGCGCGCGGCATCCCCGAGATCGACGCCCGCCGTCTGGTGGTCCGCGGCTTCTTCGCGGAGCTGGTCCAGCAGATCGGCGTCCCCGACATCGAGGAGCGCCTGATCGCCAAGATCGAAGAGGAGCTGGAGGCATCGGTCGCATGACCTTCGTACGCGTCTGTGGAGTGAGCGAGCTGGAGGAGGACACCCCGAAGCGGGTGGAACTCGACGGCACGCCGATCTCCGTCGTGCAGACGGAGGGCGAGGTCTTCGCGATCCACGACATCTGCTCGCACGCGAACGTCTCGCTGTCCGAGGGCGAGGTCGACGACTGCCACATCGAGTGCTGGCTGCACGGCTCGCGCTTCGACCTCCGCTCCGGAAAGCCCGACAGCCTTCCGGCGACGCGCCCCGTCCCCGTATACCCCGTAAAGATCGAAGGGGACGACGTGCTCGTCTCCCTCACCCAGGAGTCCTGAGGCACCCATGGCAACGCTTGAAATCCGAGACCTGCACGTCACCGTCGAGGCCGACAACGCCACGAAGGAGATCCTCAAGGGCGTCGACCTCACCGTGAAGCAGGGCGAGACGCACGCCATCATGGGCCCCAACGGCTCGGGCAAGTCGACCCTCGCGTACTCGCTCGCCGGTCACCCCAAGTACACGATCACCGGCGGCACCGTCACCCTCGACGGCGAGGACGTGCTGGAGATGTCCGTCGACGAGCGCGCCCGCGCCGGCCTGTTCCTCGCGATGCAGTACCCGGTCGAGGTCCCCGGCGTCTCGGTCTCCAACTTCCTGCGCACCTCCGCCACCGCCGTCCGCGGCGAGGCCCCCAAGCTGCGCACCTGGGTGAAGGAGGTCAAGGAGGCCATGGAGCGCCTCAACATGGACCCCGCCTTCGCCGAGCGCAACGTCAACGAGGGCTTCTCCGGCGGTGAGAAGAAGCGCCACGAGATCCTCCAGCTGGAGCTGCTCAAGCCGAAGGTGGCGATCCTCGACGAGACCGACTCCGGCCTCGACGTCGACGCCCTCCGCGTCGTCTCCGAGGGCGTCAACCGCGTCCGCGAGACCGGTGAGGTCGGCACCCTGCTGATCACGCACTACACGCGCATCCTGCGGTACATCAAGCCCGACCACGTCCACGTCTTCTCGGCCGGCCGGATCGTCGAGTCCGGCGGTGCCGAGCTCGCCGACAAGCTGGAGGAAGAGGGCTACGAGGCATACACGAAGGGTGGCGTATCCGCGTGACACAGCTGCCGGGCCTCCTCGACACCGAGGCGATCCGCAAGGACTTCCCGATCCTGGACCGTGTGCTCCACGACGGGAGGAAGCTCGTCTACCTCGACAACGCCGCGACCTCGCAGACCCCGCGCCAGGTCATCGACGTTCTCGACGAGTACTACGAGCAGCACAACGCCAACGTCCACCGTGGCGTGCACGTCCTCGCCGAGGAGGCCACGGCACTGTACGAGGGCGCGCGGGACAAGGTCGCGGAGTTCATCAACGCGCCCAGCCGCGACGAGGTGATATTCACCAAGAACGCCTCGGAGTCCCTCAACCTCGTGGCGAACATGCTGGGCTGGGCCGACGAGCCCTACCGCGTGGACTCCGAGACCGAGATCGTCATCACGGAGATGGAGCACCACTCCAACATCGTGCCGTGGCAGCTGCTGGCGCAGCGCACGGGCGCGAAGCTGAAGTGGTTCGGCCTCACCGACGACGGCCGTCTCGACCTGTCCGACATCGACGAGATCATCACCGAGAAGACGAAGGTCGTCTCCTTCGTCCTGGTCTCCAACATCCTGGGCACGCTCAACCCGGTCGAGGCGATCGTGCGCCGCGCCCAGGAGGTCGGTGCCCTGGTGTGCGTCGACGCCTCCCAGGCCGCGCCGCACATGCCGCTGGACGTCCAGGCCCTCCAGGCCGACTTCGTGGCCTTCACCGGCCACAAGATGTGCGGCCCGACCGGCATCGGCGTGCTGTGGGGCCGCCAGGAACTGCTGGAGGACCTGCCTCCGTTCCTCGGCGGCGGCGAGATGATCGAGACGGTGTCGATGCACTCGTCGACGTACGCCCCCGCCCCCCACAAGTTCGAGGCGGGCACGCCCCCGATCGCCCAGGCGGTCGGTCTCGGCGCGGCGATCGACTACCTCAACTCCATCGGCATGGACAAGATCCTCGCCCATGAGCACGCGCTCACCGAGTACGCGGTGAAGCGGCTGGCGGAGGTCCCCGACCTGCGGATCATCGGCCCGACCACGGCCGAGGACCGCGGCGCGGCGATCTCCTTCACCCTCGGGGACATCCACCCGCACGACGTGGGCCAGGTCCTCGACGAGCAGGGCATCGCGGTCCGTGTCGGCCACCACTGCGCGCGGCCGGTCTGCCTCCGCTACGGAATTCCTGCGACCACGCGAGCGTCGTTCTATCTGTACTCCACGCCGGCCGAGATCGACGCGCTGGTCGACGGCCTGGAGCACGTACGGAACTTCTTCGGCTGAGAGGCGTGCGGAAAAGGTGAAACTGGATTCCATGTACCAGGAAGTCATCCTGGACCACTACAAGAACCCGCACGGGCGGGGCTTGCGGGATGGCGACGCCGAGGTACACCACGTGAACCCGACGTGCGGCGACGAGATCACCCTCCGAGTGAAGTACGACGGCACGACGATCAGCGACGTCTCGTACGAGGGGCAGGGCTGCTCCATCAGCCAGGCCTCCGCCTCCGTACTGAACGACCTGCTGGTCGGCAAGGAGCTGGCCGAGGCTCAGAAGATCCAGGAGACCTTCCTGGAGCTGATGCAGTCCAAGGGCAGGATCGAGCCCGACGACGCGATGGAGGACGTCCTGGAGGACGCGGTCGCGTTCGCCGGGGTGTCCAAGTACCCGGCCCGGGTCAAGTGCGCCCTGCTGAGCTGGATGGCCTGGAAGGACGCGACGGCCCAGGCGCTGGACGGCGCCGACGCCGAAAGGAAGAGCGCATGAGCGAGACCGTGGAGACCAAGCCGGCCTCGGAGGAGGAGCTCCGTGAGGCCCTGATGGACGTCGTCGACCCCGAGCTGGGCATCGACGTCGTCAACCTGGGCCTGATCTACGGCATCCACATCGACGACGCGAACATCGCGACCGTCGACATGACCCTGACGTCGGCGGCCTGCCCGCTGACGGACGTGATCGAGGACCAGGCCAAGTCCGCCACGGACGGCCTCGTCAGCGAGCTGCGGATCAACTGGGTCTGGATGCCGCCGTGGGGCCCCGACAAGATCACGGACGACGGCCGCGAGCAGCTCAGGGCGCTCGGCTTCAACGTCTGAGACCGCACCGGTGCACGGAAACGGCGACGCCTTCGGGCGTCGCCGTTTCCGCGTTCCCGGGCGCTGCCGTTGTGTACGCTCGTACACATGGGATACCTGCTGCTGGCCGGAGCCATCGCCGCCGAGGTCGCCGGGACCACCGCCATGAAGTACAGCGACGGCTTCAGCCGGCTGGGGCCGTCGCTGCTCACCGCCTTCGGCTACCTGGTCTCCTTCGCGCTGCTCGCCCAGACCCTGCGGACCCTCTCCGTCGGTACGGCCTACGCCATCTGGTCCGGCGTGGGCACCGCCGCCATCGCCACGATCGGCGTCGCGTTCATGGGGGAGGGGATGACCGTCACCAAGGCCGCGGGCATCGCGCTGATCATCGTCGGCGTGGTGGTGCTGAACCTGGGCGGCGCGCACTGATGTCACGCCGTTACGACCCGGAGCGGCGGCAGCGGATCATCGACGCGGCGATCCGGGTCGTCGGCGAGAAGGGCATCGCCGGACTCAGCCACCGCAGCGTCGCGGCCGAGGCCGATGTGCCGCTCGGCTCCACGACGTACCACTTCGCGACCCTCGACGAACTGCTGGTCGCGGCGCTGCGGCAGGCCAACGAGGGGTTCGCGAAGGTGGTCGCCGCGCATCCCGCCCTGGCGGATCCGCACGCCGACCTGGCCGGGGAGCTGGCCCGGGTGCTCGGGGAGTGGCTGGGCGGCGACCGCACGGGCGTCGAGCTGGAGTACGAGCTGTACCTCGCCGCCCTGCGCCGCCCCGCCTTGCGCCCCGTCGCCGCCGAGTGGGCCGAGGGCGTGGCCGACCTGCTCTCCCGCCGCACGGACGCCGTCACGGCACGCGCCCTGGTGGCGCTGATGGACGGCATCTGCCTCCAGGCACTGCTGACGGACGTGCCGTACGACGAGGGGTATGCACGGGAGGTCCTGGCGCGGGTGATCGGGCGCGAGGCGGGGGCGGACCGCGGGGGCCGGCGCTAGCGGCGTGCCGCCGGCTGCGTGGCTGCGTGTGCGCTCGGCGTGGGTGCGCGTGTGCCCGGCGTGGGTGCGGGCCGGGGGTGGGTCGCGGGGCCCGGCGCCGGCGGGGTGCCTCCCCCAGAGGGGGTACCCCCGGCGCCCACCCGTGCCGCCCTGGGGGTACCTCCCAGGCCGTTCAGGCACTGGGGGAGGCACGACTGCCCGCAGCTAGGGCGTGCCGCTGGGTGCACCCGTGCCGCCCGGGGGGTATCTCCACCCGCACAGGCCGCCGCAGGAACCCCGCCCGCTCCCGGCAGGTGAGATGCCCTGCCGACCGGTTCGCCCCCGGTGGCCCCGGCCGGTTAAGTTGCCCCCATGACCGACACGACTGCTCCCCGCACCACCGGCGCCGTGGCCGCCGGCCTCGCCACGATCGCCGCCGACGGCACCGTCCTCGACACCTGGTACCCGGCCCCCGAACTCTCCGACGCGCCCGGCCCGTCCGGCACCGAGCGGCTTTCCGCCGAGCGTGCCGCGGAGCTGCTCGGCGGTGGCGCCACCGCGGCGGTCGGACCGGACACCCGTCGTGGCGTCGAGGTGGTCGCTGTGCGTACGGTCATCGCCTCGCTCGACGAGAAGCCGGTCGACGCGCACGACGTCTACCTGCGCCTGCACCTGCTCTCCCACCGGCTCGTGAAGCCGCACGGCCAGAGCCTGGACGGCATCTTCGGCCACCTCGCCAACGTCGCCTGGACCTCGCTCGGCCCGGTCGCCGTCGACGACCTCGAGAAGGTCCGGCTCAACGCCCGCGCCGAGGGCCTGCACCTCCAGGTGACCTCGATCGACAAGTTCCCGCGCATGACGGACTACGTGGCCCCGAAGGGCGTCCGCATCGCCGACGCCGACCGCGTCCGCCTCGGGGCGCACCTCGCCGCGGGCACCACCGTCATGCACGAGGGCTTCGTCAACTTCAACGCCGGCACCCTCGGCTCCTCGATGGTCGAGGGCCGCATCTCGGCGGGCGTGGTCGTCGGCGACGGCTCGGACATCGGCGGCGGCGCGTCCACCATGGGCACGCTGTCCGGCGGCGGCAACGTGATCATCTCCATCGGCGAGCGCTGCCTCGTCGGCGCCGAGGCGGGCGTGGGCATCGCGCTCGGCGACGAGTGCGTCGTCGAGGCCGGCCTGTACGTCACCGCCGGCACCCGCGTGACGATGCCCGACGGCCAGATCGTCAAGGCCCGCGAGCTCTCCGGCGCCTCCAACATCCTCTTCCGCCGCAACTCGGTCACCGGCGCGGTCGAGGCCCGGCCGAACAACGCGGTGTGGGGCGGCCTGAACGAGATCCTGCACAGCCACAACTGACCGGCACCGTCCGGCTGCGCCCGGGTGCCCTCCCGTCGGCCCGTACAGGGGTCCGGCGCGAGGGCACTCAGCGTTTCAGGGCCCGGTACCGCTTCAGGAGGGCGGTGATCCGGGCCTGGTCGGCCGCGCCGTTCAGCTCTGTCAGCAGGTCGTCGGGGCAGAGCTCGTAGAGGTCGCCCCACCAGCGCCGCCCCCGGTTGTCCCAGATCCGGTAGCCGCCCGGTACGCCCCGGGCCACGTAGCGTCTTCTGCTCATCGGCTGGGACGGTAGGCGGCGGATACCGGCCACGCCAAGCGATTAACCGGCCCCCGTCGCGCACGTACGGATGACTCGGCGTGACCTCGGAGCGGTTCAGGCGGATGAACAGGTGGACGCAGAGTCCGATCAGACACCGATCCGACGAAACGAAGGGCCTGGTATGACGAACGAGCGGGCGAGGACCGTGACGCGTTGGCTGGCCGGGGCGGGTGCCGCGGTGCTGGTGTGCTGGCTGCCGGCGGGGGCCGCGCACGCCGACGAGACCACCACGGACTCGCACAACGGTCCCCGGTTCGGTCTCCTCAACGCCCACGTGGGTCAGGTCGACGACCCGATGGAGGACGTCCTGGAGCACACGCTCCTGTTCGGCGACGGCTACACCTGGGACTGACCGCCGTCGGCGACCAGCGTCCCGTACGCCCTCAGCAGCCCGTCGACCGTCTCACGGCCGGCGGGCCGCAGCGGCGCGCGGACCGGCCCCGCGGGCAGGCCGAGGGCGCCGAGGAGGGCCTTGGCGGTGACCGTGCCGGGCAGTCCCGCCGCCATCATCAGCTCGATGAGGGGGAGCGCCCGCCGCTGCAGCAGGGCCGCCCGCCCGGTGTCGCCCGCGTCGAAGGCGTCGAGGACCGCCCGGAGCCGGTCCGGCACGGCGTTCGCGACCGTGCTGACGTAGCCCGCGGCGCCCACCGCGTACAGGGCGAGGATCTGCTCGTCGCACCCGGCGTAGTACGCCAGGCCGGTGCGGGACAGCACCTTCTGCGTGCCGAGGAGGTCGTAGGCGCAGTCCTTGACGGCCACGATCCGCGGGTGCCCGGCCAGCCGGACCATCGTGTCGGGCTCGATCCGGGTGCCGGTGCGGCCCGGGATGTCGTAGAGGGCGACCGGCAGCCCGCAGCCGTCCGCGACCTGCCGGAAGTGCGCCTCCAGCGCCTCCTGCGGGGGCTTGCTGTAGTACGGCGCGACCACCAGCAGGCCGTCCGCGCCGGCCTTCTCGGCGGCGAGGGCCAGCTCCACCGTGTGCCGGGTGTCGGCCGTGCCCACGCCGGCGAGGAGCGAGGCCCGGTCCCCGACCGCCTCCCGCACCGCGGTGATCAGCGCCGCCTTCTCGGCGTCCGTGGTGGTCGGCGACTCGCCCGTCGTGCCGGACAGCACCAGGCCGTCGCAGCCCCCGGAGACCAGCCGGTCCGCGAGCCGCTGGGCGCCGTCGAGGTCGAGGGCGCCGGCCTCGGTGAAGGGCGTGATCATGGCGCACAGGGCGCGGCCGAAGGGCGGTGCGGGGCGGTTGTCCGTCGTCATGGGAGTAGTCTCAGTCGGCGGATTGTGTAGCTCCACTTAATTCTTCTACGAGGTATCCGTAAGGGATGCTGAGAAGTTGTCGGCCGTCGCCGGGCTCGGGCGGCGGAGGCCGGGGGTAGCGCCGACCGGCCAGGGGTACCCGGGGTGTTCCGAACCGAGAGGAGGCGGAACACCGTGACCGGGACCATGCACACCAGGCCGGTGCATGACGAGCACCACTCCGTGGGCGCGCTCGTCGGCCAGGCCACCGAACAGCTTTCCCGGCTCGTACGCCAGGAAGTGGCCCTCGCCAAGCTGGAACTGGCCGAGAAGGGGCGGCGCGCCGGACGGGGCGGCGGGATGCTCGGCGCCGCGGGCGCCATCGCCTACGTCGGTCTGTTCGCGCTGGCCGGCACGGCTGCCGCCGCGCTCTCGCTCGTGCTGCCCGTGTGGGCCGCGGCGCTGATCGTGGCGGCGGTGCTCTTCGCGGTCGCGGGCCTGCTGGCCATGACCGGCCGGGCACAGCTCCGCCGCGCCACACCACCCAAGCCCGAGCAGACCCTCGGCAGCGTCAGGGCCGACATGGAGGAGATCAGGGAAAGGGCACACCGATGACGGACGCGACGAGCGGCAAGGACGCGAGCTCCCACTCCGCGGGGCGGTCGGCCGGCGGGGCCAAGGGCCCGGACGAGCTGCGGCGGCAGATCGAGCAGACCCGCGGCGAACTCGGCGACACCGTGGAGGAACTGGCGGGCAAGGCGGATGTGAAGGGCCGGGCCAGGGCCCGGGCCGCCGACCTCAAGGACAAGGCCGGCGCCATGACCGGGCAACTGCGCGGCTCCGTGGGCCGGGCGGGCCACACCGGGCGCGGCCGGGAGGGCCGGACGGATCACCCCGAGGAGCCCGGCGCGCAGGGACGGGTGCGCGGCGCGGCGCGAGCGGGGCTCAGGCACCCGGCGCCGGCGCTGGTCGCCGGGGCGGCGATGGGCGCGGTGGCGGCGGCCGGCGTGCTGCGCCGCGGGAGCGACGGGCACCGGACACGGCGGCGCTGAGGCCGCCGGCCGGCTGCCCGCGGGGGCCCGGTCCGCGGGTCCCCTTCGCGATGCCCGCCGCGGGCGCGGCGGGCATCGGACGTGGCGGCGGTGAGGCTGCCGGCCGGCTGCTCGTGGGGGCCCGGTTCCGGGGCCCCTTCGTATGCCCGCCGCGGGAACGACGGGCGCCGGGCGCGGCGGGGCTGAGGCTGTGGGGCGGCTGCTCGCGGGGGCCCGGTCGGCGGGTCCCCTTCGTATGCCTGCCGCGGGAGCGACGTGCGCCGGGCGTGGCGGCGGTGAGGCCTCCGGCCGGGGCCCGGTTTCGGGTCCCCTTCGCGTGTCGGTGCCGAAGGGTGATCGGCCTCGGCCGTGGCCTCGGTCACGGACCTTGACCTCAAGCATGGTCGAGGTCGGAGGGTGGTGTCCGTACCCGACGACCACCGACCCGTGGAGGCCGGCATGACCCGCCGTACCGACGCCCACCCCGAACTCGTCCGCCCGGACGTCCAGGCGCCCTTCTTCAGCACCTGGCGGGTGGGCACCCCCGAGCGGCAGCGGCTGGCCGTGGAGGCGATCGCCCGCACCTGGGAGCGCCGCCCCTGGCCCGCCGACGACCTGCGCAGCTACCACGTGTACACCGGACACGACGGCAGCACGCTGCTCCACCACTCGCAGTGGGCGAGCGAGCAGGCCTACGAAGCCTTCGCCAGGACCCGCCGCCAGGAGCGCGTGGACGAGATCGACACCGCGGTGCCGGGCATAGAACGCCTGGGACTCGGACGGTACCGGCACTACCGCAGCGCCACCCGGGAGGACGGCGCCGCGCCCGTCCCGGGCTGCATCGTGATCGTCGACGTCGAGTTCGAGGGACCCGACCCCGAGCGGCAGCGCGCCTGGGTCGACGCCGTCTTCGAGGCCCTGGCGAGCGAGCCGGAACCCCACCCCGGGGGCATCTCCGCCCACTTCCACCTCAGCACCGACGGCACCCGGGTCCTCAACTACGCCGAGTGGGAGAGCGCCCAGGCCCACATCGACGCCCTCGCGGCGCCGGGCGACGGCGTCGGCTCCGCGACGGCCCAGTGGGCGCGGGTGCAGAACTGGCCGGGCCTGAAGAGCAGTTCGGTCGGCCGCTACGACCACGCCCTCGGCCTCGTGCCCCGCTGACCCCGCCCCCGCGGGTCGCCGGTCAGGGACGGAACCGCAGCACCTGCGGGTCGTGGTCGCTGATCTGGTCGTGGAACTCGGCGTTGACGTGCACGCTGTCGTAGGACAGGTGCCCGCCGTGCCGGACCGACGGGCTGACCAGGATCTGGTCGAGGACCTGGCTGTTGCCCTGGTAGACGTAGGAGTAACGCTCGCTCCGCGGCAGCGACTTGACCGCCGACCACAGCGCGCCGCCGTCCTCCAGGATCCGGGCCGTGTCGGAGAACTCGAAGTCGTTGATGTCGCCGAGGGCGATGACGTCGGCGTTCTTCTGGGCGCCGAGGATCTCCTTGACGAAGGTGTTGACCGCCTTCGCCTGGAGGTGGCGCTGGGTCTCCGAGCCGCGCACCGGCGGCTGGTACTGCGCGGTCAGACCCTGGTCGCCGCCCTTGGAGTTGAAGTGGTTGGCGATGACGAAGACCGTCCGGCCGCGGAAGACGAACTCGCCGGCCAGCGGCTTGCGGCTGTCCTCCCAGGCGGGGTTCGCCGGGTCCACCCGGCCGGGGGAGAGCGTCAGCGCGGCCTTGCCCCGCACCTTCGTCACACCGGTGGCGGTGGTCGCGTCGCCGCCGCTGCGGTCGGTGAAGGAGACCCGCTCCGGGTTGAACAGGAACGCCTGGCGGATGTTGCCGCCGGGCTGGCCGCCGTCCTCGCCGTCGGCCGGGTCGATGGAACGCCAGTCGTACCGGGGGCCGCCGGCCGCCACGATCGCGTCGATCAGCTTGCCGACCGTCCGTCCGGCGGCCACCGTGCCGTCGTCCGTGGCGCCGTTGTCGTCCTGGATCTCCTCCAGGGACACGATGTCGGGCGAGGAGAGGTTGTGCACGATCGCGGCCGCGTGCGCGTCGAAGGTGTCGTCGGACGGGTCGAGGTTCTCGACGTTGTACGTCGCCACCGCCAGCTCGCCGCGCGTCTGCTCGCGGGTCGTCTCGCGCTCCAGGCCGCCGCTCTCCAGCGTGCCGATCTCGCTCGCGACCAGGGTGTATCCGCCGTACTGGTTGTAGTCCAGCGGTCCCGTGGTGGTGCCGGCGAGGGTGTCGCCCACGTTGGCGTCGGGGAAGTCGGCGGGCTTGCCCAGGGACTGGATCTGCAGCCGGCCGGTGTTCTGGGCGTCGTAGGAGCCATAGACCGTGCCGCCCCGGTGGCTCGGGTTCTCCCAGGGCTTCACCGTCACCCACAGCTCGGTGTACGGGTCGGAGGCGCCGACCACGCGGGCGTCGGCGACCTGGACGTTCATGCCCTCCAGGGACTCGTAGTAGTCCAGGGCGTACGTCGCCGGACGCAGCGGCAGGGCGTTGACCGAACCGCCCGCGGCGGGGTCGCCCGCGGGGGCGTACGCGCGCGGCACGGACCGGGCGGAGACGGCCGTGGCGGCCGGGACCGCGTTGCCGGTGGAGACCACGGTGACCGTCGGGCGGGTGATCTCGGTCAGCGACTGGTTCCCCGAGGAGGTGCCGCCGGGGACGTACTCCGAGACCGTGCCGGAGACGGTGACCGCGTCACCGACGGCGACCTTCGGTGTGGAGCTCGTGAAGACGAAGACGCCCTCGCTGGTGGCCGGGTCGGCGTCCGGCTGCGGGTCCTGCATCCAGAAGCCTCTGGAGGAGCCGTAGCCGCGCACGCCGGTGACGATTCCGGCCACGTCCGTGACCTGCTCGCCGGCGTACGGGGACACCCGGGTGGTGCCCTGGATGTCATGGACGCGCACGGCGTCGGCGTGCGCCGGCGAGGTGAGGACGACGGTGGAGGCCGCGGAACAGACGGCGGCGACGGTGAGCGCGGCGAGGCGCGCGGAGGTCTTGCTGGCCAAGGGGATCCCTCCGGGGACGTGACGGAGCGCCGGGACGAGGGTGGTGCATGGGACGGCACGGACGCCATGGGACTCGGGGGATGCACGTGGCCTGAGTGCACACTTGTTCCCCCGCTTTCTACGCGCGTCAATCTCCAGCCTGCTCAGGCCAGTTGTCAAGGTTTCGGCCATGTACGGCACCTGACGGGGAGATGAACCGGGCGGCATGGGTGGAAACCCGTCTAGGCTGAGCGGCTGAGCCGTACGGCGCCCGGATGGCCGTACGGCCGACGAGGCGCGCGAGGAGAACCAGCAGATGTCAGACAGCTCCACCCTGCCGCCCGCGCGGCTGCGCCCCGAAGCGGAGCTGGCCCGCCAGGCACTGTCCACCCCGTTGCTCTCCCGGGCCGCGCGGCTCGCCCGCTGGGCCGGCCCGGACACCCGCGTGGACGCCGGGGGCGGGCTCGTCGACGAGCAGCTGCCCGCGGCGGCCGAGGCGCTCGGGCTGAGCGGCGACGACGCCGCGGCGTACGCGAGCGAGGCGTGGCGGGTCGCCGTGGACACCGGGCTCGTCGAGATCACCGACGAGGAGGCGGGCACCGTCACCGCGGGCGAGGACCTGGCCCTGCTCACCGGCGGCTCCCCACAGGACGTGCTCGGGGTGTGGCTCGGTGCCCTGGAGGCGGTGCTCGCCGACGCCGGCACACCCGACCTCGGAGGCCTGGTCGACGCGATCGCCGAGGGCGAGGGGGAGCTCGACCTGTCGTCCCTCGACTGGGACCCGGAGGCCGAGGCCCGGTTCCTCGACGGAGTGCTCGGCAACCTCTACCTGCTCACCGTCGGGGACGACCCCGGCGACGCCCCGGTGCCCCAGGTGCCGCTGCCCGCGCTGGCCGCCTCCGTGCTCGTGCCCAGCGACATGGGCGAGCCCACCAACGACGTCCTGGAGCAGGTGTCCGACGCGATGATGCGGCTGGACGACCAGTTCCGGCTGCTGGAGCCGGCCGGCCTCGTGGAGTACCAGCCGGTCGACGAGGCGCTCATGGCGGAGACCGACGAGGAGCCCGCGGCCCCCGTCGACGAGACCGATGTCGCCCGCTACGGCATGGTGCGGCTGACCCCGCTCGGACTGTACGGACTGCGGGCCCGGCTGCTGGACGCCGGGTTCACCGCACCGGCCGTCGGCGACCTGGCCGACAAGGGTGCCGACGCGCTGCTCGACGGCACGGCCGCGTTCCCGCCGGCGGCGGCCCACGCCGAGACCGAGCAGTGGCTGGCCCGCCGCGAACCCCTCGCCGCGGCCCGCGAGCTGCTGGCCGCCGCGCGCGGCGTGGACACCGGCGCGCCGCTGCGCAGGCTGCGCTGCCAGCAGGCGCTGTCCCTGGTCGGCGCCGAGGCCGAGCCCGCGCTGCGGGAGGTCCTCGACGACGCCGAACTGGGCGGACTGGCCCGGGTCTGGCTGACCGAGCACGGCGCCCGGGACGTCCCCGCCCCGCCGGAGGCCATGGTCTTCTGGCTGACCATCGACACCGTGGCCGCACAGCTCGCGGCCGAGGGCAACTCCGAGGAACTGCGCGCCCTCGTGCAGGGACTGGCCCGGCAGCACAGCGGCTTCTTCGACACGGCCTGGCGGGTCGAGCACCCGGCCACCGCGGACGTCCTGGAGGCGATGGGACGGCTGCACCCCGACAAGAAGATCGCCAAGGAGGCCCGTAAGGCGGCCTTCAAGGCGCGCTCCCAGCACGGGAACTGACCCGGCTCCACACCTGCCCCGCGTCCCCACGGCGTACGCGCTCCCCCACACGGGCCGCGGACCCGCGCGGCGGCAGGCCCGAGGAGCCCGTCCCGTGCGCCGTCCGCCGGGACCGACAAGGGCCCGGGCGGGGCCGCCGGACCCCGCGCGGATTCACGGAAGCGAGCCGGGTAAGGACGCACCCCGTTCAACTCGCGTTCAGGGATGAGCGGGACCGTGACGCCGGACCGAGGCCCGCCACCCTCCACGGCACCCCACCGTCACAGGAGACACCATGTCGCTCACCCGCAGGGACTTCGCCAGACGATCCGCGCTCACCGGTGCCGGCGTCGCACTGGCGGGCAGCGTCGGCGCCCTCGCCTCCGCCCCCAACGCACTGGCGTCCACGGACACGGAGACCGCGGGCGAGGACCACGGACACGGCGGGGTCGGCTACGGACCGCTGATCCCCGACCCCGACGGCATCCTCGCCCTGCCCGCCGGCTTCCGGTACGAGATCATCACCTACTGCGGCCGGACCAGGCTGGAGACGGGCGAGTTCACCCCCTCCAACCACGACGGCACCGCCACCTTCGCCGGCCCGCGCGGCACCACCCTCCTGGTCAACAACCACGAACTCGGCGGCCCCCGCGCCGACTGGCCCCACCCCGTCCCGCTCACCGAGGGACTGGTCTACGACCCCGCCGCCTCCGGCGGCTGCACGGTCGTCGAGGTCCGCCCCGGCGGCCACGTCGCCGAATGGGTCGGCATCGCCGGCACCTCCACCAACTGCGCCGGCGGCAGCACCCCCTGGGGAACCTGGCTGACCTGCGAGGAGACCGAGGACAAGGCCGGCGAGGAGGGGATGACCAAGGACCACGGCTACGTCTTCGAGGTCGATCCAGAGGACCGGCGCGCCAATCGCGACCCCAAGCCGGTCAAGGCGCTCGGCCGCTACGCCCACGAGGCCGTCGTCGTCGACCCCAAGCGGGGCCACCTCTACCTCACCGAGGACGCCTCCGGCCCGAACGGACTGCTCTACCGCTGGACCCCGCCGGAGGGCTTCCGGCACGGTCGCGGCCGGCTGCGCACCCTCGCCGACGACGCCGGGCGCCTGGAGGCGTTCAAGTGCTTCGACTCCGGCGGCAGGTTCGTCGACGACCTCTCCCGCGCGACGAAGACCGGCACCGTCTACGGCGTCGACTGGACCGAGGTCCCCGACCGCGACGCGAAGACCACCTCGGTGCGCAAGCAGTTCACCGCCGGAGAGGTCACCCGCGCCCGCAAGCTGGAGGGCATGTGGTGGGCCGACGGCGGTGCCTACATCGTCTCCTCCTACGCCCGTGACGAGAGCCCCGGCCGGCCGCACGACGGCCAGGTCTGGTTCTACGACCCGGGGCGCCGCACCCTCACCCTGAAGGTCCTCCTCGGCGTCAACCCCGACCCGTCGCAGGACGGCGCCCTCGACGGCCCCGACAACATCACCGTCTCCCCGTACGGCGGCCTCGTCATCGCCGAGGACGGCGACGGCGTCCAGCACTTGTTCGGTGCCACCGACAGCGGCCGCACCTACCCCATCGCCCGCAACGAACTCAACGTCGGCACCGAGGACGAGCCCGAGTACAGCGAGTTCACCGGCGTCACCTTCTCACCCGACGGGCGCACCCTGTACGCCAACATCCAGGACCCGGGCATCATGCTGGCCATCACCGGACCCTGGAAGCGGCAGAAGCGCCGGTAATTAAATCGTTCGCTCGCCCCGCGACCGCCGCCTAAGGTAATCCACGTCCAGGTGCGAAGGCAGGACCTACTTCCACTGATAATGGGGCGGTCGCGGGTTCGAGTCCCGCCACCGGCACAACGCGCCGGTGTAGCTCAGGGGTTGGAGCACCTTGTCGGTTCCGCCGACCTGAACTCTGGACACCGAAAACTTCATGCACCTCCCGGTGCGCGGGCTGCGGCTACTTCTTCTCTCAAAAGAATCCGATGCCGCCGCCGACTTGATCTCGGGAGGCGCAGCAGATGGCAGGGTGCCCGGTGCGCAGGCAGCGGTTACTTCCCTTTGTCCGGACGGTTGCGGGTTCGAATCCCGTCACCGACTTCGGGTCGGTGTAGCTCAATCGGCAGAGCATCCGTATGTTCCCGCCGCCGATTTCCGACCTCGGGCACCCTCCATTCGCCACGCCTCCCTCCGAAACGAATTCGGGGGAATTCACCATGGCGCGATTCAACGTCAGGGGCGCGAAGGCACAGCCCGCCTCGCGCGTGACGTCGACCGGGCGCGTCCTGCGCACCCACGAGGGCGGCCGGGGCCGCGAGCGCGACGCGCGCTCCGAGCTCTTCCTCCTCGCGGTCGGCAACTTCGTGTCGCAGCAGACCTTCTACGAGACCGGCGCCGACCGCGACGACCGGTTCGCCGCACTCGTGCGCCGGCTCGCCCTCACCGACCCGTCGTGGACGGCCGGCCTGCTTCGCTGGCTGCGCGGCGAGGGCAACCTGCGCACCGCCTCGATCGTGGGCGCCGCCGAGTACGTCAAGGCCCGCCTCGACGCCGGCGCCACCGACGGCCCGGCCAACCGGCAGGTGGTCGCCTCCGTCCTCCAGCGGCCCGACGAGCCCGGCGAGCTGCTGGCCTACTGGACGGCGACGTACGGCCGTGCCGTGCCCAAGCCCGTCAAGCGGGGCGTCGCCGACGCCGTACGACGGCTCTACCACGGCAAGTCGCTGCTGAAGTACGACACCGCGTCCAAGGGATACCGCTTCGGCGACATCCTCAACCTGGTGCACGCCGCGCCGGACCCCGACAAGCCGTGGCAGGGCGAGCTGTTCCGGTACGCGCTCGACCGCCGGCACAACCCGGACACCGCGGTGCCGCCCGCCTCGGACCGCGTCCTGACCGCGCACCGCGAGCTGATGGCGCTGCCCGTGGAGGAGCGGCGGGCCGTGGTCACCGCGCCCGACGGCGCCGAGCGGCTGGCTGCGGCGGGCATCACCTGGGAGATGCTGGCGGGCTGGCTCCAGGGGCCGATGGACAAGGCGGCCTGGGAGGCCGTGATCCCGTCCATGGGCACGATGGCGCTCGTGCGCAACCTGCGCAACTTCGACGAGGCCGGCGTGTCCGACGAGGTCGCGGCCCGGGTGGCGGCGCGGATCAGCGACCCGGCCGAGGTGGCGCGTTCGCGGCAGTTCCCCTTCCGCTACCTCGCCGCGTACCGGCACGCGCCGTCGCTGCGCTGGGCGTACCCGCTGGAGCAGGCGCTCGGGCACTCGCTGGCCAACGTGCCCGCGCTGCCCGGCCGCACCCTGGTCCTCGTGGACCGCTCGGGCTCGATGTTCTACTCGCGCCTGTCGGACCGCTCGGAGCTCAACCGGGCCGACGCCGCGGCGGTCTTCGGCACGGCGCTCGCGATGCGGGCGGCGGACGCGGACCTCGTCGAGTTCGGGACGTCCAGCAACCGCGTGAAGTACCGCAGGGGCGAGTCGGTGCTGAAGGTCCTGGAGCGCTTCGGCGACCTGGGCGGCACCGACACGACCGAGGCGGTCCGCCGGCACTACAGGAAGCACGACCGGGTGCTGATCGTCACCGACGAGCAGTACGCGTACAACCGGCACGGAGACCCGACCGAGCAGGTCCCGCCGCACGTGCCGGTCTACACCTGGAACCTCGCCGGGTACCGGGCGGGCCACGGCCCGTCGGGCCACGCGAACAGGCACACCTTCGGGGGCCTCTCGGACGCCGCCTTCCGGATGGTTCCGCTGTTGGAGGCGGCCCGGGACGCCGACTGGCCCTGGGCGGCCTGAGCCGGGCCACCGGCCCACCGGCCCACCGGCCCACCGCGGCCCGCACCCGCGCATACGGGTGCGGGCCGCACCCTTGTCGGCGGGCGCGACTGGTATCTAACATGTCAGTTCGTGAAGGCCCTTCGACCCGTACCCCGCACCCTGCTCAGGGACCGCGCCTGCGAAGCCATCCGGCACGCCATCGTCGCCGGGGAGATGGAACCCGGTGCCGTGGTGCGGGACGCCGACCTGGCCGAGCGGCTGGGACTGTCCCGGGCGCCGGTGCGCGAGGCGTTCTCCCGGCTCGTGGACGAGGGCCTGCTGGAGAGCAAGCCGCAGAGCTACACCCGGGTCACCCCGGTCGTCGCCGCCGACGTGCGGGACGCCGCCGCCGTCGTCGGCGCCATGCACGAACTGGTCACACGGGTCGCCGTCCCCCGGCTGGAGGAGGCGGACCTCGACGAGATGCGCGCGGCCAACGAGCGGTTCGCGGCGGCCGTCCACGCCGGTGACGTCGACGGCGCCGTGCGCGCCGACGACGAGCTGCACCACGTCCTCGTCCGGGCGGCCGGCAACCGGGCCGCCGCCGCCACCATCGACCGCCACACCCCGCTCATCCGCCGACTGGAGCGCCGCCGCTTCGGCGAGGGCGGCAACTGCCGTTCCGCCGGGCTGCACGAACAGCTGATCGCGGCCTGCGCCGCCGGTGACACGGAGGCGGCGCTCCGCGTGACGGCCGGCATCTGGCGCGGCCTGGAAAAGCTCGCCGACTCCGACTGAACCGGGAGGCCCCGTGTCCCTGTCCTCGTACGAGCGCTACCCGCTGCTCCTCGGCCCCTCGCCCGTGCACCGGCTGGAACGGCTCACCGACCACCTCGGCGGGGCGTCGCTGTGGGCCAAGCGGGAGGACCTGAACTCCGGCATCGCCTACGGCGGCAACAAGACCCGCAAGCTGGAGTACCTGGTCGCCGACGCGCTCGCCCAGGGCTGCGACACCCTCGTCTCCATCGGGGGGGTCCAGTCCAACCACACCCGCCAGGTCGCCGCCGTCGCCGCCCGGGCCGGACTGAAGTGCGTGCTGGTGCAGGAGAGCTGGGTGGACTGGCCCGACGCCGTGTACGACAAGGTCGGCAACATCCTGGTCTCCCGGCTGGCGGGCGCCGACGTACGGCTGGTGAGGGCCGGGTTCGGCATCGGCTTCAAGGAGAGCTGGGAGCAGGCGCTCAGGGAGGTCGAGGAGGCCGGCGGCAAGCCCTACGCCATCCCGGCCGGCGCCTCCGACCACCCGCTCGGCGGACTGGGCTTCGCCGGCTGGGCGTACGAGGTCGCCGAGCAGGAGCGGGAGCTGGGCGTCTTCTTCGACACGGTGGTGGTCTGCTCGGTCACCGGATCGACCCAGGCCGGCATGGTCGCCGGGTTCCGCGCCCTGGAGGAGGCAGGCGGCCGCACCCGGCGGGTGATCGGCGTCGACGCGTCCGCGGAACCCGCCCGCACCCGGGAGCAGATCGCCCGCATCGCGCACCGCACGGGCCGGCTCGTCGGCGTGACGAAGGAACTGACGGAGGCGGACGTCGAACTGGACGAGCGGTACCACGCGGGCACGTACGGCATCCCCGACGACACCACGCTCGCCGCGATGCGGCTCGCGGCCCGGACCGAGGGCATGGTCACCGACCCGGTGTACGAGGGCAAGTCGATGGCGGGGCTGATCGACCTGGTCACCCGCGGCGAGATCGGCCGCGACGCCACCGTGCTCTACGCCCACCTGGGCGGGCAGCCGGCCCTGAACGCGTACAGCGCCCTGTTCTAGGGGTCCCGCCGGTTGCCGGAGGCCGCCTGTCCCGACCGGATCGAGGCGATCGGCGATGGCCGCGCAGGTCGAGGGGGAGCCGGTCCGCCGGTGTCCGTCGCCGGTGCTGCAGGGACTGCCGGTGCAGGGGCGCTCCCGGTGCTCCGGGTACCGGGAGCGCCCCCGCCGTGCGGCTGCCTAGAGTGCCTGGGCCGCGGGCTTCACCATGCCCCTGACCGTGCGCGACTTGACGAAGTCGCCCATGGCGGTCATCTCCCACTCGCCGGAGAACTGGCGGATCAGCTTCGCCATCATCACGCCGGTCTGCGGCTCGGCGCTGGTCAGGTCGAAGCGGACCAGTTCCTCACCGGTCGCGCCGTCCAGGAGACGGCAGTACGCCTTGGCGACCTCCGTGAACTTCTGGCCGGAGAAGGAGTTGACCGTGAACACCAGGCCGGTGACGTCCTGCGGGAGGGCGCCGAGGTCGACCGTGATCACCTCGTCGTCGCCGCCGCCCTCGCCGGTGAGGTTGTCGCCGGAGTGCCGGATGGCGCCGTTCACGATCTGGAGCTTGCCGAAGTAGCAGCTGTCGATGTGGTTGCGCTGCGGACCGTACGCGATGACGGAGGCGTCCAGGTCGATGTCCTTGCCGCGGTACGCCGGCTCCCAGCCGAGGCCCATCTTGACCTGGGAGAGCACCGGCCGGCCGCCCTTGACCAGGGAGACGGTCTGGTTCTTCTGCAGGCTGACGCGGCCCTTGTCCAGGTTGATCTTCCCGGTGCCGGGCGCGGCGGCCGGGGCCGGGGGAGCGGCGGGCGGCGCCGGCGGGGCGGCGGGGGCGGTGACCGGCGGGGGCGGCGGCTGCACCGCGGCCGGGGGCGGGGTGACCGGCTGGGCCGGGGCGGCCGGTTCCTCCACCGTGACGCCGAAGTCGGTGGCGATGCCGGCGAGGCCGTTGGCGTAGCCCTGGCCGACCGCGCGGGCCTTCCAGGCGCCGTTCCGCAGGTAGATCTCCACGATCACCAGGGCCGTCTCCGTGCCGAGCTGCGGGGGCGTGAACGTGGCCAGGACGGAGTTGTCGTCCGCGTTGCGGATGGTGGCGGTCGGTTCGATGCCCTGGAAGGTCTGGCCGGCGGCGTCCGGACTGGCGGTGACGACGATCTTCTCGATGCCCGGCGGGACGGCGGCGGTGTCGACCGTGATCGCGTCCGGGGCGGTGCCGCCGCCGGAGCGGTAGGTCACGCCCGGGCCGGTGGGCTGGTTGTAGAAGATGAAGTCGTCGTCGGAGCGCACCTTGCCGTCGGCGGTGAGCAGCAGGCCCGATACGTCGAGCCGCACGGGCGCGGTGACGTCCACCGTCACGCGTGCGGCGGCGAGGGGGATGTTCGAGCCGGGGGTCATAGCTGTCATGCCCGGTGAACGAGCGAGGCCGTTTTACCGTTCCCTTACCCGTGGGGCGATCGGGCCGGGGTGGGTGGGGCGGTGGCGGCCGGTGTTTTTCGCCCCCCGCCGCCCCTTCCCTTCCCGACCCCGGGGCTGCGCCCCCAGACCCCCCTTGTCGGCCTTCGGCCTCGTCCTCAAACGCCGGACGGGCTGGAGATGCCGCCGGAGGGGCTGGAGATGCCGGCCGGGATGAAGAGGCTTACGGCACCACCACGATCTTCCTTCCCACCCCCGCCGCGAACTGCTCCAGCGCCTGCGGGTAGCGGTCCAGGGGGATGCGGTCGCTGATGAAGACGTCGGGGTCCAGCACGCCGTTCGCGAAGAGTTCCGCCGCGCGCTCGTAGCTGTGCAGGACCGCCATCGAGCCGGTGATGGTGATCTCCTGGTTGTAGATGCGGTACGGGTCGATCGTCACGCGCGTCGCGTAGTCGGCCACGCCGAACTGCAGGAACGTGCCGGCCTTGGCGACCCGCCCCAGGCCGTCCTGGATCGCCGCCGCGTTGCCCGTCGCGTCGATGACCAGGTCCCAGCCCTGCGGGCGGTCCAGTTCGTCCGGGTTCGCGGCCGAGGCGGAGACACCGAGGCCGCGGGCCGTCTCCAGGCGGGCCGGGTTGACGTCGACGACGTCCACGCTCGCCGCCCCGGTCCGCTTGGCCAGTTCCAGCATCATCAGGCCCATCGTCCCGGAGCCGTAGATCAGGACGTGGGCGCCGAGGCGGGACTGCAGGACGTCGTAGCCGCGGACCGCGCAGGACAGCGGCTCGATCAGGGCCGCGTCCTGCGTGCGGACGTGCTCCGGCAGCTTCACGCAGTTCGCCACCGGCGCCACCGCGTACTTCGCCGCCCCGCCGGCCGTGGTCACGCCGATGGCCGCCCAGCGTTCGCACAGGTTGTTGTGGCCGGTACGGCAGTAGCGGCACTCGTAGCAGTACAGGGACGGGTCCACGGCGACCCGGTCGCCGACCGACACCTCCGTGACCTGTGTGCCGACGCCGACCACCTCGCCCGCGAACTCGTGGCCCGGCACGATCGGCAGCTTGGGCGCGAACTCGCCCTGGAGGATGTGCAGGTCGGTGCCGCACAGACCGCAGGCCGCGACCTCGACGACGACCTCGCGGGGGCCTGGCGCCGGGTCCGGGACCTCGGTGACGACGGCGCGGCCCACGGACTCGATGACGGCGGCCTTCATTTCACGGCTCCCAACGACAGGCCCTGGACCAGTTTGTCCTGGGCGGCGAACCCCGCGGCGAGCACCGGCAGGGAGATGACGAGCGACGCGGCGCACACCTTGGCCAGGAACAGGCCCTGGCTGGTGATGAAGCCGGTCAGGAAGACGGGCGCGGTCTCGGCGACCACGCCCGTCAGCACCCGGGCGAAGAGCAGTTCGTTCCAGCTGAAGATGAAGCAGATGAGCGACGTCGCCGCGATGCCCGGGAGGGCGATGGGCGCGACGACGCGCGCCAGGATCGTCGGCAGTTTCGCGCCGTCCACCCGGGCCGCCTCGATGACGGCGACCGGGACCTCGGCGAGGAAGGACTGCATCATCCACACCGCGATCGGCAGGTTCATGGAGGTGTAGAGGATGACCAGCAGCCAGATGTTGTCGAGCAGGCCGGCGTTCTTGGCGAACAGGTAGATCGGCAGCAGGCCCGCGACCACCGGCAGCATCTTGGTGGACAGGAAGAAGAACAGGACGTCCGTCCACTTCTTCACCGGGCGGATGGACAGCGCGTACGCCGCGGGCAGGGCCAGCAGCAGGACGAGGAGCGTCGACGCGATCGACGCCACCGCCGAGTTGATCAGCGCCGGCCAGGGGCTCGCGCCGCCGTCCGCGCCGAAGAACTCGCGGTAGCCGTCCAGCGTCAGCGACGCCGCGAAGGACGGCGGGTTGGTGGCCGCGTCCTCCTCCGAGTGGAAGGAGGTCAGGGCCATCCACGCGATGGGCAGGAAGAAGACGATGCCGGCCAGCCAGGCCACCAGCCCGAGGCCCACACCGCCCCTGCGGCCCACTCGTACGGCCATGGCGCTCATGCGCGGGACACCTCCTCGCGGAACAGGGACGACACCACGCGCAGGGCGAAGGTCGCGATGATGATCGAGCCGATGACGACCAGGACGCCCGCGGCCGAGGCCAGGCCGTTCTCGTGGGCCTGGTAGAAGCTCTGGTAGACGGTGTAGGGCAGGTTGGCCGTGCCCAGACCGCCGGACGTGATCGTGAAGACCGCGTCGAAGTTCTGCACGATGTAGATCGAGCCCAGCAGCGCGCCCAGTTCCAGGTAGCGGCGCAGGTGCGGGAGGGTGAGGTGGCGGAAGATCTGCCAGTCGCTCGCGCCGTCCACCCGGGCGGCCTCGATCTGCTGCTGGTCCCGGCTCTGCAGCCCGGCCAGCAGGATGAGCATCATGAACGGCGTCCACTGCCACACCAGGGACGCCTCGACGGCGAGCAGCGGGGTGTTGGAGATCCAGTCCGGCTGCGGTCCGCCGACGTAGTGCAACAGGCCGTTGAACAGGCCGTACTCGGGGTTGTAGAGCACGTGCTTCCACAGCAGGGCCGCCGCCACCGGGACGACCAGGAACGGGGCGATCAGCAGGGTGCGGACCACGCCCCGGCCCTTGAACCGCCGGTCCAGCAGCAGGGCCAGCGCGAGTCCGAGGACGAGGCTGGCCAGGACCACCGCGACCGTCAGCAGGATGGTCGTCCACACCGACTTGCGCAGGTCGGGGTCGGTGAGGACGTCGCCGTAGTTGCTGAGGCCGGTGAAGTGGCGGGCGTCCGGGTAGAGGGCGTTCCAGTCGAAGAAGGAGATCACCAGCGTGGCCACGAACGGCAGCTGGGTGACCGCGATCATGAAGATCAGGGCGGGCAGGAGCGGGGCCCGGGTGGCCCAGGCGCGCAGCCGGGTGGAGGGCGGGCGGGCCGGGCTGCGGACGTCGGGGGCGGCCACGGGGGCCGTGGTCGTGGCGGTCATCGTCCCTCGTACTCCTCGGAGATCTTCTCGGCGAGCGCCTGCGATTTCTTCAGGGCCGACTCGACGGACTGGCGTCCGGCGATGGCCGCGCTGATCTCCTGGGAGACCTTGGTGCCGAGGTCGGTGAACTCGGGGATGCCGACGAACTGGATGCCGGGCGCGGGGCGCGGCTGCACGCCGGGGTCGCGCGGCTTGGCGCCCTCGATGGCCTCCCTGGTCATCTCCTGGAAGGCGGCGGCCTCCGCGCGGTAGGCGGGGTTGTCGTACGTCGAGGCCCGCTTGCCGGCCGGGACGTTGGACCAGCCGATCTCGTCGCCGACCAGTTGCTCGTACTCCTTGCTGGACGCCCAGGAGACGAACTTCCACGCCTTGTCGGGGTTGCGGGAGGCCTTCTGGATGCCCCAGGCCCAGGTGTAGAGCCAGCCGGAGGAGTCGGTCTTCTCGACGGGGGCCGGCGCGTAGCCGATCTTGCCCTTGACCGGGGACTTGGCCGACTCCAGGGAGCCCGCCGCGGAGGTGGCGTCGTACCACATGGCGACCTTGCCCTGGGTGAGGTTGTTCAGGCACTCGGCGAAGCCGGACTGGGCGGCGCCGGACTCGCCGTGCTCGCGGACGAGGTCGACATAGAACTTCGTCGCCTTCTGCCACTCGGGGGAGTCCAGCCGCGCCTTCCAGTCCTGGTCGAACCAGGTGCCGCCGAAGGTGTTCACGACGGTCGTCAGGGGTGCCATCAGCTCGCCCCAGCCCGGCAGGCCGCGCAGGCAGATGCCCTTCATGCCCGGTTCGGCCCCGTCGACCTGTTCGGCGAGCTCGGCCACCTGGGTCCAGGTGGGGTGCTCGGGCATGGTCAGGCCCTTCTTCGCGAAGACGTCCTTGCGGTACATCAGGAAGGACGACTCGCCGTAGAAGGGCTGGCCGTAGAGCTTGCCGTCGTCGCCGGTGAGGGACTCGCGCATCGGCTTCAGGACGTCCTGCTCGTCGTAGGCCGGGTCCTTCGCGACGTAGGGGCCCATCTCGTGCAGCCACTCGTTGCGGGCGTAGATGGGGATCTCGTAGTTGGACAGGGTGGCGACGTCGTACTGGCCGGCCTGGTTGGCGAAGTCCTGGCTGATCTTGTCGCGGACGTCGTTCTCCGGCAGGACGGTGAAGTTCACCTTGATGCCGGTCTCTTTCGTGAAGTGGTCGGCGGTGAGCTTCTGCAGCTCCACCATCTGCGGGTTGTTGACCATCAGGACGTTGATGGCGTTGCCGCCGGACCCGGCCCCGCCCGCCCCGACCCAGCAGCCGGAGAGCAGCGGGGCGAGCAGCGTCCCTGCGGCGGCCGCGGCGAGCGTGGCTCGCGGCCTCCGTCGGCTCTGGGTTCGCATGGATCGCTCCTGGACGTATGGGGAGATTACGGGCAGTGCGGGGCCTGGGGGTGCCCTGCGGGTGACGTGAGTCGGATGTGGTTCAGACGCGGATGACCTGCGGGCCCAGCAGGGAGTAGCGGTGGGCCTCGGCCGTGGGGAGCAGGGTGCTGGTGACGATCGCCTCCAGGGCGCCGATCTCCCCGAACCGGCAGAAGCTGACCGCCCCGAACTTGGTGTGCGTGCCCGCGAACACCGTGCGGCGCGCGGCCCGGATCGCCTGCGCCTTGACCTCGCTGACTGCGGGGTCGGGTGTGGTCAGGCCGTGTTCGCGGGAGATGCCGTTGGCGCCGATGTACGCCAGGTCGATGACGAACCCGGCCAGCATCTTCGTCGTCCAGTGGTCGACGGTCGCCAGGGTGCCCGGGCGGACCCGGCCGCCGAGCAGCAGGACGCTGGTGTCGCCGTGCTCGGCGAGGGCGCCGGCGACCGGCAGGGAGGCGGTGACCACGGTCAGCGGCCGGTCCCGGGGCAGGGCCTCGGCGATGAGCTGAGGGGTGAAGCCCTCGTCGATGAAGACCGTCTCCGCGTCGCCCAGCAGGTCGGCCGCGGCGGCGGCGATCCGGCGCTTCTCGGGGACGTGGCTGGTGGCGCGGAAGGCGAGCGTCGTCTCGAAGCCGGCGCTCTCCACCGGATAGGCGCCGCCGTGGGTGCGGCGCACCAGACCGTGGTCCTCCAGGGCGCGCAGATCCCGCCGTACGGTCTCCTTGGCCACGCCCAGTTCGGCCGCGAGCGCGGTGACGTCGACCGAGCCGGTGGCGCGGGCGACCCGCACGATCTCGCGCTGGCGTTCTTCCGCCGTCCTCGTGCCCATGCCGAACACCTGCCTCACCGCCTCGTTGCCCGTTCGGGCCCGGTGGGGCCCTTGGGGGAAGTTCTACAGCGGCCGTGCGGCACTGACCAGGTCTGTTGCGGGCCCGATGCTGCCCGCTTGTGCCCGCTTCGCGCGCCGGGTGCCCGTCGCGGACCTGGGCGGCAGCGGGGCGGGAGGTGGGAACGGGCAGCGTGGATGCCCGCATGCGAGGGCGGGCGGGCCCGTTCGGTGCCCGCCCGCCCTCTCGCGGCGACGACTTCCGGTCAGTACGGCCAGATCGGCGGGTCGGTCACGAAGTGCCCGCCCAGGCGGGCGTGGGCCGGGTTGTCCGGGTCGAGTTCGCCCTGTTCGGCGATGAGCTTCGCGGCGTACGGCTCGGAGTCGTCCTGGGGGTCGTAGCCGAGGGCCCGCGCGGAGGTGAGGTCCCACCACAGGCGGGTGTTGGCGGAGGAGCCGTGGACGACGGTGTGGCCGACGTTCTCGGCGGTCAGGGCGGCGTGGAAGAGGCGGGCGCCGTCGGCGGGGCTCATCCACACCGAGAGCATGCGCACGCTGGTCGGCTCCGGGAAGCAGGAGCCGATGCGGACCGAGACGGTCTCCATGCCGTGTTTGTCCCAGTAGAACTGGGCGAGGTCCTCGCCGAAGGACTTGGACAGGCCGTAGAAGGTGTCCGGGCGGCGCGGGGTGTCCACGGGGATGAGGGGGTCGTCGCCCTGCGGGCGCGGGGTGTAGCCGACGGCGTGGTTGGAGGAGGCGAAGACGATGCGTCCGACGCCCTCCTCGCGGGCGGCCTCGTAGACGTTGTACGTGCCTTCGATGTTGGCCTTCAGGATCTTCTCGAAGGGGGCTTCCAGGGAGATGCCCGCGAGGTGGACGATCGCGTCGACGCCCCGGACCGCCTCGCGCACGGCGTCCCTGTCGGCGAGGTCGCCGACGATCGCGTCCGGTTCGCCCTCTGTCGGGCGCAGGTCGAACAGGCGCAGGTCGTAGCCGTAGCCGGGGAGCAGGTCCCGCATGAGGGTGCCGAGGCCGCCGGCGGCGCCGGTGAGCAGGACGGTGCGGGGAGCGGGCATCCTCGGGACTCCTAGGTCTCCTTGAACCGACGGCCGTGTGTATGGGCGCACGGCGTTCATATGCGTGGACACGCTAAGAGTCCCGACTTCAGGCGTCAAGGGCTGCCTGCTTGACGGCCCCTCGGGGGCGGCTTAGCGTGGCTGCGTTCAGAAACATGGACGCAAAACACAAATATGGACTCGGAATCGGGAGTGCCCGTGACCTCAGCCCCTCTCGCCGCTCGACTCGACTTCTCCAGCGGGCCGCTGTTCTTCCCCGTCACGGCCTACGGACCGGGCGGCGAGGTCGACCTCGACGTCCACCGCGCGCATGTGCGCCGCGGGGTCGAGGCCGGAGCCGCCGCCGTGTTCGCCTGCTGCGGCACCGGGGAGTTCCACGCGCTCACCCCCGAGGAGTTCCAGGAGTGCGTACGGGTCGCCGTGGAGGAGACGGCCGGGCGCGTGCCCGTCGTGGCCGGCGCGGGCTACGGCACCGCGCTCGCCGTCCGCTACGCGCGCCTCGCCGAGGAGGCCGGGGCCGACGGGCTGCTCGCCATGCCGCCGTATCTGGTGGTCCCCGGACAGGAGGGGCTGGTGCGCCACTACCGGGAAGTGGCCGCGGCGACCTCCCTGCCCGTGATCGTCTACCAGCGCGACAACGCGGTGTTCACCCCCGCGAGCGTGGTCGAACTGGCCCGCACGGACGGCGTCATCGGCCTCAAGGACGGGCTCGGCGACCTCGACCTCATGCAGCGCATCGTCAGCGCGGTGCGCACCGAGGCCCCCGGCGACTTCCTCTACTTCAACGGGCTGCCCACCGCCGAGCAGACCCAGCTCGCCTACCGCGCGCTCGGCATCACGCTCTACTCCTCCGCCGTGTTCTGCTTCGCCCCCGAGATCGCCCTCGCCTTCCACCGCGCGCTCCGCACGGGCGACGAGACCACCGCGCACCGCCTGCTGGACGGCTTCTACCGGCCGTTCGCCGAACTGCGTGCCCAGGGCCGCGGATACGCCGTCGCCCTGGTCAAGGCCGGCGTACGGCTGCGCGGGCTGGACGTGGGCGAGGTGCGGCCCCCGCTGCAGGAGCCGGCCGCGGACCATGTGAAGCAGCTCGCTCAGCTGATCGAGCAGGGTTACGCGCTGATCGACGAGGAGGCCCGGTGAAGGCATCGGCGTTCGTCTACCCCTGGGACGTCAACGGGGACCCGGGAGCGGCACGGTTCATCGCCGGCACCGGGGTGCGGCAGGTGACGCTCGCCGCCGCGTACCACTCCACCCGCGCCCTCACCCCCCGCCACCCGCGCCACCGCGTGGTGACCGCCGAGCACGCCGCCGTCCTCTACCCGCCGGACGGCCGCTGGGAGGGACGCGCGATCCGTCCGTACGCGGCCGGCGACTGGGCCCCCGGCGACGCCTACGGGGAAGCGGCCGCGACGCTCGCGGACGCCGGTCTGGAGGTGCACACCTGGGTGGTGCTCGCCCACAACTCCCGGCTGGGCGCCGAGCAGCCGCACACGTCCGTCGTCAACGCCTACGGCGACCGCTACCCGTGGGCGCCCTGCATCGCGCAGCCGGCCACGCGCGCGTACCTCGTCGACCTCGCCGCCGAGGCGGCGGTGCGGCCCGGGGCGCACGGCACCGAGCTGGAGTCCCTCGGCTGGTACGGGCTGGCGCATCTGCACGCCCACGACAAGACCGGGGGAGTCGGCCTCGGGGACGCCGGGCAGTACCTGATGTCGCTGTGCTTCTGCGCCGACTGCCGGGACGGGTACGGCAGGCAGGGCCTGGACGCCGACGAACTGGTGGCCGCCGTACGGGGTGCGCTGGAGCCGGTGTGGCGGGGGGCGCCGTCCGACGGGGGATGGGCGGGCGTGGAGAAGCTGCTCGGCGAGGCCACGGCGAACGCCACGCGCGCGTGGCGCGACGGCACCGCCCGCTCGCTCCAGGAGGCGGCCGTCGGGGCCGTCCGGGCCGCGGCGCCCGAGGGCTTCCAGATCCTGCTGCACGCCGACCCGGTGTCGTACCACTGCGGCGCCAACGCCGGCGTCGACCCCGCCCACATCCTGTCCGTCGCGGACGGCGTGGTGGTGCCCTGCACCGGCGGTGCGGGACTGCTCACGCCGTTCGCCGAGCGGCGCCGCGCCGGCACCGTCCTCGCCGCCAACTTCACCGTGGTCGCCGGCATGGGCGGCAGCCCCGCCACGCTCGCCGCGGACGCCGCCCGCGCCCGCGACCTGGGCGCCACGGAACTGCGCCTCTACCACGCCGGCCTGGCGCCGGACGCCGACCTGGAGGCTGTGCGCTCGGCACTCGGAGGGTTGTGATCCGGCAGTGCCGTTCACGGCCGGTCGGTGCCGGAGGGTGGGGCGGGGGTGGGGGGATCGGTGGTCGGCGGGTGGTGGGCGAGCGGGGTTGCCGTTGCCAGCAGGGTGAGGCCGAGGGCGGGCAGCAGTAGCCGGACGTCGGTCAGTTCGACCAGGGCCGCGCCCAGGGCCAGCCCGAGCACGTTCGGCGTGAACACCAGGGAGTTGGCCGTGGCCGTGACCCGGCCCAGCAGCGCCTCCGGCGTCTCGTGCTGCACGGCGGTGAGGGAGGCGATCAGCACCGCGGGCAGCCCCGCGCCGATCGCCGCGCTGGTCACCAGGGCCACCGCGTCGTGCGGGACGGCGCGCACCGCCACCGCCACCGCCAGCAGGGCGATGCCGCACGCCGCGAACCGGCGCCCGCCCAGCCGCCGCAGCGCCGGCCCGGCCAGCAGCCCGACCGCCACCGAACCGGCGCCCTGCACGGCGTACAGCACACCGGCGTACGCCGGGGAGCGCCCGAGGGCGTCGACGACGGCGTAGGCCGTGGCGCCGTTGACGCCCGCGCACAGCATCGTCAGCCCGCCCGCGAGGACGAGCGGGCGCAGCCGGGGATGCGCCCACAGGAACCGGGCCCCCTCGGCCGTCTGCCGCCGCCAGTTGGCCGCGGGCCGCTCCGGCCTGCCCTCGCGCACCCGAAGCGCGGCGTACAGACCCGTGGCCAGCACGAACGTCGCCGCGTCGAGCAGCGCCACGCTCGGGCCGCCGTACGCGGCGTACAGTCCCGCCCCGGCCAGCGGGGCGAGCAGTTTCATGCCCTCGGTGGCGGTCATGCGCAGCCCGTTGAAGTCACCGAGGAGGTCCCTGCCGACGGCGGAGGCGACGAGCGCCGACTCGGCCGCGTCGTGGACGACGCCCGCGGCGCCGTACACGAACAGCACCCCGAACAGCAGCCAGGGGCCGCCCCGGGAGCCGGCGGCGAAGAGGCCGAGCAGGAGGGCGGCGAGCACCAGGTTCGTGGCGATCAGCAGGGGTTTGCGGCGGACGCGGTCGGCGAGCGTGCCCAGCGCCGGACCGGCCAGCGTCGGCGCCCACATGGCGAGCATGCACAGCGCGGCCAGCCCGTCGGAACCCGTCAGGTCCTTCACCCACACGCCGGACGCCAGCCACAGCGCGGAGGTGCCGAAGCCGGAGACCACCACCCCGGCGAGATACAGGCCCGCGTTGCGGTCGCGCAGGACGCGCACCACGGCCCAGGTCGTCTTCCTCGTCGTCATGCCTGGTCATCGTGGGTCTAAGGGGCCCAGGCCGGCATCGGGAAGGTGCCTTAGGCACGGGACGGGCGGCCGATGAGTTCCAGCGGCCCGGTCGGTCCACCTCCTGAGGGAGCACCGCATCCGAGAGAGGAGCAGCCCATGACAGCCGACACCACCGCCCTCGACCTCGGGCCGCAGGCCCGGATCGTGGCGCGTCTCGCGCAGGGCGTGAGCGACGGGCAGCTCACGGACCCGACACCGTGTCCGGACCTGGCGGTCCGCAACCTCCTCGGGCATCTGACCGGCCTGGTCGTCGCCTTCCGGGACGCCGGGCGCAAGGACCTCGGCGTCACGACCGACACCAGCCCCGACGCCGCCGTGCCGGACATCGGGCCCGGCTGGCGCGAGGAACTGCCCGCGGTGCTCGGCGACCTCGCCGAGGCCTGGCGCGACCCGGCGGCCTGGACCGGCACGACCCGGGCCGGCGGCGTCGGCCTGACCGGTGCGGTCGCCGGTGCCGTCGCGGCCGACGAACTGGTGATCCACGGCTGGGACCTGGCCCGGGCGACCGGCCAGGAGTACACGCCCGACCCCGCCGCGCTCCGCGTGTCGTACGACCTCCTCGCCGCCGCGGCCGAGGAGCCCGACCGCGACGGTGGCGGCCTCTTCGGCCCCGTCGTCCCGGTCCCGGCCGACGCGCCGCTGCTGGACCGCGCGCTCGGCCTGAGCGGACGGGACCCGGCCTGGGCGCCACCCGCCTGACGCCCGTAATCCCAACTTCCTTTGTCAGAAGCATTGACGAAACACCGCGCCACTCCTAGTTTCAACGCGTCGTACTTCGTACGTCATATATGAGACGCGATACGCGAGATCAGATACGCGATCCGACGCGAGATCCGAGAGGCGCGCATGACCTCTGTGCCCACGCCGATCCCCTCCCGCACGCAGTACGTGCTGGAGGAGATCAAACGCCGCATCCTCACCGGGCAGTTGACGCCGGGACAGGCCCTGGTCGAGACCGACCTCGCCGCACAGTTCGGGGTGTCCAAGACACCGGTGCGGGAGGCGCTCAAGACACTGGCCGGCACCGGACTGGTCGTCATGAGCCAGTACAAGGGCGTCACGGTGCGCATGGTGGACGCGGACATGGCACGCGAGGTCTACGACGTCCGGCTGCTCCTGGAGCCCGAGGCGCTCCGGCGCGCCGTGCGGCGCGGTGCCTCCCTGGACGCCGCGCGCGAGGCGCTGACCCGCGCCGACCGGGCCACCGACACCGCCGAACGGTCCCTCGCCAACCGCGAGTTCCACCGCGCCCTGTACCTGCCCTGCGGCAACCCGCTGCTCGGCCGGATGCTCGACGAGGTCCGCGACCAGGCGGCCCTCGTCTCCGCGGTCGCCTGGGCCGCCGACCCCTCCTGGGAGCAGGAGGCGGGCGAGCACCAGGAGATCCTGCGCCTCGCCCTCGCCGGCGACGCGGACGGCGCGGCCGGTGCCCTGCACGCGCACATCGCGTCGTTCGTCGAGCGGGCCTTCCCGGCAGCGGAACACGAGGCCGGGGAAGCCCGGGAAGAGGACGGTCAGGCATGACAACGACGTTCGAGACCCAGCGGGCGGCCCTGGCCGACGTGGTGGCGATCCCGGTGACCCCGTTCGCCGAGGACGGCTCCGTCGACCCCGGCACCTACCGGGCCCTGCTGCGTCGACTGCTCGACGGGGGCATCACGACCCTCACCCCCAACGGCAACACCGGCGAGTTCTACGCCCTCTCCCCGGCCGAGCGCCGCCTCGTCACCGAGCTGACGGCCGAGGAGGCCGGCGACCGGGCGGCGATCCTGGTCGGCGTCGGCCACGACGTGCCGACCGCGATCGCCTCCGCCCGGCACGCCCGCGAGCTGGGGGCCCGGATGGTGATGGTGCACCAGCCCGTCCACCCCTACGTCTCCCAGGGCGGCTGGGTCGACTACCACCGCGCCATCGCCGAGTCCGTGCCCGAGCTGGGCGTCGTGCCCTACATCCGCAACGACCGGCTCCCCGGCGCCCGCCTCGCCGAACTCGCCGACGCCTGCCCCAACGTCATCGGCGTGAAGTACGCCGTCCCGGACGCCTCCCGGTTCGCCGCCTTCGCCCGCGACGCCGGCCTCGACCGCTTCGTGTGGGTCGCCGGTCTCGCCGAGCCGTACGCCCCCTCGTACTTCTCCGCCGGCGCCACCGGCTTCACCTCGGGGCTGGTGAACGTGGCCCCGGCCGTCTCGCTGAACATGATCGAAGCGCTCCGGGCCGGCGACTACCCGGCCGCCATGAAGGTCTGGGAGCAGATCCGCCGCTTCGAGGAACTGCGCGCCGCCAACGGCTCCGCCAACAACGTCACCGTCGTCAAGGAGGCCCTGGCCTCCCTCGGGCTGTGCCGCAGGGAGGTCCGCCCGCCGAGCAAGCCGCTGCCCGAGAACGAGCGCGCCGAGGTCGCCGCCATCGCCGCCGGGTGGTCCATATGAAGTCCCCCGAACAGCTCAGAAGCCACCAGTGGTACGGCACCGACGGCCTGCGCTCCTTCAGCCACCGGGCCCGCACCCGCCAGCTCGGCTACCTGCCCGAGGAGCACCTCGGCAAGCCGGTCATCGCGATCCTCAACACCTGGTCCGACATCAACCCCTGCCACGTCCACCTGCGCGACCGCGCCCAGGCCGTCAAGCGCGGAGTGTGGCAGGCGGGCGGCTTCCCGCTGGAGTTCCCGGTCTCCACGCTCAGCGAGACCTTCCAGAAGCCGACCCCGATGCTCTACCGCAACCTGCTCGCGATGGAGACCGAGGAGCTGCTGCGCTCCTACCCGGTCGACGGCGCCGTGCTGATGGGCGGTTGCGACAAGTCCACGCCCGCGCTGCTCATGGGCGCCGCCAGCGTCGACCTGCCGGCGGTCTTCGTGCCCGCCGGGCCCATGCTCCCCGGCCACTGGCGGGGCGAGGTGCTCGGCTCCGGCACCGACATGTGGAAGTACTGGGACGACAAGCGGGCCGGCCTGATCGGCGACTGCGAGATGCAGGAGCTGGAGAGCGGCCTGGCCCGTTCGCCCGGCCACTGCATGACGATGGGCACCGCGTCCACGCTGACCGCCGCCGCCGAGGCCCTCGGCGTCACGGTCCCGGGCGCCTCCAGCATCCCGGCCGTCGACTCCGGGCACGACCGGATGGCCGCCGCCGCGGGCCTGCGCATCGTCGAACTGGTCCACAAGGACCGCAGGCTGAGCGACATCCTCACCGCGGACGCCTTCGAGGACGCCGTCACCACCGTGCTCGGCCTCGGCGGCTCCACCAACGCCGTGATCCACCTGATCGCCATGGCGGGCCGCGCGGGCGTGACCCTCACCCTGGACGACTTCGACCGCATCGCCCGCACCGTCCCGGTGCTCGCCAACGTCCGTCCCGGCGGCCGGAAGTACCTCATGGAGGACTTCCACTTCGCCGGCGGCCTGCCCGGCTTCCTCTCCCGCATCCCCGACCTGCTCCACCTGGACCGGCCCACCGTCTCCCACGACACCCTGCGCGAGCAGATCGCCGGTGCCCTCGTCCACGACGACGACGTGATCCGGCCCCGCGACAACCCGGTCGCGAGCGAGGGCGGGGTCGCCGTCCTGCGCGGCAACCTCTGCCCCGACGGCGCCGTCATCAAGCACATCGCCGCCGAGCCGCACCTGCTCAAGCACACCGGCCCCGCGGTCGTCTTCGACGACTACAAGACGATGCAGCGCACCATCAACGACCCGTCCCTGAACATCACCGCCGACAGCGTGCTGGTGCTGCGCAACGCCGGCCCCAAGGGCGGACCGGGCATGCCCGAGTACGGCATGCTGCCCATCCCCGACCACCTGCTCAGGCAGGGCGTGCGGGACATGGTGCGGATCTCCGACGCCCGGATGAGCGGCACCAGCTACGGCGCCTGCGTCCTGCACGTGGCCCCCGAGTCGTACGTCGGCGGCCCGCTGGCCCTGGTCCGCACCGGCGACCGCATCACCCTCGACGTCGAGGCCCGCACCCTCCGGCTCGACGTCGACGACGAGGAGCTGGAGCGCCGCCGGGCGCGGTGGACGCCGCCCCCCGCGCGGTACGAGCGCGGATACGGCGCGCTCTACAACGAGCAGATCACCCAGGCCGACACCGGCTGCGACTTCGAGTTCCTGGCCCGCCCGGGCAAGGTGCAGGACCCGTACGCCGGCTGAACCACCACCGCACAGCGCAGGGACCCGCACACCCCTGCCCGTGGAGAAAGCGCTTCCCGCACGACACACGCACGACGTACCAGAACGGAGAACAGTCATGGCCCAAGCCGCAGCCGTGGCGAAACCGCCCGCGCCACCCCGGCGGCGCCGTGCCTCCGCCACACCGCGCAGGCTCCCGTACCTGCTGATCGCCCCGGCGGCCCTGCTCATGCTGGGCTTCATCGCCTACCCGGTCGTCAGCGTCTTCTACTACAGCCTGCAGGACTACAACCCCACCAAGCCGTGGCGGAACGGCTACGCGGGCTTCGACAACTTCGTCCGCATCTTCACCGACGACCCGGTCTTCTGGGACACCCTCGTCTTCAGCGCCAAGTGGGTCTTCGTCGAGGTCGGACTCCAGCTGCTGTTCGGCCTGGCGCTCGCCCTCATCGTCAACCAGACGTTCGTCGGCCGCGCCCTCGGCCGCGCCCTCGTCTTCTCCCCGTGGGCCGTCTCCGGCGTCCTGACCTCCGCCATCTGGGTGCTGCTCTACAACTCCCAGACCGGCATCACCCGTTACCTCGCCGACATGGGCATCGGCGACTACGGCACGAGCTGGCTGTCGGACACCTCCACCGTGTTCCCGGCGGCGATCGTCGCCGACCTGTGGCGCGGCGTCCCCTTCTTCGCGATCCTCATCCTCGCCGACCTCCAGTCCGTCTCGAAGGACCTGTACGAGGCCGCCGAGGTCGACGGGGCGAGCCGCATCAAGCAGTTCTGGCACATCACGCTGCCGCACCTGAAGGACGCCATCATCCTGTCCACGCTGCTGCGCGCGGTGTGGGAGTTCAACAACGTCGACCTGCTCTACACCCTGACCGGCGGCGGACCGGCCGGCGAGACCACCACGCTGCCGCTGTACATCGCCAACACCAGCGTCGACGCGCACGACTTCGGCTACGCGTCGGCCCTGACCACGGTGGCGTTCGTGATCCTGCTCTTCTGCTCGATGGTCTACCTGCGGCTGAGCAAGTTCGGAGGCGACAACAAGTGATCACCAAGGAGGCCACCGAGGCCGCGCCCGCCCCCGCGCGCGTCGCGCCCGCACCGCCGGGGCCGTCGAAGCGGCGCCCCGCCTGGGACGAGGTCCCCCGCTGGCAGATCTACCTGCCGCTCTCCGTCTACCTCGTCTTCACCCTGATCCCGTTCTACTGGATCCTGCTCTTCGCCCTGCGCCCGGCAGGCTCCACCTCGCTCGTGCCCTGGCCGATGACCTTCGACCACTTCGAGAAGGTCTGGACCGACCGGAGCTTCGGCACCTTCTTCCAGAACAGCGTGCTCGTCGGCGTCGCCACGCTGGTGATGACCACCCTGGTGGCGCTGGCCGGCGGCTACGCCCTCGCGCGGTTCGACTTCCGGATCAAGCGGGGCTTCATGCTCGCCCTGCTCTGCTCCCAGTTCGTGCCCGGCGCGCTGCTGCTGGTGCCGCTGTTCGAGATCTTCGCCGAGCTGCGCATGATCAACTCGCTGGGCAGCGTCATCATCGCCGAGACGGTCTTCCAGCTGCCGCTGTCGATGATCCTGATCAGCAACTTCATCAAGAACGTGCCGTACTCCCTGGAGGAGGCCGCCTGGGTCGACGGCTGCAACAGGATGCGGGCCTTCCGGGTCGTCGTCCTGCCGCTGCTGCGGCCCGGCCTGATCGCCGTCGGCTCCTTCGCCTTCGTGCACTCCTGGAACCACTTCCTGTTCGCCCTGATGTTCCTCAACAACCAGGAGAAGCAGACCATCCCGGTCGGCCTCAACACCCTGATGAGCGCGGACAGCGTGGACCTGGGCGCGCTCGCCGCCGGCGGCATCATCGCGGCCGTCCCCGTGGTGATCGTCTTCGCCTTCATCCAGAAGTGGCTGATCACCGGCTTCAGCGCGGGGGCGGTGAAGGGATGAGACTCCATCGCGCAGGGCTGAGACGCCGTCACCTGGCCCTCTCCGCCGTCCTCCTGGGCGTCCTGTGCGTGCCCGCTCAGGCGCAGGCCCGCGACATCGGCCGCGACACCCTGCCGGCGGGCGACGGCTGGGCCGCGTACGGAACCGGAACCACCGGGGGAGCGGCCGCCGACGACGCCCATGTCCACACCGTCACCGACCGCGCCGGACTCGTCCGCGCCCTCGACGGCGGCAGCGACACCCCGAAGATCATCAAGATCGCCGGGACCATCGACGCCAACACCGACGACGACGGCGACCACCTCGACTGCGACGACTACGCCACCGGCGGCTACACCCTGAAGAAGTACCTCGCCGCCTACGACCCCCGCACCTGGGGTGCGGCCAAGCCCAGCGGCCCGCAGGAGGAGGCCCGCCAGGCGTCCGCCGCCCGGCAGGCCGAGCGGGTCGTGCTGCGGATCGGCTCCAACACCACGATCGTCGGGCTGGGCTCCGGCGCCGTGCTCAAGGGCGCCGGCCTCCAGGTCGAGGACGCGGACAATGTGATCATCCGCAACCTCGACATCCGCGACGCCTACGACTGCTTCCCCGTCTGGCAGCCCAACTCCGGCGGCCTCGGCGACTGGAAGACGGCGTACGACAACATCTGGCTGCGCGGCGCCACCCACGTGTGGATCGAC
This sequence comes from Streptomyces griseicoloratus, assembly GCF_014534645.1. Lineage (GTDB taxonomy): Bacteria > Actinomycetota > Actinomycetes > Streptomycetales > Streptomycetaceae > Streptomyces > Streptomyces griseicoloratus. The sequence continues at coordinate 49,874 of NZ_JACVQF010000191.1, forward strand.
CACGTCACCCTGTCCGACAAGGGGCACCCGGACGAGAGGGAACCCACCCACTTCGCCCGCAACTACCTGCGCCACGACGGCCTGCTGGACATCACGAACGGCTCCGACCTGGTCACCGTCTCCTGGAGCCGGTTCGCCGACCACGACAAGGCGATGCTCATCGGCAACGGCGACTCGGCCACCGGCGACCGGGGCAGGCTCCGGGTCACCCTGCACCACAACGAGTTCGAGTCGATCGTCCAGCGCGCCCCGCGCGTCCGCTTCGGCCAGGTGCACGTCTACAACAACCGGTACGTCGTCCCGGAGGGCTCGGACTACCGCTACTCCCTCGGCGTCTCCACCGAGTCCGCGATCCACGCCGAGAACAACGCCTTCACCACCCCCGGCCACGTCGAGGCGGCCGACCTGGTCAAGAGCTGGAACGGCAGTGCACTGCACCAGAGCGGCACCCTCTTCAACGGCTTCCCCGTCGACCTGCTCGCCCTCAACAACGCCTACAACTCCGGCAGCGAGCGCGACCTGACGGCCGACGTCGGCTGGACACCCACCCTGCACGGAAGGATCGACAGCGCTGCCGTGGCCGACCGAGAGGTGGCACGGGGCGCCGGCGCGGGGAGGATCCCATGAGCCTCAAAGGCAGCACACCCCTGCCCGTGGTCCTCGCGGGCGCGCGCGGCCACGGCCGCTGGCACGTCGACAACATCCGCCGCCTGGAGAACAAGGGCCTCGTACGGCTGGCCGGCATCTGCGAGCTGACCCCGCTCACCGAGGAGGAGTTCGGCGGTGAACTCCCCGAGCAGTCCGACGACTTCGGTGGGCTGCTGGAGTCCACCGGCGCCCGGGTCGCGGTGATCTGCACCCCGATCCCGACCCACACCGACCTCGCCCTCACGGCGGCCGAGCGGGGCGTGCACCTGCTGCTGGAGAAGCCGCCGGCCCCCTCCTACGCCGAGTTCCGCCGGATGGCCGACGGGGTCGCCGCGGCCGGGGTCGCCTGCCAGATCGGCTTCCAGTCGCTGGGCTCGCACGCCGTGCCCGCGATCCGTGAACTGCTCGCCGAGGGCGCCATCGGCCGGACGGCCGGGATCGGCGGGGCCGGGGCCTGGGTGCGCGACGAGGCGTACTTCCGGCGGGCGCCCTGGGCGGGCAGACGCCGGCTGGACGGCGCCGACGTGATCGACGGCGTGCTGACCAACCCCCTCGCCCATGCCGTCGCCACCGCCCTGGCCCTCGGCGACAGCACCCGCGCCGAGGACGTCACCGGCATCGAGACCGAGCTGAGCCACGCCAACGACATCGAGGCCGACGACACCTCCTGCGTCCGGATCGGCACCGCGCGCGGCCACCAGGTCACCGTCGCGGCGACGCTGTGCGCCGAGCGGGCCGACGAGCCGTACGTCCTGGTGCACGGCACCAGCGGCCGGATCACCTTCTGGTACAAGCAGGACCGCGTCCTGCTCCAGCGCGCCGGCCACGGCCCCGAGGAGTACGAGTACGGCCGCACCGACCTGCTGGAGAACCTGGTCGCCCACCTCACGACCGGCGTCCCCCTGCTCGTCCCCCCGGACGAGACCGGCGCCTTCATGCGGGTCGTGGAGGCCGTCCGCCGGGCCCCCGACCCGGCCCCGCTGCCCGACGGCGCCTGGCACCGCGTCCCCGGCGAGGGCCGCCGGGTGGTCCCCGGCATCGACGGGCTCGTCGCGGCGGCCGCCGACACCCTCTCCCTCTACTCCGAGCTGGGCGCCCCCTGGGCACCGGACACGGAGCACCCGCTGAAAGAGGTGAGCACCCGATGACCGGCACCGACTCCCCGGTGCTGCGCGTGGCGGGCCGGCCCGTCGGCCGCTACGTCACCCGGCCCGAGCTGCCCGCCCGGCTCTCCCCGCGCCCCTACCTGCACCCCGTCACCACCCTGGCCGGCACGGCCGTGACCGAGTCCGGCCCCGCCGACCACCTCCACCACCTCGGCGTCGGTGTCGCCGTTCCCGACGTCGAGGGGCACAACTTCTGGGGCGGGCGCACCTTCGTCCGCGACCGGGGCCCCACGGAGCTGGACAACCACGGCACCCAGCGGCACCTCGCCTTCCAGCTCCGCGACCCCGACGGCTTCGTCGAGGAGCTGCGCTGGGTGGCGGGCGGCACGGAGCTGCTGCGCGAGCGCCGCACGGTCGCCGCCACCGAGCTCACCGCCACCGCCTGGGCGCTGGACTTCACCTTCTCCCTCACCAACGCCACCCGCGACCCGGTCACCATCGGCAGCCCCGCCACCAACGGGCGCCCCGGCGCGGCCTACGGCGGCTTCTTCTGGCGCGCCCGCAAGGAGAGCGCGGCCCCGGACGTCTTCACCGCCGACCGCAAGGGCGAGCAGGAGGTCCACGGCCGCACCGCCGACTGGCTCGCCCTGGTGGGCGGCACCTGGTCGCTGGTGTTCGCCGGCGCCACCGCGCGGACCCGGCGGGACCCGTGGTTCGTGCGCACCGAGGAGTACCCGGGCGTGGGTTCCTCCCTCGCCCACGACGAACGCCTGGCCGTCGCACCCGGCGACACCCTCGTGCGCCGGATCGTCACCGTCGTCGCCGACGGCCGGCTCGGCACCGACGACGCCGCGACCCTCGTACGGAAGGCGGTGGGCCCATGACCCCCGAGACCGCGGACACCTACACCAACCCGGTCCTGAACGCCGACTGGTCCGACCCGGACGTCGTCCGCGTCGGCGAGGACTTCTACCTGACCGCCTCCAGCTTCGGCCGCGCCCCCGGCCTGCCGCTGCTGCACTCCCGCGACCTGGTCAACTGGACCCTGGTGGGCCACGCCCTGGACCGCCTGGAGCCGGCGGACGACTTCGCGGTGCCGCGCCACGACTGCGGGGTGTGGGCACCCTCCCTGCGGCACCACGCCGGCCGCTTCTGGATCTTCTGGGGCGACCCCGACCAGGGGATCTTCCAGGTCAACGCCCCGGAGATCCGGGGGCCCTGGACCACACCGCACCTGGTGAAGGAGGGCAAGGGCCTGATCGACCCCTGCCCGCTGTGGGACGAGGAGACCGGCGAGGCGTACCTCGTGCACGCCTGGGCCAGGTCCCGTTCCGGCGTCAAGAACCGGCTCACCGGCCACCGCATGCACCCGGACGGCACCGCCGTCCTGGACGAGGGCAAGGTGATCGTCGACGCCGACCGGATCCCCGGCTGGTTCACCCTGGAGGGCCCGAAACTCTACCGGCACGACGGCTGGTTCTGGATCATGGCGCCCGCCGGGGGAGTGGAGACGGGCTGGCAGGGCGCGTTCCGCTCGCGCGGCTTCTTCGGGCCGTACGAGGAGAAGGTCGTCCTGGAGCAGAAGGACACCGACGTCAACGGCCCCCACCAGGGCGGCTGGGTGCGCACCCCGGCCGGCGAGGACTGGTTCCTGCACTTCCAGCAGCGCGGCGCCCACGGCCGGGTCGTCCACCTCCAGCCCATGCGCTGGGGCCCGGACGGCTGGCCGGTGCTGGGCGACGACGGTGCCCCGGTGAGCGTCCACCGGCGTCCCGCGCTGCCGCCGCAGCCCCCGGCGGCGCCCGCCACGGACGACGACTTCCCCGGCGGACGGTTCGGCCGCCAGTGGTCGTGGACGGCCAACCCGCGCGACGGCTGGGCCACCCAGCACTCCGGCGACGGCCTGAAGCTGGCCTGCGTCCGCTCCGCCGACGCCCACGACCTGCGCAGGCTGCCGAACGTCCTCACCCAGCGGCTGCCCGGTCACCCGTCGGCCGTGGAGGTGGAACTGTGCCTGGACAGCGAGGAGCCGGGCGCGCGGGCGGGGCTCGCGGTGCTCGGTGACGCCTACCGCTGGATCGGGCTCCAGCGGGGCGCGGACGGGTCGGTGCACCTGGTGCACCGGTTCGCCGAGCCGGTCGCCGAGGCGGAGCGGGACGCCGACCGCCCCCGGCTCGCGCCCGAAGGGCGGGCCCGGCTGCGGATCGAGGCGGACGCCGGGGCGCGCTGCCGCTTCTCCTGCGACGTCGGCGACGGCTTCCGGCCCACCGGCCAGGTCTTCGCCGCCGCCCCCTGGCGCTGGGTCGGCGCCCTGCTCGGCCTGTTCGCGCTCGCGCCCGCCGGCCAGGGACACGCCGGCGCGGCGACCTTCACGCAGTTCCGCATCAGACCCCAGTAACCCACCCCACCCGTACGCCTGTTGGGAGCCGCAATGACGCACCTCCGTAGCAAGCGCTTGCCGGGAGCCGGCAGAACCCTCGCCGCCGTCCTCGGTCTGGTCACCGCCCTGGGTCTCGGGACGCTCGGCGAGGCACGGGCCGCTCCGGGCGCAGAGACCGGGACCCCTCGCTTCACCGACCGGCCGCACGGCTTCGCCTCCCTCGCCGGCGGCACCACCGGCGGCGCCGGCGGCGAGGTCGTCACCGTCACCGACCAGGCCGCGCTGGTGAAGTACGCGGCGGCCGAGGAGCCGTACGTCATCCGGGTGGCGGGCGCGATCGACGTCGAGCCATTCGGCGCGGAAATCGTGGTCGGTTCGGACAAGACGATCGTCGGTGTGGGCGACACCGGCGAGATCGTCCACGGCGAGCTGCACCTGAACCCCGGCACGCACAACGTGATCATCCGCAACCTGACGATCCGCGACTCGGCGGTCGAGGGGAACTGGGACTGCAAGGACACCGACTACGACGGCATCCAGATGGACACCGTCCACCACGTGTGGGTCGACCACAACCGGTTCTCGAACATCTGCGACGGGCAGCTCGACGTCCGCAAGGACAGCGAGTACGTCACCGTCTCCTACAACCGGTTCGAGAACAACAACAAGACGTTCGGACTGGGCTGGACGACGAACGTCAGGACGCAGATCACGATCGACCACAACTGGTTCGCGAACACCAAGCAGCGCAACCCCTCCGTGGACAACGCCGCCCGCGCGCACCTGTACAACAACTACCTGACGGCGCAGGCGGACCCGGGCGACCCCGTGTGGACGTACGGGAACTGGTCGCGCGGCGCCACGAAGATGGTCATCGAGAACAGCTACTACCAGGACGTCCAGCACCCCTACCAGGCCGACGCCACCGCCGAGCTGGTGCAGCGCGGATCGATCCTGAAGAACACGACGGGCCGGCACGACGAGTGGGGCGCCGCCTTCGACCCGCGCGACTTCTACGACTACCGGCTCGACCCCGCGGCGGCCGTCCCCGCCCTGGTGAAGCGCTTCTCGGGACCGCAGAAGCAGATCGGCACCCACTGATCCCCCCCCCACGCGTTCAGCACGTTCACCTCTTTCGTTGGATCCAGAAGAAGAGAGCCGACCAATGAAGATCAGCATTCGCAGCAGCAGCACAGGCAGGCGCCGGACGTCGGCCGCCGTCGCCCTGGGGGCCGTGCTCGCGCTGACCGCCACCGCCTGCGGCGACGACGGCAGCGGGGCGGGCGGCGACAAGGGCGCCGAGGGCAGCGGCAAGGGGAAGATCGTCTTCTGGGACAACAACGGCGGTGTCCGCACCGACATCTGGAAGGAGATCATCGCCGACTTCGAGAAGGCCAACCCGGACATCGACGTCGAGTACGTCGGCATCGCCGCCACCGAGTACCAGTCCAAGGTCGACACCGCCATCCAGGGCGGCGGCCTGCCGGACGTCGGCGGTGTCGGCGCGGCGATGCTCGCGGGCTTCGCCGCCCAGGACGCGCTGGAGCCGCTGGAGAACCGGCTCACGGGATCGTCGCTGAACAGCAAGCTCAACAAGGACATGCTCGAGTCGCTGAAGGCGGCCGGCGGCGGTGACGGCCGCCTGTACTCGGTCCCGACCTCCGCCAACAACGGCGTCCTCTACTACCGCACCGACCTGTTCGACAAGGCCGGCCTGGAGCCGCCGACGACCTGGGACGCGTTCTTCGAGGCCGCGCAGAAGCTCACGAACGAGGACAAGAACGAGTTCGGCTACACCATCCGCGGCGGCGCCGGCTCCATCGCCCAGGCGCTCGACGCGATGTACGGGCAGTCCGGCATCACGTCGTTCTGGGACGCCCAGCGCGAGAAGACCACCGTCAACGACCCGAAGAACGTGGCGGCGCTGGAGAAGTACGCGGCCCTCTACAAGAAGGCCACGCCGGCCGCCGACGTCAACAACGACTTCACCAAGATGGTCGCCCAGTGGGACTCCGGCACCATCGGCATGCTGAACCACAACCTGGGCTCCTACCAGGACCACGTGAAGGCCCTCGGGACGGAGAAGTTCCGCGGCATTCCGCAGCCGACCGGGCCCGGCGGCAAGCGCGTCCAGGTGTCCAACCCGGTCGACGGTCTCGGCCTGTTCAAGAGCTCCAAGAACAAGGACGCCGCCTGGAAGTTCATCGAGTTCGCCCTCTCCCACGAGGAGAACTCGAAGTTCAACGAGTCGGCGGGGCAGGTCCCGGCGAACACGGAGGCCGCGAACGACGCGTGGATCACCAAGGCCGAGCCGACGAAGCTGGCGGCGCAGGCGCTGAACGACGGGTCCACGACCATCGTCCAGCTGCCGTACTACCTGCCGGACTGGAACACGATCTCCAAGGCCGACAACGAGCCGAACTTCCAGAAGGTGCTGCTGGGCAAGATGAGCGCGAAGGACTTCCTGGACACGATGGCCGAGCAGCTGAACGAGGCGCAGGCCGAGTGGAACGAGCAGATGGCCTAGTCGTTCCGGTTCCCGCCGTGGGACGGTCCGCGGTCCACGGGCCGCGGACCGTCCCACGGGAAGCCGTTCGTCCCTCCTCCGAAAGGCACACCGGCGTGTCACTCACGCGCAGACAGGTCACCGCAGCCACCGTCACCGCCCTTCCGCTGGCGTTCGCGGCAACCGGAACCGCACAGGCCGCACGTCACCGGCCCCGCACCCTCTACATCGCCGGCGACTCCACCGCCGCCCAGAAGTACGCCGACGCCGCTCCCGAGACCGGCTGGGGCATGGCGGCGCCCTTCTTCCTCCGCGGGGAACTGGGCGTCTCTAACCACGCCGTCAACGGGCGGAGTTCCAAGAGCTTCGTCGACGAGGGGCGGCTCGACGCGATCCTCGGATCGATCCGGCCCGGCGACTTCCTCCTGATCCAGTTCGCCCACAACGACGAGAAGAAGGAGGACCCCGCCCGCTACACCGAGCCCTGGACGACGTACCAGGACCACCTGCGGCTGTACGTCGAGGGCGCCCGGGCCCGCGGGGCACGGCCGGTGCTGGCCACGCCCGTCGAGCGGCGCCGGTTCGACGCGGACGGCCGGGCGGTGCCGAGCCACGGCGAGTACCCGGCGGCGATGCGGGAGCTGGCCCGGGAGGAGGGCGTGGCGCTGCTGGACGTCCAGGCGCTGTCGCTCGCGCTGTGGCAGCGGATCGGCGTCGAGGGGACGAAGACGTACTTCAACTGGACCGCGACCGAGCAGGACAACACCCACTTCAACCCGCCGGGCGCGATCGAGGTCGCCCGGCTCGTCACCCGGGAGCTGCTGCGCACGCGGGTGCTGGCGCACCGGGACGTGCGCCGGCTGGACGAGGAGATCCCCGAGTCCTGGATCGGCTGGCCCCCGGCGCCCGCCGCGTAGCACCCCGACCCTCATCAGGCGAGAAGGAGAGCCGCACCATGGAAAGACAGAGATGGCATGGGCATGCCATGAAGAGGGGTGCCGCGCTGATCGGCTGCACCGCCCTCGTGCTGTCCCTCACCGGCACCGCCGCCCAGGCCCGCCCCCACCACCCGCGCGACCTCGCCCGGCAGACCCTGCCGGCGAACGACGGCTGGGCGTCCCACGGCACCGGGACCACCGGGGTGCCGCCGCCGACGCCGAGCACGTGTACACCGTCAGCACCTGGGCCCAGTTCAAGGCAGCCCTCGCGGCCGGCGGCAGCGCACCGAGGATCATCAAGGTGAAGGGCACCATCGACGCGGTCGCCGACGGCTGCGACGCCTTCGCCGCGCCCGGCTACGACTTCGGCGCCTACCTGGAGAAGTACTCCCCGGAGAACTGGGGACTGGAGACCGACCTCGGCGACGAGCCCGACGACAGCCCCGAGGGACTGCGCCGCGCCTCCGCCGCCCGCCAGGACCAGGCCATCAAGGCGAACGTCCCCGCCAACACCACGATCATCGGCATCGGCCGGAACGCCGGCTTCAAGGGCGCCAGCCTCCAGATCAAGGGCGTGGACAACGTCATCGTCCGCAACCTGACCTTCGAAAGCCCCGTGGACTGCTTCCCGCAGTGGGACCCCACGGACGGCGACAAGGGCAACTGGAACTCCGAGTACGACAGCGCCGTCGTGTACGGCTCCACCCACGTGTGGCTGGACCACAACACCTTCACCGACGGCGAGCACCCCGACAGCGCGGCCCCGACGTACTTCGGCATGCTGTACCAGCAGCACGACGGCCAGCTGGACGTGGTCCGCGGCGCCGACCACGTCACCGCCTCCTGGAACGTCTTCACCGAGCACGACAAGACGATCCTGATCGGCAACAGCGACAGCGAGTCCACCGCCGCCGGCGACCGCGGACACCTGAAGGTGACCTTCCACCACAACCTGTTCAAGAACCTCGTCGAGCGCGCGCCCCGGGTCCGCTTCGGCCAGGTCGACGTCTACAACAACCACTTCGTGGCCGACGACTCCTACGCCTACAGCTTCGGCATCGGCAAGGAGTCGCAGCTCGTCGCCGAGCACAACGCCTTCACGCTGCCGGACGGGGTCAGCCCCGCGAAGGTGCTGAAGAAGTGGAACGAGTCGCCGGTCACCGCCGCCCACAACCGCGTCAACGGCCGGAGCGTCGACCTGATCGCCGTGCACAACGCGGAGATCCCCGGCGAGACCCTCCAGCCGGGCGCGGGCTGGACGCCCACCCTGCGCACCGGGGTCCACCCGGCGAAGGCGGTCCCCGCGATCGTCGACCGCGGAGCGGGCGCGGGCCGCCTGCGCTGACGCGCCCCCGAACCGGGCCGGGGCGCCCGCACCGCCCCGGCCCGCCACCTGCGAAGGAGCACCCGCATGCACCGACCCGCCCTGACCCGCAGAGGCTTCCTCCTGGCGACCGCCGGCGCGGGCACCGCCCTCGGCCTCGCCGCCGGCCCCGCGTCCGCCGGGCCCCGTCCGCGCCCGTTCGGCCGCCACGGCTCACCGGCCGCCCGCGCCACCCCGAAGACCCTGTACGTCGACCCGCACGGCCGCGGCGACTTCACCTCCGTCCGGGCCGCGGTGGCCGCGGCGGCCGGCGCCGGCTGGACGCTCGTCATCGCGCCCGGCACCTACCGGGAGACGGTCGCCGTCGACGCCACCCGCACGGAGTGGACCTGGATCGGCGCCTCGGAGAACCCGCGGGACGTCGTCATCGTGTACGACAACGCGGCCGGCACCCCCAGGCCCGACGGCTCCGGCACCTACGGCACCAGCGGCTCGGCCACCACCACCGTGCAGGCCGACGGCTTCACCGCCCGCTGGATCACCTTCGCCAACGACTGGCTGCGCGCCGACCACCCCGGCGTCAGCGGCACCCAGGCCGTCGCGATCAAGGTCCAGGGCGACCGCTCGGCCTTCCACCACTGCCGGTTCCTCGGCCACCAGGACACCCTCTACGCCGACAGCCGCGACCTCGGCCACTTCGCCCGCCAGTACTACACGCACTGTCACGTCGAGGGCGACGTCGACTTCGTCTTCGGCCGGGCGACGGCGGTCTACGAGCACTGCCACTTCCGCACCCTGACCCGCACCGACCTGTCCACCGCGCCCTACGGCTTCGTGTTCGCGCCGTCCACGGCGGGCGCCAACCCGCGCGGCTACCTCGTGACGCACAGCCGCGTCAGCAGCGAGGCCCCCGACGGCTTCTACAAGCTGGCCCGCCCCTGGGTGCCGAGCTCCGACACCACCGCCCGCCCGATGCTCACCGTCCGCGAGACCCGCCTCGGCGCGGGCATCGACGCGGTCGCGCCCTACGCCAACATGCGCGACGCCCACCCGTGGCAGGACCAGCGCTTCCGGGAGTACCGCAACACCGGCCCCGGCGCGACGATCACCGTCCCCGAGAACCGTCCCCGGCTCACCCGCGCCGAGGCCGCGTCGCACACCCGGGAGGCGTACCTCGGGGACTGGCGGCCGTATGACCACCGCCGCTGAGCTGCCCGGCTTCCACCCGTCGCTCAAGGACGAGCTGACCTTCCCGCTCGCCTGGGGCACCTCGCCGATCCGCGACTTCGGGGCGTGGCGGCGGGCGGCCCGCGCGACCGTCGAGGACCACCTGCTCGTCGACCGGCAGGACACCACGCCGTTCGCCCCGGAGTACACCGCGCGCTCGGAGGGCGACGGATACACGCGGGAGTCGGTCACCCTCTCCCTCACCCGGTACGAACGCGTCCGCGGCGCCCTGCTCACCCCGCACGGCACCGGGCCGTTCCCGGCGGTCCTGCTGCTGCACGACCACGGCTCCCGGTTCGACATCGGCAAGGAGAAACTCGTCCGGCCCTGGTCCGACGGCACACGCCTCGCCGCCGCCGAGGAGTGGGCCGGCCGGCACTTCGGCGGACGTTTCCCCGGCGACGAACTGGCCCGGCGCGGCCATGTCGTGCTGTGCCTGGACGCCTACGGGTGGGGCGACCGCGCCCCCCTCGCCTACGAGCGGCAGCAGGCCCTGGCGAGCAGCCTGTACCACCTCGGCAGCTCCCTCGCCGGACTCATGGCCCGCGAGGACGCGCGGGCCGCCGCCTTCCTCGCCGGGCTCGGCCGCGTCGACGCCCGGCGGGTGGCGGCCCTCGGCTTCTCCATGGGCGGCTTCCGCGCCTGGCAGACGGCCGCCCTCACCGACGACGTCGCCGCCGCGGTGAGCGTGTGCTGGATGACCGGCCTGAAGGAGATGATGGTGCCCGGCAACAACGCCCTGCGCGGGCAGTCGGCGTTCCACATGCTCCACCCCGGTCTCGCCCGGCACCTCGACCTCCCCGACGTGGCGAGCATCGCCGCGCCGAAGCCGATGCTGTTCCTGCACGGCGAGGAGGACCCGCTGTTCACGGCGGACGGCGTCCGCGCGGCGTACGCCCGGCTGCGCGCGGTCTGGAGCTCCCGCGGTGCCGGCGACCGGCTCCGTACGGAGATCCTGCCGGGTGCCGGGCACGCCTTCCCGGTCCGGGTGCAGGACGACGTCTTCGCCTGGCTCGACGCCGTCCTGTGAGCCCGGACCGTGCGTCTCAGTACGCGGCCAGCAGCCGCTGGTACTCGGCCCGCGTCACCGGGATGACCGTGCCGTGCCGCGGGCTGGCGGGCAGCCGGTAGTCCGAGGACGGCGTCCACGTGCCCGAGGCGAGGTCGGTGGTCTCGAAGGGGAGGTAGCCCCGGCCGCCGTACTCGTCGATGAACAGGTACCACTTCTCCTCGGTGTTCGACTTGAACACGGTCGGCCCCTCGCCGCGGTCCATCGCGCCCCTGCCGATGCAGTCGGCGACGAGGTCGTACGAGGTGTCCGTCAGGGACGCGGACTTCTCGCCGGTGATGAACTTCGAGCAGGGCGAGCCGGAGGACGGGTCGCGCTCGTCCTTGGTGTACCGGTAGTAGGTGCCGTCGTGCTCGACGACCGTCGAGTCGATGACCGAGTAGCCCGGGTCGTTCCAGACCTTCGGTTCGCTGAAGGTGCGGAAGTCCTTCGTGGTCGCGTACAGCATCCGGTTGTACGTCGAGCCGGTGTGGTCCGGGTCGTCGTCGGCGTACAGCTTGGACGCCCAGAAGACGACGTACGCGTCGAGCGAGTCGTCCCAGTACGCCTCCGGCGCCCAGGTGTTGCCCGCGTTGTCCGGGGAGACCCGCACCAGCCGCTGGTCGGTCCAGTGGACCAGGTCGGTGGACTCCCAGACCATGATCGACTTGCTGCCGTGCCGCTGGACCTCGTCCCAGGTGCCGCTGCTGCCCTGGTACATCCGCAGATCGGTGGCGATCATGTAGAACCTGTCGCCCTCGGGGGAGCGGATCACGAACGGGTCGCGCAGGCCCTTCTCCCCGATGGTGGAGGTCAGGACCGGTCTGCCGCCGTTCAGTTCCCGCCAGTGCAGGGCGTCGTTGCCGCGGCTGAGGGCGTAGCGGATCTGTTCCCCGTCGGCGGTGCCCTCGCCGGTGAAGTAGGCGAAGAGGTAACCGGCGTACTCCGGGGGCTTGGCGGGCTTGCGGACGTGGGCCTGGCTCGCGGGTGCGGCGGCGAACACGGCCAGGAGCAGGGCGAGACACGGGGCCAGGAGGGTGCGGAACGCGAGTCGACGCATGAGGGTTCCTGTGGGTGTCTGGTGGATTCTGTCGGGTGGCGTGCCCTCGGAGTGTCACGAGCGGGAGGCCGTGCGTCAACGGGGCGGCAGGGGCCGAAAGTTTCGGCCGCGGACAGGGGAACGCCCCCGCCGGCCGTCACCGGCGGGGGCGTTCGACGGGCCCGGCGGCCCGGGGCGCTCAGTCGTAGCTGATGTCGGCGCCGGTGAAGTCGCAGGTCTTGCCGTACGGGCCGACCGGGGTGAGCTTCTTGGGCTCCTTTCCGGTGCTGTTGCCCTCGAAGCGGACGCAGGTCTCGATCTTCTTCTTGGCGTCGCCGTGGACGCGGACGTTGCGCAGCGCCGCCGTGTCGCCGTAGTTGGCGTTGACGCCCACGATCGACTTGCCGGGCGCGGTGACGTCCACGTCGTTGATGACGATCGTGCGCTGGTACTGCTTCTTGCAGTTGCCGCAGGAGCGCACCAGCTTGCCGAAGTTCTCGACCCGGAACTTGCTGACGACGAGCTTGCCGGCGCCGTTGAACTGCAGCACCTTGTCGTCGGCGTTCTTCGCGCCGCCTCCGTACACCGTGTACACGGCCGACGGCGAGGTGCCCTTGAAGCTGGCGGCGTCCTCGCCGACGTCCAGCCACCACACGTTCTGCAGCGTGCAGGAGCCCTTGCAGTGGACGCCGTCGGCGGCCGGGGTGCCGATGATCACGTTCTTCAGCGTGGCTCCGTCGGCCAGTTCGAAGACCGGGTCCTGGCCCTCGTCCTGGCCGTCGCCGCCCAGGGCTCCGGTGCCGTAGAACTTCTTCATCTTCCCGTCGTAGGTGCCCGACACCGGGATCGTCGACGAGACGGGCCTGCTTCCGGTGTCCGTGGGCCAGGGGGAGGAGGCGGCACCGGCGGTGGACAGCATCGTCGTGGTGACGATCGCCGCGCCGGTGAGCCCGAAGGCGGAGGCCGCGGCGATCACCGCCCGCCGCCTGGTGACCCGGCGGCGGTGTCGGACGCGCTGTTCGGCTCGTGCAGTCATGCCCATTCCTTGCGTGGGGGAGAGGATCTTTGCGCTTCCTGGTCGCCACGGGTGGGGAAAGGGTTGCCGCCTCTTCAGATCTTTTTCACGAACCGGTGCCGCCGGAGGCGTCGTCGGTGCCGTGCGCCGCGAAGTCGCCCGCGACCGACCGCTGTCCGGAGGCGGCCGTCGCCTTCGCCGTGTACCGGTCGTCCGCGGCGTCCCGGCCGCCGCGTTCGTGGTCGTACTGGCCGGCGAAGACCCACTCGCCCGCCGGGACCGTACGGCCTTCCTTCAGCGTCCACGTGTAGACGAGGAAACCGTCCCGCTCGGCGACCGCGAAGGAGAAGTCGTCCTCCGGCAGGGACCGCCAGGCGCCGGTGGAGGCGACCCCGCCCGTCTGCGCGATCCTCAGCTCGACGGTGAGTGCGGTCAGCGGCTCACGGGTCTTGAGCGTGACGTTGCTCTGCGCCCAGAACTCGTTGCTGTGCGGGTCGACCGAGCCGTCCGACCACAGCGGACCGTCCTGTTCACCGGCGGCCGGCGGCCGGGCGGAGGAGGTGCCGGCCGGAGGCCGGGAGGGCGGTGGTGACTGCGGTCCCCGGGACGCGGGCGAGGTGCGCGGCGACGGATCCGCCGGCGGCGCGGGCGCATGGCTCGCGGTGCCCTCGGGGGACGGCGACGCGGTGGGCGTCGGCGAGGTGGCGACCGAACGCTGCGGGGGCGCGTCCTCCTTCACCGCGGACGCGACCGCGTAGCCGCCGACCGCGAGGACGCCCGCCACCGCGGCCGTCGCCCCGGCCACCCGCGCCCAGCCGAACAGCGGCGGACGCGTCGCCCGGTGGTCGGGCCGCACCTCACCGGCCATGCCGCGTTCGATCCGGGCCAGCATGCGCGCCCGGTCGGGCTCGTGCGCCCCGGCCGCCTCGTGCAGCCGGGCGCGCAGTTCCCCGTGCACGTCCCGCCGCATGGTCATCGGTTCCCTTCCGCGGCCTCGCCGGTGCGCGCGATCGCCGCGCGCACCCGCTGCGGAGCTCCCGATGTGCCGAGCAACCGCTGCAGTTCGGCCATTCCCTTCGACGTCTGGCTCTTCACCGTACCCACCGAGACGCCCAGGGCGAGCGCGGTGTCCTTCTCGGACAGGTCGAACGCGTGCCGCAGCACCACGCAGGCCCGCTTGCGGAACGGCAGTCTGCGCAACGCCTCCTGCACGTCCACCACGCCCGCCACGTCGGGGTTCTCGGTCCTCTCCTCGCGCTGCGACCAGAACAGGGCGATCCGCCGGCGCTCGCGCACCGCGCTGCGTATGCGGGTGCGCGCGAGGTTGGCGACGACACCGCGTGCGTACGCCACCGGATGGTCGGCCGCGCGCACCCGGTCCCAGCGGTGCCACAGCGCCAGCAGCGCGTCCGCCGCCAGGTCGTCGGCGGTGTCCGGCTCACCCGTCAGCAGATGGGCGAGCCGGGACAGTTCGGCGTAGTGGCGCTCGAAGAAGGCGTGGAACTCCACGGAGGCGGCGTCGTCGACGACTGTGCCCACGGGCGGTCTCTCCTCGCAGCGGCTTCCCCGACGTCGAACAGCCGTGCGCCGGGCCGGGACCCGGAACTGTAGCAGCGTCGGACGGTCCGTCGTACGGTGCCTCGAACACCGTATGACGGACCGAACTCGCGGGAGACGTCTAGCTCTTGAGCGCCGCCTCCATCATCGCCTTGGCCACCGGTGCCGCCAGGCCGTTGCCGCTGACCTCCGACCGGGCCGCGTCGGACTGCTCGACCACGACGGCCACCGCGACCTGCTTGTCCGAGGTGTCGGACTTGGCGTACGAGGTGAACCAGGCGTACGGCGTCTTGCTGTTGTTCTCGCCGTGCTGGGCCGTGCCCGTCTTGCCGCCCACCGTCGCCCCCGCGATCTGCGCGTTCGACCCGGTGCCCTCCTCGACCACGGTCCGCATGGCCGACTGGAGCTGCTCGGCCGTGGCGGAGCTGACGATCTGCTTCGTCTCCGCGTCGTCGTCGTAGTCCTGCAGCACGTGGCCGCCGCTGTCGGTGGTCTGCGACACCATGTGGGGCGAGACCAGCTTGCCGCCGTTGGCAAGGGCCGCCGACACCATGGCCATCTGCAGCGGGGTCGCCGTGACGTCGAACTGGCCGATGCCCGTCAGGGCGGTCGACGGCCGGTTCATGTCCTTCGGGTACACGCTCGTGTAGGCCCGCACCGGCACGTCCTGGGTCTCGTCGTTGAAACCGAACTTCTCGGCCGTCGCCCGCACCTTGTCCTGGCCGAGGTCGACGGCCATCTTCGCGAAGACGTTGTTGCACGAGTACTGCAGCGCGGTGCGGATCGTGGCGTTCTCGCAGGGGGCGTTCGGGTTCTCGTTGGTGAGGTTCGTCGTGGTGTCCGGCAGCCGGTACGGGTCCGGGCTGTCGGTCCGCTCGTCCACCGATCCGTACAGCCCGTCCTCCAGGGCGGCGGCCGCCACCACCAGCTTGAACGTGGAGCCAGGCGGCAGCGGCTGGCGCAGCGCGCGGTTGGTGAGCGGCTTGTCCTCGTCCTTCGTCAGCTTCTGCCACGCCTCGCCCGCGGTGTTGGCGTCGGTCAGCGACGACGGGTCGTACGACGGGGTCGACACCACCGCGAGGATCCGGCCCGTCGCCGGGTCGATCGCGACGGCGGCGCCCTTCTTGTCGCCCAGCGCCCCGTACGCCGCCTTCTGTACCTCCGGGTCGATGGTCGTGACCACGTTGCCCGGGTCGGCCCGCTGGTTGGTGACCGTGTCCATGATGGTCTTCAGTTGCGGGTCGGTGCCGTTGAGCAGGTCCTCGTAGATGCCCTCCAGCTGTGTGGGCGCATACGCCTGCGAGGCGTAGCCGGTCACCGCCGCGTACAGCTCGCCGTCGCCGTACGTGCGCTTGTACGCGAGGTCGCCGTTCTCCGTCCGCTCCGAGCCGGTGACCGACCGTCCGGCCACGATGATGTTCCCGAGCGGCTCCGCGTACGTCTCGATCGCGTTGCGCCGGTTGTCCTTGTCGTCCGCGAGTGCCCGACCGTCGTAGAACTGCACCCAGGTGGCCCTGACCAGCAGAGCGAACACCAGGAGCAGCGTGAAGACGGAGGCACGCCTGATCGTCTTGTTCATCCCGCCGACAAGACGAGCGGGCCGGATCGAATCGTTCCCTTCTGGCCCGGTCCCGCCGGATTTCTCATCGTCCGTTCATGAAACCGGCCTCGTAGGCCCGCACGACCGCCTGGGTGCGGTCCCGGCTGCCGGTCTTCGCCAGCACGGACGCCACATGGGTCTTCACCGTGGCGGGACCCACTCCCATGCTCCGGGCGATCTCCGCGTTGGTCAGCCCGGTCGCCATCAGCCGCAGCACCTCGCCCTCGCGTCCCGTGAGCCGCGCCACCCAGGCCGGTGGCGCCGGGTTGGCCCGTGCGTGCTCGGCCGCGAGAGCCCGTACGGCCGACGGGAACAGCAGCGTGTCGCTGTGCGCCACCAGCCGCACGGCCCGTACGAGCGTGTCGGCGTCGGCCCGTTTGAGCAGGAATCCGGCGGCACCGGCGCGCAGGGCGTCGTAGACGTAGGAGTCGTTCTCGAAGGTGGTCACGACGACGATCCGGGGCGGTTCGGGGAGCACGGCGAGGATCTGCTCGGTGGCACGGATGCCGTCGGTCCCGGGCATGCGGACGTCCATCAGGGCGACGTCGGGCCGCGCCTCGCGCACCACGGAGACGGCCTCGGCCCCCGTCGCCGCCTCGCCGACGACCTCCAGGTCCGGTTCGGCGGAGAGGATCGCGCGCAGGGCGGTGCGCACCATGCGCTCGTCGTCGGCGAGGACGATCCTGATCGGCGGGCGGGTCATACGGATCCCTTCAGCGGCAGTCGTACGTGCAGGCACCAGGTCCCCCCGGCCGCGCCCGCCCGGGCCGCTCCGCCCAGCAGCCGGGCCCGGTCGGCGATGCCGCGCAGGCCGTGGCCGCCGCCGGGACGCGGAGCGCCGGCCTCGCCCAGGGGGTTCTCGACCGTGATCCGCAGGTGGTCGTCCGCCACGTCGATGGTCACGGCCACCGTGACCCGGTCGCCGGCGTGCCTGAGCGCGTTGCTCAGCCCCTCCTGCACGATGCGATACGCCTCGCGGGAGATCAGCGGCGGGACCGACGCGGGGTCGGCGGTGACGGCGGCCCGCACCCGCAGCCCGCCCGCGCGGGTGCGGCGCAGCAGGCCGTCGAGGTCGTCGGCGAGCGTCGGCGCGGGTGCGGTGCCCGGGGCGTCGCCGTCCCGCAGCACCCCGAGGACGGCGTCCAGCTCGCCGACGGTGCGCCGGCTGGTGTCCTCGATCGCGGCGAGGGCCTCGCGGACGAACTCGCGGTCGCTGTCCAGGAGCCGGCGCGCCGCGCTCGCCTGGAGCATGACCGCGCTCAGGGCGTGGCCGACGGAGTCGTGCAGCTCGCGCGCCAGCCGGTTGCGCACGGCGAGGTCGGCGGCCCGCGCCTCGGCCGCCGCGACCCGCTCCTCGGGAGAGGGGCCGAGCAGCGCGGGCGCCCAGCGCGCCAGCAGCACACCGCAGCCGGCGGCGCACCCGGCGAGCCCGACGAGCATCGCGACGCCCGCCACCGGCGCCAGCGGGAGCGCCCAGCTCTGCTCGAAGACCGCGGGCAGCCCGAGCCGGCTGTCGCGCAGCCCCTCGAAGACGGGCAGCACGATCAGCACCGTCGCGAACGGCGGCACCGCGAGCGACATCCCCGCGACGATCCCGCCGAACCCGAGGTGCAGCGTGAACCAGGCCGCCGTACGTCCCTTCTCACCCTTCGTCCGCGCGGGCCCGTAGGCCAGCAGGTCCTCCTCCACCCCGCACAGCCAGCGCACCACCCCCGCCTCCAGCGGCCGGGTCGGAGGGAACAGCGAGGTGACGGCGGCCAGCGGCAGCCCGACGGCGAAGGAGGCGAACTGTACGGCGACCGAGCCGAAGAGGTTCGTGGCGCCCAGGGCGGGACCGACGGCGACCGAGCCGACCAGGA
This sequence comes from Streptomyces griseicoloratus, assembly GCF_014534645.1. Lineage (GTDB taxonomy): Bacteria > Actinomycetota > Actinomycetes > Streptomycetales > Streptomycetaceae > Streptomyces > Streptomyces griseicoloratus. The sequence continues at coordinate 68,121 of NZ_JACVQF010000191.1, forward strand.
CGTACGGCATGGCGAGCGCGCCGCCGAGGATCAGGTGGACCCACCGCAGGCGCGCCCGCCGGCCGAACAGCAGCCGGGCGAACGCGGTCACGGCCGTTTCGGGGCGGTGGCCGACCGCCTGGCGAGGAAGCCCGCGCCGACGGCGGCGAGGAGGAGGCCGACGATCATCTGGCCAGCGTAGGTGAGCAGCATCAGCTGTGTCGGCCGGTCGGCGGGATCGTCCGTCCCCGTCAGCGAGACGAGGAGCATCCACCCGCCCCAGCAGGCCACCGCGCCCGAGCCGACCCAGGTCAGAGCAAGGGGCACCGCCACCGGCAGGACGCGCCCCCGGCGGAAGGCGAGCAGCAGGCCCCCGGCGACGGCCACGGCGAGGAAGGCGGCGTACAGGCCCTCCAGCACGTGGAAGTCACTGGTGCGGTCCGCGGCGTGGGCCGCGCCGAGCCCCGCCGTACCGCCGCACGCCCACGACAGCCGCACGGCGAGCGGGAACAGCGCGAGGACGGCCGCCGCCACGGCGGTGACCTGCCGGCCCCGCCCGACGACGGAGGCCGGCAGGTCCCACACCCGCCCGCGCCACAGATGGCCCCAGCGGTCCCGGGCGTAGAGCACGAACAGCGCCCCGAGGGCGAGCCCCTGCACGATGAACCCGCCGTAGACGACCCCGAACACCCACTCGTGCAGGAAGGGCTCACGCCGCGGGCCGGAGGCCGTCGCGACGTCGCCGACGAACACCCGCACGAGCAGCTGCAGCGGATACCCGGCCATGATCGGCGCGAGCAGCCCGGTGGCGGTCCACACCGGGAACGCCAGTAGCCAGGGCGGCACCCTGAGGCCCCACGGCCGGGTCAGCACCAGCGCCAGCACGATCACGCAGCTGTCCAGCAGGACGGAGAGCCCGTTGGCGACGGCCATGGCCACCCGGTGGTCCAGCAGCGGACTGCCGTCGGGGATCCCGACGTGACTCCCCGCGATCCAGGCGGCCTTGAGGCCCAGGTACGGCAGGCACGAGACGACGGCGGCCGCCCGCAGCAGCCGCCGGGAACGGGACGGACCGGCCGGGACGACCGCCGGGGCGGCGGGAGCGAGTGACTGCGTCATGGCCCCACGCTCCTGCGCGAGCGGGCCCGGCCACCTCCTGCGCACGGGCGATCCCGCTCCGCCGCACGGGGGAGGACCGCCTCACCCCGCCAGGTGCAGCACGACCTCGTCGATCTCCTCGCCCCGGGCCTCGGCGAACCCCCTGGCCCGGGCGGACGGCCGGAAGCCGCACTTCTCCAGCACGCGCAGCGACCCGGCGTTGTCCGCCGCCGCCCGCGCGTACAGCGGCCGCTCCGGCACCTCCGCCAGCAGGGCCCGCAGCGCGGCCGTCGCCACACCCCGGCCCCAGTACGCCCGGTCGACCCAGTACGTCACCTCGCGCTCGCCCGGCTCCCCGTACACCGCCGCGCTGCCGATGACGTCACCGTCGCCGAGGATCGTGCGCACCACGTCGTCCGAGGCCCGCAGCCGCTTCCAGTGGGCCTCGAAGGCGTCCCGGTCGGCCGGGTCCGCGGGGGTGAAGGCCGCCATGCGCAGGGCCTCCGGGTCGTTCAACTGCCGGTAGAAGACGGGCAGGTCGCTGTCGTGGACCGGGCGCAGTGCGATGTGCATGCTGCAGAGACTAGTCAGAGCCTGCGGGTGGCCAGGGTCAGCCGGTCGCGCGCGTCGAACAGCGCGTCCTTCACCATCTGCTCGTGGGCGGGCGTCAGCCGCGCCACCGGCACCGAGCAGCTGATCGCGTCCCGCGCGGGTGTGCGGTACGGGATCGCCACGCCGAAGCAGCGCAGCCCCAGCGTGTTCTCCTCGCGGTCCACGGCGAAGCCCTGCTCCCGCACCTGGTGCAGCTCCTCGATGAGCTTCTCCCGGTCGGTGATGGTGTTCTCGGTGAGCGCGGGCAGCGTCTCGGGCAGCATCTTGCGGACCTGCTCGTCGGTGTACGTGCTCAGCAGTGCCTTGCCCAGCGAGGTCGAGTGGGCGGGCAGCCGGCGGCCGACCCGGGTGAACGGGCGCAGGTAGTGCTGCGACTGGCGGGTGGCCAGGTAGACGACGTTCGTGCCGTCGAGGCGGGCGAGGTGGATCGTCTCCGTCGTGTCGTCCGAGAGGCGGTCGAGTGTCGGCCGGGCCGCCGCCACGACCTCGTCCCCGTCGATGTACGACGTGCCGACCAGCAGCGCCCGTACGCCGATGCCGTAGCGCGTGCCCGTCGCGTCCGTCTCCACCCAGCCCAGCTCGACCAGGGTGCGCAGCAGCATGTAGAGGCTGGACTTGGGGTAGCCGACGGCCTCCTGGACCGACGCGAGGGAGTGCATACCGGGGCGTCCGGCGAAGTACTCCAGCAGTTCCACGGTCCGCACCGCGGACTTGACCTGCGCTCCGCCGCCTGTCTCGCCTGCCGACATCGCCCTTGACCCCTTCGTTGGACGGGAAATAGTCTCCACGCGTATTCACCCATAGAGACAGCGTTCAGTATATCGAACGTCCCTAGATCTGGAGGGACCCGCGGTGGCAGCAGCACCAGTCTGGAGTGTCGACCCCCGTACCGGGAAGCAGCGTGAACAGGTTGCGGTGGAGGCCACGGCCCAGGAGGTGGACGCCGCCGTCCGCGCCGCGCACGCCGCCCGGGACGCCCTCGCCGACCGCACGGTCCGCGCGGCCTTCCTGCGCACGGCCGCCGACGAGCTGAAGGCGGCGGAGGCCACGCTCGTCGAGGCGGCCGACGCCGAGACCGCGCTCGGCCCGGTCCGCCTCACCGGCGAACTCGCCCGCACCTGCTACCAGCTGCGGGCCTTCGCCGACATCGTCGACGAGGGCGCCTTCCTCGACGTCGTCATCAACCACCCCGACGACACGGCGACCCCGCCCGTCCCGGACCTGCGCCGCTACAAGGTGCCGCTCGGCGTCGTCGCCGTCTACTCGGCCTCCAACTTCCCCTTCGCCTTCTCCGTGCCCGGCGGCGACACCGCCAGTGCCCTCGCGGCCGGCTGCCCGGTCGTGGTCAAGGCCCACCCCGACCACCCGGCCCTGTCCGAGCTGGTCGCCAAGGTGCTGCGCAGGGCCGCCGCCCGCCACGGCATCCCGGAGGGCGTCCTCGGCCTGGTCCACGGCTTCGAGGCGGGCATCGAGCTGATCAAGCACCCGCTGGTCGCGGCGGCCGGCTTCACCGGTTCGGTGCGCGGCGGCCGCGCGCTCTTCGACGCGGCGGCGGCCCGCCCGGTGCCGATCCCCTTCCACGGCGAGCTGGGCTCGCTGAACCCGGTCGTGGTCACGGAGGCGGCCGCCACCGAGCGGGCGGAGGCCATCGGCGCCGGGCTCGCCGGGTCGATGACGCTGGGCGTCGGCCAGTTCTGCGTGAAGCCGGGGCTCGTCCTCGTGCCGTCGGGCGCGGCGGGCGACGGCCTGGTCAAGTCCCTCGCCGACGCCGTCGGCGACACCGACGCCGGGGTCCTGCTCGACCACCGGATGCGGGACAACTTCGTCGCCGGGGTCGCCGAGCGCGCGGCGCTGCCCGACGTGGAGGCCCCGGTCACGCCGGGCGCCGGCGGCGAGCACACCGTCAGCGCCGGGTTCCTGACCGTGCCGGCGAGCCGGCTGGCCGCCGAGGGGGAGCACGACCTGCTGCTGGAGGAGTGCTTCGGGCCGGTCACCGTGGTGGCCCGCTACGAGGACGAGACCGAGGTGCGGGGCGTGCTGTCCCGGCTGCCGGGCAACCTCACGGCGACCGTGCAGCTCTCCGCCGAGGAGGCCGCCGGCCAGGGGCGCGGCGCGGAACTGCTCGCCGAGGTGACGCCGCTCGCGGGGCGCGTCCTGGTGAACGGCTGGCCGACGGGGGTGGCGGTGGCTCCGGCCCAGCACCACGGCGGGCCCTACCCCGCGACGACGTCGACGTCCACCTCGGTGGGCGGCACGGCGATCGAGCGGTGGCTGCGGCCGGTCGCCTACCAGGGGACGCCCGAGGCGCTGCTGCCGCCCGAGCTGCGGGACGACAATCCGCTGGGGCTGCCCCGCCGGTTCAACGGGGTGCTGGAGCGGTAGCGCCGTGGGGGCGCGGAAATCCGGTGCGCCCTGAGGTTTCCCACCCCTCCCTGAGAAGATCGGTTCATGGACGTCGAACTTCCCGAACTGCCCTTCCCGCTCCGGCCCTACGGGCCCGACGGCAACTGGTCCTACGAGGACGGCGTCCTCACCGGACGGGCCGGGCCCCGGCAGGACCGGTTCGTGCCGCCTGCCGGGGAGGCGCTGGAGTCCGCCTCCGACGCGCCCCGCCTGCTCGGCGCGCCCGAGGGCGACTTCCAGCTGATCGCCCGCGTCACCGTCGGCTTCGAGGCCGCCTTCGACGCCGGGGTCCTCTACGTCCACGTCGGCGAGCGGGCCTGGGCCAAGCTGTGCCTGGAGTACTCCCCGGACGTGCCCACCGTCTGCACGGTGGTCACCCGGGGGCACTCCGACGACGCCAACTCCTTCACGGTGGACGGAGATTCGATCTGGCTGCGGATCACCCGCACCGGCCGCGCGCTGGCCTTCCACGCCTCCCACGACGGCGAGCGGTGGACCTTCGTCCGCGTGTTCACCCTGGGCGACGAGAAGGAGACGGGCGCGGCCCTGGTCGGGTTCATGACCCAGTCGCCGGCCGGGGAGGGCTGCGCCGTCACGTTCGACCGCATCGCGTTCCGGCCGGGCGGACCGGCGGACCTGCGCGACGGCAGCTGAGCGGAACCGGGCGGCCGGTGCCCGCGTCCTCCCCCGCATGATCAACGAACGTGGGACCGGACCCCTGGTGATCCGCACCGCCCTGCCCGCCGAGGCGGAGACCGTCGCCGCGCTGCACCTGCGAGCCCGGGCGACGTACTACCCGGACGGGCTCCCCGACGACGGCATCGACTGGGCCGCCGCCTGGCGCACCGCCGTCGAACGGCCCGACGGGCACGTCCTGTGCGCCGTCGAACGGGGAAGCGTCGTCGGCATCGCCTCCTTCCGCGTCCCGGAGGGCGCCCCGGCGGACACGGTCAAGCTGTTCCAGTTCCACGTCGACCCCGGCCACTGGCGCTCCGGCATCGGCACCGCCCTGCACGCGGCCTGCGTCGAGCAGTGGCGGGCCGACGACCGGCGGACGGCCGTCCTCGACGTGCACGCCGGCAACCGGCGCGCCCAGGCGTTCTACGCCCGCCTGGGCTGGGTGCCGGACCCGGAGCATCCGCCCGCCGAGGACGACCACCACCTGTACCTGCGCTTCGGCGTGCCGGGGGAATGAGACCCGCAGCTTGAACGTTCACGTACCGGGCGGAGAGAGCCTCCGCCAGCCGTACGACCTGGAGAGCCGAGACCATGCGCGTCGAGATCTGGAGCGACATCGCCTGCCCCTGGTGCTACGTGGGCAAGGCCCGCTTCGAGAAGGCGCTGGCGGCCTTCCCGCACCGCGACGGCGTCGAGGTGGTCCACCGCTCGTTCGAACTGGACCCGGGCCGGGCCAAGGACGACGTGCAGCCCGTCCTGACGATGCTGACCGCGAAGTACGGCATGAGCGAGGCCCAGGCGCAGGCCGGTGAGGACAACCTCGGCGCCCAGGCCGCCGCCGAGGGCCTGGACTACCGCACCCGGGGCCGCGACCACGGCAGCACCTTCGACATGCACCGGCTCCTCCACCTGGCCAAGGCGCAGGGCAGGCAGGAGGCGCTGCTGGACGCCTTCTACCGGGCCAACTTCGCCGACGAGCGCTCCGTGTACAACGACGACGAGCGGCTGGCGGAGCTGGCCGTGGCCGCCGGGCTCGACGCGGACGCCGTCCGCGAGACGCTCGCCGACCCGACCGCCTACGCCGACGAGGTGCGCGCCGACGAGCGCGAGGCCGCACAGCTCGGCGCCACGGGCGTGCCGTTCTTCGTGCTCGACCGGAAGTACGGCGTCTCCGGCGCCCAGCCCGCCGAGGTGTTCGCCCAGGCGCTGACGCAGGCGTGGGGCGAGCGCGCTCCGCTGACGCTGATCGAGGACGGCGGGGGCGCACAGGCGTGCGGCCCGGACGGGTGCGCGGTGCCGCAGAACTGAAACCCCAGGTGAGCGGCCGTGTATAAGCGCTGCTTCGAGGAATCGCGCAGAAATCGGCAATGGACGGGGAGGTCGTGGGGCCCCAGAGTGGTCCCATGGAGAGCTTCGAGAACCTCGTCCGTGCCGAGTTCGCGCCGAAGAACACGTACCTGAACACCGCCAGCACCGGCCTGCTCCCCGCCCGGACCGTCGTCGCGATGCGCGACGCCACGGCGTCGGTGGCGGCCGGACAGCCGTCCGACATGTTCGCCGACGTGGAGGCGTGCAGGTCCGCCTTCGCCCGGCTCGCCGGCGTGCCCGCCTCCAGGGTCGCGGCCGGGGCGTCGGTCGCCACGTACAGCGGTCTCGTCGCGGCCTCGCTGCCGACGGGCGCCGAAGTCCTCACCGCGGAGGCCGACTTCAGCTCCCTGGTGAACCCCTTCCACGTCCGCGGCGACCTGAAGGTGCGCAGCGTGCCGCTGGAGCTGGTCGCCGAGTCGGTCGGCCCGGACACCGCCCTGGTCGCGGTCAGCTCCGTGCAGTCGGCGGACGGACGGATCGCCGACCTCGCCGCGCTGCGGGAGGCCGCCCGGGCGCACGGCGCGCGGACGCTGGTCGACGCCTCCCAGTCCGCCGGGTGGCTGCCGCTGGACGCGGACGGCTTCGACTACGTGGTCGCCGTCGCCTACAAGTGGGTGCTCTGCCCGCGGGGCGTGGCCTTCCTGGTCGTGCCGGAGGACCTGGGGGCCGTGCCGCCGCTGTTCGCCGGGTGGGCCGCGGGCGAGCGCCCCTGGGACAGCTGCTACGGGCCCGTGGAGGAACTCGCGCACTCCGCACGGCGGTTCGACGAGAGCCCCGCCCTCCTCTCCTACGCCGGCGCCCGGCACTCCCTGGGCCTCGTGGAGGAACTCGGCGTCGACGCCGTGCACGCCCACGACACCGCCCTCGCCGGCCGGTTCCGCGAGGGCCTGGCCTCCCTGGGGCACGAGCCGGTTCCCGCGCCGGGCTCGGCGATCGTGTCCGTGCCCGGACTGGGCCACCGGCAGGGCGAGTTGAGCCGGGCGGGCGTGGAGGTCTCCGACCGCGCGGGCAATCTGCGGGCCGCCTTCCACCTCTACAACACCGCGGCCGACGTCGACCGGCTGCTGGACGCCCTGTGCGGCTGACGGCCGCGGCACGCGACCGGGCCGGTGCCTCCCGTCCCACACGAAGAGGCCCGGCCCGGTGGTCCCGTCACACGGTCACTTCACCGGCGTGAAGTCCCGTGCACCGATGAACTCCGGCCGCCGCACCGGCGCCGCGAACGGCTCGACCGCCGTGTTCTCCACGCTGTTGAACACGATGAAGACGTTGCTGCGCGGGAACGGGGTGATGTTGTCGCCCGAACCGTGCATGCAGTTGCAGTCGAACCAGGTCGCCGAGCCGGCCTTGCCCGTGAAGAGCCTGATGCCGTACTCCGACGCCATCTTCGTCAGCGCCTCGTCGGACGGCGTCCCCGCGTCCTGCATCTGCAGGGACTTCTTGTAGTTGTCCTTCGGCGTGGCCCCCGCGCACCCGAGGAACGTCTTGTGCGACCCCGGCATGATCATCAGACCGCCGTTGGTGTCGTAGTTCTCGGTGAGCGCGATCGACACGGACACCGTGCGCATCCGGGGCAGACCGTCCTCGGCGTGCCAGGTCTCGAAGTCGGAGTGCCAGTAGAAGCCGCTGGCCCCGAAGCCCGGCTTGACGTTGATCCGCGACTGGTGGACGTACACGTCCGAGCCGAGGATCTGCCGGGCCCGGCCGACCACCCGCTCGTCGCGCACCAGGTTCGCGAACACCTCGCTGATCCGGTGCACCTCGAAGACGGACCTGATCTCCTTCGACTTCGGCTCCACGATGGAGCGTTCGTCCGCCCGGATCGCCGGGTCGGTGGTGAGCCGTTCCAGCTCACGCCGGTAGACCTCGACCTCGTCCGGTGCGATGAGCTGGTCGATGGCGAGGAAGCCGTCGCGCTCGAAGGACTGCAGACCGGCCGGGTCGATGGGACCGGGCGCGTCGGGGGCGCCCCAGACCACCGGGTCCTGCCGGGGAGTGGCCACCTCGGTGGCACCGCGGCTGGGGTAGAGATCGGTGACGGTCGTGGTGGTCACGGTGACTCACACCTCCTCGGTGAGCAGCGGGTAGACGCCGTTCTCGTCGTGGTCCTCCCGTCCGGTCACGGGCGGGTTGAAGACACAGATGCAGTGGAAGTCCTCCTTGACCCTGAGCGTGTGCCGCTCGTGGCCGTTGAGGAGGTACATGGTGCCGGGCGTGATGTGGTACGTCTTCCCGGTCTCGAGGTCGGTCAGCTCGGCGTCGCCCTTGGTGCAGACGACGGCCTCGATGTGGTTCGCGTACCACATCGACGTCTCCGTACCCGCGTACAGGATCGTCTCGTGCAGGGAGAAGCCGACCTTCTCCTTGGCGAGGACGATGCGCTTGCTCTCCCAGGTGCCGGACGCCGATTTCACGTGCCGGTCGGTGCCTTCGATCTCCTTGAACGAACGGACGATCACGGTGTTGCGATGCCTCCTAGGTGGGTGTTGCACGGGCCTGCCGGACGGTGCCGGTCAGGCGGTCTCGCGTACGGCGCGCGCGAGGGTCTTCAGGCCCTCGTCCAGCTCGTCGGGGGTGACGGTGAGGGCGGGCAGCAGCTTGACGACCTCGCTCTCGGGACCGGACGTCTCGATGAGCAGCCCGAGCTCGAAGGCCCGCCGGGCGATGCGTGAGGCGCGCTCCTTGTCGTGGAACTCCAGGCCCCACACGAGCCCGCGGCCCCGGTACTCCTTGACGTCGGCGAGGTTCTCCTCGGTGACGGCGATCAGGTGCTGCTCGACCTGCTCGCCGCGGGTGCGGGTCTGCTTCTCCATCGCCGACCCGTCGGCCCAGTACGCCTCCAGCGCGGCGGTCGCCGTGACGAAGGCGGGGTTGTTGCCGCGGAAGGTGCCGTTGTGCTCGCCCGGCTCCCACACGTCCAGCTCGGGCTTGAACAGGCACAGCGACATGGGCAGGCCGTAGCCGCTGATCGACTTGGAGACGGTGACGATGTCCGGCGTGATGCCCGCCTCCTCGAAGGAGAAGAAGGCGCCGGTACGGCCGCAGCCCATCTGGATGTCGTCGACGATCAGCAGCATGTCCTGGCGCTCGCACAGCTCGGCCAGCGCGCGCAGCCACTCGGGCCGGGCCACGTTGATGCCGCCCTCGCCCTGCACGGTCTCGACGATGACGGCGGCCGGCTTGTTGAGGCCGGAGCCCTGGTCCTCCAGCAGCCGCTCGAACCACAGGAAGTCCTCGACGGTGCCGTCGAAGTAGTTGTCGAACGGCATGGGCGTGCCGTGCACCAGCGGAATGCCGGCGCCGGCCCGCTTGAAGGCGTTGCCGGTCACGGCGAGCGAGCCCAGCGACATGCCGTGGAAGGCGTTGGTGAACGACACGATCGCCTCGCGGCCCTTCACCTTCCGCGCCAGCTTGAGAGCCGACTCGACGGCGTTGGTGCCGGTCGGCCCCGGGAACATGACCTTGTACGGCAGGTCGCGCGGCCGGAGCACCAGGTTCTGGAAGGTCTCCAGGAAGCGGCGCTTGGCGGTGGTCGACATGTCGAGCCCGTGCGTGACGCCGTCCCGCTCCAGGTAGTCGATCAGGGCCCGTTTCAGCACGGGGTTGTTGTGCCCGTAGTTGAGGGACCCCGCTCCGGCGAAGAAGTCGAGGTACTCGTGGCCGTCCTCGTCGTACATGCGGCTGCCGTGCGCACGGTCGAAGACGGTGGGCCAGCCGCGGCAGTAGCTGCGCACCTCGGACTCGAGGGTCTCGAAGACACTGAGGTCGGGCTGGGTGATGGTCACGACGAATCGCTCCTCGATGCGTGAGGGTCGGTGAGGGAGTCGGGGAGGGTCGGTCCGGTGTCAGCGGGCGTCGGTGAGGGGGCCGATGCGGTACAGGACCTCGGGGTCGTGCGGCCCGTCCGGGAACAGCGCCGTGTCGAACAGCACCGTGCGCTCCAGCCGCGCGCCGTGGCGCTCGGCGAACGAGGTGAACAGGCGTTCCGACGCGGTGTTGCCCGGGGTGATGGTGGTCTCCATGGTGGTCAGCCCCTGCTCCGCCACGGTGCGCGCGACCAGACCGTCGAGCAGCGCGGCGGCCAGTCCGCGACCGCGGTACGCCTCGTCCACCGCCACCTGCCAGACGAGCAGGGTGCGGGGGCGGTCCGGCCGCACGTACCCGGTGACGAACCCGATCGCCTCGCCGCTCTCGTCACGGGCGACGGCCGAGGTGGCGGCGAAGTCCCGGCACCACAGCAGATAGCTGTAGGACGAGTTCAGGTCGAGGACCTTGGAATCCCGCGCTATCCGCCACAGTGCGGCTCCGTCCGTCACCTCCGGACGGTCGATTTGCAGGTCTGCTTGTGCGGCAGTCATGCAAATTGAACTTACCCAGGGAAATTCAAAATTGCATCGCAGGACGGGGTTACGGATGGCGTGGTCGTGTGTTATCACGCGGGCGCGTGGGTCCGCGCGAGGCGTTGCGGATTTGCCCGGATTTGCACGGGATGTAGCACACAAAACGGGCGGGCTGTGGAACGGGTCACAATCGCGTAACCCGTTCGTAGCCCGCCCGGAATGGTCCGGTTCGCGTTATCCGAATCTTGGCGTTTAGCCCGCCGGAAAGCGGGCAGGAGAATACGGGAAGCTGCTCTCCGGATAATCCCTTTATTGTGACTGTGGAAAATCGGCCGGCAACTCGGAATTCAGGTCCCGGAAAGGCCGGGCGCTCATGCGCGCCACGCGTCGTCCGCGGCCTGCCGGGCGGCCGCCGGATCGGTCGCCAGTCCCTTCGCCGCGAGCGCCGCGCCGAGGGCGGCCAGGCAGCCCTGCACGGCCCCGGGCGTCGCGTCCGGCCCGTAGTGGTTGACGCGGATCATCTCCTTCGCCAGCGCGCCCCCGCCCGCGGCCAGCGGCAGCGCCGGGTCGGACTCCAGGGCACCGGCCACCAGCTCGGAGGCGTCGACCCCGGCCGGCGCCCGCAGGGTCGTCGCCACCGGCGCCGCGTCCCCGGCCTCGTACACGTACGGCTCCAGGCCGCCGCCCAGCGCCAGCGCACCGGCCCGGGTGGCCGCCGCGGCGGACGCGTGCCGTCGCATCACCGTCTCCAGGCCCTCCGCCTCGATGCGCTCGACGCACGCCTCCAGCGCCAGCATCTCCAACTGCGCGGGGGCGTGCAGCAGCGCCTTGCGCCCGCCGTCGATCCACCGCTCCTTCCAGTCCAGCAGGGAGAGGTACGACCGCCGCGGCGCCCTCGGGTTGGCCGCCATCCGCGCCCACGCCCGCTCGCTCACCGACACCGCCGACACCCCGGCAGGACCGCCCATCGCCTTCTGCGCGCCGATCACGCACAGGTCCACGCCCCACGCGTCCGGCAGCACCGGCTCCGCGCCCACGGAGGCGACGGCGTCCAGGTAGAAGAGCGCACCGTGCTCCCGCACCACCGCGCCGATCTCCGCGACCGGGTTGGTGTTCCCCGTCGCCGCCTCCGCGTGCACCAGCGACACGAAGTCGATCTCCGGGTGCTCGGCGAACGCCTCCCGGATCCGGTCCGCCGTCACGGCGGTGTGGAACGGCACGGCGAGGTCGTGCACCGTCGCGCCGCAGTCCCGCAGCCAGTTCCCGAACGTCTGCCCGTACGGCCCCGTGATCACGTTCAGCGCGACGGTGCCCGGCCCGGCGGCGGCGCGGATCGCCCCCTCCAGCGGCAGCAGCGCCTCGCCCTGCATGATCACGACGTCCTGCTCGGTGCCGAGCAGCCGCGCCACCCGGTCCTCGATCGCGGCGAAACGGCCGGCGCTGAGCGGGGCGAGGTCCAGGAAGGGATGGGTCACGGCGGTGCTCTCTTCACTCACGGCAGGTGGTACGGGTCGGACGGTGCCAGGTGGTACGGATCAGACGGTGTCGAGAGTAACCGCAGTCGGCCCCGCCACTCCGGGCGAGGACCCACCGTTGCGACACCCCCACGGCCGGAACTATGGCTTCCGCCACAGCCGAAGGGGTCAACGCCCTGATGGACTCGCGCCGTGCTGCCCTTCCTGCTGCTCGCCCTCGTCGGCGTGGTGACCGCCGTCGCCCTCGTCGGCCACGGCGCCCAGACGCTCGCCCGCCGCGCACCCGGGCCCGCCGCCGCGGGGCGCCCCGGCGCCGGGCTCCGCGCGCTCGCCGGGTTCGCCGGTGCGGCGGCCGTCGTCCTGTACGCCTGGGGCGCGCTGTGCGTGGCCGGGGCGGTCATGTCGGCCGAGGACGGCGGCGCCGGTTCCTCACCGATGCCGCCCTGCCGCACGGCCGGGAACCCGGAGCTGTCCGCGCGGGTCGTCGACTACTCGGTCTCCTACCCGCCCCTCCGCTTCCGCTGCGAGACCTCCGACGGCGACGGCTACGCCTCGGACGAGGTCCCCGGCTGGGTCAACCCCGCCGTCGCCGCCCTCGCCCTGGCCGCCGTCGGGGGCGCCGTCGCGGCCGGGTACGCGAACGGGGCATGTCGGGCGTCGAGTTCAAGATCACAAGTGAGTAAAAGTGAACGTCCCGATTCCTGATGTCACTTAAAGTGAAAGTTCTGTGTACTTTCCGTTGCGTTTTTGCGGGATTGTGAAGAACTCATCGTCGCGGGCGGAGGTCTCGCCGCCCGCGCACCGACATCCGAGGACTTGACTCATGCATACCCATGGCAAGGGCAGGGCCCGCTGGCTGGTGCCCTTGGCCGCCTGCGCCGTCTCTCTGCCTCTGCTGGCCCCCGCGGCCGCGCCGGCCCATGCGGTCGCCGGCGTGCCGTCCACGGCGGCCGACTATGCCTTCACCGCCCGGCTCGACATCGGTGAGGGCCTGCGCGCCTGCTCCGGTGTGCTCGTCGCGCCCCAGTGGATCGCGACCGCCGCGAGCTGCTTCAGCGAGGACGCGGCCACCCCGGACGCCGCCGCGGGCGCACCCCGGTGGAAGACCACGGCCACGATCGGCCGCCCCGACCTGACCACCACGACCGGTCAGGTCCGTGAGGTCGTCGAGCTGGTGCCGCGCGGTGACCGGGACCTGGTACTGGCCCGGCTGGCTTCGCCCACCACGGGGATCGCCCCGGTCCCGTTCGCGAAGACCCCGCCCGCGGCCGGCGAGGAACTGACGGTCGCCGGATTCGGACGGACGAAGGACGAGTGGGCGCCGCTGACGCTGCACACCTCCGCGTTCACGGTCGACTCCGTGGCCGGGTCCGAGCTGAACATCAGCGGGAAGTCCGCGTCCGATGCGATCTGCGCCGGCGACGCGGGCGGACCCGTCCTGCGCACCGCGGGCGGCGAACCGGAGCTGGTCGCCGTCAGCAGCCGGTCCTGGCAGGGCGGGTGCTTCGGCACCGACCAGGCGGAGACCCGCAACGGCGCCATCGCCACCCGGCTCGACGACACCGTCGGCGGCAACACCGTCCCGGCCGGGACCGTTCTGCGGCCGGGGGACAACCTGACGTCCAACGCCGCACGTCTGACGCTCCAGGCCGACGGCAACCTGGTCGTCGTCTCCAACGCCGGCAGGACGCTGTGGTCGACGGGAACCGCGGGCCACCCCGGTGCCACGGCCCGCTTCGACGACAACGGCAACCTCAGCGTGGTCGCCGCCGACGGCGCCGTGCTGTGGGAGTCCGGGACCACGGCCCCCGGAGGGCGGGCGGTCCTGCAGAACCGCGGGAACTTCGTCATAGCCGGCGCCGACGGCGCGACCCGGTGGGCGGCCGGTACGGCGATCCGCCACGACTACGACGGTGACGGCCGCAGCGACCTCGCCGCCTGGTACGACTACAGCGACGGTCACGACGCGCTGCACACGCTCACCGCGGACGCCGACGGCCTCATCGAGCAGCCGTTCCAGTCGTACTCCTCTGCCGTCGGCAGCTGGTACGCCGGGAACATGCAGTTCTCCACCGGTGACTACAACGGTGACGGACGTGGCGACATGGCCGCCCTGTACGGCTACAGCGACGGCTCCGTGAGACTGTTCACGGCGCTGGGCAGGGACGACGGCGGGTTCCAGCCGCCGGTCCCCTCCTGGAGTGCGAATCCCGGCGGCTGGACCGCGCGGAACATGACGCTGCACAGCGGCGACTTCGACGGCGACGGCCGCGACGACCTCGCCGCCTGGTACGACTACGACAACGGCGACGACCGGCTCTTCACCTTCAGGTCCACCGCCGCCGGCGGCTTCGCCGCACCCGTCCCGTCCTGGAGCAACACCGCTGACGACTGGAACCGGGACAACCTGAAGTTCGTCGTCGGCGACTGGAACGCGGACGGCCGCGACGACCTCGGCGGCCTGTACCGGTTCTCCGACGGCAGCCTGAAGATGTACAGCTTCCTGGCGACCCCCGCCGGCGGCTTCGGGGCGTCCATCGGTTCCTGGGGCAGCGCCACCTTCGGGGACTGGAACCGCACGCACGTCCACGCGGGCGACTTCGACGGTGACGGGCGTGACGACGTCGCCGCCTGGTACGACTACGCCGACGGCCACGACGCCGTGCACCTCCTGCGGAGCTCGGCCACCGCCGAGGGCCAGTTCACCACGCCCGTGCAGGTGTACGAGACCGCCGCCGGGAACTTCACCTACGCCGCGATGCGGATGGTCGCCGGTGACTACAACGGCGACGGGCGGGACGACCTGGCGGCGCTGTACGGCTACAGCGACGGAAAGGTCAGGGCGTTCACCTGGACCACCGCGGCCGGCGGCCGGATCAACGGTGCGGCTCCCGGCTGGGCCAGCGCGACCACCACCGGCTGGAACATCGGCAGCAGCACCTTCCTGCGCAGCGCGAACTGATCCACGCCGTGCCGGGCCCGACCGGGTCCGGCACGGCTCGGCCGCCCCGGCCGATCGCACCCGTTGCGGGGCCGCCCACCGGACCTTCTAAGGTGCAGGCATGAGCGATGGCGCGGTGCTGCACGTGAAGGGGCGGGTGCTCGTCGGACCGGACGACGTCCGTGACGAGCTGTGGGTGATCGGCGGCCGGATCTCGTACGACCGGCCCACCGGGGCCGGCGACATCCGCACCGTCGAGGGCTGGGCGCTGCCCGGCCTGGTCGACGCGCACTGCCACGTCGGCCTCGACCAGCACGGCGCGGTCCCCGAGGACATCGCGGAGAAGCAGGCGCTGACCGACCGGGACGCGGGCACGCTGCTGATCCGCGACGCGGGCTCGCCCTCCGACACCCGCTGGATCGACGACCGCGAGGACCTGCCGAAGATCATCCGGGCCGGCCGGCACATCGCCCGCACCCGCCGCTACATCCGCAACTACGCCTGGGAGGTCGAACCCGACGACCTCGTCGCGTACGTCGCCCAGGAGGCCCGGCGCGGCGACGGCTGGGTGAAGCTGGTCGGCGACTGGATCGACCGCGACCTCGGTGACCTGTCCGCCTGCTGGCCGCGCGGCGCCGTCGAGGCGGCGATCGCCGAGGCCCACCGCCTGGGCGCCCGCGTCACCGCGCACTGCTTCGCCGAGGACTCCCTGCGCGACCTGGTCGAGGCCGGCATCGACTGCATCGAGCACGCCACGGGCCTGACGGACGACACGATCCCCCTGTTCGCGGAGCGGGGCGTCGCCATCGTGCCCACCCTCGTCAACATCGCCACCTTCCCCGCGCTCGCCGACGGCGGCGAGTCCAAGTTCCCGCGCTGGTCGGCCCATATGCGCCGGCTGCACGAACGCCGCTACGACACCGTGCGGAGCGCCTACGACGCCGGGATCCCCGTCTTCGTCGGCACCGACGCGGGCGGCTCGCTGGCCCACGGTCTGGCGGCGGCGGAGGTCGCGGAACTGGTCACCGCCGGCATCCCGCCCGTGGAGGCGCTGGCGGCGGGGACCTGGGCCGCCCGGCGGTGGCTCGGCCGCCCCGGCCTGGACGAGGGCGCTCCGGCCGACCTGGTGGTGTACGAGAGCGACCCGCGCACCGACGTGCGCGTGCTCGCCGCTCCGCGCCGGGTGGTGCTCAACGGGCGGGTCGTCGGATAGCCGACGCGGGTGACACCGGGGAACACCCGTGCCGGGGGATTCGAAAGGTTTCACGGAAACCCCACGATGGGGTGAAGTGACCCCGGATCGCTGACGGCCCGGCGCGGGCGGGGACATTCTTTCCGGGTCCCAAGCATGTCTCCCGTGCATGTCCCGCATGCACGTCTTCCTGGGGGTCCCACCACCTTGAACGGCAACACCTTCCGCATGCCCGCACGCCGCCTGGTCACCGTCGCGGCGGCCACGGCCCTGGCCGCCGGTCCCGCCGCCCTGGCCGGCCCGGGCACCGCCCACGCGACCGGCGACCAGGGCCGCGCGAGCGCCGCCGTGCTGCGCACCGGGCTCGACGTGTCCCTGCTCAACAAGACCGTGAACGTCCCGCTCACGGTCTCCCTCAACGAGGTGCAGGCGCCCGAGAGCGCCCGCGAGACCGCGCTGACCGCCCGGCTCGACGGCGTCGACGGCGGCAGGCCCTTCAGCGTCCTGCGCGCCGACGTGGCCGACGCGGGGGCGACCGTGACCGGCGGCAGGGCCGAGGGGCACACCAACCTCGCACGGGCCAGGGTCCACGTGCCCGGACTGCCGCTGCTGTCGGTCGTCGAGGTCGAGCAGGTCACCTCCCGGGCGGTCTGCGAGGCCGGGAAGAAGCCGGTCGCCGAGGCGAACCTGCTGGGTTCGGTGACGGTCCTCGGCAAGAAGGTCACGCTGACCACCGGCGGGACGACCGAGGTGAAGGTGCCCGGCGTGGGAGAGGTCCGGCTGGACCTGTCGAAGACCGCGACGACCTCCCGCACGGCCGCCGCCACCGCGCTCGAACTCACGGTCTCCGTCAACCCGCTGGACCTGAACGTGGCCGAGGTCGACGGCACCCTGACCCTGGCGGAGGCCACCTGCGAGACACCGGCGACGCCCGGGGCCCCGGCCGGACAGCCGCCCGCGCAACCGGCCGCCGAACAGGCCCCCGACGTCCGGGCCCAGGGCGAACGGACCGAGGCGGGCCTCGCCGAGACCGGCGGCAGCTCCGCGACCCCGTACGTCGCGGCCGGCGCCGTGGCGCTGCTCCTGGCGGGCGGCGGAGCACTGGCGGCGACCCGCCGCCGACGCACTTGACAACCGGCCGCGCCCAACGGCACCCGCGCCCGGTCCGGGACGAGCCCACCGACTCCACCCCGACCGACCGACGCGCCCGCCGGTACGGCGTGGCAGGGGGGGGCGGTGCGACCGGGGGAGGGCGTGGCCCGGGGTGGGCCTGGTCCCGGACGGGGCCTGCCTTCTGTTGGACGTCCGGTCGGGTAGGGGGCGCCGGCCCCCTGCCCGGCCGGGGGGCCGACGGGTCAGTCCGGCAGGGCCCGCTCCAGTGCTTGTAGGAACCCGTTCGTCGTGGCACGGTCCCGTACCGCCAGCCGCAGCCACTCCTCGTCCAGCCCCGGGAACGTGTCCCCGCGCCGCACCGCGTACCCGAGGCCGCGCAGCCGGTGGCGTACCGCCGCGCCGTGCGGCAGCCGTACGAGGACGAAGGGGCCCTCGGCGGGCCCGACGACCCGCAGTCCGGCGGGGGCGAACCCGCCGAGCCCCGAGACGAGATGCGCCCGGTCGGCGGCGATGCGGTGGGCGGCGTGGGCGGCCTCCGCGAGGGCCCGCGGCGCCACGCACGCCTCGGCCGCCGCCAGCGCGGGCGTGGACACCGGCCACAGCGGCTGGGCGCGCTCCAGTTCCGCCACCGTCTCCGGCGCCGCCAGCACGTACCCGATCCGCAGCCCGGCCAGCCCCCACGTCTTGGTGAGGCTGCGCAGCACCACCAGCCCGGGCACGTCCGTCCGCCCGGCCAGCGCCTCCCGCTCGCCCGGCACCGCGTCCATGAACGCCTCGTCCACGACCAGCGTCCGCCCCGGACGCGCCAGCCCGCTGATCGCGTCCGCGGGGTGCAGCACCGACGTCGGGTTCGTCGGATTGCCGATCACCACCAGGTCGGCGTCCTCCGGCACGGCCGCCGGATCCAGCCGGAAACCGTCCTCCGCGCGCAGCAGCACCCGGTCGACCGCGTGACCCACGTCCCGCAGCGCCGCCTCCGGCTCCGTGAACTGCGGGTGCACCACGACCGGCCGGCGCACCTTCAGCGCCCGCGCCAGCAGCACGAACGCCTCCGCCGCACCCGCCGTCAGCAGCACCCGCTCCTCCGGCAGACCGTGCCGCGCCGCCACCGCCGCCCGCGCGTCCCGCCCGTCCGGGTAGGCCGCGAGCGCGCCGAGCGAGCCGGCGATGTGCTCGCGCAGCCAGTCTGGCGGCGTGTCCGCGCGGACGTTCACCGCGAGGTCGACCAGCGCCGAACCGTCGTCGCGGACCTCGGCGTCCCCGTGGTGCCGCAGGTCGTGCCCGGGCTCAGTGCGCATGGGAGTGTGCGTGTCCATGTCCGTGATGGTGCCCGTGGTGGTGGTGACCGTCGTCGTCGGGGTGGAAGTGCGGCTGCTGCGGCAGCCCCACCTTGTCCTCGAACCCCGGCAGCGCGATGCGGTACACGCAGCTGTCGCAGTTCATCCGCAGGTCACCCCCGACGGCCTCCTCGTACCGCTCCCACACCAGGTCCAGCAGCTCCGGCTCGGGACCGATGACGTCCGCCGACCGCACCTCGGTCTCCGGATGCGCGGCGGCCCACTCCTCGGTCTGCTGCCGCACCCGGTCCGGGAGGATGCCGGTGAACAGGAAGTAGGGCAGGACCACGACCCGCCGCGCCCCCAGCCGCGCACACCGGTCCAGGCCCCCCGGCACGTCCGGCTTCGCCAGCGACACGAACGCCGTCTCCACGCCCGCGTATCCGCGCCCCTCCCACAGCAGCCGGGCCGCCTTGAACACCTCGGCGTTGGCGTCCGGGTCCGTCGAGCCGCGCCCGACGAGCAGCACGGTCACCTCGGAGCGGTCCCAGGACGGATCGACCGCCTCCGCCAGCCGCCGCTCCAGCACGCCCAGCAGCGACGGGTGCGGGCCCAGCGGACGCCCGTAGGTGTACGTGATGCCGGGGTGCCGCTCCTTCTCGCGGGCCAGCGCCGCCGGGATGTCGCCCTTGGCGTGCCCGGCGGAGACCAGCATCAGCGGCACGGCGGCGAACCGGCGTACGCCCCGCTCCACCAGCTCGGCGACCGCCTCGCCCAGCGGCGGCGGGGACAGCTCGATGAAGCCGCCCGCGACGGGCAGTTCGGGGTGGCGGCGGCCCAGCTCGCGCACGAAGTCGCGGAACGCCTCGGCTCCGGCCTCGTCCCGGGTGCCGTGGCCGGCGATGAGCAGGGCGGGCGGGGTGGTCACAGGTTCTCCTCGGGTTCGTCCGCCGAAGCGGGGTGGTACAGCAGGGCGTTGAGCGCGGCGGCGGCGACCGCCGACCCGCCCTTCTCGGACACGTTGCTCACGGCGGGCAGCCCGCTCTCGCGCAACGCGGCCTTGGACTCGGCCGCCCCGACGAAACCGACGGGCAGCCCGATGACGAGCGCGGGCGCGGCGTCCAGGGTCAGCAGCTCCTCCAGCGCGGTCGGCGCACAGCCGATCACCCACAGCGCGCCCGGCCCGACCTCCTCGTACGCCAGCCGCATCGCGTGCGCCGAACGCGTCAGCCCGGGACCGGAGACGGCGTCCCTCAGCCGGCACACGGTCTCCCGGCGCGTGATCCCGGCGGCGACCATCTCCACGTCCACGACGACGGGCGCCCCGGCGTGCAGCGCGGCGTGCGCCTTCACCAGGTCGCCCTCGTCCATGACGAGGTCGGAGGCGTACTCCAGGTCGGCCGCGGAGTGGATGACCCGCTCCACCACCGCCCGGGTCAGCGGCGGGAAGTGCGAGGTGTCCAGCCGGGCCCGCAGCCGCCGGAAGGACTCCTGCTCGATGGGATGGACGACGCGGTTCACTCGGTCTCCTCCTGCCAGCGGTAGCCGCGCGGCGTCACCATGCGGCCCGCGATCTCGCGGGTCGCGGTGTTGCCCACCGTCACGACCGTCATCATGTCGACCGTCGCCGGGTCGAGGTCACCGAGCGTCGTGACCCGGCTGGACTCGTCCGCCCGCGACGCGTTGCGCACGACACCGACCGGCGTCGTCGGCTCCCGGTGCCCGGCGAGGATCGCCAGGGCCTTCGGCAGCTGCCAGTCGCGGCCCCGGCTGCGCGGGTTGTAGAACGTCACCACGATGTCGGCCTCGGCCGCCGCCCGCACCCGCCGCTCGATGACCTCCCACGGCGTGTGCAGGTCGGAGAGACTGATCGACACGTGGTCGTGGCCGAGCGGCGCCCCCAGGATCGCCCCGGCCGCCAGCGCCGCCGTCACGCCCGGCACGCCGACCACGTCGATGTCGTCGGACGCCTCGGCCAGCGCGGGCGACGCCATCGCGTAGACGCCCGCGTCCCCGCTGCCGATCAGCGCGACCGCCCGACCCCGCCGGGCCTCGGCGACCGCCGTCCGCGCCCGCTCCTCCTCGGCACCGAGACCGGACTCCAGGACCCGGGTGCCGGGCCGCAGCAGGTCCCGGATCTGGTCGACGTACTGGTCGAGGCCGACCAGCACGGAAGCGCGCCGCAACTCCGCCTTCGCGCGCGGAGTGAGGAGGTCCCGGGCGCCCGGACCGAGCCCGACCACCGCGAGCCGCCCGCGCCCCGGCCGCCGTACGACGGCACACGTCGCCATCGCCGACTTCCGCTTCGGCACCAGCAGTTCGCCCCCGCGCACGAGCGCCGACGCCTCCGCGACGGACGGCGTCCCCACCGCAGCGAGCGGCGCGGCGGACGGGTTCGGCACCTCCACGCGGGCCAGCTCCTCGGCGGGGTACGTCACCAGCGGCACCCCGAGCCGCTCCGCCGCCGCCACGATGCCGGGCTCACCGGCCTTGGCGTCCACGGTGGCGATCTCGGCGAGCGACGCGGGGGACAGTCCGGCGTCCCGCAGGGCGCCCTCGACCAGGCCCAGCACCTCCTCGGCGGGAGCGTTCCTGGAGGCGCCGACACCGACCACCAGGGACGGCGGGCGCAGCACCGCCTCCCGCGCGGCGGGCTCGACCAGACGGTCCGTCACCCGGATCACGTACGCGCCCTCGTCCCCGACCGGCAGCGGCGGCAGCGGCCAGGCCACCTCGGTGCGCAGCGCGACCGGTTCGCCGTCGAGCAGCGCCCGCGACACCCCGGCGACATCGCCCTCCACCGGCAGCCCGAGCGTGTCCAGGCCGGGCAGGCCCACGGCGTCCGTCGCCGTCGTCACCACCGGCTCGGCGCCCAGCACCTCACCCACCGCACGGGCGAGGTCGTTGGCACCGCCGCCGTGCCCGCCGACCAGCGGCACCGCCCACCGCCCGGCCTCGTCGACGCACACCACCCCGGGGTCGGTCCGCTTGTCGTCCAGCAGCGGCGCCACGAGCCGGACCACGGCCCCCGTCGCCAGGAAGCACACGAGCTGCTCGCACTCGGCGAACGCCCGCCGCACGGCGTCGGCGACGGGACCGTCGTACACGCGCGTACGCCCCGGCCAGGCCGCGGCCAGCCGGTCGCGCGCAGCCGCGCCCGCCACCG
Source organism: Streptomyces griseicoloratus (assembly GCF_014534645.1). GTDB lineage: Bacteria > Actinomycetota > Actinomycetes > Streptomycetales > Streptomycetaceae > Streptomyces > Streptomyces griseicoloratus. Next base: position 89,763 of record NZ_JACVQF010000191.1, read on the forward strand.
TGGCGGAAACAAGGCCGATCACTGGACTACTCCTTCATCACGCGCCGCGGGCCTGACGCCCCACAGCAGGAAAACGGGATTGGTCGCCGCGAGCCGGGTCACGTCCCCCGGCAGCGGCGCGAGCCGGGACGACTGCAGCAGCACCCCGTCGCACTCCAGCCCGGCGTCGAGCAGGGCCGTACGGGCCGCGGGCACCCGGTCGAGCGCGGCCATGGCCACGACCACGGACCGCCGGGCGCGCCGGGCGCAGGCCGTGACGACGGCGGGCAGTTCGCGCCCGCCGCCGCCGACGAACACGGCGTCGGGATCGTCGAGGCCGGACAGCACCGTGGGCGCCGCCCCGTGCACCACCCGGACGTCGACACCGTGCGCGGCGGCGTTGGCCCGGATCCGCTCCACGCCGTCCCGGGTCTTCTCGACGGCCGTGACGGCGGCGCCCAGCCGCGCGCACTCCACCCCCACGGACCCGGAGCCCGCGCCGACGTCCCACACCAGGTCCCCCGGCCGGGGCCCGAGCCGGGCCAGGGCCAGGGCCCGCACCTCGAACTTGGTGATCATGGAGTCCCGGTGCGCGAACTCGGCCTCGTCCAGGGCCCACCCGGCGGGCCTGGCGAGCGGTCCCGCGACCGCTCGTACGGGTCCCAGCGCCCGCGCCTCGTCCAGGCACAGCACCACGCTCACCGCCGTCCCCCAGTCCCGGGCGGCGGCCTCGGCGGGCGTCACCCGCTCCACCCGCTCCTCCGCGGAGCCGAGCGCGGAGGCGACCACCAGGACCCGGGAGTCGGAGTCGGCCGCGAGCGCGGCGCCCAGCTCCGCCGGACCCGCCCCCGGTCCCGTCAGCACGGCGACCTTCGGGTGGGCCCGGCAGACGTTCACCGCGGTCCTGAGGTCCCGCCCGTGCGCGCTGGCCACCACGGCGTCGTCCCACGGCAGCCCGACGCGGGCGAAGGCGGCGGCGACGGAGGAGACACCGGGGCGGACGTCGAGCCGCTGTGGCCCGAACCGCTCGGCCAGCGCCCGCACGATCCCGAAGAACCCGGGGTCGCCGGAGGCCAGCACGACCACCGGCCGCTCCTTCGCGACGTACTCCGCGACGGTGTCGAGCGCGGGCGCCAGCGGCCCCAGCACGACCCGCTCGGCCGTCCCCGGCAGCCGTACGGCGTCCAGGTGCCGCCGGCCGCCCACCACCAGGCCGGCACCGGCGAGGACGTCCTCGGGCGGCGGCGCCCCCGTCCCCGTGCCCACGACCGTGATCACGTGCTCGCGCCCCGAGTGCGCAGCGCCCTGCGGGCCTCGGGGTCGGCCTTGCGGTACCCGTGGAAGTGCCCCGGGTGGTACAGGTGCGAGCGGGTGCCGTGCGCGTCGAGGGCCGGGCCGACCAGGAACAGCGTGTGCTTCCAGAGCTTGTGCTCCTTGACCGTCTCCTCCAGCGTGCCGATCGTGCACTTCACGACCAGCTCCTCCGGCCAGGTGGCCTGGTGGGCGACGACGACCGGGGTGCTGGTGGGGTAGCCGCCCTCCAGCAGCTCCCGTACCAGCTGGCCGCTGCGGGCGGCGGACAGGAACACCGCCATGGTCGTGCCGTGCTTGGCGAACTCGCGGACCTCCTCGCCGGGCGGCATCGGCGTCTTGCCGCCGCCCAGCCGGGTCAGGACCACGGACTGCGCCACCTCCGGAATCGTCAGCTCCCGCTGCGCCAGCGCGGCGACCGCGGAGAACGAGGAGACACCGGGCACGACCTCGGTCGCGATGCCGATCTCCGCGCACCGGTCGAGCTGCTCCTGCGTGCCGCCCCACAGGGCCGGGTCCCCGGAGTGGATGCGCGCCACCTTCAGGCCCTCCTCGCGGGCCCGCCGGTAGACGGCGACGACGTCCTCCAGCGACATCGTCGCCGAGTCGAGCACCTCCGCGTCCTCCCGCGCGTGCTGGAGGACCTCCGCCTGCACCAGGCTGGCCGCCCAGATCACCACGTCGGCCTCGGCGATGGCGCGAGCGGCGCGGAACGTCAGCAGGTCGGCGGCGCCGGGACCGGCACCGACGAAGGTCACCTTGCCGGTGGGGGCATCGGCCATGGGTTGGAGTCCTCTCGTCCTACGGAACATCAAACGGAACGTCAACGCGCGTGCGGTCGGACGTGCGCGACCGGGTGCGGATCGGATAGCAAGGGCCCATGGCGGTCTTCGTCGCGCTCGGCGCGTTCCTGATGACGCTGGCCGGCGGCTGGACGGCCCAGCGCGTGACCGACCGGCGCCACCTGGTCCTCGGCCTGGCCGGCGGCCTCATGCTGGGCGTGGTGGGCCTGGACCTGCTGCCGGAGGCACTGGAGGCGGCGGACCGGGAGGTGTTCGGCGTCCCCGCGGCGCTGCTGCTGTTCGTCGCCGGGTTCCTCCTCGCCCATCTGGTGGAGCGGCTGCTGGCCGCACGCCGGGCCGCGCACGGCGCCGAGGAGGACGGCCACCGCTCGCCCGAGGTGGGCCTGACGGCCGCCGCGGCGATGGTCGGGCACAGCGCGATGGACGGCGTGGCGATCGGCGCGGCCTTCCAGGTAGGCGGCGGCATGGGACTGGCGGTCGCGCTGGCCGTCATCGCCCACGACTTCGCGGACGGCTTCAACACCTACACGCTCACCAGCCTGTACGGAAACGCCCGCCGCCGGGCCGTCGCCATGCTGGTCGCCGACGCCTGCGCGCCCGTGGTGGGCGCCGCGTCCACGCTGCTGTTCAGCATCCCCGAGCAGGCCCTCGGCGCCTACCTCGGCCTCTTCGGCGGCGCGCTGCTCTACCTCGCGGCCGCCGAGATCCTGCCCGAGGCCCACCACGAGCACCCCGCCCGCTCGACCCTGCTGTGCACGATCGCGGGCGCGGCGTTCATCTGGCTGGTGGTCGGCGTCGCCGAGTGAGCGACCGCGCCTCGGACGGGTCACAGCTTGCCGCCCCGCCCGCCGTCGCGCCGCGCGGGCGCGATGAGCGTCGACAGATACGGCAGCGGACCGCCGTCCAGCTCGGCGGCCGGCCGCACCGACTCCTCCGGCAGCCCGAGCGCCGAGCCCCAGACCGCGTCGTCGAGCCGCCCGCTCTCCCGCAGCGCCTCGGCGACCTCGGCCGCCTGCCGGCCGAACTTGTACGCGACGACCGTCCCCGGCCCGTTCAGCGCCTCCTTGAGCACCGCGGCCCCCGCGGTGACCGGCACCAGCGTCAAGGGCTCGGTCCCCTCGGTGAGCACGGCCCCGGAGCGTGCCGCGAGGTCCTGCATGGCGGTGATGCCCGGCACGGTCTCCACCACGGTGCCCGGCACCAGCTCGCCGACGGTCTGCGCGAGATACGTGAACGTCGAGTAGACGTTGGGGTCGCCGATGGTCGCGAAGGCGACGCGGCCGTGCTCCCGCAGCAGCGCGGCCACCCGTTCCCCGGCCGCGTCCCAGGCGGCCTCGCGGCGGGCCCGGTCGGTGCGCTCGTTCAGCGCGAACACGACCCGGACGACCTTCTCCCCGGGGACGTAGTGCAGCACGGTCGCCTCGGCCCGCCCCCGCTCGCCCGTGTCCATCACGGGTACGACGACGACATCGGCCGCCCGCAGGGCGTTCACACCCTTGACGGTCACCAGCTCCGGATCACCGGGACCGACCCCCACCCCGACCAGATGGCTGCTCATGACGTCCGGCACCTCTCCACGAACCGACGGGCGACACCGGGCTCGGACGCCCAGTGCGTGTGCAGATAGCTCGCGTGCACACCGCGCTGTACAAAACCCTCGACGCGCCGCTCGGGCGCGCGCACTCCCCAGGCGGGCGCCGGTCCGGCCCCCGGTTCCACGACGGTCCGGTGGAACTCGTGCCCCCGCATCCGCGTCCCGGCGCCGGCCAGCACGCTGTCGCCGACGGCCACGGCATCCCGGTAGCCGAGCGTGAGCCGCCCGGTCATCCGGGCGGAGGCGTCCAGCACCCCGCACATGGGCTTGCCGTCCAGCTCCCGGCACAGGTAGAGCAGCCCGGCACACTCGGCGGCGACGGGAGCACCGCTCAGCGCCAGTTCGGCGACGGCCTTCCGCAGCGGCTCGTTGGCGGACAGCTCGTCGGCGTACACCTCGGGAAACCCGCCCCCGATCACCAGCCCCCGGGTCCCCTCGGGCAACTCCTCGTCCCGCAACGGATCGAAGGTGACGACCTCCGCGCCGGCGGCGGCAAGCAACTCAGTGTGCTCGGCGTAGGAGAACGTGAACGCAGCCCCACCGGCGACGGCGACACGCGGCGTCAGCTTCCTGCCCGACCGAGTCGGGTGGTGGGTGGGCACAGGCCCGGGGGTCCAGGCGGCGGAGCCCCCTGGCAGAGGCCCGGCGGACCGGGCGAGCATCTCGAGACCGTCCAGATCACACCCGGCAGCCACCTGCGCAGCCATCGCGGCAACAGCGTCAACCGCAGCTGCCCGCCGCTCGGCGACCGGCACCAACCCAAGATGCCGCGACGGCGTATCCACCTGCGGCGCCCGCCGCAGCACACCCAGCACCGGCACCCCGACGGAGTCCAACGCCTCCCGCAACAACCCCTCGTGCCGATCGGACGCGACCTTGTTCAGGATCACGCCCCCGACCCGCACCTCCGGATCCCACGTCACGAACCCGTGCACCAGCGCCGCCACCGACCGCGACTGCGAGGACGCGTCGACCACGAGCACCACCGGCGCCCGCAGGAGCTTGGCGACATGGGCGGTGGACGCCAGCTCGCCTTCCCCGGCGGCCCCGTCGTACAGCCCCATCACGCCCTCGACGACCGCGATGTCGCACCCGCGCGCCCCGTGCAGGAACAGCGGCCCGACCAGCTCGGGACCGCACAGGTACGCGTCCAGGTTCCGCCCCACGCGCCCGGTGGCGAGCGCGTGGTACCCGGGGTCGATGTAGTCGGGACCGACCTTGTGCGGGGACACGGCGAGCCCGCGCCCGGTGAGCGCGGCCATCAGTCCCGTGGCGACGGTGGTCTTGCCGCTGCCCGAGGAGGGCGCGGCGATCACCAGCCGGGGCACGGACGTCACCACTCGATGCCCCTCTGCCCCTTCTGCCCGACGTCCATGGGGTGCTTGACCTTGGACATGTCGGTGACGAGGTCGGCGAAGTCCACCAGCTTCCCGGGCGCGTTCCGCCCGGTGATCACCACGTGCTGGGTGCCGGGACGGTCGCGCAGCACGTCGATCACCTCGTCGGTGTCGACCCACCCCCAGTGCATCGGATACGCGAACTCGTCCAGCACGTACAGCCGGTACGTCTCGGCGGCCAGGTCCCGCTTGACCTGCTCCCAGCCCTCCCGGGCCTTCTCCTCGTTGTCCATCTGGGCGTCCCGCTGGACCCACGACCAGCCCTCGCCCATCTTGTGCCAGTCGACGCTGCCGCCCTGCCCGGAGGCGCCGAGTACCCGCAGCGCGTTCTCCTCGCCGACCTTCCACTTCGCCGACTTGACGAACTGGAACACCCCGATCGGCCACCCCTGGTTCCAGGCGCGCAGGGCCAGCCCGAAGGCGGCCGTCGACTTGCCCTTGCCCACGCCCGTGTGCACGACGACCAGCGGACGATTGCGCCGCTGACGCGTCGTCAGTCCGTCGTCCGGGATCACACTCGGCTGCCCCTGAGGCATTACGCGGCCCTCCTCTGCACGTCCTTCACCAGTCCGGCGATGCTGTCCGCCCGCAGCTCGTCCAGCGTCACCGCCGTGCCGCCCAGCTCGCCCGCGAGCCGCCCGGCCAGCCCCAGCCGCACCGGCCCGGACTCGCAGTCCACGACCACGGACGCGGTCCCCTCGGCCGCGAACAGCCGCGCCGCCCGCCCGGCCAGCGCCACCGGCTCCGGGCCACCGGTGGCCCGTCCGTCGGTCACCACGACGACCAGCGCCCGCCGCGCCGGGTCCCGCAGCCGCTCCACGCGCAGCACCTCGTGCGCCTTGAGCAGCCCGGCCGCCAGCGGCGTACGCCCGCCGGTCGGCAGCGACTCCAGGCGCGCGGCCGCGGCGTCCACCGACGACGTGGGCGGCAGCGCCACCTCCGCCGCCGACCCGCGGAAGGTCACCAGCCCCACCTTGTCCCGCCGCTGGTAGGCGTCGAGGAGCAGCGACAGCACGGCGCCCTTGACCGCGCTCATCCGCTGCCGCGCCGCCATCGACCCGGAGGCGTCCACGACGAACAGCACGAGGTTGCCCTCGCGGCCCTCGCGCGTGGCCTGCCGGAGATCGTCCCGGCGGATCACCAGCCCCGGTCCGGACCGGCCGCGCGCCCGCTGGTGCGGGGCGGCCGCCTGCACGGTCGCCGCCAGATGCAGCTTGGTCAGGGCTCCCCGGGGCCGCCGGGCCCCGGTCGTCCGCCCGTGCTCGGTCCGCGCCCGGGACCGCCGCCCGGCCGCGCCCTCGCCGATGCCGGGCACGCTCAGCACCTTGGTCCGGAACGGCTCGGCGGCGCGTACGGCGGACTGCTCGCCCGCGCCGGACGGCTGCGGTTCGCCGCCCTCCCCGGCCTCGGGGCGCGCTCCGGTGTCACCGCCCTGCGGGGGGATGCCGGGGGCCGGCTCACCGCCGCCACCGCCGGGCCCGTCCGGGCCGGGATCCGGGTCGTCGTCACCCCCGCCGTCGCCCTCGCCGGAGAACTGCTCCAGCGTCTCGTCGAGCTTGTCCTCGTCCAGCCCCGGCGCGTCGAAGGGATTGCGCCGCCGCCGGTGGGGGAGCGCCAGCAGCGCCGCCTGCCGCACGTCCTCCGCGAGCACGTCGGTCCGCCCGGCCCAGGCGGCCAGCGCGGTGGCCGTCCGGGCCATCACGATGTCCGCCCGCATCCCGTCCACCTCGAAGGCGGCACAGGTCGCCGCGATCTGCCGCAGCGCCCCGTCGCCGAGCCGCACCTGCGGCAGCAGTTCCCGCGCCGCCGCGATCCGCGCCCGTACGGCGGCCTCCTCGCCGGCCCAGCGTGCCGCGAAACCGGCCGGATCGTCGTCGTAGGCCAGCCTGCGCCGGACGACCTCCACCCGCTGGTCGGGCTCCCGCGAGGCCGCGACCTCCACCGTCAGCCCGAACCGGTCGAGCAGCTGCGGGCGCAGCTCGCCCTCCTCGGGGTTCATGGTGCCGACGAGCAGGAAACGCGCCGCGTGCCGTACGGAGACGCCCTCGCGCTCGACGTACGAGGCGCCCATCGCGGCCGCGTCCAGCAGGAGGTCCACGAGATGGTCGTGGAGGAGGTTGACCTCGTCGACGTAGAGGATCCCGCGGTGCGCGTCGGCCAGCAGGCCGGGCTCGAACGCCTTCACGCCCTCCGCGAGCGCCCGCTCGATGTCGAGCGCGCCGACCAGCCGGTCCTCGGAGGCGCCGACGGGCAGCTCGACCATCCGCGCCGGACGCGACTCGAACGCCCCCGTCCCGTGCGGGCCGTCCGGGCAGCCGGGGTCGGGCGAGGCGGGATCACAGGAGAAACGGCACCCGGAGACGACGTCCACCTCCGGCATGAGCGCGGACAGCGCCCGTACGGCCGTGGACTTGGCGGTGCCCTTCTCACCGCGCACCAGCACGCCGCCGACCGCCGGTGAGACGGCGTTCAGCAGCAGCGCGAGCCGCAGGTCGTCCTGGCCGACGACGGCCGTGAACGGGAACGGGGTACTCACTTGTCGTCGCCCTCCGAGTCGCCTTCGAGGTCGCCTTCGAGTTCCAGGTAGGTGGCGCGCAGCCGCTCCAGCGTCGACGCGTCCGGTTCGGCCCACAGGCCGCGGTCGGCCGCCTCCAGCAGCCGTTCGGTGATGCCGCGCAGCGCCCAGGGGTTGGACTTCTTCATGAAGTCCCGGTTCTCCGGGTCGAAGACGTACTCGGCGCTGAGCTTCTCGTACATCCAGTCGTCGACGACCCCGGCCGTGGCGTCGTACCCGAACAGGTAGTCCACGGTGGCCGCCATCTCGAAGGCGCCCTTGTAGCCGTGCCGCCGCATCGCCGCCATCCAGCGGGGGTTGACCACGCGGGCGCGGAAGACGCGGTGGGTCTCCTCGCCCAGGGTGCGGGTCTTCACCTGGTCCGGGGTGGCCGAGTCACCGACGTACGCCTCGGGGCTCGCCCCCGTCAGATGCCGCACCATCGCGACCATGCCGCCGTGGTACTGGAAGTAGTCGTCCGCGTCCACGAGATCGTGCTCCCTCGTGTCCACGTTCTTCGCCGCCACCGCGATCCGCCGGAACGCCGCCTCCATGTCGCCGCGCGCCGCCCGCCCGTCGAGCCCGCGCCCGTAGGCGTAACCGCCCCACACCGCGTACACCTCGGCGAGGTCCGCGTCGGAGCGCCAGTTGCGGGCGTCGATCAGCGGCAGCAGACCGGCGCCGTACGCGCCCGGCTTGGAGCCGAACACGCGCGCCGTGGCCCGGCGCCGGTCACCGTGCTCGGCGGTGTCCTCGTCGGCGTGCGCGCGGACGTAGTTCTGCCCGGCGGGCTCGTCCAGCTCCGCCACCGCCCGCACCGCGTCGTCGATCAGCCCGACGACGTGCGGGAACGCGTCCCGGAAGAAGCCCGAGATACGCACCGTGACGTCGATGCGCGGCCGGCCCAGCTCCTCCAGGGGCACGACCTCGAAGCCGGTGACCCGGCGCGAGGCGTCGTCCCAGACGGGACGGCAGCCCAGCAGCGCCAGGATCTCGGCGATGTCGTCGCCCTGGGTGCGCATGGCCGAGGTGCCCCAGACCGTCAGGCCGACGGACTTCGGGTACTCACCGGTGTCGCTCAGGTACCGCTGCACCAGCGACTCCGCCAGCGACTGCCCCACCTCCCAGCTCAGCCGGGACGGGATCGCCTTCGGGTCGACGGAGTAGAAGTTCCGGCCGGTCGGCAGCACGTTGACCAGTCCACGCGTCGGCGAGCCGGACGGACCGGCCGGCACGTAACCGCCGTCCAGGGCCCGCAGGATGTGCCCGATCTCGTCCGTGGTCCGGGCGAGCCGCGGCACGACCTCCGTGCAGGCGAACTCCAGCACGGCCACCGCGTCGGGCAGTTCGGTGCCCAGCACCTCGCGCACCAGCCCCGGTACGGCCGCGGTGTCCCACGCCCGGGCCTCCATCCCCTCCGCGATCCGCCGGCACAGCTGCTCCAGCAGGTCGATCGCGTCGGCGGCCGAACGCGCCGGGCCGTCCACCAGGTCCGTCAGCTCCACCGGCACCTTCACCGGGGCGCCCGGCTCGGCCAGCAGCTCCTTCTCCACCAGCCCGAAGTGCCCGGCCAGCGAGGCCCGCAGCCCCGGCAGCGCGTTCGCCTGCCCGCCCCACACCTGGGACGCGCGCAGCACCGCCAGCACCAGGTTCACGCGGGGCTCGCCGACCGGACCGCCGCCCAGGACGTGCAGGCCGTCGCGGATCTGCACGTCCTTGATCTCGCACAGATAGCCGTCGATGTGCATGACGAACTCGTCGAACTCGTCGTCGTCCGGCTGGTCGTCCACGTGCAGGTCGTGGTGCAGCTCGGCGGCCTTGACCAGGGTCCAGATCTGCGCGCGGACCGCCGGCGCCTTCGCCGGGTCCAGGTCGGAGACCAGCGCGTACTCGTCGAGCAGCTGCTCCAGCTTGGCCAGGTCGCCGTAGGTGTCGGCGCGGGCCATCGGCGGCACCAGGTGGTCGACCACCGTCGCGTGCCCGCGCCGCTTGGCCTGGGTGCCCTCGCCGGGGTCGTTGACGATGAACGGGTAGATCAGCGGCAGGTCGCCGAGGACCGCGTCCGGCGCGCACCCGGCGCTCAGCCCGAGCCCCTTGCCCGGCAGCCACTCCATCGTGCCGTGCTTGCCCATGTGCACGATCGCGTCGGCGCCGAAACTGTTCTCCAGCCACCGGTAGGCCGCCATGTAGTGGTGCGACGGCGGCATGTCGGGGTCGTGGTAGATCGCGATCGGGTTCTCGCCGAAGCCGCGCGGCGGCTGGATCATGACGACGACGTTCCCGAACTGGAGGGAGGCCAGCACGATGTCGTCGCCGTCGACGTACAGCGAGCCCGGCGGCTCCCCCCACGCCTCGGTCATCGCCTCCCGCAGCTCCGGGTCCAGCTTCCCGAACCACGCCCGGTAGTCCGCCAGCGGCACCCGCGCGGGCGCGGCGGCCAGCTGCTCCTCCGTCAGCCACTCCACGTCGTGGCCGCCGGCCTCGATCAGCCGGTGGATCAGCTCGTCACCGCCGGAGGGGTACTCGGTGAGCGCGTACCCGGCGTCCCGCAGCGCGTCCAGGACCCGCACCGCGGACGCCGGCGTGTCGAGCCCCACCGCGTTGCCGACCCGGGAGTGCTTGGTCGGGTACGCGGTGAAGACGAGCGCGATCCTCTTCTCCGCGTTCGGCTTGTGCTTCAGCCGGGCGTGCCGTACGGCGATCCCCGCGACCCGGCGGGCCCGCTCCGGGTCGGCCACGTACACCGGAACGTCGTCCGGGCCCTGCTCCTTGAAGGAGAACGGCACGGTGATCAGGCGGCCGTCGAACTCCGGGATCGCGACCTGCATCGCCGCGTCCATGGGGGACAGGGCGGCGTCCGACTCCTCCCACGCACCCCGCGAGGAGGTCAGGCAGAGCCCTTGCAGCACAGGGATGTTCAGATCGGCCAGCGCACCGATGTCCCACGCCTCCTCGTCGCCGCCCGCCGACGCCTGCGAGGCGTGCGTGCCGCCGGCCGCGAGGACGGTGGCGACCAGCGCGTCGGCCCGGCCCAGCAGCTCGTACAGCCCGGCGTCCGCGCCGCGCAGCGAACCGCAGTACACGGGCAGGGCGTTGGCGCCGTGCGCCTCGATCGCGTCGCACAGCGTGTCGACGAAGGCGGTGTTGCCGCTCAGCTCGTGGGCGCGGTAGAAGAGCACGCCGACCGTCGGGCGGCCCTCCTGGACGGTCCGGGAGCCGTGGACGCCGTACTCGGGCATCTTCCGCGGCTCGTCGAAGCCCTCGCCGGTCAGCAGCACCGTGTCGGACAGGAACCGCGCCAGCTGCGTGAGGTTGGCCGGCCCGCCCTCGACGAGGTAGCGCAGCGCCTCCGCGACGACCCCGGCCGGCACCGACGACTCGGCCATCAGCTCCGCGTCCGGCACGGACTCCCCGCCGAGCAGCACGGTCGGGACGCCGGACGCCTTCAGCGCGGCGAGCCCGTCCTCCCAGGCGCGCTTGCCGCCCAGCAGCCGTACGACGGCGATGTCCGCGCCCTCGACGAGGGCCGGCAGCTCCTCGCGGACGTCGACCCGGGTCGGGTTGCCGATCCGGTAGGCGGCGTCCGACGCGCGGGCCGCCAGCAGGTCCGTGTCGGCGGTCGACAACAACAACACTGTGCTCATGCGGGCGCTCCCGGTGGAATGAAGGGCAGTCCTTGCGGCGCGCCGGACTCGATGAGCCGCCACAGCGCGTCGGTGTCCGCGTGCTGTTCGATCAGGTCGCCGAGCCGGTCGAGCTGCTCCTCGCGCAGCGCGGCGAACGAGGTGCCGGGAGCCGGCACGAAGCGGCGGCCCGCGGCGGCGGCCACCTCGCGCAGGAAGGCCCGCCGGAAGCCGTCCGACTCCAGCGAACCGTGCCAGTGCGTGCCCCAGGTCTGGCCGACCCGGCAGCCGTCCAGGAAGGCTTCCCCGCCCAGGACCTCGGCGACCCCGTGGTGGATCTCGTAGCCCTCGACGCGCTCGCCGAGGGCCTCGCCGACGGGCCGGGTCAGGGTCTTCTCACGGGCGAACCGCACCCGCACGGGCAGCAGGCCGAGCCCGTCGACGTGCCCGCGGCGGCTCTCGACGTCGTCCTCGATGTGCTCGCCGAGCAGCTGGAAGCCGCCGCAGACGCCGAGTACGGGCCGGCCGTCGGCGGCCCTGCGCGCGATCGCGTCGGCCAGCCCCCGCTCCCGCAGCCACTCCAGCGCCCGGACCGTCCCCCGCGTCCCCGGCACCACCACGAGATCCGCGTCGGCCAGCTCCTCCGGCCGGTCCACGAACCGCACCACGACACCCGGCTCGGCGGCCAGCGCGTCCACGTCCGTGAAGTTGGACATCAGCGGGACGGCGCAGACGGCGACCCGGAGCACGTCCTCGCCGACGGGCGGCGCGACCACCGACTCCCGGACGGCACCGCGCAGCGACACCCGCAGCCCGTCCTCCTCGTCGATGCCGAGGCCGTGCCGGAAGGGCAGGACGCCGTACGTCCGCCGCCCGGTCAGCCCGTGCAGCATGTCGATCCCGGGTTCCAGCAGTGACACGTCCCCGCGGAACTTGTTGACCAGGAACCCGGCGACCAGTGCCTGGTCCTCGGGCGACAGCAGCGCCACCGTCCCGAAGAACGAGGCGAACACGCCCCCGCGGTCGATGTCGCCGACCACCAGGACGGGGAGCCGGGCGCCCCGGGCGATCCCCATGTTCACGATGTCGGTCCGGCGCAGGTTGATCTCGGCCGGGCTGCCCGCCCCCTCGCAGATCACCGCGTCGTACGTGCCGCGCAGCTCGGCCAGGCAGTCGAGCACCGTGCCGAGCAACCGCTGCTGCCGCCCGCCGTGGTAGCCGCGGGCGCTCAGCTCGCCCACCGGCTTGCCCAGCAGCACGACCTGGCTGCTCTGCTCGCCGCCCGGCTTGAGCAGCACCGGGTTCATCAGCGCGGTCGGCTCGACGCGGCACGCCTGTGCCTGCATGGCCTGCGCCCGCCCGATCTCGGCGCCCTCGCGGGTCACGAAGGAGTTGAGGGACATGTTCTGCGCCTTGAAGGGCGCCACCTTGACGCCCTGCCGCACCAGCCACCGGCAGATCCCGGCGGTGACGACGCTCTTGCCCGCGTCGGAGGTGGTGCCGGCGACGAGGAGACCACCGTTCATGACGTACGTCCTCTCTTCCCGTTCCGGGCCGCGGTGCCCGCGAGCAGCCGCGCGCCTGCGCACACGCCCAGCGCGAGCCAGCTCACACGCCGGGAGAGCCGTACGGCCCGGTCGATGTCGTCGACGCGGACGGCGCGCCCCGCCGCCGCGCCCAGCACGGGCCGGTGCTCCACCCGCCCGCCGTAGGAGAGCGTTCCGCCGAGCCGGACGCCCAGGGCGCCCGCGAACGACGCCTCCACCGGCCCGGCGTTGGGGCTCGGGTGCTTCGCGGCGTCGGCCCGCCAGGCCCGTACGGCACCCCGGGGGCTGTCTCCGGCCGCGGCGGCCAGGACGGCGGTGAGCCGCGCGCCCGGCCAGCCCGCGACGTCGTCGAGGCGGGCGGAGGCCCAGCCGTAGCGCCGGTGCCGGGGCGACTTGTGGCCGACCATGGCGTCCAGGGTGTTCACGGCGCGGAAGCCGAGCAGCCCCGGCACACCGCCCACGGCACCCCACACCAGGGCGCCCACGACCGCGTCGGAGGTGTTCTCGGCGACGGACTCCACGACCGCCCGGGCGATGCCGTCGGCGTCCAGCGCCTGCGGGTCCCGCCCGCACAGGTGCGGCAGCCGTTCCCGGGCGGCCTCGACGTCCCCGGCGCGAAGCGCCCGGCCGATGGCGCGGGCCTCGCGGGCGAGCGAGGTACCGCCGACGACGGACCAGGTGGCGGCGGCGGTCAGCGCGACGGAGGCGGCGGGGGAGGGGCGCACGGCGCGGGCGGCGACGGCCCCGACGGCGACGGCGCCACCGGCGCACACGGCGGTGTGCAGCGCGCCCCAGCCCCGGTGGTCACGCCACAGCACCCGTTCCACGGCACCGGCGGCACGGCCGAACGCGGCGACCGGGTGTCCGCGGCGCGGATCGCCGAGGAGGAGGTCACCGAGGAGGCCGGCGGCGGCGCCGTACGCGAAGACGCGTTCGGCACGCATGGGAGCTCAGCCGGTCACGCGGTCAGGGAGGAACCTGTCACGGAACGTCGTTCGGCAGCCGAGCATCGCGTTATGTCCTCACTCAGGGTGTCCACGCCCTGGTTCGACGAGACCGGCGGTGAGAGTTCCTGGCTCCCGGGGTCTGACCCCCGGTCACAGTGGCGGGACCGCGCCGGATTCGCACCGGGCTTCCTCTCCTGCCGCCGTACATGGCTCCGGAAGTCCACCACGGCCCGCGAACACCCGTCAACTTGCCGTTGACCTGCGAGGGGGGAGTGTGCGGAGGCCCACAAGGAAGCGGGGTGCGGGACGGTGTTCCGTCCCGCACCCCGCGGATGTCCGTGTGCCGTCGCCCGGTCAGGCGACGATCAGGTAGATCCCGTACGCCACCGCCGCCGCGCAGGCCGCGAAGCAGGCGTACGCGCCGGTGACCGCGAGCGCGGCGGAGCCGCCCTGGGCGGCGGCCCGCTCCTGGCGGGAGAGGCCGGCGATGCCGAGGGTGAACAGGGCCACCAGGCCGACGGTGACCACGAGGCTGACCCCGAAGACGGAGCCGAGGGCTGCCCAGTCGATCTTCATGCTGGTTCTCTTCCTTCGTACCCGGGGCGCGGGCTCAGACGGTGGTGGCGGCCGACGGGGCCTTGGCGTCGTCGGGTGCGGAGGCCGGGGCCGGGACGGTGGCCGTCAGCTCCTCGGTGGTGCCCGCCGGGGGCGGGGTCACGGCGGCGATCGCGGTGGTGACCACGCCGGCCGGCTCCGTCTCAGGCGTGTCGTCGCCGTTGACGTTGGTGTGGTCGACGACCTCGCGGCGGGAGATCTTCCAGATCGCGGCGCTGGAGGCGACCAGGAAGACCGCGACGAGCGCCGTGCCCCAGTCGCCGAAGCCGCAGATCCACTCGGCGATCGCGGCGACCAGCGCCGCGGCCGGCAGGGTCAGACCCCAGGCGACGAACATCCGGGTGGCCGTGGACCAGCGGACCACGCCGCCCTTGCGGCCGAGGCCCGCGCCCATCACGGCACCGGAGACCGAGTGCGTGGTGGAGAGGGAGAAACCGAGGTGGGAGGAGGCCAGGATGACCGTGGCGGCGCTGGTCTGGGCGGCGAAGCCCTGCTGCGGCTGGAGGTCGGTCAGGCCCTTGCCCATGGTGCGGATGATGCGCCAGCCGCCGAGGTAGGTGCCGAGCGCGATGGCGAGGCCCGCGGACAGGATGACCCACATGGGCGGGTCGGAGTCGGGGGCGAGGGCGCCGCCGGCGACCAGGGCGAGGGTGATGATGCCCATCGTCTTCTGGGCGTCGTTGGTGCCGTGGGCCAGCGAGACGAGCCCGGCGGAGGCGATCTGCCCGGCGCGGTAGCCCTTCGCGGCGGCCTTGCCGTCGGCCTTGCGGCCGAGCGTGTACGTCAGCCGGGAGGCGAGCATCGCCGCGACGCCGGCGACGATCGGGGCGGCGATCGCCGGGAGGAGCACCTTGGTGACGAGCACGTCACCGTGGACGGCGCCGACGCCGGCCGAGGCTATGGCGGCGCCGATCAGGCCGCCCATGAGGGCGTGCGAGGAGCTGGACGGCAGACCGACCAGCCAGGTGAGCAGGTTCCAGAGGATCGCGCCGACCAGGGCGGCGAAGATGACCTCGGGACGGATGCCGGTCTCGTCGACGAGACCCTTGGAGATCGTGTTGGCGACCTCCACCGAGAGGAAGGCGCCGACAAGGTTCAGGACGGCGGACATGGCCACCGCCACCTTGGGCTTGAGCGCACCGGTCGAAATGGTCGTTGCCATCGCGTTCGCGGTGTCGTGGAAACCGTTCGTGAAATCGAACGCGAGTGCGGTTACCACCACAATCGCGAGGATCAGCGAGAAGCTTTCCATTTACCCAGGCAATCGTTCGAGGTCATTGGCTGGACGAACGTAGGTAACCAGGGTGAACGGAAGGTGAACTGGGAGGGGCTTGGCGATGGCCGGAAGCGGGGTCGCCGCCCCCGTATGTCGCGCTCCGTTTCCGGCCGTCGCGCTGCGTCTCCGGCGGGGCCCCGAAACCCGGCCCGGGACCGGGTCAGGCGCCCCGGGCGAACCTCCGCAGCCGGTCCGGCGACCCGTTGAAGAGATTCTGGTCACCCGGCAGGCTGCCCGCGTTGTCGTACTGCCAGAAGGTCCAGGCCGACCAGCCGGCCGGCAGCTCCCCCGGGGCGGACGCGTCGTAGCGGGCGATCCACAGGGCGTGATCCGCGGCGAAGGCGCGGCTGCCGCCGGTGCAGGTGTTCCACCAGTGCGTCGTGGTGTAGATCACCGGGCGGCGGCCCGTGAGCCGTTTCACCTCGTCGCTGAACGACCGTATCCAGCCGGTCATGGCCGTTCCGCTCAGGCCGTAGCACTTCCGCTTCTTGTCGTACGGGTTGTACTCGATGTCGAGCGCGGGCGGCAGCGTCCGGCCGTCCGCGGTCCAGCCGCCGCCGTTGCGGACGAAGTGGCGGGCCTGCGTCCGGCCCGGCGACCTGTCCGGCAGGGCGAAGTGGTACGCGCCGCGGATCAGCCCCGCCTCGCGCGAGTCGGTGTACTGCCGGCCGAAGTACGGGTTGCGGTAGGTGTGGGACTCGGTGGCCTTGACGTAGACGAATGTCGCGCCCCGGGCCTTCGCGCGGCGGAAGTCGACGGTCTTCTGGTGGGACGAGACGTCGTGCCCCTGGGGCCGGCCGCCCGCCGCCGAGGCGGCCGGTGCCTCGGCGAGCGCGGTTCCCCCGAGTGCGAGTGCCGCCGCCAGGGCCGCGACGAGGTGGCCGCGACGGCGGGACGGTATGTGATCACTGGCCATGCTTTCCCCCGGAATGATCCCCCAAAATGGCAACGTGCATGACAAAACGAGCCGGAGGGAGCGTATCGGAAGATCCTTGAACGCTCATCGATCTCCGGCCAAGGAGCGGACGAGGGGTGAAATATGGCGATACGCCCCCTGCCGGAGCCGGGGCTTCCGGCCTACAGTGCGCCCGCCCGGCGGCACCTCCGCCCCGTGGCTGGCAGGATCGCCGCACGGCCGGGCAGTGCCGGGACGGCGGGGGCGCACGGGGCGCCCGGGAGAAGGGAGAGGTCGTGGAGGAGTCGCGGGGGAGGCGTGTGCGCGACGAGGAGGCGCGGGCCTGGGAGGCGCTCGTGGCGACGGCCCGGCGCACGGTGTCCGACGGGCTGGTGGTCGGCACGTCCGGCAACGTCTCGGTGCGCGTCGGCGACACGGTGCTGGTCACCCCGTCGGGCGTGCCCTACGACCGGCTGGGCGCCGACGACGTGACCGCGGTCGATCTCGACGGACGGCAGGTGGCCGGCGTGCTGGTGCCGACCAGCGAACTGCCCATGCATCTCGCCGTGTACCGCACCACCGACGCCCGCGCCGTCGTCCACACCCACGCCGTGCACGCGACCGCCGTCTCGACGCTCGTCCGTGAGCTCCCGCTGGTCCACTACATGGCCGCCGCGCTCGGCGGTCCTGTCCGGGTTGCCCCCTATGCGGCATACGGCAGTGACGAGTTGGCCGAGAACATGCTCCAGGCCCTCGCCGGCCGCTCCGGCTGCCTCCTGCAGAACCACGGCACCCTCACCCACGGCGCCTCCCTCGACCAGGCCCTGGACCGCACCGCCCAGCTGGAGTGGATGTGCCGCCTGTGGCTGACGGCCTCCTCGGTACCGGGCCTCACCCCGTCGCTGCTGACGGAGGAACAACTGGCAGAGGTCACGGCCCGGCTCCGCGGCTACGGCCAACCGCACTGACCGGCCACCCACCCCACCCCGCCGCCGGCCGCCCTCCGGACAGACCATGCAGCAGAGCCCCGGACACCGGCGCCGACACGCGACTACCACCCGCTGCCGGGCCGACCGGTTCCGCCGGAGGGGCTGATACGGGCGCAGCGCCGGACGGCCAGGTGCCGGCGGTGCGCGGCTGCCACCTGCTGTCGGGCGCAACCGTATTGCTCCCGACGGTGCGGTTGCGGGCCGCAGCGTCCGGGGCGCCGGTCCTGGCGCCGGCGGCGGTGCGCGGGTGCCGCCCGCTGCCGGGCCGGCTGGTTCCGCCCGACGGGCTGGGTGCAGTGCCGGGTCGCGGGGCGGCTAGGTGCCGGTGGTGCGTGGCTGCCGCCTGGTGTCGGGCGTAATCGATTCCCCGCGACGGGCGGATGCGGCGCGGTGTCCGGGGCGCCGGTCCTGGCGCCGGCGGCGGCGCGCGGGTGCCGCCCGCTGCCGGGCCGGCCGGTTTGCGCCCGGCGGGCTGATGCGGGCGAGGAGTCCCGGACTCCGGCGGCGCGCCGCCGCCTGTGGCCCGCCGCCGGGTGTCATCGGGTCGTCCGGATGGGCCGGGCCGGCTTCCGCTCGGCCGGTGTCGTCGGCGGACGTTCGCCTGCTCGGTGAGTACGGGGACGGACCGTTCGGCCGAGCGTGCGTGCCCCCGGAACCGGAGGCTGCGGGGAAGACGGGAAGCGGGCCCCGCCCGACCGGGCGCCGTCGGGGCGGGCGGGTCTCCGTCCGGACCCGGTGTCACCCCCGGTCGCCCGCCCACTGGCCGCCCCCGCACTCGACCAGGACACTGGCCCCATGCGCACTGTCACAGCAACGGCCGCCGCCGTCGGCGCAGCCCTGGCAGCCGGCGCTGCAAGCGTCGCCGCCGGCCGGCTCGCCGGCGACGCCGCGCTCAAGGCGTCCCCCGGCCGGCCCCTGCCCACCGAACCCCGGCTCACCGTGCACGGCACCGCCGCCGGGCAGATCACCCTCACCCGGGACCTGGCCGCGCTGCGCCCAGGCCGCTACGGGCTCTCCGGCGACGGCTCCCACGCGATCGTCGGCCCCGTCCTGAGCGCCCCGCAGCAGTCGGCCGACACCGTCGTACGCCGCCTGGAGGCCGTCACCCACGGCACCTTCGCCGCCGGCGACCGGGCGTGGCTCACCCCGAACCTCTACGTCGGCACCCCGCGCACCGCCCTCGGCCTGGACCACGTCGACGTGGAGATCCCCGGCGAGCTCGGACCGCTCCCGGCCTGGTTCCTGCCCGGCGCCCGCAGCACCTGGATCATCGCCGTGCACGGCCTGGCCGCGACCCGCGAACACGCCATGAACCTGATGGTCCCCCTGAACCGCCGGCACCTCCCCGTGCTGGCCCTCGCCTACCGGGGCGACCAGGGCGCCCCCCGCTCGCCGGACGGCCTGCAGCACTTCGGCGAGACGGAGTGGCCCGACGTGGACGCCGCCGTCCGCTACGCCCTCGACCACGGCGCCCGTCACGTCGTCCTGCTCGGCTGGTCCACCGGGGCCACCATGGCCCTGCGCACCGCCGCCCTCTCGGAGGTCCGCAACCGCATCGCCGGCCTCGTCCTGGACTCCCCGGTACTCAACTGGGAGGCCACCCTCCGCGCCCTGGCCGCCGCCCGGCGCACCCCCGGCGCACTCCTGCCGCTCGCCGTCCGCGCCGCCCAGGGCCGCGCCGGACTGCACGCCGACCGCGAGGACGGCACCGGCGACCGCTACCGCCCGAAGATCCCGACCCTGGTCTTCCACGGCCCGGACGACGAGGTGGCGCCCTGGCGGTACTCCCGCCACCTCGCCGACACCGACCGCCTCGTCGCCCTGCACCCGGTCGAGGGAGCCCCGCACTCCGCCATGTGGAACGCCGACCCGGACCGCTACGAGGAGACCCTGCGCCGCTTCCTGACCCCGCTGGTGTGACCCCCGCCCGAACCCGCGCCGCCGGTTCCGTTTCGCGGCCGGACCGATGGCCTGATCCGATGCCCGGACAGCCCGCCGGGCCTCCTCGCCCACCGCCCACGCCGCCCGTCATGTCATTCCGTTTGGGTTTTCGGACCGTCAACCGGAAGACTGCACCCGTGACGTCCCGTATCCCGCGCGACTCCAGGCTTCGACTCGTCCGCCCGCGACCCCTGGCCGCCGCCCCCAGAGCGATGAACCAGCGGCGCCCGCGCCGCACCGCGCCGCACCCCCCGGAGGGCACACCGGCACGATCGGAACTGGCCGGAATGGCACGCTCCGGCCTGGCCGGCGCGGCCCGCGTGGCCCGCTGGGCCGATGCCGCCCTCGGCCCCGGCCGCGACGCCGCGACCGCCGACGGCAAGGCCACCCTCTCCGACGCGACCGCCGCCCGCGCCGCCCGCGAACTCGGCCTGACCGTGGACCGCGTCCGCGCCGACTGGGACACCGCCCGCCTCGCCGGACTGGTCGAGGTGCACGGCGGCAGCGCCCGGCCCGGCTGGCGGCTGCGCGCCTGGGACCGCGACGACAGCGCCGTACTGCGCGGCTGGGTCGCCCTCTTCGACGCCTGGTCGCTGGCCCACCCGGAGCCCGCCGGCCACGAACCGGCCGCCGTCGC
This sequence comes from Streptomyces griseicoloratus, assembly GCF_014534645.1. Classification (GTDB taxonomy): domain Bacteria; phylum Actinomycetota; class Actinomycetes; order Streptomycetales; family Streptomycetaceae; genus Streptomyces; species Streptomyces griseicoloratus. The sequence goes on from NZ_JACVQF010000191.1 coordinate 109,871, forward strand.
CGAGGTCGTCTCGGCCATGCCCCAGGTGCTCTCCTTCCTCCAGCTGTCCGCCGGACCCGTCCCCGTGGCCCAGCTCCTCGACCTGCTTCAGCAGCGGGTCACCGAACTGCGCACCGAGCGCTGCGAGATCCCCTACGGCCCCCGGCCGGAGCCGGTCCCGCAGCCACGGCCCGACGACACCACCGCGCTCGCCCCGCTCCTCGACTGGGCCCTGCACGCACTGGCCTCCGTCGGCGCCCTCACCTGCGGCGACGGACAGGCCACGCTCACCCCGCTCGGAAGCTGGGCCGTCTGGGTCAAGCTGGAGCAGATCTGCGTGGCCGCCCAGAGCCCCGCCGGGAACATCGAGCAGTCGGCCGAGGACATGCTCCGCGGCTGCGCCCAGCTCCGCCCGAACGCGGCCCGCGCCGAGTACCGCGCCTGGCTCGCCGCCCGCCCCGTCGGCAGCGCCGTCACCGAGCTGCTCGCCGCCGCCCGCGGCGAGGACGCCCTGCTGCGCGGCCTCGCCTTCGAGGCGCTGCGCGTCGTCGGCGCCCCCGCCGAGCCCGACGTCCGCGCCGTGCTGGAGGAGCCGACGCTGCGGCCGTACGCCCTGCTGTGGCTGGCCGAGCACGACGGGGCCGACCCGGAGGACGCCCACGCGGTCCTCACCCGGCACGAGGCCACCTGGCTGTGGGTCGACACCGCCGCCGCCGTCGCCGACCACGGCGAGGCCCCGCTGCTGGTGAGGCACCTGGAGTCCGCCGTGCAGCCCACCGTCCCCGCGCTGCTGGACGAGGTCCGGGCCGTCGGACACCCCCGCACCGTGCAGGTCCTGGTGGCACTCGCCGCCGCGCACCCCGACCCGGCGCTCGCCAAGGCCGTACGCCGGGCCGCCTTCCAGGTGCACACGGGGGGCAGCTGACCGTGCCCGGCGCTCAGGCGCGGATCTCGGGCGCGTAGGTGCCGAAGCTCCAGATGTTGCCCTCCAGGTCCCGGGCCATGTAGTCCCGAGAGCCGTAGTCCTGGTCGGTCGGCGGCATCAGGATCTCCGCGCCGTGCTCCACCGCCCGCCGGTGGTGTGCGTCGACGTCCTCCACGACGACGTACACCCCCGTCGGACCCGCGCTCTTCATCACCTCGTCGAAGCGGCCGCCCGTGCCCTTCGAGCCGAGCATGACCGCCCCGTTGCCCTGGGCCAGCTCGGCGTGCGCCACCGTGCCGTTCTCACCCTCGTACACGGCGAGTTCCGTGAATCCGAAGGCCTGGGTGAGCTGCCGCACGGCGGCCTTGGCGTCCGCGTACAGCAGCGTCGGGTAGATGCTCGGACGACCGGTGTCCGTGCCTGCCATGCCGATCACTCCTTCGTGAGCCGGTACCGGGGTCGGGCCGGGTGCCGGAATGTCCGCAAATCCGGCCCGTCGCTCAGTGTGGCACCCGTCACTGACAACACCCGTGACCCGCGATGTCGAACACGGGACCCTCGAACAGGGGCCACCGAACACCGGAACGCAGAAAAAGTGGTTGCACGGCACCGTTAGACTGGCCCCATGGCCATTCTCCTCGCGCATTAGACGGCGGGAACGTCCTCAAGCCGTCCGTCCCGCCACCCACCCGCCCAGGAGTCTGTCCGTGATCTCCGCCTCCGGCATCGAGCTGCGCGCCGGTGCCCGCGTCCTCATCGAGTCCGCCACCTTCCGTGTCGCCAAGGGCGACCGCATCGGCCTGGTCGGCCGCAACGGCGCCGGGAAGACCACCCTCACCAAGGTCCTCGCCGGCGAGGGCATCCCCGCCGCGGGCACCGTCACCCGCTCCGGCGAGGTCGGCTACCTCCCGCAGGACCCGCGCACCGGCGACCTCGACGTGCTCGCCCGCGACCGCGTCCTGTCCGCGCGCGGCCTCGACGTCCTGATCCGCAAGATGCGGGAGAACGAGCAGCGCATCGCCAACGGCACGGGCGCCACCCGCGAGAAGGCGCTGCGCCAGTACGAGCGCCAGGAGACCGAGTTCCTCACCAAGGGCGGGTACGCCGCCGAGGCCGAGGCCGCCACCATCGCCGCCGCGCTCAACCTGCCCGACCGGGTGCTCGGCCAGCCCCTGCACACGCTCTCCGGCGGTCAGCGCCGCCGCATCGAGCTGGCCCGCATCCTGTTCTCGGACGCGGACACCCTGCTGCTCGACGAGCCGACCAACCACCTGGACGCCGACTCGATCCTCTGGCTCCGCGACTACCTCAAGACCTACCGCGGCGGCTTCATCGTGATCAGCCACGACGTCGACCTGGTCGAGACGGTCGTCAACAAGGTGTTCTACCTGGACGCCAACCGCTCCGTGATCGACGTCTACAACATGGGCTGGAAGCTCTACCAGCAGCAGCGCGAGGCCGACGAGAAGCGCCGCAAGCGCGAGCGCGCCAACGCCGAGAAGAAGGCCGCCGCGCTCAACGCCCAGGCCGACAAGATGCGCGCCAAGGCCACCAAGACGGTCGCCGCGCAGAACATGGCCCGCCGCGCGGAGAAGCTGCTGTCCGGCCTGGAGGAGGTCCGCCAGTCCGACAAGGTCGCCAAGCTCCGCTTCCCGGAGCCCGCGCCCTGCGGCAAGACCCCGCTGACGGCCGAGGGCCTGTCGAAGTCGTACGGCTCGCTGGAGATCTTCACCGACGTCGACCTGGCCATCGACAAGGGCTCCCGCGTCGTCATCCTCGGCCTCAACGGCGCCGGCAAGACGACCCTGCTCAGGCTCCTGGCGGGGGTCGAGCAGCCGGACACCGGAGCCGTCGTCCCCGGCCACGGCCTCAAGCTCGGCTACTACGCCCAGGAGCACGAGACCCTCGACCCGGACCGCACGGTGCTGGAGAACATGCGCTCCGCCGCGCCCGACATGGACCTCGTCGAGGTCCGCAAGGTGCTCGGCTCGTTCCTGTTCTCCGGCGACGACGTCGACAAGCCGGCCGGTGTCCTCTCCGGCGGCGAGAAGACCCGTCTGGCCCTCGCCACCCTCGTGGTGTCGTCGGCGAACGTGCTGCTGCTCGACGAGCCGACCAACAACCTCGACCCGGCCAGCCGCGAGGAGATCCTCGGCGCGCTGCGCACCTACAAGGGCGCGGTCGTGCTGGTCACCCACGACGAGGGCGCCGTCGAGGCGCTCCAGCCGGAGCGGATCATTCTGCTCCCGGACGGTGTCGAGGACCTGTGGGGCGCCGACTACGCGGACCTCGTCGCCCTGGCTTGATCGAACGGATGATCCACTGAGTATGGATCATTCGGCCGATCCGTGATCCATCATCTGTGTGAGATCTCCTCATCATGAGGTGTGTCCTACACGGATTTTCCGGCCGGACCCTCATGTCGCGAGGGTCCGGCCGTCGCGCCTTTCTGACCTGGAACTTCTCCGGGGAACCCGTTCGGTGGTACGGACGCGAACCTGCGGAATCAGATGTTCCGTATGTGGGGACCCGCTCCCGTCGTCACAACCTTGTCTCACGGACCTTGCCGAATGGGTGGCCATGAGGCCCGGGAGGGGTGATCATGAGGAGACCAGAGCGCACTTCCCATGAGGAGGCACGGGTGGCCGAGACTCTGAAGAAGGGCAGCCGGGTGACCGGCGCCGCGCGCGACAAGCTCGCGGCAGACCTGAAGAAGAAGTACGACGCCGGTGCGAGCATCCGGGCGTTGGCCGAGGAGACCGGCCGCTCGTATGGCTTCGTGCACCGCATGCTCAGCGAGTCGGGCGTCACGCTCCGAGGGCGTGGCGGGGCGACGCGGGGCAAGAAGGCCTCTTCGGCCTGACCCCGGGCGGCCCCTCGGCTCCGATGGTGGCCACCCGGTCGGTCGGCCGACCGGTCGGGTGGTTACTGTGCAGTCACTTAGCTGTGCCGCAGGACGGCGTTCACGCCGGCGTACGGCACGGAGGACGACCGCACCCACCGGAGGCGCCCCATGGCCACGCCCGCTCAAGACCTCGACCCCGTACTCGACAAGGACGGCGTGCGGCTCACCGTGGACGACGCGATCGCCACGGTGACGCTGACCAACCCGGCCAAGCGCAACGCGCAGAGCCCCGCCCTGTGGCGGGCACTCACCGAGGCCGGGCGGCTGCTGCCGGGCTCCGTCCGGATCGTCGTGCTGCGGGCCGAGGGCAAGTCCTTCTCGGCCGGGCTCGACCGGCAGGCGTTCACGCCCGAGGGCTTCGACGGCGAACCGTCGTTCATCGACCTCGCGCGGGGCGGTGACGCCGAGCTGGACGCGACCATCGCCGAGTACCAGGAGGCGTTCACCTGGTGGCGGCGCAGCGACATCGTGTCGATCGCCGCCGTGCAGGGGCACGCCATCGGGGCCGGCTTCCAGCTTGCCCTCGCCTGTGACCTGCGTGTGGTCGCGGACGACGTGCAGTTCGCCATGCGTGAGACCAGCCTCGGCCTCGTACCCGACCTGACCGGCACGCACCCGCTGGTCTCCCTGGTCGGCTACGCCCGCGCGCTGGAGATCTGCGCGACCGGACGTTTCGTCATGGCCGAGGAGGCGGTGAGCACCGGCCTGGCGAACCTCGCCGTGCCCGCCGGCCAGCTCGACGGCGCCGTGCACGACCTGGCGTCGGCGGTCCTGGCCGCGCCGCGCGACGCGGTGATCGAGACCAAGGCGCTGCTCCAGGGTGCCCAGAACCGGGACTACGAGTCCCAGCGGTCCGCCGAACGGGCCGCCCAGGCCCGCCGACTGCGGGACCTGGCCGGACTCGGCGAGTAGAAACCCCGGCCCCGAAGAGCTGACCGCCGCGCCCCCACACCCCACGACCGGCGCACGCGCCGACCCGGGCACGAGGAACGTCCGCCGAGGCGACCGCCGTTGCCGGGGCTTCGCGGGCGGGTGCGGATCCGCCCGGGTGCGGGAGCTTCCGTCCGAAGGGGCGTGCGCCGGTGCCGATGGTGCGCGGCTGCCGTCTGCTGTCGGGCGCAACCGATTCCCCCTGACGGACGGACGCGGGCACAGCGTCCGGGTCGCCGGTCCGGGCACCGGCGGCGGTGCGCGGCCGCCGGCGGTCGTTGCCGCCGGGGCGGCTTTGCGGACGGGCGTGTGCCTGGCCGGACGCGGAGCTGCCGTGGAATGGGCAGGTCCCACGCGGTCCGAGGGCGGTATCGCGGACGGCGTGCCGGGCCGGGCCGGGTCGGCGCGAGGTGAACCGTGGGGACGGACCCGCGCCGGTCAGATGATCGCCGTCACCAGTACCGCCACCGACGGGTGGTCCGGCAGGGCGTCCGACACCGCCGTGCGGACCTGCCGGGCCACCTCCACGGTCCGGTGGCCCGCGCCCACCGCGAGTTCCAGCCGGACATGCCGGCGTGGCAGGGCCGCCTCCCCCGGAAGCTCCGTGATGTGGACCGGGTGGCCCAGCACGTCCGTGAGCCGGGCCACCCCCGCGACCGCCAGCGCGGCCTCGGCCGCGCGGCCCTCGTCGCCACCGCCCGGTGCCACGGCCCGGACCGCTTCCGAGTCCCGCACGGGGGCCGGCTCCGCGTCGGCGTCCAGCAGGTCCGACACCCGCAGGTCGACTTCCGTGACCGTCAGGCCGAGCCCGCGCGTCGCGGCCGCCGCCAGGGCGGCGCGCAGCCGCCCCGCCGTCGCCGGCAGCGGCTCCGACGCGGTGGCCGCGAAGTCGGCCGTCACGCGCAGCGGACCCGGCGGCAGGGCACTCGGCGGCGGCGGAACGGCGGGAGCCTCCTCCGCCTCCGGGGCGGCGGGCGCGATGCGCAAACGGCCCATCGACACACCCCCGACCTCGCGGGCGGCGCTCAACAGCGCCGCACGCGCCGCCCGCTCGGCGATCCACGCCCCGTCCCCCGGTCCGCCCAGCGGCAGCAGCCTGCCGAGCCCCAGTTGCCTCCGCACCGTCTGCGTCCACCGGTCCGCCGTCGTCATTCCTCCAGCCTGCCGCATCCCCGGCGCGTGACGGCGCAACCCGGCTTACGGTGGTCGCAGGACGACGACCGAGAGGGACGTACGGCGATGAGTGAGATGGCGGAGCGGAATCGGCAGGGACAGGACACGACGGAGAGCCCGGTTCTGGGCAAGGGACAGCCGACCCGACGCGGTGGGGGAGACCCCGGGACCCGGGGGCGGACCACCATCGCCGACGGCGTCGTCGAGAAGATCACCGGAATGGCCGCGCGTGACGTCGTCGGCGTCTACGCGATGGGCAGCGGACTGTCGCGCACCTTCGGAGCCATGCGCGAGCGGGTGCCCGGTGGCGCGAAGTCGGTGACGCGCGGGGTCAAGGCCGAGGTCGGCGAGAAGCAGACGGCGCTCGATCTGGAGATCGTCGTCGAGTACGGCGTGTCGATCGCCGACGTCGCCCGTGACGTACGGGAGAACGTGGTGGCGGCGGTCGAGCGGATGACCGGCCTGGAGGTGGTCGAGGTCAACATCGCGGTGAGTGACGTCAAGCTCCCCGACGAGGAGGAAGAGGAGCCGGAGCCGCGGATCCAGTGACGTGACGGAGACGGAGACGGAGACGGACGGGAGCGCACCATGAGCATGGCCCTGGCCGGCATGATCGCCGGTATGGCGCTGGGCTTCGCCGGGTATTTCGGCGGGTTCGGGGCCTTCCTGCTGGTGGCGGCCCTGGGCGCCGTCGGGTTCGTCGTCGGCCGGTTCCTGGAGGGGGACTGGGAACTCGGCGACTTCTTCCACACCCGCGGCGACCGGCGGCGGTGACCGGCGTGAGCGGTGGAGCCGACGAGCTCCGCGAAACCCCGACCGTGGTGCCGCCGGGCGAGCGCGGCGCCACGCGGATCGCCGACCGGGTGGTCGCCAAGGTCGCCGCCCAGGCGGCACGGGAGGCGGTGGGCGGCCTGCCGCCGGACGCGGCACGCCCGCACGCCACCGTCGTCGTCCACCACGACACCGCCCGCGTCCGCGTCCACCTGGAACTCGACTACCCCTGCGACATCGGCGCCCGCTGCCGGCAGGTGCGTCACCGGGTCGTCCACCGGGTAAGCGCATTGGCGGGCATGGCGGTGCCGGAGGTCGTCGTCCAGGTGGAGCGGCTGCACTTGGCGGCGGAGTACGGCGCGAAGCAGGGGAGGACGCGATGAGCGAGCCCCAGGAGACCGCGGGCGGGACCCGGCGGTCGCCGGTGATGGAGCGGGAGACCGGCCCCGGGACCCCCGGCGAGCCGCCCGTGCCCCTGCTCGACGGCCCCCGCGGGCGGGCCGGCCGCTTCTGGTCGGCGCGCCGCGTACCGGCCGGTCTGGTCGCGCTGCTCCTCCTGGTCGTCGCGGGCGCCTTCCTCTACGACGTCGCCGCCGTGCGGGCCGGCCGCTCCTCCCTCGCCTGGCGCCGGGAACTGGCCGGGCAGCTCGCCCGGCGGCCCCTCGACGACACCTGGGTGCTGGCCGGCGCGGGCGTCGCGGCGGCCCTCGGGCTCTGGCTGTTCCTGCTGGCCCTCACGCCCGGCCTGCGCACACTGCTGCCGATGCGGCGCACCCACCCCGACGTGCGCGCCGGACTGCACCGGGCCGCCGCCGCCATGGTGCTGCGGGACCGGGCCATGGAGGTCTCCGGGGTGCAGTCGGTGCGGGTGCGCATGCGGCGCGCGAAGGCCCGTGTGCGCGCGGTGGCGCACTTCCGCGAACTGGACGACGTACGCGCCGATCTGGACACCGTGCTGGACGAGGCGGTGCGCGGACTGGGGCTGGCCCGGCCGCCCGCCGTGTCCGTCCGGGTGGCACGGCCGGGCCGGAAGGGGTGAGGGCGGTGCTCAGGACCGTCAACCGTGTGCTGCTCGGGCTGGTGGGCCTCGTCCTGCTCGCCCTCGGCGGCTCGGTGCTGGCCATCGGCCTCGGCACCCCCGCACCCTCCTGGTGGATCCACGACGGCCGCCACGACGTGCTGCTCGGCGACGCCGAGCGGACCCGGTGGCGGGACGCCGGCTGGTGGTGGCCGGCCGTCATCGCCGCACTGGCCGTCCTGCTGCTGCTCGCCCTGTGGTGGCTGGTGGCGGTGCTGCGCCGGCGACGGCTCGCCGAGGTCCTCGTCGACACCGGCGACGGCGAGGGCGCGCTGCTGCGCGGCCGGGCCCTGGAGAGCGTCCTCACCCAGGAGGCGGACCGGGTGGACGGCGTCGAAGCGGCGAAGGTACGGCTCACCGGACGGCGCCGTGCCCCGCGGACCCGGGTGGGGCTGCGGCTGGAACCCCACGTCGACCCCGGTACGGCGCTCAACGAGCTCACCACCCGCGCCCTCGCCCACGCCCGGGACTCGGCGGGCCTCGCCGCCCTGCCGGCCGAGGTGCGGCTCCGGGGCGTCAGACACCGGGCCGAGCGGGTCACCTGATCCCCGCCCGAGGAGCGGACGGCACGGGTCCCACGGCGTGCGGAACCCGTGCCGCCGCCTCCAGAACCCGTGCCGCCCCCGCGTCTAGAACCCGTGCCGCACCCCGCCGTCCACCGGCAGCATGATCCCCGTCAGGTACGAGGCCGCGGGGGACAGCAGGAACGCCGCCGCGCGGCCGAACTCGTCCGGCGTGCCGTAGCGGCGCAGCGGAATGCGGGACTCCGACGCCGTCCTGGTCGCCTCCGGGTCGGCCGACAGCCCGTCCAGTTCGCGCACGCGGTCGGTGTCGATGCGGCCGGGCAGCAGACCGACGACGCGGATGCCGCGCGGGCCCAGCTCGTCGGCCAGGGACTTGGCGAAGCCGGCGAGCCCCGGCCGCAGGCCGTTGGAGATGGTCAGGCCCGGGATGGGCTCGTGCACCGAACCCGACAGCACGAAACCGATGACCCCGCCCTGCTCCAGCTCCCCGGCGGCGGTACGGGCGAGCCGCACCGCACCGAGGAACACCGACTCGAACGCGGACTGCCACTGCGCGTCGGTGTTGTCGGCGACGAAGCCGGGCGGCGGGCCGCCGACGCTGATCAGCACGCCGTCGAAGCGGCCGAAACGGTCCCGGGCGGCCGCGATCAGCCGGCCCGCGGCCTCGGGGTCCGCGTTGTCGGCGGCGACCCCGACGGCGTTCGGGCCCAGCTCGGACGCGGCGTCGGCGGCGCCCTTCTCGTCCCGTCCCGTGACGACGACCTTCGCGCCGTCGGCGACCAGTTCGCGCGCGGCGGCGTTGCCCAGGCCACGGGTGGCTCCGGTGACGACGTACACCCGGTCCTTCAGTCCAAGATCCATGGCCCTATCCTGCCCCGTCGCACCCGAACAGGGCGAGGGCGGTGTTCACCAGGCCGATGTGACTGAACGCCTGCGGGAAGTTGCCGAGCTGGCGGCCCGCCCCCGGGTCGTACTCCTCGGCCAGCAGCCCCACGTCGTTGGCGAGCCCCACCAGCCGCTCGAACAGCTCCCGGGCCTCCTTCGTCCGGCCGGTCGCGTGCAGCGCGTCGGCGTACCAGAAGGAGCACACCAGGAACGTGCCCTCGCCGCCCGGCAGCCCGTCGACGGACGAGCCCTCGGTGCTGTAGCGGCGCACCAGTCCGCCCCGGGTCAGCTCCTTGCCGATGGCGTCGACGGTGCCGACGACGCGCGGGTCGTCCGGCGGCAGGAAGCCCACGCGCGGGATGAGCAGCAGTGAGGCGTCCAGCTCGCGGGAGCCGTACGACTGGGTGAAGGTGTTGCGCCCGGGGTCGTAACCGCGCTCGCACACCTCGCGGTGCACCTCCTCGCGCAGCGCCCGCCAGCCGTCCGGGTCACCCCCGCCCAGCTCCGGGTGCTCCTCCAGCGTGTGCACGGCCCGGTCGAGGGCCACCCAGGTCATCACCTTCGAGTGCACGAACTGCCGGCGCCCGCCGCGCACCTCCCACAGCCCCTCGTCCGGCTGCCGCCACGCCGTCTTCAGGAAGTCCATCAGGGCGCACTGCAGCTCCCACATCTGCGGCTGGGGGTGCATCCCGGCCAGCCTCGCCAGCGACAGCGAGTCCATGACCTCGCCGTACACGTCCAGCTGGAGCTGGTTCACGGCGTCGTTGCCGATCCGTACGGGGGTGGACCCGGCGAAGCCGGACAGCCACGGCAGCTCGGACTCCGGCAGCCGCCGCTCGCCGGCCAGGCCGTACATGATCTGCAGGTCCGCCGGGCTGCCGGCGACCGCGCGCAGCAGCCAGTCGCGCCATGCCTCCGCCTCCTCCAGGTACCCGGCCGACAGCAGCGCGCCCAGGGTGAGGGTGGAGTCGCGCAGCCAGCAGTAGCGGTAGTCCCAGTTGCGCACGCCGCCCGGCTCCTCGGGCAGCGAGGTGGTGGGGGCGGCGACGATGCCGCCGGTGGGCTTGTAGGTGAGCGCCTTGAGGGTGATCAGGGAGCGGACGACGGCGTCCCGGTGCGGGCCGTCGTAGCGGCAGTGGGCGGCCCACGCCTGCCAGTCCTCGACGCTGTGCCGCAGCGACTCGTAGGGGTCGATCAGCGGAGGGCGCGGCTCGTGCGACGGGTGCCAGGTGAGGACGAACGCGACCTTCTCGCCCGCGGCCACGGTGAACTCGGAGTGCGTCCCGAAGTCCTCGCCCCAGGTGCGCACCTCGGGCTCGCTGCGCAGCCACGCCGAGTCCGGCCCGGCGACCGCCACCCGGTGGCCGTCGGTGCGGCGCACCCACGGGACGATGGAACCGTGGTCGAAGCGCAGCCGCAGCACTCCGTGCAGGGTGACCTCGCCGCTGAGCCCCTCCACGATGCGTACCAGGTCCGGGGCGCGGTCCCGCTGGGGCATGAAGTCGGTGACCCGTACCGCACCGTCCCCGGTCTCCCACTCGGTGTCCAGGACGAGGGTGTCCGGGCGGTACGCCCGCCGTGTGCAGCGCCCGGCGCCCTTGGGGGCGATGCGCCACTGGCCGTTGTCCTCGTCGCCGAGGAGTCTGGCGAAACAGGCGGCGGAGTCGAAGCGGGGCAGGCACAGCCAGTCCACGGAGCCGTCCGCGCCGACCAGGGCCGCGGTCTGCTGGTCGCCGATCAGCGCGTAGTCCTCGATACGGGGATGCACGGGTTACCGTCTTCCCGGCGGGCGACGGAGCATTCGGGCCGGGACCGACGGCTACACGGCCGCCGGTTCCGCCTCGGCCGGCTCCGGGGCGCCGTCCCCGGCCGCCGTCCGCTCGCGGGCCTCGCGGCGGACCAGGAACCACCAGCCGACGGGTACGGCGGCGGAGAACAGCCACCACTGGATGGCGTACGCGAAGTTGAGCGCGGCGTCCTCGTTGCCGGGCCTGCCGATCAGCTGCGGGGTGCCGCTCGCCGGCTCCGGCGCCGTCAGGACGACGTACCCGCCGAGCACCGGGGCGCCCAGGCGCTCGGCCTGCTGCTCGCTGTTGATGAGCATGACCTGCCGGTCCGGCAGGCCCTCGAGGTCCTTGATGCCGCTCGCCGCCGTCGTCTCGTCGGGCATCATCCGTCCGGTGACGGTGATCTCGCCGCGGGGCGGTGCGGGGATCTCGGGGAAGTCGGTCTGGCTGGGGCTGTCCGCGGGGATCCAGCCCCGGTTGACGAGCAGGACCTTGCCGTCGTCGAGGACGAACGGGGTGAGCACGTGGTAGCCGACCGCGTCGTCGGCGTTGGTGCGGCGGCGGACGACGACCTCGTCGTCGGTGTCGAAACGGCCCTTCGCGGTCACCGTGCGGTACCGCTCGTCGGTGGTGATCTTCTTGCCGGGGGCGGTCAGCCGCTCCACGGGCACCGGCTCGGCGCCGAGCGCGTCGGCGACCAGGTCGTTCCGGGCGGTCCGTTCCTCGTAGCGGTGCATCTGCCAGAAGCCCAGCCTGATCATCGTGGGGATGAGCAGGAGGGCGATCAGCGTGAGGATCACCCACTGGCGGGACAACAGGAAGCGGTACACCCCACGACGGTACAACCCGGTCGTGGGGTGCGATGAAGGGGGTGCTGCCGCATGCCGCCGGACGGGCCCGCCTAGACCTTGTCGACGATCCCGGCCTTCCCCTCGGCGCGGGCGCAGTGCGCGCCGCAGTACCAGTGGCCCTCGGCCTCCACGCCCTGCCCGATGATCTGCACCCGGCAGTGCTCGCAGATGGGGGCCATCCGGTGGATCGCGCAGGAGAAGCAGTCGAAGACGTGCACCGCGCCCTGGGCGTGGACCTCGAAGGTCATTCCGTAGTTGTTGCCGCAAACTTCGCATGTCGCCATGCGCCACAGCGTGAGCCGTCGCCGTGGCCCGGGCGAGCGGGCGCCGGGCGAGTCGCCCGGCAATCACCCGTCCGGTGTCAGGCGCCCGTGCGGGGGCTCCCGTGCGGAGGCGGCCGCCGGTCCGGCCGTCCGCCGTACGGGTCAGCCGTCCGCGGGTTCGACGTCCGCGAGCAACTGTCCAAACGCCGCCTCGTCCACCACCGGCGTCCCGTACTGCCGGGCCTTGACCACCTTCGACGTGCCGGAGTCCGGGTCGTTGGTGACCAGCAGGCTGGTCAGCCGGGACAGGCTCGTCGCGACGTGCAGCCCGGCCTCCGTCGCCCGGTCCTCCAGCAGCTCCCGCTCGACCGACGTGTCACCCGAGAAGGCGACCCGCATGCCCTGCTTGAGTCTTTTGCCCTCTTCGTAACGACCCGGGTTGGGATAGGGGCATGCGGGCCTTTTGCGGGAGGGGCGCCAAGTGCCCTGCCGGTAGCCGCCGTAGCCCGCCTGCTGTCCGATCCGGGGTGCGGGCCGGTCCGACCACTCCGTCAGCGGCCGGCACTCGTGCAGCGGCAGCCGTACGCCGCCCGCCGCGGCGGCGGCGAGACTCGGCCGGAACGCCTCGGCCAGCACCCGAGCGTCGTCCAGCGCGTGGTGCGCCCGCCGCTGTACGACGCCGAAGTGCGCGGCCAGCGACTCCAGCTTGTGGTTGGGCAGCGGCAGGCCCAGCTCCTTGGAGAGCGCGATGGTGCACAGCCGTTGGCGCACGGGGGCCTCGCTCTTCGCGCGCGCGTACTCCCGGGCGATCATCTGCCAGTCGAAGACGGCGTTGTGCGCGACGAGCACCCGCCCGTCGAGCCGGGCCGCGAACTCCGCGGCGATGTCCCGGAAGAGGGGCGCCCCTTCGAGCATCTCGCTCGTCAGACCGTGTATCCACACCGGGCCCGGGTCCCGCTCCGGATTGACCAGCGTGTACCAGTGGTCCTCGACCTCGCCGCGCGCGTCCAGGCGGTAGACGGCCGCGGAGATGATGCGGTCGTCGCGGGCCAGGCCGGTGGTCTCCACGTCAACGACCGCGTATCCCTGCGGATACGCGGCCGGCCACGCTGTGGCGGACGACGCTGCGGTCGTGCGGTCTTCGAGCATGGTCCATGAGGATACGGGCCACGACTGACACCCGGACCGCGCAGGTGCCCCGTCGCGCGCCCCGGACCGGTTCCCGCGTCAAGTCCCGCCCGGGGACGGAAGGTTCCCGTCCCGGCGGGCGGCGGGACCGCCGAGGGGCGCCGGGACGGCGCCTGCGGGTGCCCCCGGTGACACCGTCCGCGTGTGACGCAACCCACGCACGACGGCGGCCGCGCCGGGCGTCACCGGCACGCGGGGCAGGGCCGGGCAGCGGGGTTACCAGCGGATCGGCAGCGGAAGCGCCGTCAGCAGTCCCGACACCGCGACCACCACGCCCAGGACGATGATCTCCGCGCGCGCCGGGGAGCAGGCGGTCAGCGGGTCCGCGGCGCGGCTCAGCCGGACCCTGGCCCACAGGGCGAGGGCGGCGACCGCCGCCACCAGGACGACCTTGGCGAGCAGGACCCGCCCGTACGCCGTGCCGGTCAGCTGGTCCGCGATCGTGCCCGGCGGCATCCGGCGCAGCGAACTGCACACCCCCGTGGCCGTGATGGCGGCGAGCAGGACGGCCGCCACGCGCGCGTAGAGCCCCAGCAGGGCCGGCCCGGCCTCCGCGCCCCGCCACAGCGCCAGCACCCGCAGCGCGTACAGCAGCCCGCCGGCCCACAGCGACGCGCACGTGAGATGGACGAGGGTCAGCCCGGAGCCGATCAGCGGGCTGTACTCGGTCGGGGGATGTGCGCGCAGTGCCTCCGCGACGACGACGGCGGCCAGCGGCCAGACCTGGGTGGCCGGCCGGCGTGAGGCGGCGCACAGGGCGGCCGCGAGGAACGCGTTGACCTCCAGGAGCGCGAGCTTGCCGTCCCGGGACTCGTAGAGGCCGCCGACGTCGATGTCGGCCGGGCTGCCCGGCACCAGGTTGCCGGTGGCCACGACCGACGCGAGGCCCAGCGCGGCGACGAAGCCGACCGCGCCCGCGTACGGGGACCAGCTGCGGGGGCGGTCCGCCGGGGCGCCGGGGAGGGAGCGGGCCAGCCGGTCGACGAACAGTTCGCCGACGGGGATGCTCAGGGCCGCGAACAGCACCGTGCGCAGGAGACCGATGCCCCCGCTGCCGGGCGGGGCGGCCTCGCCGGTGCCGTGCAGTGCGGGGGACGGGCCGAACACGGGTATCAGTGCGGCCAGCGCCACCAGCACCAGGACGGCACCGGCCCGGCCGGTACCGGCCGGGCGTGCGTGCCTCCCGGTGTCGGCGCTCCGGGACGGGGGTCTCATCAAGGTCACCTCAAGATCTTCACCAGCTCCCCCAGAAGCGGGCAAGTTCCGGAAAACAACTGGCGGCACGGCATTCCGCACATGAGGACGTTTTCGGCCGCCCCCGCGGTTCGCGGAACGCCGCAGAAGACCCACGAACCGTCGGAAAACCCCTCACACCCACCGCGCGGCATCCGCACCCCAGGGCCCCGGCGGCCGCTCCCAGTCGACCGGACCGCCGACGAAGCAAACCGGCGACAACACATACCGCAACCACCCGACCCGACTCCCCCTCTCGGCCAGCCAAGCCCCGGGCCCCTCATACACATCCCCGCTCCCGCCGCCCACACGGCTCCCGCCGTCCGCGTCGTTCGCGCTGTGCGCGCCGCTCACGCGGCTGACGCCGCGCAGGGTCTCCACGCCATCTGCGCTGCCCGCACGGCTCCGGCCGTCCACGGCGTCCGCGTCGTCCGTACAGCCCACGCCCTCCGCGCCGTTCGCGTCGGGCACGTGGCTTTCGCCGCTCGGGGTCTTCGCGCCTCCTGCGCCGCCCGCGCGGCGAGCGCTGCCCGCACCATTCGCGCTGCCCGCGCTGAACGTGCCGCTCAGGCCGCCCCCGCGGCATGCCCTCTCCGCGTCGCGCACGTCAGCCGCGTCGCCCGCTCCCTCCGCGCCCCCCGGCCCGATACCGGTCGTCAGCCAAGTGGCCGTGCGGGCGAGGGACAGGCGTACGCATCGGGTGCCGCCCTCGGCCGACTGCTCGGTCAGGGACCGCAGCACGCCCGCCGCCAGCAAGTAGCCCGTGCCGTGGTCGAGGGCCTGCGCGGGCAGCGCCCCCGGCCGGTCCGCCGACCCCTCGACCGCCGCGATCCCCGTGGCCGCCTGCACCAGGCTGTCGAACCCGCGCCGCCCGCCCCACGGCCCGTACGCGCCCCACGCCGACAACTGCGCCACGACCAGCCCGGGCCGCCGTTCCGCCAGCGCCTCCGGGGACAGCCCGAACCGGTCCAGGGAGCCCGGCCGGTACCCGGTGACGACGACGTCCGCCGCGGCGAGCAGCTCCTCGAAGGTCTCCCGGTCGGCCGTCAGGTCCAGCCTCGCCGACCGCTTCCCGAACCCCGTGTCGGCCTGCTGGTCGGGCAGTTCGGGCAGACCGGGCGGGTCGACCCGCAGCACGTCCGCGCCGAGCAGCGCGAGCGTACGGGTGGCGACCGGTCCGGCGATGACCCGGGTCAGATCCAGGACGCGCAGCCCCGCAGCCGGCGACGAGACGGGCGCCGGCGCCCAGACGCGCGCGGGTGCCGAGTCCAGCCGCTCACGCTCCACCAACGGCCGACGGGCCACCGCCACGCCCTGCTCGTGCTCCGCCCACTCCCGCGGCGTGCGCAGCGCGACGGCCAGACCCCCGGCGGCGTACACCGCCTCCTCGGCCTCCAGGGCGGACCGTTCCGCGAGCGCCGCCGCCACGAGGGCGGGATCCCCCGGCACGCCCAGGGCGGCGAGCAGCCGCTCCCGGTGGTGCGGATAGTTCGCGTGCGTCCGCACCCACCCGTCGGCGGTCCGCCAGAAACGGGACAGCGGCGCGAACGACACCGGCTCCCGTCCGTCGATCCGCAGATGCCGCTCACTGGTGAACGCCGCGGCGACGGCCCCGTCGTCCACCCGCACCGCGGGCACCCGCGAGAGCCCGGCCCGCCGCGCCGCCGACTCGGCGGCGGCCAGCGCACACGCGCCGACGCAGGCCCGGGCGAGTTCCCGTGCGGGAAGGCGCCCCTCAAGGGCACCCTCCCGCACGGTCGTCGTCACCTGCCCGAGAAGGGCGGGATCACCGCCCAACGCGGACCAGGCGAACGCGATGTCAGTCATGACTGCACTATGCAGTATCGACTGGATCGATATGAGAACCTGCCGGGCCGGCTACCGGGTCACGGCGTCCAGCGCGTCCGCCATGCCCCAGCCGTAGAAGCCGTTGCGGTTCTTCGAGCCCTCGCACACCGCGTCGACCTTGCCGTCGCCGTCGATGTCGTACGGCTTGGTGCACGGCGTGGCGTCGGCCTCGGCGTACAGCAGGGCCTTCACCAGCGCCGGGGAGGCGTGCGGGTGCGTGGACTTGATGAGCGCGGCGACACCCGCGACGTGCGGCGAGGCCATCGACGTACCGGCCATGTAGCCCCACTTGCCGCCGGGCAGCGTGCCCAGGATCAGGCCGCTGGTGGCGGGCGGTGCCGGCGTCTGGTAGGCCGTCGAGTCGCCGCCGGGCGCGGCGATGTCGACGACGCCCAGGCCGTGGTTGGAGAAGGACGACTTCAGGCCCTTCGCTCCGGTCGCCGCGACCGTGACGACCCCCGGCAGCTGGGTCGGGATGTCGTAGCACTCCGACGGGTCGACGACCCGGTCCGAAGGCGTGGAGTCGTTGGGGGAGACCGGGTCGGTGATCTCGTCGGCCGCGAGGTCGTAGTTCTCGTTGCCGGCCGCGGCGACGTTGACCGCGCCCTTCTTCTCCGCGTACCGCGACGCCCGGGAGACGGCCTCGACGAGCGCCTTCTGGTCCGGGTCGTTCTTGCAGTTGAAGTACCACGGGTCGGTGTAGTAGCTGTTGTTGGTCACGTCGACGCCGTGCTCGGCCGCCCACATGAACCCGCAGACCACGGCCTCGGTGTAGAAGAAGCCGTCCGGGTTCGACACCTTGATGCCCGAGACCTTCACGCCGGGCGCGACGCCCGTCATGCCGACCCCGTTCTTGGCGGCCGCGATCTCACCGGCCACGTGGGTGCCGTGCGGGCTCTCCGCCGCCCCCGGCCGCCAGGCGCCGTCCGTGGTGTCCGGCTTGCCCGACACACAGTTGACGGACGCGTTCCGGTCGAAGTTCGGCGCGATGTCCGGGTGGGTGTCGTCCACGCCGGTGTCGATGACCGCGACGGTCACCTTGTCGCTGCCCAGCGACTTCTCGTGCGCCTTGTCCGCCTTGATGGCGGGCAGGTCCCACTGCAGGGACTGGAGCGGGTCCTGGCCCTCGGCGGCCTCCGCGGCGGCCGCCTCCCGCGCGCTGAGCACCTTCGGCGTGCCCACGTCGGTCGTGGCGGCCGAGGGCAGCGGAGCCGTCCGGGTGGCGCCGGCCGACTGCACGCCGCGCACCTTGCGGACGGTCTTGGCGAAGTCCGGGTTCGACGAGTGGACGACGATCACGCCGATCCGGTCGTACGACGTCACTATCGTGCCGCCGGCCTTGGCTATCGCCCGCTTCACGTGCGCCGAGGGGGCGTGGCCGGGCTGGACGTTGACGACGTAGCTGAGCGCGGTCGCCTCCGCCGTGGCCGACGGGGCCTCGGCGGCGGTGGCCTGCACGTTGGGCAGGAACGCGAGGGCCGTCGCCATGGCCATACCGGCCGAGACGGCGAAGGCGCGGCGGTGACGCGGATGAGGCGCTGTCATGTGCTGTGTCTCCAGTTTCGTTCGAGATGCCGAAGTACGGGGGTGCGGGTGCCGAAGTGAGGGTGCCGGAGTGCGGTTCCGGCGCGAGGTCACTTCACCGCGCGCAGCGCGTCGACGATCCCGGCCCCGTAGAAGCCGTTGAGGCGCTTGCCGCCCTCGCACACCGCGTCCTGCGTGCCGTCGCCGTCCTGGTCGTAGGAGGCCGGGCAGCCCGGGTTGTTCGCCTGGGCCTTCAGCAGGGCCTGCAGCTCGGCCGGACCGGCGTGCGGGTACTTCGACTTCAGCAGCGCGGCGACGCCCGCGGCGTGCGGCGAGGCCATCGACGTGCCCTGAAGGAAGCCGTACTGGTTGTTCGGCATGGTGGACAGGATGCGGCCGTTCTTCGACGGCGTGTCGGGGATCTGGTAGAGGCGGTCGCCGCCCGGCGCCGCGACGTCCACGACACCCTTGCCGTACGAGGAGTAGTACGACTTGAGGTTCTGCACACCCGTCGCGCTGACCGTGACGACACCCGGCAGCTGGGTCGGCACGTCGAAGCACTCGTGCGGGTCGATGGTGCGCTCGACCGGCGTGGAGTCGTCGGGGCTGGAGTCGTCGACGATCGCGTCCGAGTCCAGGTCGTGGTTGGAGTTGCCCGCCGAGGCGAGGTGCAGGGTGCCCTTCTTCTGGGCGTACAGCTGGGCCCGGTTGACCGCGTCGACGATGGCCCGCTGGTCGGGGTCGTCCATGCAGTTGTACAGCCACGGGTCCACGTAGTAGCTGTTGTTGGTGATCTCGACGCCGTGGTCGGCGGCGAACACGAAGGCGCAGACGACGCTCTCCGGGTAGAAGAGGCCGTTGTCCGGGTCGCTCACCTTGATGCCGGAGACCTTCACGCCCGGCGCCACGCCGGCGACGCCGATGCCGTTGCGGGCGGCGGCGATCTCACCGGCCACGTGCGTGCCGTGGTAGTCCTCGGCGGTGTACGGCCGCCAGGCGCCCTCGCTGGTGTCCGCCTTGCCGCCGACGCAGTTGGCGGACTGCGACGCGGAGAAGTTCGGGGCGAGGTCGGGGTGGGTGTCGTCGACGCCGGTGTCGATCACGGCGACGGTCACCTTGCTGCTGCCCGGGTTGATCTCAGCGGCCTTGTCGGCGCCGATCGCGCGCAGGTCCCACTGGTCCGCTTCCAGGGGCTCGCCGGCGCCCGCGGCCTCGGACGCCTTCGCGGTCCGCGCGGCCTGCGCGGCGGACAGGATCTCCGCGGCGCCCTCGTCGGTCGTCCCCGCGGCGGTCAGCGGCGCGGTGCGGGTCGCACCCGCCGACTGCACTCCGCGCGCCGCGCGTATCTCCTTGCCGAAGTCGGGGTTCGCCGAGTGCACGACGATCACACCGATCTTCTCGTACGTGGCGACCACGCTGCCGCCGGCCGCGGCGATCGCCTTCTTCACCGACGCGATCGTGCGGGTGTCCGCCTTCGTGTTGACGACATACGCCAGCTTCGGCGCCTGCGTGGACTGCGCGGCGGCCTCGGCCTGCCCGGCGTGCTCGGCGGCCGATGCGGCCGCCGGCAGGAAGCCGAGCGACGCGGTCAGCGACAGCACGACCGGCACGGCGAGGGCCAGCCGGCGTCTGGAACGCAGATGAACCATGGGGTCTCCACATCATCCGGAAACGAAACCGGCCCGAGACACAGGTGGTGCTCGGGCAGGTACATGACTCAGTGGTGCAGGGTGAAGCTATCTCCCGCAGTCGCTGGCCAGCAATGACTTCCCACAGGTGACTTCGGAAAGTGTCGTACGCGTTGAACCGGTGCCCGTGGACCGCCGTGTCGTTGGGCAGGGAGCACGAACACGTTCAGCCCCCGTCACACCGAGGTCCAAGCCCGTCATGTCCGTCGTACGAGGAGACTCCGTGGCCACCGACGCACCGCCCCCCTCGAAAGAGCAACACCGACTCCCCTCGCCCGAGGAGTTCTCCGAGGTGCAGCAGAGCGCGGAGTTCGGTGAACTGCGCCGCTCCTTCCGCTCCTTCGCCTTCCCGCTGACGATCGCCTTCGTCGCCTGGTACCTGCTGTACGTGCTGCTCTCGAACTACGCGGGCGGCTTCATGGGCACCGAGCTGTTCGGCAACATCAACGTCGCGTTCGTCTTCGGCCTCGCCCAGTTCGTCACCACGTTCCTCATCGCCTGGTGGTACTCGCGGCACGCCGCCGCGAAGCTCG
The DNA here is from genome assembly GCF_014534645.1 of Streptomyces griseicoloratus. Lineage (GTDB taxonomy): Bacteria > Actinomycetota > Actinomycetes > Streptomycetales > Streptomycetaceae > Streptomyces > Streptomyces griseicoloratus. The sequence goes on from NZ_JACVQF010000191.1 coordinate 129,956, forward strand.
ACCCCAAGGCCGAGGCCATCAAGTCCCGGATGGAGGGCGGCGCATGAGCCCCGTTCAGCACAGTGTCCTCGCCGCCGATCTCGCGGCCAACGAGGCCAGCGAGCACCGGCCGCTCATCATCACGCTCTTCGCGGTCTTCGTCGTCGCCACGCTGGTCATCACCGTCTGGGCGGGCCGCCAGACCAAGGACGCCGCCGACTTCTACGCGGGCGGCCGCCAGTTCAGCGCCTTCCAGAACGGACTCGCCGTCTCCGGCGACTACATGTCGGCCGCGTCCTTCCTCGGCATCGCGGGCGCGATTGCCATCTTCGGCTACGACGGCTTCCTGTACTCCATCGGCTTCCTGGTCGCCTGGCTCGTGGCCCTGCTCCTGGTCGCCGAGCCGCTGAGGAACTCCGGCCGCTACACGATGGGCGACGTCCTCGCCTACCGCATGCGCCAGCGCCCCGTGCGCACCGCCGCCGGCACCTCCACGATCGTCGTCTCGATCTTCTACCTGCTGGCCCAGATGGCGGGCGCGGGCGTCCTCGTGTCCCTGCTGCTCGGCATCACCTCCGACGCCGGCAAGATCCTCATCGTCGCCCTCGTCGGCGTCCTGATGATCGTGTACGTCTCCATCGGCGGCATGAAGGGCACCACCTGGGTCCAGATGGTCAAGGCCGTCCTGCTGATCGGCGGCACCCTGCTGATCACCTTCCTGGTGCTGCTGAAGTTCGACTTCAACATCTCCGACCTGCTCGGCACGGCCGCCGAGAACAGCGGCAAGGGCGCCGCCTTCCTGGAGCCCGGCCTGCAGTACGGCGCGACCGGCACCTCCAAGCTGGACTTCATCTCGCTCGGCATCGCCCTGGTGCTCGGCACCGCCGGCCTGCCGCACATCCTGATCCGCTTCTACACCGTGCCCAACGCCAAGGCCGCCCGTAAGTCCGTGAACTGGGCGATCGGCATCATCGGGGCCTTCTACCTGATGACCATCGCCCTCGGCTTCGGCGCGGCGGCGCTCATCTCGCAGAAGGAGATCATCGAGTCCAACCCGTCCGGCAACACGGCGGCCCCGCTGCTCGCCCTGCACATCGGCGGCGTCGACTCGGCCTGGGGCGCGATCCTGCTCGCCACCATCTCGGCCGTGGCGTTCGCGACGATCCTCGCCGTGGTCGCCGGCCTCACCCTCGCCTCGTCCTCCTCCTTCGCGCACGACATCTACGCCAACGTCATCCGCAAGGGCCGGGCCACCGAGAAGGAGGAGATGAAGGCCGCCCGCTGGGCGACCGTCTTCATCGGCGTCGTCTCCATCGCCCTCGGCGCCCTCGCCCGCGACCTGAACGTGGCCGGCCTGGTCGCCCTGGCCTTCGCGGTCGCGGCCTCCGCCAACCTGCCGACCATCCTGTACAGCCTGTTCTGGAAGCGGTTCACCACCCAGGGCGCCCTGTGGTCGATCTACGGCGGTCTGATCGTCGCCGTCGGCCTGGTGCTGTTCTCGCCCGTCGTCTCCGGCGACCCCAAGGCGATGTTCCCCGACGTCGACTTCGCCTGGTTCCCGCTGAAGAACCCGGGCATCATCTCGATCCCGTTCGGCTTCCTCATGGGCTGGCTCGGCACGGTCCTGTCCAAGGAGGAGCCCGACGCGGCGAAGTACGCGGAGCTGGAGGTCCGGTCCCTGACCGGCACCGGAGCCCACTGAGCCACCCCCGGACGCGGCCGCTCGTAGATCCCTACGACGCGGCCGCGCCCCACGTCGTGGGATCGGGCCGCTGTCGATGTCGGCGGCGTCACGTAGGCTCACAGATGTCGGTGGAGATGAGTACTCCGCCGATCCGCGTCGAGGGAGGGGGCCACGTGCTCATCGACACCTACGGCCGAGTGGCCACCGACCTGAGGGTCTCGCTGACCGACCGGTGCAACCTGCGCTGCACCTACTGCATGCCCGAGGAGGGCCTGCAGTGGCTGGCCAAGCCCGACCTGCTGACGGACGACGAGATCGTCCGCCTCATCGACATCGCCGTCACCTCCCTGGGCGTCACGGAGGTCCGCTTCACCGGCGGCGAGCCGCTGCTGCGGCCCGGCCTGGTCGGCATCGTGGAGCGCGTCGCCGCCCTCGACCCGCGCCCGCAGACGTCCCTGACCACCAACGGCATCGGCCTGAAGCGCACGGCACCGGCCCTGAAGGCCGCCGGCCTGGACCGGGTGAACGTCTCCCTCGACACGCTCCGCCCGGACGTCTTCAAGACCCTCACCCGCCGGGACCGCCACAAGGACGTCCTCGAAGGACTCCACGCCGCCCGCGAGGCCGGCCTGACCCCGGTGAAGGTCAACTCCGTCCTGATGCCGGGGCTCAACGACGACGAGGCCCCCGACCTGCTGGCCTGGGCCGTCGAGCACGACTACGAGCTGCGCTTCATCGAGCAGATGCCGCTGGACGCCCAGCACGGCTGGAAGCGCGACGGCATGGTCACCGCCGGCGACATCCTCGCCTCCCTGCGCACCCGCTTCGAGCTGACCCCCGAGGGCGCCGAGGAGCGCGGCTCCGCCCCGGCCGAGCGCTGGATCGTGGACGGCGGCCCGCACCGCGTCGGGGTCATCGCCTCCGTCACCCGCCCGTTCTGCGCCGCCTGCGACCGCACCCGCCTGACCGCCGACGGCCAGGTGCGCACCTGCCTGTTCGCCCGCGAGGAGACCGACCTGCGCGCCGCCCTGCGCTCCGGCGCCCCCGACGAGGAGATCGCCCGCATCTGGCGCCTGGCCATGTGGGGCAAGAAGGCCGGGGCCGGCCTCGACGACCCGTCGTTCGTCCAGCCCGACCGCCCGATGTCGGCGATCGGCGGCTAGCCCGCTTCGGGCCCTGCGCCTAGGACCGGTCCCGGGCGCCCTCGGCCGCCCGCCAGTCCTCGAACCTCACCACGTCCTTCAGGAACCCCCGCACTCCGAGGAACTGGGACAGATGCTCCCGGTGCTCCTCGCACGCGAGCCACGTCTTGCGGCGCTCCGGAGTGTGGATCTTCGGGTTGTTCCAGGCCAGCACCCACACGGCGGCGGTCCGGCAGCCCTTGGCGGAGCAGATCGGGGTCGTCTCGTCACTCACAGGTTCGTCTCACAACTACGGAAAGACCACGGAAAAAGGCGACGCCGAGCAGCCACGGGGGGAGCTGCCCGGCGTCGGTCCGTCGCTCCGACGGGGGATGCGGAGCGCGTACGAAGTATGTCACGGCTCACCCGCCGCCCGGCACCGGAACAACATGATTGATCTGAGCTTTTCTTGAGCTGACGCACGGGCGCCGTCCGCCCGCGGCCGGTCCCCACCGGTCACGGCCGGTCGTGCGACTCGCTTCGCGCGCCGGCCACCGGATCGGTCACGGCGTCTTCCGGGACGGATTCCGCCGAGCCGTCGTCCGGACGCGGCGGCATGATCATCGGCGGCGTCGGCGCCGTCACGAACGTCGACGGCAGCGACGGCGCGTTCTCCCGCCCGGCGTTGGCGATCACCACCGCGATGTACGGCAGGACCGCCCCGAGCACCAGGGCCACGATCGCGACGTGCTGCTCCACGTTCCACAGGCAGGCCGCGAGGATCACCGCCAGCGTGCGGATCGACATCGAGATGACGTAGCGGCGCTGCCGCCCGCGCACGTCCTCCTGCAGGCCCGCCCGGGCTCCGGTGATCCGGAACACCTGGGCGCTGCCGCCGGCACTCCGCTTCCGCATCACGTTCCACCATCCGCCCGCATCGGACTCTCCCCGCCCCGTTCCCGTCCGCGGCCGTTCGGGGAACACCGGTCCCGGACAGCTCCCACGTTACGCCGCACCTGCGACGGCCACGAGACCGGGGCACCCCCGGCCTGCGCGGACGGCGTGCGCCGCACCCCGTAGGGCCGTCACCCGTACGGCCGTAGCCGGGATGCGCCGTACGTGGTAGCGCCGGACACTGGCCGTAATGCTCACGTAGAGCCGTACGAGGAGGCATCCATGGGCTGGTTGTGGGCGATCATCGTCGGATTCGTGCTGGGCCTGATCGCCAAGGCGGTCATTCCGGGCAAGCAGCACAGTCCCCTGTGGCTGACCACCATCTTCGGCATGCTCGGCGCCATCGCCGGCAACGCGATCGCCCGGGCGGTCGGCGTCGCGGCGACCTCCGGCATCGACTGGTGGCGGCACCTCTTCCAGCTCGTGGCCGCGATCATCATCGTGGCCCTCGGCGACGCGGCCTACATGGCGGTACGGGGCAATCGGCGACGGCAGCGGATCTGACCGGCGGGACATGCGTCGAGGGGGCGGTTCCCGACACGCCCCGGCGCCGGGAACCGCCCCCTCGTGAGCGCGCTCAGGCGCCCCTGACCTCCACCGCGGCCAGGTTCTTCTTGCCGCGGCGCAGCACCAGCCAGCGCCCGTGCAGCAGGTCCTCCTTGGCGGGGACCGCGTCCTCGCCGGTGACCTTGGCGTTGTTCACGTAGGCGCCGCCCTCCTTGACCGTGCGGCGCGCGGCGGACTTGCTGGCGACCAGGCCGACCTCGGCGAACAGGTCGACGACCGGGCCCAGCTCGGCGACCCGGATGTGCGGCACCTCCGACAGGGCCGCGGCCAGCGTCCTGTCGTCCAGCTCCGCCAGGTCGCCCTGGCCGAACAGCGCCTTGGACGCGGCGATCACGGCGGCCGTCTGGTCGGCGCCGTGCACCAGCGTCGTCAGCTCCTCGGCCAGCGCGCGCTGCGCCGCCCGGGCCTGCGGACGCTCCTGCGTCTGCCGCTCCAGCTCCTCCAGCTCCTCGCGGGACTTGAAGGACAGAATCCGCATGTAACCCGAGATGTCCCGGTCGTCCACGTTCAGCCAGAACTGGTAGAACGCGTACGGCGTCGTCATCTCCGGGTCGAGCCACACGGCGCCGCCCTCGGTCTTGCCGAACTTGGTGCCGTCCGCCTTCGTCATCAGCGGCGTCGCGTAGGCGTGGACGGAGGCGTCCGGCTCCAGCCGGTGGAGCAGGTCCAGGCCGGCCGTGAGGTTGCCCCACTGGTCGCTGCCGCCCTGCTGCATCGTGCAGCCGTAGCGCCGGTAGAGCTGGAGGAAGTCCATCGCCTGCAGCAGCTGGTAGCTGAACTCCGTGTAGCTGATGCCCTCGGAGGACTCCAGGCGCCGCGCGACGGAGTCCTTCGTCAGCATCTTGTTGACGCGGAAGTGCTTGCCGATGTCCCGCAGGAACTCGATCGCGGAGAGGTTCTGCGTCCAGTCGAGGTTGTTGACCATCACGGCCGCGTTCTCGCCCTCGAAGGACAGGAACGGCTCGATCTGGCCGCGCAGCCGCTCGACCCAGCCGGCGACCGTCTCCGGCGAGTTCAGCGTGCGCTCCGCGGTCGGGCGCGGGTCGCCGATCTGGCCCGTGGCCCCGCCGACCAGCGCCAGCGGCCGGTGACCGGCCATCTGCAGCCGGCGCACGGTGAGCACCTGCACCAGGTGCCCCACGTGCAGCGACGGCGCGGTCGGGTCGAAGCCGCAATAGAACGTGACGGGACCGTCCGCGAGCGCCTTGCGCAAAGCGTCCTCGTCAGTGGACTGGGCGAACAGCCCACGCCACTTCAGCTCGTCGACGATGTCCGTCACGGTTCTCGTGTCTCCTAGGTGATGGTGCCCGATGGTCTTCGGCCGGTCGGGTGACGGCCGACTGCGACGCCTACGAGGTTATACGCCCTGGCTGACAGAGCTCATATTGAAATCCGGAACGCGCAGCGCCGGCATCGCCGCCCTGGTGAACCAGTCGCTCCACTCCCTCGGCAGCGTCCTCTCCGTACGCCCGGCCTCCGTGGCGCGGCCCAGCAGGTCCACCGGCGACTCGTTGAACCGGAAGTTGTTCACCTCGCCGGTCACCTCGCCGTTCTCGACCAGGTAGACCCCGTCCCGGGTGAGCCCGGTGAGCAGCAGCGTCGCCGGGTCGACCTCGCGGATGTACCACAGGCAGGTCAGCAGCAGCCCGCGGCCGGTGTCCGCGACCATCTCCTCCAGGGAGCGGTCGTCGCCGCCCTCCAGGATCAGATTGCCGATCACCGGTGCCACCGGCAGCCCCGTCAGGCCGGCGCTGTGCCGGGTGGTCGTCAGATGGGTCAGCTCGCCCTCGCGGATCCAGTCGGTGGCCGCCACCGGCAGCCCGTTGTCGAACACCGACTGATCGGCGCCGGAGGAGTGCGCGATCACGAAGGGCGGGGTCTCCAGGCCGGGCTCGTTCGGATCGCTGCGCAGGGTCAGCGGCAGCTCGCCGAGCCGCTCGCCGACGCGCGTGCCGCCGCCCGGCTTCGAGAACACCGTGCGCCCCTCGGCCGCGTCCCGCCCCGAGGCCGACCACAGCTGGTAGATCAGCAGGTCCGCGACCGCGGTCGGCGGAAGCAGCGTCTCGTACCGGCCGGCGGGCAGCTCCACGCGCCGCTCGGCCCAGCCCAGCCGTACGGCCAGCTCCGCGTCCAGCGCCGCCGGGTCGACGTCCTTGAAGTCCCGCGTGGCGCGCCCCGCCCAGGCCGACCGGGTGCGGTCCGGCGACTTGGCGTTCAGCTCCAGCGTCCCGGTGGGCTGGTCGTGGCGCAGCCGCAGCCCCGTCGACGTACCGAGGTAGGTCGAGACCAGCTCGTGATTGGCGAAGCCGTACAACTCGCGGCCGCCCGCACGCGCGCGTGCGAACGCCTCACCGAGGGCGGGCGCGAAGTCGGCGAAGACGGCCGACGACGTCTCGGCGGGCGCGTCGGTGAAGTCGGGCGACACCGGTACGCCGGTGACCAGCGGCTGCGCGTCCTCCGCGGGCCCGGCGCCGCGCGCTGCCGCCTCGGCGGCACGCACCAGGGGCTCCAGCTCCTCGGCGGTCACCGCCGAGCGCGACACCACCCCGGACGCCGTGCCCTCCCGGCCGTCGACGGTGGCGACGACCGTGAGCGTGCGCCCGCGGGTGACGCCGTTGGTGGTGAGCGCGTTGCCCGCCCAGCGCAGGTTGGCGGTGGAGTGCTCGTCGGCGATGACGACGCACCCGTCCGCCCGGGACAGCTCCAGCGCCCGCTCGACGATCTCGTGCGGCTTGGCCGTAGGCGCGCTCATCGACCGGCCTCCTGGGTGGTGTTGAGGATGGTGACTCCCTTGAACAGGGCGGACGGGCAGCCGTGCGACACGGACGCGACCTGTCCCGGCTGGGCCTTGCCGCAGTTGAAGGCACCGCCGAGGACATAGGTCTGCGGCCCGCCGACGGCCGCCATGGACCCCCAGAAGTCGGTGGTGGTCGCCTGGTAGGCGACATCCTTCAGCTGCCCGGCGAGCCGCCCGTTCTCGATCCGGAAGAACCGCTGCCCGGTGAATTGGAAGTTGTACCTTTGCATATCGATTGACCAGGAACGGTCGCCTACGACGTAGATGCCCCGGTCCACGCCCCCGATCAGATCCTCGGTGGACAGCCCGCCGGGATCCGGCCGCAGCGACACGTTGGCCATGCGCTGCACGGGCACGTGGGCGGGGGAGTCGGCGTAGGCGCACCCGTTGGACCGCTCGAACCCGGTGAGGCGCGCGATGCGCCGGTCGAGCTGGTAGCCCACCAGCGTGCCGTCCTTGACCAGGTCCCACGACTGGGCCTCGACGCCCTCGTCGTCGTAGCCGACGGTGGCCAGGCCGTGCTCGGCGGTGCGGTCCCCGGTGACGTTCATCAGCTCCGAGCCGTAGCGCAGCTTGCCGAGCTGGTCGAAGGTGGCGAAGGAGGTGCCGGCGTAGGCGGCCTCGTAGCCGAGCGCCCGGTCCAGCTCGGTGGCGTGGCCGATCGACTCGTGGATGGTCAGCCACAGGTTGGACGGGTCGACGACCAGGTCGTACAGGCCCGGCTCGACGCTCGGCGCGCGCATCTTCTCGGCCAGCAGCTCCGGGATCTCGGCCAGCTCGGCGTCCCAGTCCCAGCCGGTGCCGGTCAGGTACTCCCAGCCGCGCCCCACGGGCGGCGCGAGCGTACGCATGGAGTCGAACTCGCCGCTGGAATCGTCCACCGACACCGCCGTGAGCACCGGATGCAGCCGCACCCGCTGCTGCGTGGTCACGGTCCCCGCGGTGTCGGCGTAGAACTTGTTCTCGTGCACGGTGAGCAGCGAGGCGTCGACGTGATCGACCCCGTCGGCCGCCAGCAGCCGCTCGCTGAAGTCGGCCAGCAGCCCGGCCTTCTCCGCGTCCGGCACGGTGAACGGATCGATCTCGTACGACGAGACCCACGTACGGTCGGCGTGCACGGGCTCGGCGGCGAGCTCCACGCGCTCCTTCGACCCGGCCGCCTTGATCACCTGCGCGGACAGCTTCGCCATCGCCACCGCCTGCGAGGCGACCTTGGCGGCGGCGTCGAGGGTGAGGTCCACACCTGACGCGAAGCCCCAGGTGCCGCCGTGCACCACGCGCACCGCGTACCCGAGGTCGGTGGTGTCCGACGACCCGGCGGGCTTGGCGTCCCGCAGCCGCCAGGAGGCGCTGCGCACCCGCTCCAGCCGGAAGTCCGCGTGCTCGGCACCGAGCGCCCGCGCGCGTGCGAGGGCGGCGTCGGCGAGGGCGCGCAGGGGAAGGGCTGTGAAGGCTTCGTCGATCGTATGAGGCACCTGCGTCTCTTTCTGTCGACGTGGCCGGTGGTGGTGGCCACGGCCGGTGGTTGCCCCGATCATGTCGCGCCGTCCCTCCGCGGACCACACTTTTGCGACCGGCGTCCGCCACTTTCTGTAGGGACCCGACAGTCAGCTCCGTAAGCCACTGTGGGTGCCCGATTGTCCGAGGACGGGTGGGGACCGATAGGTTTTCGAGGAAGCCGCCTGTTCATCTTCGCCGGTCATCCGGGTGTTCGGGCGGAGTACCAGACCGCTAGGGAAAGGGTGATCCGTTGAGCCGCTCGGTTCTCGTCACCGGAGGCAACCGGGGCATCGGCCTCGCCATCGCCCGCGCATTCGCCGAAGCCGGCGACAAGGTCGCGATCACGTACCGCTCGGGGGAGCCGCCGGCCGCCCTGACGGAACTGGGCTGCCTCGCCGTCAAGTGCGACATCACCGACTCCGAGCAGGTGGAGCAGGCCTACAAGGAGATCGAGGCCGAGCACGGCCCGGTCGAGGTCCTCATCGCCAACGCCGGCGTGACCAAGGACCAGCTCCTGATGCGCATGTCCGAGGAGGACTTCACCTCGGTCGTCGACACCAACCTCACCGGCACCTTCCGCGTCGTCAAGCGCGCCAACCGCGGCATGCTGCGCGCCAAGAAGGGCCGTGTCGTGCTGATCTCGTCGGTGGTCGGGCTGCTCGGCTCCGCCGGGCAGGCGAACTACGCGGCCTCCAAGGCGGCCCTGGTCGGCTTCGCGCGTTCCCTCGCCCGCGAACTGGGCTCGCGCAACATCACCTTCAACGTCGTCGCACCCGGCTTCGTCGACACCGACATGACGAAGGCGCTCACCGACGAGCAGCGGGCGAACATCGTGTCGCAGGTGCCGCTCGCCCGGTACGCGCAGCCGGAGGAGATCGCCGCGACGGTGCGGTTCCTCGCCTCGGACGACGCCTCGTACATCACTGGAGCCGTCATCCCCGTTGACGGCGGACTGGGAATGGGTCACTGAACACCATGAGTGGAATCCTCGAGGGCAAGCGCGTCCTGATCACCGGTGTGCTGATGGAGTCCTCCATCGCCTTCCACGCCGCCAAGCTGGCCCAGGAGCAGGGCGCCGAGATCATCCTGACCGCGTTCCCGCGGCCCACGCTGACCGAGCGCATCGCCCGGAAGCTGCCCAAGCCCACCAAGGTCATCGAGCTCGACGTCACCAACGACGAGCACCTCGGCCGCCTCGCGGACATCGTCGGCGAGGAGCTCGGCGGCCTCGACGGCGTCGTGCACTCCATCGGCTTCGCGCCGCAGGACGCGCTCGGCGGCAACTTCCTGAACACGCCGTTCGAGTCGGTCGCCACGGCCATGCACGTCTCGGCGTACTCCCTGAAGTCGCTGACCATGGCGTGCCTGCCGCTGATGCAGAACGGCGGCTCCGTCGTCGGCCTGACCTTCGACGCGCAGTACGCCTGGCCGCAGTACGACTGGATGGGCCCGGCCAAGGCCGCCCTGGAGGCCACCAACCGCTACATGGCGCGCGACCTGGGCAAGCAGAACATCCGCTGCAACCTCATCTCCGCGGGCCCCATCGGCTCCATGGCCGCCAAGTCCATCCCGGGCTTCAGCGAGCTGGCCTCCGTGTGGGACAGCCGCTCGCCGCTGGAGTGGGACCTCAAGGACCCGGAGCCGGCCGGCCGCGGCATCGTCGCGCTGCTGAGCGACTGGTTCCCGAAGACCACGGGCGAGATCATCCACGTCGACGGCGGTCTGCACGCCATCGGCGCCTGACCGAGCGCCCGCCGGGGCCCGTGTCCTTCGGGACGCGGGCCCTCGGCATGTCACCCCTCCGGCGCATGTCACCCCTCCGGCGCATGTCACCCGTCCGGCGCATGTCACCCGTCCGGCCCAGCCGGCCGCGCGGCGCGGACCCCGGCCACGCACGCTGGAGAACGAGTTCACCACGCGCTTCCCTCCCCAGCACGGCGAGGAGGTCCCTTGTGCGCTTCTCCCGCGTCCTGGCCGCAGCGCCCCTCGCCGTCGTGTGCGTGCTGCTCCTGCCGTACGAGGCGATGTCCCACGCGCGCGTGGCGACCGCGGACACGCCGGCGGAGGACTTCGGCGCCGCGTGCCGCGTCCGCGTCGACGGCTCCCGGGTGACTGCGTACTGCCACAACCCGTACCCGGAGACCGACCGGGTGAGCCTGCACGTCGAATGCGCCCGCTGGTGGGACCTCGACACCGACGGCGCCGCGGTGGAGGCCCTGCCCGCGCAGACCGTACGGCTGACCGGACGCTGCTGGAAAGAGGTCGCGTCGGCCTGGGTCAGCCACGGTCGGGTGAGCTGAACCGGCCGGGCCGGCACAGGAACGGATAACCCGCCGCCTCCTCCTGGGCCGTCTCGGCGTCACCCGTGCGGATCGCGTCGACCAGCCGCGTGTGGTCCATGTGCGTCTCCGGCGTCAGCTCCTCGCCGACGTCCTCCCGCAGCCAGTCCCGCATCACCTCGCCCAGGTCGGCGTACATCGCGGTCATCACGTCGTTGTGCGAGGCGGCCACCACGGCCAGGTGGAACGTCGCGTCCGCCGTCACGAACGCCTCCGTGTCGCCCGACTCCCACGCCTCCTCGCGGCGTACCAGCAGTGCGTCGAGCTGCTTGAGGTCCTTCTCCGTGCGCCGCTCGGCGGCCATGCGCGCGGCGGCCGACTCCAGCGTGGAGCGCAGCTCGGCGATGTGCCGGGGGTCGGCGTCGGCGAAGCGGCGGTGCATGACGCCCGCCAGCTCGCTGGTCGCCACGACGTAGGTGCCCGAACCCTGGCGGATGTCCAGCAGCCCGTTGTGCGCCAGCGCGCGGACCGCCTCGCGGACCGTGTTCCGCGCGACGCCCAGCTGCTCGACCAGCTCGGGCTCGGTCGGAATGCGGGAGCCGACCGGCCACTCGCCCGAGGTGATCTGCTGCCGCAGCGCGGCGATGACCTGCTCGGAAAGCGCCGAGCGGTGGGGATGGCTCAGGGGCATGGCTCACCTTTGCACACGGATTCCGGCGGCGGGCAACCGCACAGTGGACAGCCAATCATCCCATGATTCTATGATGGGCCTCATGGCTAGTGAGGAAACCCGGACGCTGAACTCCACGACCGTCAGCAACCCGGCCGCGCGCGACGCCCGGGCACCCGAACCCGGGGAGTCCGGGCAGCCGTCCGACACGCGCGCGTGGACGGCATGGACGACACGTTTGCTCGTCCTCGGTATCGTCCTGGCCGCCCTCAACCTCCGCCCGGCCATCACCAGCCTCGGCGCGCTCCTGGAGGAGGTCCGCGACGGGCTCGGCATGAGCGGCAGCGTCGCCGGACTGCTCACCTCCGTGCCCCCGCTCTGCTTCGCCGTCTTCGGCGTCACCGCCCCGCGGCTCGCCCGCCGCTTCGGACCCGGGGCGGTGGTGTGCGCGGGCATGGCCGCCATCACGGCGGGCCTGCTGATACGTCCGTTCGCCGGTGGCACGGCGGGCTTCCTGGCCGCCACCGCCCTCGCGCTCATGGGCATCGCGGTCAGCAACGTCCTGATGCCGGTCATCGTCAAGCGCTGGTTCCCCGAGCGGGTCGGCTCCATGACCGGCGTGTACTCGATGGCCCTCGCCTTCGGCACCTCGATCGCCGCCGCGGCGACCGTGCCGGTGACGAACGCGCTGGGCGGCGACTGGCAGCCCGGCCTCGCCGTGTGGGCCGCGCTGGGGGCGGCGGCCGTCCTGCCGTGGATCCCCTTCGTGAAGGACCGGGGAGCCGCGTCCGCGTCGCCGTCCGTGCCGGCGCCCGGCGGCGACGCCTCCACCGCCCCCGCCGAGAGCGCGGCCGCGGCCAAGAACCGGCCGGCCGAGCAGCCCGCGCTGCGGATCACCCGCAGCCGTACGGCCTGGGCGCTCGCCGTCTTCTTCGGCCTCCAGGCCACCGCCGCCTACATCACCATGGGCTGGATGGCGCAGATCTTCCGGGACGCGGGCGTGGCCGCCGGCACCGCCGGACTGCTGCTGGCCGTCACCATGGTGATGGGCGTCCCGCTGGCCTTCGTCATCCCGCGCGTGGCCACCCGGCTGCCCAACCAGGGCCCCATCGTGCTGGTGCTGGGCGTGTGCGGCCTCGCCGGGTACGCCGGCCTGTACTTCGCCCCGGCCGGTGGCGCATGGGCCTGGGCCCTGCTGCTCGGCGTCTCCAACTGCGCCTTCCCGCTCGCCCTCACCATGGTCGGCATGCGGGCCAGGACCGGCGCCGGCGTCGCCCAGCTGTCCGCCTTCGCACAGAGCACCGGCTATCTGATCTCCATCCCGGGCCCGCTCCTGGTCGGCGTGCTCTACCAGCACAGCGGCGGCTGGGGACTGCCGATCGCGCTGATGAGCGCCCTGATGGTGCCGCAGATGGTGGTGGGCGTCCTGGCCGGGCGCAACCGCACCGTGGAGGAGGAGGCGGCCCGCTGACCCCGGCCCGCGCGGGGGATGCGAGACTTTCCGTATGCCAGTCCTGGACCCGAACCCCCAGCAAGGCCAGAAGAAGATGCTGCTCGTCTTCGGCGGCTTCCTCGCGATCTTCGTGATCATCGGCGTCATCGCCACGATCGCCGCGCCCTGACCCCACCACGGCCCGGCCCGTCCGGGCCGATGGTGGGGTTGTCCCCCCTGTCCCCTAGGGGGTGAGGCTCAGGGTCAAGTGGGTGGACCTCCGGATGGGTTGAGGCCCGCGGATTCCCTAACGTCGAGATGTGACCGCGACGGGCGGATCGCGGAGCACGGACAGGGACCCGAAGACCAGCGGAGGCGCACATGCCGGCCCGAACGCACACCCGGCCCCACCCGGCGACCCGGGGCGGCGTCGACTTCCGGCTGCCCTGGTGGGCCCTCGCCCTCCCCACGCTCGCCTTCGTCACCCTGCTCCTGCTGATACTCCACCCCGCGGACGCCCACGCGGCCGCGGGCGACCCCGGGCTGACCCGGTTCCTGGAGCGGGTGCGGCAGCTGACCGCGGGCTAGCCCGGCGAGGCCCGGGGGCGCGAGGCCCGACGGGACGCCCCGACCGCGCTTCCCGGCGGCCCGAACGCGCATGTCAACTCCCTGCGCCCCATGGCCTGTTTCATGCGAAGCTGGGTTGCATGAGCGTCGCAGAACCCCGCAGGATTGTCCTCTTCCGGCATGCGAAAGCCGACTGGCCCCAGGTGTCCGACCACGAGCGGCCGCTCGCCGACCGGGGCCGCAAGGAGGCCGCTGAGGCCGGACGCCGGCTGGCCGACACCGGCATCCCCTTCGACCTGGCCCTGTGCTCCACCGCGACCCGGACCCGCGAGACCTGGAAGCTCGCCGTTCAGGAGTTCCCGCAGCGGCCGAAAACCGTCTATGAGGAGCGGATCTACGAGGCATCGCCCGGCGAACTGATCGCCGTGCTCAACGAGACCCCCGACGACCTGCACAACGTCCTGGTGATCGGCCACAACCCGGGGATGCAGGGGCTCGCCGACGTCCTGGCCGGGTCGGCCGAGGACGAGGCCCGCGAGCTGATGGGCCGGCGCGGCTTCCCGGCCGCCGCCTTCGCCGTCCTGACGTTCACCGGCACCTGGAAGGACGTGGAGCCCGGGGCCGCCTCGCTCGTCGACTACTGGGTGCCGACCGACTGACCCCGACCCACGCGACAGGGCCCGGCACCCAGGCGGTACCGGGCCCTCGCCGTGCGGAGGACCGACGCCCGACCGACGCTCAGTGCAGCTCGACGTCCCGGCCGAGGTGCTGGTCCAGCGTGTCCGCCGCCTCGACCTCCTCGCGGGTGATGCCCAGCAGGTACAGCACCGTGTCCAGGAACGGCACGTTCACCGCCGTGTGCGCCGCCTCGCGCACCACCGGCTTGGCGTTGAAGGCGACCCCGAGCCCGGCCGCGTTCAGCATGTCCAGATCATTGGCGCCGTCACCGATCGCCACGGTCTGCGACAGCGGCACCCCGGCCTCGGCGGCGAAGCGGCGCAGCAGCCGCGCCTTGCCCGCCCGGTCCACGATCTCCCCGGTGACCCGGCCGGTCAGCCTGCCGTCGACTATCTCCAGCGTGTTGGCCTGGGCGAAGTCCAGGCCGAGCCGGTCCTTGAGGTCGTCGGTGACCTGGGTGAACCCGCCGGAGACCACCCCCACCTGGTAGCCGAGCCGCTTCAGCGTACGGATCAGGGTGCGGGCACCGGGCGTCAGCCGCACCTCGCTGCGCACCTTCTCCACCACCGAGGCGTCCAGCCCCTCCAGCAGCGCCACGCGCGCGTGCAGCGACTGCTCGAAGTCCAGCTCTCCGCGCATCGCGGCCGCCGTCACCTCGGCGACCTTGTCCTCGCAGCCGGCGTGCGCGGCGAAGAGCTCGATGACCTCGTCCTGGATGAGCGTGGAGTCCACGTCCATGACGACCAGGCGCTGCGCCCGCCGGTGCAGCCCGGCGGAGACGACCGCGACGTCGACGCCGAGCGCCGCGGACTCGGTGGCCAGGGCGGTGCGCAGCGGCTCGGTCTCCACGCCGGACACCGCGAACTCGACGGCGGTCACGGGGTACTTGGCGAGCCGGAAGATACGGTCGATGTTGCTGCCGGTCTCGGTGATCCGGGCCGCTATGGCGGCCGTGGCCTCCGCGGTCAGCGGGTGTCCGAGCACGGTGACCAGGGAGCGGCCGAGACCGCGCGGCCGGTTGTCGCCGATGCCGGAGATGATCTCCGCCTGCAGCTTCATCGACTCCGCCCAGCTGTGGACGGTGGCCCGCAGATCGCCCTCCAGCCCCCGGGGCGGCTCGGTCACGAGCGCGCACAGCACGATCCGGCCACGGGTGACGACCTGCTCGATGTCGACCACGTCGACGGAGTAGGCGGCGAGGGTGTCGAACAGGCCGGCCGTGATGCCCGGACGGTCCTTGCCGAAGATCTTGACGAGGAGAGTGGGAACGTCAGTCTGCGAAGCGCTCATGGTGTTCCCACCGTATCCGGCACGCGGTGCCTTCCGCCCGCCAGGTCCGGCTGGCGGACACGGAACACTCGGTGGCGCACGGATGACGCGGACCTTGCGTTTCCCTGAAGGGCCGGGATTCACGGAGCCCACGGGCACCCCGGAGCACGTCCCGGACGAGAAGGCCGCACTACGGGCCCGGCCCACGGGTTGCGCAGCGGCCCGGACAGCGCTTGCGCCGCAGCTCGGACGGCAGCCGGACCACTGGCCGCGCTACGACCTGGACCCGGGCCGGATCACTGCCCGTCCACCGGCCGTCGCGGCGGTGCCGGAGGCGGGGTGGTGGGGGAGGAGGGAGCTCCCCACCGGTACGGTGGCCGGTTCCCGGGCCGTTCCCCCGCAGGCCGGATCAGGATGAGAGGCCGCGCCCCGGCTCGGAGGCAGGCCGGATCGCGGGCGGCGATGTGGCCCGGACCCGGGCCGGATCACTGTCCGTCCCTCGGCCGTCGCGGCGGTGCCGGAGGCGGGGGCGGCGGGGGAGGAGGGAGCTCGCCCCACCGGGACGGCGGCCGGTTCCCGGACCGTTCGCCGGACCCCGGAGGCCGCCCGGGCCCGCGCGGAGGCGGCTCCAGCGGCCCGGCCACCGTGGGCGCGCCGGACACGTCGTCGTCGGGACCTCGCGGCTCGTCCAGCGGTCGCAGATAGGGATTGGTGTCCGGGTCGGGCGGCCGGTGCGGCCGCCCGGGCAGGTACGGCCCGGACGACGGCGCCGCGTACGACCCACCGTCCGCACCCCTGACCGTACCGTCCGCATCCTCGACCGCACCGTCCGCACCCTCGACCGCGCCGGGCGCACTCCCGGCCGCACCGGGCGCCCGCCGCGCTCCCGGCGCCCCGGCACCCAGTGCCAGCGGCGCCGCCCGCCGGCCCGCCGCCCCGCTCGCCCACGCCAGCAGTGCCCCCGCGGCCCCAGCCCCCGCCCCCCACACGGCGCCCAGCAGCAGGGCCGTACCGAGGTGTCCGCGCAGGTCGATCCCGGCCCCGAAGGCGTCGAAGCCGAGCACCGAGAGCGAGGCGTCCACGGACACCTCCGTCAGCCAGGCCAGCAGCGGCAGCGCCGACGCGGTCGCCACCCCCAGCCGCACCGCACACCGCCCCGCGAAGCCCACGGCGCGCTCGTCGGCCCCCACGGGCGTCCGCACGGCCGTCAGCACGCCCGCAAGCAGCATCGACAGCGCCGCCGCCACCCCGAGCAGCCACACCCGCCCGTCCAGCTCCGCCAGCCGTCCCAGCGTGACCGGCTCGTCGGCGCTCACGCGCAGCAGTTCGTCCAGCGGATCCGGAAGGAGCCCGGCCAGCTCGCCCGTCGCCCGCCCGTCCCACGGCACGAACAGGCCGATCGGCAGGCCGAGCCAGACCCCGTTGGGCGCGCCCAGCAGCGCGGCGCCCGCGATCCGCCCGGGACGGTCGTCGCCGATCGCCGCGTACGCCGCCGCCGCGTACCCGGCCGCCACCGCCGTGACCAGCACCGTGACCAGCGCGGACACCGCGGGCCGCACCACCCGGTGCAGGACCTCCCACCCGCGCGGCAGGGGAGTGCGGCGCGAGGCCAGCAGCGCGATCAGCAGAATTCCGGCGGACCAGCCCAGCCCGCCCAGCAACGTCGGCGCGGTGTCGACGGTGAAGCCGACCGCCGCGTCGGCGTCGACGAGGTCGCCGATCCGGTCGGGCAGCAGTCCGCCGATGTCCCCGATGTCGCCGAGTCCCGGAATCTCGACACCGCCGCCTCCACCGCCGCCGGGCAGGTCGTCGAGCCCGAGCGAGCCGCCGTCGATGGTGATGACGTCGTGGCCCGCCCAGGCCAGTCCGCCCAGCATCGCCACGAAGAGGGCGACCACCGCGCCCGCACGCGCGAGGAGTTCGGCGGGCGGGACCACAACTCCCGCCGCCCGCAACGACCGCAGGAAGAAGAACGACAGCAGCAGCGCACCGACCAGCCCCACCCCCAATGGCGTGATCTCGATGGCGGTGCTCGCCCGGGCGCTCTCCAGCCCGAACGCCGACACGTCACCGGACGGTGTGACCGACCCTCCCGCACCGAGGGCCACGACCGCCGCGGTCATCGGCCCCAGCGAACCGGCCGCGCCCGCCCCCAGCAGGTGCAGCCCGAGCGCCGCCGTCCCCGCCATCCCGATCAACGCCCAGCTCACCGATGCGATCGCGGACAGCACGACGTCCACCCACGGCACCTTCGTGCCGTACTCCTCGGTCCCGACGCTCGTGGACGCGCTCATGGCAGACCCCCCGATCCGCTGCGCGGCAGGGTTGCCGCGCATGTCCCCCTCGCGTGGATTACCACTCTCCGGGCAGGTTTCAACCCCGTCAACGGAAACCGTCGGTGCGCGCGTACGCACTCTTCACAAGGCCCGACTTTCGGTCAGGGGGCCGAGCCTGAAATAGTTCCCCCCGATGTTCGACATCCCTAGACTCCCCGCGACGGGGGTAACTCGGGGGACAACTCAGTGGGGCATGGAGTGCCGGAACTCGTACTGGAATGTAATGGACGGACCTGGACGCTCGATCCGTCCAGGTCTTATGCGCTCGGGCGCGATCCTCAGGGAGAGGTCGTGTTCGACGACGCCAGGGTCTCCTGGCGGCACGCCACGGTCAGTTTCAACGGCCGCAGTTGGGTCATCGAGGACCACGGCAGCACCAACGGCACGTTCGTGGAGGGCCGGCGGATCCACCAGCTGGAGCTGGGTCCCGGCATGGCGGTGCACCTGGGCAACGCGACCGACGGACCGCGGCTGAACCTCACCGGCTCCGCGGCCGCCGCCGGCACGCCGCAGGCCCAGCCCCAGCAGCAGCCGTACGCCGCGCAGAGCGCGAACCCGGGCTGGGCCCAGCAGGCCCCCGCCCAGCAGCCGCCGCAGCAGCCTCAGCAGCAGGTCCCGCAGCAGCAGGCCCCACAGGCCGGCTGGCAGCAGCCGCAGCAGAGCGTGCCGCAGCAGCAGAGCGGACCGCAGCAGAGCGCGCCGCAGCAGCAGAGCGCGCCGCACTTCCCCCACCAGCAGGGACCCGGCGGCGCGGCGGGGGCGCCGCCGGTCTACGGCGACCGCAGCCCGACCACGTTCCACCAGTTCTCGCTCGGCCGCGTGATGCGCATCGGCCGTGCGCTGGAGAACGACCTGGTCGTCTCCGACCTCCAGGTCTCCCGCAACCACGCCGAGTTCCACGCGACGCCCGACGGCCGCATGGAGATCCGCGACCTGGGCTCGCACAACGGCACGTACGTCAACGGCCAGCCGATCCCCAAGGGCGGCTCCCAACTGCTCGGCCCGACCGACATCGTGGGCGTCGGCCACTCGACGTTCCGGATCGTCGGCGACCGGCTGGAGGAGTTCGTCGACACCGGTGAGGTGTCCTTCTCCGCCCGCCACCTGACCGTCACGGTCGACGGCGGCAAGCAGATCCTCAAGGACGTCTCCTTCGGCGTCCCCGAGAAGTCGCTGATCGCGGTCATCGGCCCGTCCGGCTCCGGCAAGTCGACCCTGCTCAAGGCGCTGACCGGCTACCGCCCCGCCAACGAGGGCGAGGTGCTGTACGACAACCGGAACCTCTACAAGCAGTTCGCCGAGCTGCGTCAGCGCATCGGTCTGGTCCCGCAGGACGACATCCTGCACAAGGAGCTGACCGTCAAGAAGGCCCTCAAGTACGCGGCCAAGCTCCGTTTCCCCGCCGACACCACGGCGGCCGAGCGCGAGGCCCGCATCGACGAGGTGCTGCGCGAGCTCAAGCTCGACATCCACAAGGACAAGAAGGTCACCTCCCTGTCCGGCGGCCAGCGCAAGCGCGTGTCCGTCGCCCTGGAGCTGCTGACCAAGCCGTCGCTGATCTTCCTGGACGAGCCGACCAGCGGCCTCGACCCGGGCATGGACCGCGACGTCATGCAGCTGCTGCGCGGCCTGGCCGACGACGGCCGCACGGTCCTCGTCGTCACCCACTCGGTGGCCGAGCTGGCCCTGTGCGACAAGCTGCTGGTGATGGCCCCGGGCGGTTCGGTCGCCTACTTCGGCCCGCCCGAGGAGGCGCTGAACTTCTTCGGCTACGACACCTGGGCCGATGTCTTCTCCGCCTTCGAGAACTACCGCGACTACGACTGGGCGGGCCGCTGGAAGGGCTCGCAGCACTACCAGATGTACGCCGCGGACATCGACGCCGTCGCCCCGCAGTCCGTGCAGATCCCGCCGATGCAGGCGATGAAGCCGCCCAAGCCGCAGGGCTGGCTGTCGCAGTTCGGCACGCTGGTGCGCCGCTATGTCTCGGTGATCGCCTCCGACAAGGGCTTCCTCGCCCTGATGGTGATCCTGCCGGCCGTGCTGGGCGCGGTGAGCCTGCTGATCGACTCGGACAAGGGCCTGCTGCCCAACCCGGCCAACCCGCAGACCGGCCGGATCATCCCGAACGGCACCGCCACCACGGTCCTGCTGATCCTCGCGGTCGGCGCCTGCTTCGCGGGCGCCGCCAACTCCGTCCGTGAGCTGATCAAGGAACGGGTCATCTACGAGCGGGAGCGCGCGACCGGCCTGTCGCGCTCGGCGTACCTGATGTCCAAGGTGTTCGTGCTCGGCCTGATCACCGTGCTGCAGGGTCTGATGGTCGGCGTGATCGGCTTCGCCAGCCGGGAGATCCCGGAGGAGGGCCTGATCCTCGGCGGGGCCGTGATGGTCGAGATGTCCCTGCCGATCATGGCGCTGGGCTTCACCTCGATGATGTTCGGCCTGATCATCTCGTCGCTGGTGAAGACCGCCGAGAAGACCATGCCGCTGCTGGTGATGTTCGCGATCATCCAGGTGGTGTTCACGGGCTGTCTGTTCACCCTGCACGGTGCGGTCGGCGTCAACGAGTTCTCGTACCTGATGCCGTCGCGGTGGGCGGTCGCCGCCGCGGGCGCCACGCTGGACTTCAACAAGATCAGCCCGCCCGAGCAGGGCGCCGAGACGGACCCGCTGTGGGAGCACTCCGTCGGCGCCTGGGGCATGGACATGGCCGCGCTGATCGCCCTCGGCGTGATCTGCGGCTTCTTCGTGGCCCGCTTCCTGCGCCGCCACGAGCCCGAGGTCATGCGCAAGTGACGCTGCCGTGAGGCCCCGAAGGGCGGCACCCCGTCAGGAGGGTGCCGCCCTTCGGCGTTCGGCGTGCGTTCGCGTACGTCCGCGAGGGAAGAGGTCCGCGCCGGCCTCAGTACGCGCTGTTGACGTTGTCCATCGAGCCGTAGCGGTCGGCCGCGTAGTTGCAGGCGGCGGTGATGTTGGCGACCGGGTCGTAGATGTTCTTCGGGGTGCCCGGGACGTGGTACGCCTCGAACGTCGGCGGGATCACCTGCAGCAGGCCCTTGGACGGGATGCCGTTGCGGGCGTTGATGTCCCAGTTGTTGATCGCCATCGGGTTGCCCGAGGACTCACGCATGATGTTGCGGTGGATGCCCTGGTAGGAGCCCGGGATGCCGTGCTTCTTCATGATGGCGAGGGACTCGCGGATCCAGCCGTCGAGGTTGTTGGGGTAGCTCTTCACCGAGACCTGCTTGACCTCGGCGCGCTGGGCCGACCGGCTCGCGGCCTGCTGGGCCTCGCGCTTCTGCGCGGCCTTCTGGGCGGCGGCCTTCTTCGCGGCGGTGGCGGCCTTCTGCTTCGCGGCGGCCTCGGCGGCCGCCTGCTTCTTCGCCTCGATGGCGGCGACCTTCTGGCTGGCACCGGCGAGCTGGTCGGTGACGCCGGCGTGGACGTCCTTGATCTGCTCGGTGCTGTACGCGACCTTGGCCGTGGGAGCGGCGACCTCGCTCGTGGCCGTCTGACCGCTGGCCGGCACCGCGCTGAAGGCGACGGCGGCTGCGCCGAGCGTGCCGACACCGGCAACCGCGATCTTGTGGGTGCGGGTCAGGGGACGACTATGAGCACGGGTGAGGATGTTCTTGAGCATGCGGGACAGACCTCTTCGAATAGCGCGGAGGTCGCTCGCGTCCGGTGCGGACAGGGGTGCTTCCTGCACAAACGCCGCGGGCTGGAACCCACGGCGCTGAGCGACGAGAGCAATTCTTAGCGGCCGCAAAATCCGGAGGCAAAGGTGTGACGTACTATCCCGGGTAGTGGATCAGGGAAGGGCGAAACGGGGCAGAATGGACCATCCGCCCCGGTCAAAACGGACGAGTCGCTCTCCTACTCCCCTTCGTACGTGATCTGGGCCCTATGTGCGGGCTCACACCGACCGCCCGGGCTTCTCACCCGTGGTTGCTGAAGCAATGCGGTGGGTGAGGGCCGTCTACCGCAGGAGGAGATGGACGTCCCCGAACTCGTGCCACAGGTAGCGCCGGCGCACCGCTTCCTCGTAACCGCGGTCGACCGCAGCCCGCCCCGCCACCGCGTCCAGCATCAGCAGATGCGAGGCCTCCGGCTCGTGGAACCCCGTCAGCAGCCCGTCCACCACCCGCACCCCGCGCTCCGGGGTGACCACCAGATCGGTCCACCCCTCCCGCGCCCGTACGACCCCGCCGGCACCGGCCGCCGACTCCACGGCCCGTACGGCGGTCGTCCCCACCGCCAGTACCCGGCCGTCCCCGGCCCGCGCCGCGTTGATCAGCCGTGCCGACGCCTCCGGCACCGCGAACCGCTCCGGATACGGCGGCTCGTGCGCCTCCGCCGAGGCCACCCCTGTGTGCAGCGACACCGGCGCGAACTGCACCCCCCGGCTCACCAGCTCCGCCACCAGCCCGGCGGTGAAGGGCCGCGCCGCACTCGGCATCTCCGCGCTGCCCGCCCCGTCGGCGGACGGCAACGCGAACACGGTCTGGTACACGGACAGCGGCTGGTCCCGCTCCGTATAGGAGTAGCGAATCGGCCGGCCGTGCACCCGCAGGAACGCGGGCACGTCCTCCTCCGTCACCCGCGCCCACCACAACCGCTCACCGCGCGCGCTCAGCGGCTCCTCCAGCACCAGCCCCGCGCCGCCGGGCAACCCCACCTCCATCCCCGCGTACGCCCCCGCACGCGCGCGCGTGGTGCCCCTTCCGTCGGGGGCCCGCAGCTCCACCGCCCACCGGCCGTCGTCCCCGCGCGTGGAGAAATGCACCACCACGCGCGCGTGCCCGATCCGCCCGTCGACGGCCGCCGCGAGCGTGGCCGAGGTGTTGACCACCAGCAGATCCCCGGCCCGCAGCAGCCGCGGCAGCTCCCCGAAGGTGTGGTGCGACACCTCCACCCCGCGCGACACCAGCAGCCGTACGGCGCTCCGGTCCAGCCCGGGACCCCGCTGCTCGGCCGGCACCCGCGCCGACAGCTCCCGCGGCACCTTCCCCCACGCCCGGACCGGCCCGCGCGGGGCGGTCCCCGTCGCCGACGACGTCATCGCCGTCCCTCCAGCAGTGCCGGCGCCCCGTAGCGACCGCTCGCCGGACGCTCGTCCAGCAGCCTCAGGAACGCCGGGACGACACTGTCCGGAGCGGGCCGCGGACCGTCGTCGTCCGGTACGGCGGCCGCGTACAGGTCCGTCGCCATGTCCCCGGGATCCACCGCCCAGACCCGCAGCCCCGGCTCCTCCACGGCCAGCACCGCCGCCAGGTGGTCCAGGGCCGCCTTGGACGCCCCGTAACCGCCCCACGTCTCGTACGGCTCGGCGGCGGCGTCCGAGCTGACCGCGATCACGGCGCCCGCGGCGGCCGCACGCAGCAGCGGCAGCGCCTCCTGCACCAGGCCCAGCGCCGCCACCGCGTTCACCTCCAGCGCCCGCCGCAGCCCCTCCAGGGGCAGCTCCTCCAGCCGCACCAGCGGCTCCGCGCCCAGCGCGCTCGCATTGCTCACAAGCAGGTCGACACCGCCGAACCGCCACGCCTGCGCCACCAGCGCGGCCCGGTGCCCGGCGTCCGTGACATCCCCGGGCAGCGCCGCCACGCGCGTGCCGTACGGCTCCAGGGCCCGCGCCGTCTCCCCCAGCACCTCCGGCGTCCTGGCGTCGAGCACCAGGTCCCAGCCCCGCGCGGCCAGGGCATCGGCGAGCGCCCGGCCCAGCCCCTTCGACGCCCCCGTGATGATCGCTACCGGCATGACACACGTCCCCTCGTCGTCCGCGCCTCCTGATCGGCGTGTGCCTCAACGTAGGAACAGGGACGGCCGGGGCGCCTCGGGCACGGGCCGCAACCCGGCGGGGCCTTCGCCCTAGGTCCCACGGGCCGGACCTCCGGCCTAGGCCCACCGCCCTAGGCGGCGGCCGTCACAGGTCCCATCCGCGCTGTCGGTGCCCGCCGGTACCGTGAGGACATGAGTCACGGCCCCCGGTCCGGCCTCGCCGCGGTGAGCTCCGCGCTGCTGGCCATGAGCAGGCACCTGGAGGTGCGCGACGTCCTCAAGACGATCGTCGCCTCCGCCCGCGAGCTGCTCGACGCCCAGTACGCCGCCCTCGGCGTCCCCGACGACCACGGCGGCTTCGCCCAGTTCGTGGTCGACGGCGTCAGCGACGAGCAGTGGAAGGCCATCGGCCCCCTGCCCCGCCAGCACGGCATCCTCGCCGCGATGCTGCACGACGCGAAACCCGAGCGCCTCGCCGACGTCCGCAAGGACCCCCGCTTCGAGGGCTGGCCGTCCGCCCACCCCGACCTGGCCGACTTCCTCGGCCTGCCCATCCGGGACGGCGACGAGGTCATCGGTGCCCTGTTCCTCGCGAACAAGAACTGTCAGAAGCCCGAGGGCGGCTGCGGCTTCACCGAGGAGGACGAGGAACTGCTCGGCATCCTCGCCCAGCACGCCGCGATCGCCCTCACCAACGCCCGCCTGTACGAGCGCAGCCGGGAGCTGACCATCGCCGAGGAGCGCTCCCGCCTCGCCCACGAACTTCACGACGCGGTCAGCCAGAAGCTGTTCTCCCTGCGCCTGACCGCCCAGGCCGCCGCCGCCCTGATCGACCGCGACCCTGCCCGCGCCAAGGGCGAGATGCAGCAGGTCGCCGGGCTCGCCGCGGAGGCCGCCGACGAGCTGCGCGCCGCCGTGGTCGAGCTGCGCCCCGCCGCCCTCGACGAGGACGGCCTCGTCGCCACCCTCCGCACCCAGATCCAGGTCCTCGACCGCGCCCACAGCGCGCGGGTGACCTTCAGCGGGCACCGGGTCAGGGCACTGCCCGCCGCCCAGGAGGAGGCCGTGCTGCGCGTCGCCCAGGAGGCGCTGCACAACGCCCTCCGGCACTCCGGCGCGGAACACGTCGACGTGACGCTCGACCGGCGCGGCGCCGGAGCCGTCCTGCGGGTCACCGACGACGGCAGCGGCTTCGACCCGCGGGCGGTGCGCCGCGCGGGACGTCATCTCGGCCTGGTCTCGATGCGCGACCGGGCCGGCGGGGTCGGTGGCCGGCTGGCGGTGGAGTCGGCGCCCGGCAAGGGCACCACGATCGAGATGGAGGTCCCCGGTGGCTGACGCAATCAAGGTGCTGCTCGTCGACGACCACCAGGTCGTCCGCCGCGGGCTGCGCACGTTCCTGGAGGTGCAGGACGACATCGAGGTCGTGGGCGAGGCCGCGGACGGCGCCGAGGGAGTCGAGCGCGCCGAGGAACTGCGGCCCGACGTGATCCTCATGGACGTCAAGATGCCGGGCATGGACGGCGTCGAGGCGCTGCGCAGGCTCCGCGAGCTGGACAACCCCGCGCGTGTGCTGATCGTCACCAGCTTCACAGAGCAGCGCACGGTGGTCCCGGCCCTGCGCGCGGGCGCCGCCGGCTACGTGTACAAGGACGTCGACCCGGACGCGCTGGCCGGTGCCATACGTTCCGTCCACGCCGGGCACATCCTGCTCCAGCCCGAGGTCGCCGGTGCCCTGCTCTCGCAGGAGGAGGGCAACTCCGGCCAGGGGAGAGCAGGCGCCCTCACCGAACGTGAGCGCGAGGTGCTGGGCCTGATAGCGGACGGCCGTTCCAACCGGGAGATCGCCCGTGCGCTGGTGCTCTCCGAGAAGACCGTCAAGACCCACGTCTCCAACATCCTGATGAAGCTCGACCTCGCGGACCGCACCCAGGCCGCCCTGTGGGCCGTGCGCCATGGAGTGGCCGGCTGACTGCTACGCGTCGGCAACCCGGAGGGTTCCGTTCCGGTCGGAGATTCATACCGTCGTGGGAATGTCCCCCACACGGCGCATCCTTCGTCGTGCCCGGCCGTTCTCCAGTGCGTGCCGCGGCGACTGCCGCGGCAATCGCAAGGAGGGCTTGTAAGTGAAGAACCTGAAGAAGGCAGCGGCCGTGACGATGGTGGCCGGCGGGCTGATCGCCGTCGGCGCGGGCGTGGCCTCCGCCACCGACGGCGCCGCCGCCCACGGCAAGGCCGTCGCCTCCCCGGGCGTCGCCTCCGGCAACGTCGTCCAGGCACCGGTGCACATCCCGGTGAACGCCGTCGGCAACAGCGTGAACGTCATCGGTGTGCTGAACCCCGCCTTCGGCAACCTCGGCATCAACGACTGACCCCGGTCGAAGACCGCTAGGTGACCACGGCCTCCCGGGCCCCCACCCGGGAGACCGCCCACACCCCACCACGCAACCGCGACCAGCCCCCCCCACCACCACCACCGCGAGCACACGCCCCCGCGACCGCGAGCACACGCCCCCGCGACCGCGAGCAGCCGCCCCGCCCAGCCGCGAGCGGCTGGCCCGCCGTCACCGCGGGCCACCAGCCCGCCGCAACCGCGGGCGGCCGACCTCACCCAACCGCGAGCAGCCGTGCCATTGCCACCGCGGGCAGCCGCCCCGTCGTCACCGCGGGCAGCCGCCCCGTCGTCACCGCAGGCAGCCGCCCCGCCGTAACCGCGGGCGGCCAGGCCGTCGTCACCGCAGGCAGCCGGCCCCGCCCAGCCGCGGGCGACCGCACCGTCGTAACCGCGCGCGGCCGCGCCGTCGTCACCGCGGGCGGCCGACCCGTCGTCACCGCGGGCAGTCGTGCCGCCTGGGGCGGCACGGGTGGGCGCGGGCGGCACCCCGTCAGCGCCGGGCCGCGCCACCCACCCCCGGCCAGCACGAACGCCGTTCCCCACCCCGAGAGACGTCACCACACCGACGCCGCCCCCGCACACCAAGGGAACAAGGCGACGTCACCTCACCCCCCGCTCCCGCTCCTCCACAACGGAGTTGTACGCAGCGACCTGCGCCCGCCGAGCCGTCCGCTCCACCGGCCGCAACGCAGCCCCCCGCGCCGCCATCTCGGACGCGCTCACCGCACCCCCGTGCCCGTTCTCGTACGCCAGCGAGATCAACGCCCCCACCCGCTGCGCCAGCTCCAGCACCCGCACCGCCCGCGGCGGATACCCCGGCGCCAACACCTCCCGCCCCCGCTCGGCCCGCGCCCGGTACGCCGCCACCGCCGCCTCGGCCACCGGCCCCGACCCGGCGACGTCCAGCCGCGTCAGCACCTCGGTCGCCTCCCTCAGCGCCTCCGCCAGCTCACGCTCCGCCTCACCCAGCGACGGCACATCGGCCGGCGGCGCCTCCCGCACGGGCAGGCAGTGCCAGACGACCTCGACGTGCACATCACCCTCGGGCCCGGCCTCGTAGACCTCCGGCACCAGCCCGAACGCGGCGCCGTGACAGACCACCGCCTCCTCCGCCTCCAGTGCCCGCGCGTTGAACTCCGGCGGCCCGCTCAGCCCCAGCGGATGCCCGGGCGCGGGCAGCGCGACCCGCAGCCCGGTCACCCCGAGCGCCCGCAGCCGGCCCAGCGCGAGCGTGAGACCGACCGGCGCCGACTCGTCCGGCAGCCCCTCCACCCGGTGCACCGCGTCCTCGGCGACGATCGCGAGCACAGCGTCATCAGGCGAGACAAGTCCGGCAATAAGGGCATTTCCCCAGGAGGCAAGGCGTCCTGCACGTGGTTCCGAGAGCATGTCTCCACCCTAAGGACCGGACCGATGGAATGGTGGAGCCGACCGGTGGCGTAGATTTCCTAGAGGGCTGCGCCCACCGGCGGCGGCCCGAGCCACAGGCGTACGCGACAGCCGAGACCGGCCACACTGCAAGGGGAGACAACGCGCTCATGAGCGATGTTCTGGAGCTTCAGGACGTATCCGTGGTCCGCGAGGGCCGGGCTCTGGTGGACCAGGTCTCCTGGTCGGTCAAGGAGGGCGAGCGCTGGGTCATCCTGGGACCCAACGGTGCCGGCAAGACCACCCTCCTCAATGTCGCGTCCAGCTACGTCTACCCGAGCAAGGGCACCGCGACCATCCTCGGCGAGACCCTCGGCAAGCCCGGAACCGACGTCTTCGAGCTGCGCCCGCGCATCGGCATGGCCGGCATCGCCATGGCCGAGAAGCTGCCCAAGCGCCAGACCGTCCTGCAGACCGTGCTGACCGCCGCGTACGGCATGACGGCCGGCTGGCACGAGGACTACGAGGACATCGACGAGCAGCGCGCCCGCGCCTTCCTCGACCGCCTCGGCATGACCGAGTACCTCGACCGGAAGTTCGGCACCCTCTCCGAGGGCGAACGCAAGCGCACCCTCATCGCCCGCGCCCTGATGACCGACCCCGAGCTGCTGCTCCTGGACGAGCCCGCCGCCGGCCTCGACCTCGGCGGCCGCGAGGACCTCGTCCGCCGCCTCGGCCGCCTCGCCCGCGACCCGATCGCCCCCTCGATGATCATGGTCACCCACCACGTCGAGGAGATCGCCCCCGGCTTCACCCACGTCCTGATGATCCGTCAGGGCAAGGTGCTGGCCGCCGGCCCGCTGGAGCTCGAACTCACCTCCCGCAACCTCTCCCTCTGCTTCGGCCTCCCGCTCGTCGTCGAGCAGGTCGGCGACCGCTGGACCGCCCAGGGCCTTCCCCTGTCCTGACCCGCCCCCTGTGCGCCCTGTCCCCGGTACGTCCCACGGACCTACCATGACCATGTGAACGACATCGACGCATGGGTGTGGTGGCTCGTCGCCGCGGCAGCGCTCGGAATCCCGCTCGTCGTGACCGCGATGCCGGAGTTCGGAATGCTCGCCGTCGGCGCCGTCGCCGCCGCCATCGCCTCCGGGGTCGGCGCCGGCCTCGTCGTCCAGGTACTCGTCTTCGTCGTCGTCTCGGTCGCCCTCATCGCCGTCGTACGGCCCGTCGCCGCCCGGCACCGCGCCCAGCGACCCCAACTCGCCACAGGCGTCGATGCGTTGAAGGGCAAGCAGGCCGTCGTCCTGGAGCGCGTCGACGGCTCCGGCGGCCGGATCAAGCTCGCCGGGGAGATCTGGTCGGCCCGCGCCCTCGACGCCGGCCGAGCCTACGAACCAGGCCAGGAAGTGGACGTCGTGGACATCGAGGGGGCCACGGCGATCATCCTGTGACCGCGTCCGCCGCAACTGGAGCGAACGCCCCCCGAGGTACGCGACGGTCTGTCAGACTCGACCAGCAAGATCTTCAACATCCGTAAGATCTGCAGTCATCAAGGTTCTGCCGAAAGCGCCGAGGCGGAGAAGGGTACGGGAACGACGATGGAACCGGTCATCATCGTCTTGATCATCCTGGTGGTGTTGGTCTTCATCGCCCTGATCAAGACCATCCAGGTCATCCCCCAGGCGAGCGCCGCCATCGTGGAGCGCTTCGGCCGCTACACACGGACGCTGAACGCGGGCCTCAACATCGTGGTCCCGTTCATCGACACCATCCGCAACCGCATCGACCTCCGCGAACAGGTCGTCCCCTTCCCGCCGCAGCCGGTCATCACCCAGGACAACCTGGTCGTCAACATCGACACCGTCATCTACTACCAGGTGACCGACGCGCGCGCCGCGACCTACGAGGTCGCCAGCTACATCCAGGCCATCGAGCAGCTCACCGTCACCACCCTGCGCAACATCATCGGCGGCATGGACCTGGAACGCACCCTGACCTCCCGCGAGGAGATCAACGCGGCCCTGCGCGGCGTCCTCGACGAGGCCACCGGCAAGTGGGGCATCCGCGTCAACCGCGTCGAGCTCAAGGCCATCGAACCGCCCACCTCCATCCAGGACTCGATGGAGAAGCAGATGCGCGCCGACCGCGACAAGCGCGCCGCGATCCTCCAGGCCGAAGGTGTCCGGCAGTCCGAAATCCTGCGCGCCGAGGGCGAGAAGCAGTCCCAGATCCTGCGCGCCGAGGGCGAGGCGAAGGCCGCGGCCCTGCGCGCCGAGGGCGAGGCCCAGGCCATCCGCACGGTCTTCGAGTCCATCCACGCCGGCGACCCGGACCAGAAGCTGCTCTCCTACCAGTACCTCCAGATGCTCCCGAAGATCGCCGAAGGCGACGCCAACAAGCTCTGGATCGTCCCCAGCGAGATCGGCGACGCCCTCAAGGGCCTGTCCGGTGCCATCGGCAACTTCGGCCCGATGGGCGGCGGTTCGGGAAGCGGCGGCAGCACCGCGGGCACCGTCCCCGCCCAGGAGCGCCGCGAGAAGCCGACCATCGACTGAGCAGCCGGATCACGCGGGAACGGGGCTCACCTCCACGCGGAGGTGAGCCCCGTTCCCGTAACCGGCGCTAGGCCGCCGACTGCGCGAGCCACTCCGGCAGCGCGTCGAAGTCGTCCTGCCCCAGCGCGAGCAGCATCGCGTCGGCGGGCGTCGGCTCGAACGGCTCCCGCAGCAGCGGCATCCCCGCCTGCTCCGGAGTCCGGTTCGCCTTGCGGTGGTTGTCCTCCGCGCACGAGGCCACCGTGTTCAGCCATGTGTCCTGCCCGCCGTGCGACCGCGGCACCACGTGGTCCACGGTCGTCGCCCGCCTGCCGCAGTACGCGCACCTGTGCCGGTCCCTGACCAGCACCCCCCGCCGCGACCACGGGGCACGTCTTCGGAAGGGCACCCGTACGTACTGGCAGAGCCTGATCACCCGGGGCGCCGGTATGTCGACCGCGGCTCCGCGCATCCGCAGTTCGGGGTGGGCCTGCTCGACGACGGCCTTGTCCTGAAGCACCAGAACGACGGCTCGGTTCAGCGTCACCGTCGACAACGGCTCGAAGCTCGCGTTCAGTACCAGCGTGTCCCGCATACCAGCCCACCTCCCGTGTGCACCGGCCCACCCCCTGGCGGGCTGGGGTCAACTCTGGCCGGGCACGCCGGGATGGACAACGCAATATCCGCTGCCACCACGAGGGGAACTCCCCGTGGCCCCCCGGCAACAAAAATGCCCGCCTCTGATCACTTCCATGACCAGGGGCGGGCAAACGCTCCGTGAACGCTCGGAACACTCAGCCCTCGGCGGGCACCTCGTACTCACCGATCAGCTGCGCACGCGCGATCGTGTGGAACCGCAGGTTGAAGCCGACGAACGCCGGAGTGGCCTCCGCGTCCGGACCCAGCTTCTCCTGGTCCACGGCGTACACCGTGAACACGTACCGGTGCGGCCCGTCCCCGGCGGGGGGCGCGGCACCGCCGAAGTCCTTGGTGCCGTAGTCGTTGCGCACCTGTACGGCACCCTCCGGCAGGCCCTCGAACTTGCCGCTGCCCGCGCCCGCCGGCAGCTCGGTGACCGAGGCGGGGATGTCGAACACCACCCAGTGCCAGAACCCGCTCCCCGTCGGGGCGTCCGGGTCGTAGCACGTCACGGCGAAGCTCCTGGTCTCGGCCGGGAAGCCCTCCCACCGCAGCTGCGGCGAGGTGTTGCCGGCCGCGTAGACCTGAGCGTCCTTGAGCGTCGCCCCCTCCTGGACGTCCTCGCTCGTGACCGTGAACGACGGCACGGGCGGGTGGAAGTCATGGGGGAGCGGACGCCGCTTGAGCTCGGTCACCTCGGTACCTCCTGATCGATCGGTGCAGTGGTGACCGAGCCTAGAACCAGTTGCGCTTGCTGCCGACCTCGGACAGCCACTGGTTGAGGTAAGCCGCCCAGTCGGTCCCCTGGTAGTCGTTCAGCCCCACCTTGAACGACCGGAACGTGTCGCTGCCCTCGCTGAACAGCCCCGGCTTCTTGTCCATCTCCAGGACGACGTCCATCGCCTGCTCGTCGGCCACGAAGCTCAGCTCGACCTGGTTCAGCCCCCGGTACTGCTGCGGCGGGAGGAACTCGATCTCCTGGTAGAACGGCAGCTTCTGCCGAGTGCCCCGGATGTGGCCGCGCTCCATGTCCGCGCTCTTGAAGCGGAAGCCCAGCTGGATGAACGCGTCCAGGATCGCCTTCTGCGCCGGCAGCGGGTGCACGTTGATCGGGTCCAGGTCACCGGAGTCCACCGCGCGAGCGATCTCCAGCTCGGTGGTCACCCCGATGTTCATCCCGCGCAGCGCCTGCCCGTCGATCATCGTGATCGGCGTCTCCCACGGGATCTCCAGCCCGAACTGCACCGCGTGCACGGCACCGGCCTTCAGCCCGAAGGCACCGCCGAGCCGCACCTTCGTGAACTCGATGTCCTGCTTGTACTCCTGGTCGCCGCTCTCCACCTCGACCTTGGCCTGGAGACCGACCGACAGGCCCTCGATCTGCTGGTCGACGGAGCCGCCCTGGATCCGCACCTCACCCTGGACGACACCGCCCGGCACGACGTTGACCTCGTTGAGGACCGTCTCCACCGAAGCCCCGCCGGCTCCCAGGCTCGCGAGCAGCTTCTTGAACGCCATGTCTCTCCCTCTCCAGGACGTGTGAACCCTTGATCCCTACAAACGCGATCCGGCCGTGGCCGGTTCCGCGCCCCTCACCCTGGCAAGGCGGGCGCCCCCTGACCACCCCGCGCGCCCGTCCACCTGCGTTACGCTCGGACGGCATGATCGCGACCCCCGACCGTACGCCCCTGCCCAGGAACTTCTTCGACCGCCCCATCCTCGAGGTGGCCCCCGACCTCCTGGGCCGCATCCTCGTGCGCACCACCCCGGACGGTCCGATCGCGCTCCGCCTGACCGAGGTCGAGGCCTACGACGGTGAGAACGACCCCGGCTCCCACGCCTACCGCGGTCGCACATCCCGCAACGACGTGATGTTCGGTCCCCCCGGACACGTGTACGTCTACTTCACCTACGGCATGTGGTTCTGCATGAACCTCGTGTGCGGTCCCGAAGGCAGGGCGAGCGCCGTCCTGCTCCGTGCCGGCGAGATCATCGAGGGCGCCGAACTGGCCCGCACCCGTCGACTCTCGGCCCGCAACGACAAGGAACTGGCCAAAGGCCCCGCCCGACTGGCCACCGCCCTGGGCGTGGACCGCGCCCTGAACGGCACGGACGCCTGCGCCTCCGGAGCCACGCCCCTGCGCATCCTCAGCGGAGTCCCCGTACCCCCTGACCAGGTACGCAACGGTCCGCGCACGGGCGTGGCCGGGGACGGCGGCGTCCACCCGTGGCGCTACTGGGTCGCCGACGACCCCACGGTGAGCCCGTATCGGGCCCACACGCCGAGGCGACGCCGAAGTTGACTCGCACTTGCGGGACGCGTAACGTAGCCCGAGCCGCTTGAACCGGGTACGGCAATCGCCTGCAGCCGGAAGCGGCCAACCCACTACCTACGACTTCCCCTCAGCGGGAACGTTTTCGGCGTGCCCGCATGCCCGAATTCGAACTCGCGAGACTCGATTATGAGTCGCCGGAGAAATCGGCTAACGTAGTGAATGTCGAAAGGCCGACGGGCGGAAGCCAGAAAGCCGACGACAAACCCCGCCGACAGGGAATCGGATCCGAAAAGGATCTGATAGAGTCGGAAACGCAAGACCGAAGGGAAGCGCCCGGAGGAAAGCCCGAGAGGGTG
>NZ_JACVQF010000192.1 GCF_014534645.1 Streptomyces griseicoloratus
CTACCTGGACTCGAACCAAGACTAACTGAACCAGAATCAGTCGTGCTGCCAATTACACCATAGGCCACTGGAACGCAAGCCCCTGAGGGGATCTCGTTCTAGCTTTGCGCTTCCGGTTCCCGGCCTTTCGGCCCGCTCCCCGGCGGCGCAGGAAGAACATTACCTGAAGGTGGACGGGGCTCCAAAACGAGTATCGACACCGAGGAGCGCGGGCAGTTCGGAGAGGGACGCGATACGGCGTGGTCCGGCGGGCGGGCCGGCCGTCGCGCGGGCCCCGTCGCGGTCGATCCACACCGACAGCAACCCGGCGTCCGCGGCGCCCCGTCCGTCGATCTCCGGGTGGTCGCCGACGTACGCCACCTGGTGCGGCGGGAGGCCGAGGGCCTCGCAGGCCGCGAGGAAGGCCCCCGCCTCGGGCTTGGAGACGCCCAGCTCGGCGGCGCACAGGATGGCCTCGAAGCGGTCGTGCACGCCGAGGACGCGCAGCTTGCGGTCCTGGACGGTGAGGCTGGAGTTGGACAGCACCGCGTGCCGGTGGCTGGCGGCCAGGGCGTCGAGGACGGGCAGGACGTCCGGGAAGAGGGCCCAGGCGGCCTCGTAGTGGGCCAGGTACCGGTCGAACCAGTCGTCGGCCTCGGTGTCCGTGAGGTCACGGTCCAGGAAGACCCGGGTGCGGTCGCGCCGCTGTGTGACGAAATCGACCTCGCCGGCCGCGAACCGGGCCCACTGCAGGTCGGTGATCTCCCGCCAGCGGGCCAGCGCCTCCTCCACGGAGCCGTACCCGGCCATCAGCCCCTCGGCCAGCAGGTGGGCGTGCATGCCCTCGCGGTCCGCGCTCGTGTAGTCGAACAGGGTGTCGTCCACGTCCCAGACCACGGCGCGAATGCTCATGATCCGACGGTAGCGCCCGGCCCCCGGCCGCGTCCCGCGGAACGGCGAAGGGGCGGCACCCCGGTCCGGGTGCCGCCCCTGTCACGTGCGTGCGTTACGCCGCCAGCCTGGCCAGTGCCGCGTCGATGCGGGCCAGCGCCTTGTCCTTGCCCAGGACCTCCAGGGACTCGAACAGGGGCAGGCCGACCGTGCGGCCGGTGACCGCGACGCGGACCGGGGCCTGGGCCTTGCCGAGCTTGAGGCCGTGGGCCTCGCCGGCGGCCAGGACCGCCTCCTTCAGGGCCTCGGGGGAGGTCCAGTCCGCCGCGTCCAGCTTCTCGCGGGCGGTGCGCAGCAGGGCGTCCGAGCCCTCCTTCATGGCCTTCGTCCAGCTGGCCTCGTCGAAGACCGGCTCCGGCAGGAACAGGAAGTCGACGTTGTCGGTGATCTCGGAGAGGACCTTCAGGCGGGTCTGCGCGTGCGGCGCGATCGCCTGCCACTTGGCCTCGTCGAAGTCCTCCGGCGCCCAGGGGGCGGCGGGGGCCTTCAGCCACGGGCGGCACCGCTCGGTGAAGTCCTTGACCTCCAGCAGGCGGATGTGGTCGCCGTTGATCGCCTCGCACTTCTTGAGGTCGAAGCGGGCCGGGTTGGGGTTGACGTCGGAGACGTCGAAGGCCGCGATCATCTCGTCGATGGTGAAGATGTCCTGGTCGGCCGAGAGCGACCAGCCGAGCAGCGAGAGGTAGTTGAGCAGGCCCTCGGGCAGGAAGCCGCGCTCCCGGTAGAGGTTCAGGCTCGACTGCGGGTCGCGCTTGGAGAGCTTCTTGTTGCCCTCGCCCATCACGTACGGCAGGTGGCCGAAGGCGGGGATCTCCTTGGCGATGCCCAGCTCGATCAGCGCCTTGTACAGGGCGATCTGCCGCGGGGTGGAGGACAGCAGGTCCTCACCGCGCAGGACGTGGGTGATCTCCATCAGGGCGTCGTCGACCGGGTTGACGAGCGTGTAGAGGGGGGCGCCGTTCGCCCGGACGATGCCGTAGTCCGGGACGTTCTCGGGGAGGTACGTGATCTCGCCGCGGACCAGGTCCGTGAAGGTGATCGGCTCGTCGGGCATGCGGAAGCGCACGATGGGCTCGCGGCCCTGCGCCTTGTACTCCTCGACCTGCTCGGCGCTCAGGTCGCGGCAGTGGCCGTCGTAGCCGGAGGGCTTCCCGGCGGCGCGGGCGGCCTCGCGGCGGGTGTCCAGCTCCTCCTGGGAGCAGTAGCAGTGGTAGGCGTGGCCGGCGTCGAGCAGCTTGGCGGCGACGTCCTTGTAGATGTCCATGCGCTGCGACTGGCGGTACGGCGCGTGGGGGCCGCCGACCTCGGGGCCCTCGTCCCAGTCGAAGCCCAGCCAGCGCATGGCGTCGAGCAGCTGCTGGTACGACTCCTCGGAGTCGCGGGCCGCGTCGGTGTCCTCGATGCGGAAGACCAGGGTGCCGCCGTGGTGCCGGGCGAACGCCCAGTTGAACAGGGCGGTGCGGACCAGGCCCACGTGGGGGTTACCGGTGGGGGACGGACAGAAACGGACGCGTACTGGGGAGCCGGGTGCGCTAGCCACGCTTGACAACCTTGTTGGTGAGAGTGCCGATGCCTTCGATGGTGACGGCGACCTCGTCGCCGACGTTGAGGGGGCCGACCCCAGCCGGGGTGCCCGTGAGGATCACGTCGCCCGGGAGCAGCGTCATGGCCTCGGAGATGTTGACGATCAGGTCCTCGACGGAGTGGATCATCTCGCTGGTGCGGCCGAGCTGGCGCTGCGCGCCGTTGACCGTGAGCTGGATGGTCAGGTCGGCGGGGTCCAGGTCGGTCTCCACCCAGGGGCCCAGCGGGCAGGAGGAGTCGAAGCCCTTGGCCCTGGCCCACTGCTTCTCGCGGCGCTGCACGTCGCGGGCGGTGACGTCATTGGCGCAGGTGTAGCCGAAGATCACGTCCTTGACGCGTTCGCGCGGGACCTCGCGGCACATGCGGCCGATGACCACGGCGAGCTCGGCCTCGTGGTGCAGTTCCTCGGAGAAGGAGGGGTACTGGATGTCGTCGCCGGGGCCGATGACCGAGGTGGATGGCTTGAAGAAGGCGAACGGGGCCTCGGGCACCTCGTTGCCGAGTTCGCGGGCGTGCTCGGCGTAGTTGCGGCCGAAGGCCACGACCTTGTTGGGGAGCACCGGCGGCAGGAGCCGTACCTTGCTCAGCGGCACCTTGGTGCCGGAGAGCTCGAAGTCCGCGTAGGGGATGCCCTTGATGATGTCGAGGACGAGCTCGTCCGGCTGGTCGCCCTCGACCGCGCCGAAGGCGACGTTCCCGTCGATGGAGAACCTGGCGATGCGCACGGGTTGCTTGGCCCCTTGCTGAAGCGGCTGGAGTCTGACGCTCCAGGCTAACGCGGCAGGGGTCGGGCGCCTCGCGCATCACCCGCCGTGTACCGCGGCAGGTCGTGCGCGGGCGCCCGTGGTGCCCGCTCCCGGCCGCCGCGTGAACGGGCGGCGGCCCGGGGGCGTACTACTCTGCGGCGGAGGCCGCGACCGGGATCTCCATGAGGACGGTGCGCCGGGGGTTGGCGGTCTGGGCGGGGAGCTCGACGGGGTGCTCCGGCCGGTCCGGCGTCTGCAGTTCGTCGGCGTCCTTCAGGTGTGCCAGCGTCGTGCGCCGCGGGTTGGCGATCTTGTGGAACATCATCGTCGTCTTCACGGTTGAACGAGACCCTGTCGTGTCCGGGCGCCAGGGGGTCGAGGACCCTCGTGCGGGCGCGGGTTGTCGGTTTTGCCTTCTCTGTAAAGCGTCAGGCTAAACATGCGATTCCCGTCGAACGCGGGGAGAGTCGGCGATCACCGTGTGAGTTTGCTCACTTATCAAGGGTCAAACCGGTCAATCCAGACGCGCCGTTCTCCCCAACGAAACGGACATTGACCCCCTGAAGCCCCCATTCCGCTCCTGATCATGTCGACTGGGACACCCGTCGCGCATTGGCGACTCGCGGGGATGTGACCGTTTTGAGAGTGATCATTTTCTACGACCCGTGACCCGGCCCTCACGTGCTGTCACCTACGCCACGGCCTGACCCACGGGCCTTGTTGGAGATCCGGCACTGTGCTGGAATTCCACGGACCGCCGCAGGATCGAGCCGGCGCACAGGGGGCGCAGACAAGCGCCGAGCGGCGGCACGAAGGGGGAGCCAGCGCCGGTCACTCACGACCACCACGGGGGCGTATTCAGGGCGCCCCTATGACGCCGACACCGTGTCCCGCCGTTCGTGCGGAGGGGCGCCTGGTCCAGAGGTTGCGACGCTAGTGCAGGGACGTTTCAAGAGGGATGGCAGCGCTTCGGCGGAGCCGGAGCACGGCGGGACCGGCCCCACGGCCGTCAGCTCCTCGCCCCAGCACGCCCAGAACCCGGGCCAGGCTCCGTCCGGCGACAGCGCGGAGCGCCCCGGACGCCCCGGTCCGGCTGGGGCCCCGACCGCCTCGGCCCCGGCGTCGGCGGCGAAGCCGCCCAAGGGCCCGACCGGCCCCGGCCCGCGAATAGCCCTGCGGAACTGGCGGATCTCCACCCGTCTGGTGTCGCTGCTCGCGCTCCCGGTGGTCGCGGCCACCTCGCTGGGCGCGATGCGCATCAGCCAGTCCATGGACGACATCCAGCAGCTCGACAACATGAAGCTGCTGACGGACATGACCAAGCAGGCCACCGAACTGGCCGCCGCGCTCCAGGAGGAGCGCGACCAGTCCGCCGGCCCCCTCGCGCACGGCTCGAAGGCCAGCGCGATCTCCGTGAAGGGCGACCGGGAGAAGACCGACCGGGCCCTGAAGAACTTCCTCGACAGCTCCGAGGAGATCGACAGCGCCAGCAAGGAAGGCAACCTCGTCGGCGTCCGCGACAGCCTCGTCGGCCTCGCGAGCGACCTGAACGACCTCAACAAGATCCGCAGCAGCGCCTACCAGGCCGAGGAGAACTCGACCCAGACCGTCGAGGCCTACCACCGCCTGATCACCCACCTGCTCGACCTCTCCCAGGACATGGCGGAGGCGACCAGCAACCCGGAGATGATCCAGCGCACGCGCGCCCTGGCCGCGTTCTCGTCGGCCAAGGAGTACGCGTCCATCCAGCGCGCGGTCATCGCGGCGGCCCTGCCGGCGAGCAACACCACGCGCGGCAACATCTCCGAGAACGACCGGCTGTACGCCGAGTCCGCGCTGCAGAGCCAGAAGTCCGAGA
The DNA here is from genome assembly GCF_014534645.1 of Streptomyces griseicoloratus. Classification (GTDB taxonomy): domain Bacteria; phylum Actinomycetota; class Actinomycetes; order Streptomycetales; family Streptomycetaceae; genus Streptomyces; species Streptomyces griseicoloratus. Next base: position 5,119 of record NZ_JACVQF010000192.1, read on the forward strand.
TCCGCAGCTTCAGCAGCATCTACGGCGACGGCGCCGAGGAACTCCTCAAGCCCATCTCCCAGGGCAACCCGACCATCGAGGCCACCGACACCTACGCCGGCCGTGCGCTCAGCAGCCAGGACGGTCTCGAGGGGCTGGACAAGCGGTCGTACCAGGACTGGCTGGACGACAGCTCCACCAAGATCCAGCAGATGAAGAACATCGAGCACACGCTGCTCGAGGACATGGAGCAGAAGGCCCGCGAGCTGCGCAGCGCCTCCGAGCAGGAAGCCATCATCTCCGGTGCGCTGATCCTGATCGTGCTCGGCGTCTCGCTGGTCGGCGCCTTCGTCGTTGCCCGGTCCATGATCCGCTCGCTGCGCCGCCTGGAGGAGACCGCGACCAAGGTCGCCCAGGACCGTCTGCCCGAGCTGGTCAAGCAGCTCTCGGAGACCGACCCGCAGGACGTGGACACCTCCGTGGAGTCGGTCGGCGTGCACTCCCGGGACGAGATCGGCCGGGTGGCCGCGGCCTTCGACGACGTGCACCGCGAGGCGGTCCGCCTCGCCGCCGAGCAGGCCCTGCTGCGGGGCAACGTCAACGCGATGTTCACCAACCTCTCGCGCCGCTCCCAGGGTCTGATCCAGCGCCAGCTGTCGCTGATCTCCGAGCTGGAGTCCCGCGAGGCCGACCCGGACCAGCTCTCCTCGCTGTTCAAGCTCGACCACCTCGCCACGCGCATGCGCCGTAACGGTGAGAACCTCCTCGTCCTCGCGGGTGAGGAGCCCGGCCGCCGCTGGACCCGCCCGGTCCCGCTGGTCGACGTGCTGCGCGCCGCCGCCTCCGAGGTGGAGCAGTACGAGCGCATCGAGCTGGCCGCCGTGCCGACCACCGAGGTGGCCGGCCGGGTCGTCAACGACCTCGTGCACCTGCTCGCCGAGCTGCTGGAGAACGCGACGTCGTTCTCCTCGCCGCAGACCAAGGTCAAGGTCACCGGTCACGCGCTGCCCGACGGCCGCGTGCTGATCGAGATCCACGACACCGGTATCGGCCTGTCGCCGGAGGACCTCGCCGCGATCAACGAGCGGCTCGCCTCGCCGCCCACCGTGGACGTCTCCGTCTCCCGCCGCATGGGTCTGTTCGTGGTCGGCCGTCTGTCGCAGCGGCACGGCATCCGCATCCAGCTGCGCCCGTCCGACTCCGGCGGTACGACCGCGCTGGTCATGCTGCCCGTCGACGTCGCCCAGGGCGGCCGCAAGCCGCAGCCCAAGCCGGGTCAGCCGGCCGTGGGCGGCGGCGGTCCGGCGGCCGCGCAGGCCGCGGCCGGTGCCGCGGCGGCCCGGCGCGGCGGCCAGGGCGGTGGCCTCGGTGGTGGCGGTGGTCTCGGTGGCGGCGCCCTCGGCGCCGGTGCACCGGGCGGCGGCCGGCTCGGCGCCGGTCAGGGCCCGCGGGCCGCGCTGCCCGGGCGCGACGCGGGCGGCCGTCCGGGTGCTCCGGGAGGAGCGCGCGGACCGCAGGCCCCGGCCGCTCCTCAGCAGGGCCGCCCCGCTCCCGCCGGTGCCGGTCAGGCGCCGGGTGCCCCGCAGGGCCTGCAGGCCGCGGGCATGAACGCGCCGCAGGGCAACGCACCGCAGAACAACGCGCCGCAGGGCCAGGACGCCTTCGGCGGCGGTCGTGGGCCGTCCCCGTCCCCGCAGCGCGGCAGGCGCAGGAACAACGGCAACGGCGAGGCCGGACAGGACCGTCGTCCGCAGCTTCCGCCGCGCGGCGGCCCGCGGGCCGAGCTGCCCGGCGGCAACCCGCAGCCCCGCGTGCCCAGCTGGAGCGACGAGAACGCGCAGCCGCCCGTGCCGCGCGCCTCGCTGGACACCCCGCGCGGCCACGAGGAGCCGGACTCCTCCCGGACCGACCGGACGCCGCGCTTCGACGACCGGCAGGGCCCGGGTTCGACCGCGGAGATTCCGGCGGTCCCCCGGTTCGACGAGCACCAGGGCCCCGGCTCCACGGCCGAGTTCGCCCGCCCCGACTTCGACGCCCCGGCACCTCCCGCCGCCCCGCAGAACACGGGCCAGTTCGCCCAGGCCGGCCCCGAGCACTACGGCCGTCCCGGGACGAACGCCCCGCAGGGCGACCGGTTCGCCCCCGCCGCGCCGCCCGCTCCGCAGGCGGACAACGGGCAGTTCGTCCGCCAGGACATCTTCGGCGGGCAGGGCGTGCCCAACGACCCGGCCACGACCGGTCAGTTCGCGGCCCCGCAGGCGTACGACAACGGCTCCACCGGGCAGCACGCCCTGCCGGACCGGCACAACCCGTCCGCCACCGGCCAGTTCGAGCGTCCGCAGGTCAACGGCGCCCAGCACGGCGGCGACTTCGGCGCCCCGCAGGCCCCGGCCCCGCAGCGCCGCCCCGTGCGCCAGGAGCCCGAGGCCCTGCCGCCGGCGTCCGGCCCCGGTGACGGGCGCACCCCGCTGTACGACACGCTGGAGACCAACTGGTTCCACGGCGACCGTGCGGCGAGGACGCAGGGCAACGCCCAGGAGCCGCAGGCCCCCGCGGCACAGCAGTCCCCCTCCGCGCCCCAGCGGAGCACCACCTCCGCCTGGCGCAGCTCGCCGAACGACGACCTCGTCCGGCAGGCCGAGCGCGTCCGGCAGCCGGCCGCGGGCGGGGTCACCACCTCCGGCCTGCCGCGCCGGGTGCCCCGGGCCAACCTGGTCCCGGGCACGGCTCAGCAGCAGTCGCACCAGAGCGGTCCGCAGGTCTCGCGCGCGCCCGACGACGTGCGCGGCCGGCTGACCAATCTCCGTCGGGGAATCGCACAGGGCCGTCAGGCCGGCAGCAACCAGACCGGCAGCTACCCGCGGCCCACTCACCAGCAGGAGCGTTAGTTGAGCCCGATGAGCCAGGCGGCACAGAACCTCAACTGGTTGATCACGAATTTCGTGGACAACACCCCGGGGGTGTCCCACACCGTCGTCGTGTCCGCCGACGGACTCCTTCTGGCGATGTCCGAGGGCTTCCCGCGCGACCGCGCCGACCAACTGGCGGCCGTCGCCTCGGGGCTGACCTCACTGACCGCCGGGGCGTCCCGGATCTTCGAGGGCGGCAACGTGGCACAGACGGTCGTGGAGATGGAACGCGGGTTCCTCTTCCTCATGTCCGTCTCGGACGGCTCTTCCCTGGCCGTCCTCGCCCATCCGGAGTGCGACATCGGCCTCGTCGGCTACGAGATGGCACTCCTCGTCGACCGCGCGGGCGCGGTGCTCACGCCCGACCTGCGCGCCGAACTACAGGGAAGTCTGCTCCACTGACCGGCCCCGGCACCACCCGTCTCACCAAATCACCGTCCGGCCGCCACAATCCCCCCACCGGCCTCGTCAGACGGTCACGACTGACCGACTTGCTGTCCCGCCCGGAGGATTCATGACCCCGCCCACCGCCTCTCATGATCCGTACGCGGAGCCGTACGAGGACGAGGGCGACCAGCCGCTGGTACGTCCGTACGCGATGACCGGCGGCCGGACGAGGCCGCGCTATCAGCTCGCCATCGAGGCGCTGATCAGCACGACGGCCGATCCGGCAGCGCTCATGGGGCTGCTTCCCGAGCACCAGCGCATCTGCCACCTGTGCCGTGAGGTGAAGTCGGTGGCCGAGGTGTCGGCTCTGCTGTCGATGCCGCTGGGCGTGGCCCGGATCCTGGTGGCGGACCTCGCCGAGGCCGGACTCGTGGCCGTCCACCAGCCGGGCGGCGACGAGAACAACGGCGGTGCGCCGGACGTGACACTGCTCGAAAGGGTGCTCAGTGGACTTCGCAAGCTCTGACGGGGGTCGGGCGACCACCTCCGCGAAGATCGTGGTGGCCGGCGGCTTCGGCGTGGGCAAGACCACGTTCGTCGGCGCCGTCTCCGAGATCAATCCGCTGCGCACCGAGGCCGTGATGACCTCCGCCAGCGCCGGGATCGACGACCTCACGCACGCCGGGGACAAGACGACCACCACGGTCGCCATGGACTTCGGCCGCATCACGCTCGACCAGGACCTGATCCTGTACCTGTTCGGTACGCCCGGCCAGGACCGGTTCTGGTTCATGTGGGACGACCTGGTGCGCGGCGCCATCGGCGCGGTGGTCCTGGTCGACACCCGGCGGCTGGCCGACTGCTTCCCGGCCGTGGACTACTTCGAGAACTCGGGCCTGCCCTTCGTCGTCGCCCTCAACGGCTTCGACGGCCAGCAGCCGTACACCCCGGACGAGGTGCGCGAGGCGCTGCAGATCGGCCCCGACACCCCGATCATCACCACCGACGCCCGGCACCGGGCCGACGCCAAGAGTGCGCTGATCACGCTGGTGGAGCATGCGCTGATGGCACGGCTGAGGTGACACCCAAGTCGGTAGGCGGGATACGGCAGTTGCCGTAGATGCGGCGGAACCGACTGTGTCCTTTGACACGGTCGGCTCCGGTGTTCATAACGTTTCGGCAGAGGAATCGGGTGGTACCGACACGCGTCGCGGTCAATCGGTGTCGCTGCGCGCACGAACAGCCCGTCTTTTGACGGGCCTCGCTCTTTATGACCGTTTTATCTGGGGCTTACATCACGTGTAATCCCCGCGTTCCAGTGTTTGGAAGAGCGCAGGTCGTCGTGCTGGAATGCCAGAACTGCCCAATGGTCAAAGACGTACTCAGCAGTAGCGCGTACTCGATGACGGACTGGGCTCTGAGACACTGCGGCACGACGAAGGTGCCGACCGCCGAGAGGTTGTTGGTCGAGTGAGGCGAAGCAAGAACAGTCCCGAGCCATCGGCCCGGGGCAACTTCACCCCGCCGCCGCGCACAGCGGCGCCCGCCCCCGTGCCCGGTTCGGAACCGACGGCCGCGCCTGCCCAGAGCGGCGGCCGTCTCTCCCCGCGCAACTGGCGGGTGACCACCCGGCTGAACGCGATCCTGCTCATACCCGTGCTGGTCGGCCTCGTCATGGGCGGCTTCCAGGTGAAGAGCTCGATCGACACCTGGCAGGACGCCGAGGACGCCGAGAGCACCGCACGCCTGGTCCAGGCCTCCCTCAGCTACGCCAACGCCCTCTACAACGAGCGGGACGTCTCCGCCGCCCCGCTGCTGCAGGGCAAGGGACAGAAGGACTCCGCCGTCGCCAAGGCCCGCCAGGCCACGGACGCCGCCGCCGACACCTTCGACGAGGCCGCGCAGAACATGCCGGCCAAGCCCGGCCTGGAGCGGCGTCTGAAGCTGTTCCGCGAGACGGAGCCCAAGCTCCAGACGCTGCGTGCCGCCGCCTACACCTCCAAGCTCAAGGGCGTTCAGACGGAGGAGGGCTACGTCGAGGTCGCCCACCCCCTGATGGAGTTCGCCAACGAGCTCGGCCTCGGCACCGGCAACATCACCTCCTACGGCCGCACCGTCTACGCCATCTCGCTGACCAAGGCCGCGCTGTCGCTGGAGCGTTCCATCGGCATGCACATGCTGGTCAAGCCGGGACCGGAGCCCAGCCACCTCGCCAGCCAGCGCGTCGCCCTGTCCTCCTACGCCTACCTGGAGGGCATCGCCGTCGAGGAGTACCTCGGCGGTGGCACCGAGGCGGACGCGCAGAAGCTCGAGGACGCGGAGAAGAAGGTCAAGTCCGACGGCGCCGCCATGGCCAAGGAGGCCGCGGCCAAGGACCCGGACTACGTGCCGCCGCCGTCCAACCCCACCACGATGGTCTCGGAGCTGGCCCAGCTGGACTCCACGGACACCAGCGCTCGCGCGGCACTGGCCCAGCAGGGCATCACGCCCGAGAACTGGTGGGCGGTCAACACCCTCAAGTTCGACGCCTACCGCACGATCGAGGCGGACATGGCCGACAAGGCGGTCGCCGAGGCCGCCGCCATCGCCGACGACGCCGAGCAGGACACCTACATCACGAGTGCCATCGTCGTGGTCGCGCTGCTCGCCGCGTTCATCCTGGCCGGCATGGTGGCCCGCCAGATGAGCCGCTCCATGCGGCAGCTGCGCAACGCCGCCTTCGGCATCGCCGAGCAGCGTCTGCCGATGCTGGTCGACCAGCTCTCCCGCACCGACCCCGGCCGGGTCGACACCCGGGTCGCGCCGATCCCGATCTCCTCGACCGACGAGATCGGCGAGGTCGCCCGCGCCTTCGACCAGGTGCACCGCGAGGCCGTCCGGCTCGCCTCCGAACAGGCGCTGCTGCGGGGCAACATCAACGCGATCTTCACCAACCTCTCCCGCCGCAACCAGTCCCTGATCGAGGGCCAGCTGACCCTGATCACGGACCTGGAGAACAACGAGGCCGACCCGGACCAGCTGGAGAACCTCTTCCGCCTGGACCACCTCGCGACCCGCATGCGCCGCAACGGCGAGAACCTGCTGGTCCTCGCCGGCGAGGAGCCCGGCCGCCGCTGGGACCAGCCGGTCCCGCTGGTCGACGTGCTGCGCGCCGCCTCCTCCGAGGTGGAGCAGTACGAGCGCATCGAGCTGTCCGGCGTCCCGGAGGCCGACATCCACGGCCGCGCCGTGACCGACCTCGTGCACCTGCTCGCCGAGCTCCTGGAGAACGCCACCACGTTCTCCTCGCCGCAGACCAAGGTCCGCGTCACCGCCACCCGGCTGCCCGACGGCCGTGTGATGATCGAGATCCACGACAAGGGCATCGGCCTGACCGCCGAGGACTTCGCGGACATCAACCACAAGCTGGCCAACCCGCCCACCGTGGACGCCGCGATCTCGCAGCGCATGGGCCTGTTCGTGGTCGGCCGGCTGTCCGACCGGCACGGCATCCGCGTCCAGCTGCGCCCCTCCGGCGAGCAGGCGGGCACCACGTCCCTGGTCATGCTCCCGGACGCCATCACCCACGGCGGTGGCGGCGAGCAGCAGGTGCAGCGCGACGAGTTCACCGTCTCGCAGATCATCCCCGAGCAGAAGTTCCAGGGCGAGGACTTCGGCCAGCAGCAGCCGCTGCGGACCGCCGCCGAGCTGGGCTTCGACGACAGCCGCTACGCCGACGTCCCCGACGACATACGCGAGCTCGACCCGGTCGGCCGGTCCCTGATGCGCGAGGAGCGCCGCGCGGCCCTGGAGGCCCAGGCGCAGCCCCAGCCGCAGGCGCCGGCGGGCCAGAACGGCCCCGGGGCCGACGAGACGGCCGGGTACGCCGACCAGTTCGCCGGCGGGCAGGGCTACGACCAGGGTCAGGGCGGCTACCCGGAGCAGCAGCCCGCCGCGTACGACCAGCAGACGGCGTACCAGGAGCCGCAGCAGCAGGCGTACGACGAGCAGTACTTCGCGCCGGACGGCGGCCTGCCGCAGAGCGACGGCTACCCGGCGGCCGGCGGTTACCCCGAGCCCTCGTATGCGGAGCCGGGCCAGGAGGAGCACGCGACGGCGGGCGCCGGCGGCCAGGAGACGTACTCTGCCTTCGAGCAGCGCCGTCACCAGGACGACTGGCCGCAGCAGAACGGCTACCAGAACGGCTACCCGACCCAGTACCCTGCGGAAGCCCAGGAAGCGGAATCCACGCAGGCCGCTGACGTGAGCGAGCCGGACCGCGTAGGCTTCGACCGTCCGGGTCCGGGCCCCTCCGCCGTCCACGAGCTGACCGACGCCGGGCTTCCCCGCCGCGGATCCACCGCCGGCGGCACGGGCGAGGCGGGGCGGCACGGGAACCACGAGGCGCCGGCTTCCGCCGCGGGCGACGACGGCGACTGGCGTTCGGCCAACGACGAGCGCTGGCAGCAGGCCTCGCAGCTGAGGAAGCCCAAGGCGGGCGGAGTGACCTCCTCCGGTCTGCCGCGGCGGGTGCCCAGGGCCAACCTGGTCGAGGGCTCCGCCGAAACCACCCCCCAGGGAGGCCCCCAGGTCTCCCGCGCCCCGGAGGACGTCCGGGGCAGGCTGAGCAACCTGCGGCGCGGTGTCCAACGGGGCCGCACCGCAGGCAGTGAAACGAACGGCCAGGGCTTCGGTCCTGACAGCACCTACAACCAGGAGCGTTAGTGTGAGCCCGATGAGCCAGGCGGCACAGAACCTGAACTGGTTGATCACCAACTTCGTGGACAACACCCCGGGGGTGTCCCACACGGTGGTGGTCTCCGCCGACGGACTCCTTCTGGCGATGTCCGAAGGCTTCCCGCGCGACCGCGCCGATCAGCTCGCGGCCGTCGCCTCCGGTCTGACCTCGCTGACCGCCGGTGCCTCGCGCATCTTCGAGGGCGGCAGCGTGAACCAGACGGTTGTGGAGATGGAGAGGGGATTCCTCTTCATCATGTCCATCTCCGACGGTTCCTCGCTCGCGGTTCTTGCACACCCGGAGGCGGACATCGGCCTCATTGGGTACGAGATGGCCCTTCTGGTGGACCGCGCCGGTACGGTCCTGACGCCGGACCTGCGCGCGGAGCTCCAGGGGAGCCTTCTCAACTAACGGGCAGACGGTGCGTTTTGGCGTCCCGTGGCCGTAAGGTTTCGGGACGCGGCTCCACAGTGATGGGTGCCAGGCACAGTCGGAGGAGGAGAAAGTGGCAACACCCCCAGGCGGTCCGTCTTCGGGCAACTGGTCGTACGGCCCCGCACAGGGCCACAGCGACGGCTCGGCAAACCCGTACGGCTTCCCCTCCGTCCCCGGCCACCGGCAGCCGTACGCGCCACAGGGCCCCGGCCCTTCGCCGTACGACCAGCCGCAGGCCCCGCGCATCCAGCCCGTGCAGCCGCAGCGCCGCACCCCAGAGCCGGCGCCCGCCGGGGCGTCGAACAACCCCCTGGTGCGTCCGTACGCCATGACGGGCGGCCGCACCAGGCCGCGGTACCAGCTCGCCATCGAGGCGCTGGTGCACACCACCGCGCAGCCGCACCAGATGCAGGGCCAGCTGCCCGAGCATCAGCGGATCTGCCACCTCTGCCGGGAAATCAAGTCGGTGGCCGAGATCTCGGCCCTCCTGACGATCCCTCTCGGCGTGGCCAGGATCCTCGTCGCCGACTTGGCGGAGGCGGGACTGGTCGCCATCCATCAGCCCGGCGGCGACGAGAACGCCGGCGGCCAGCCAGACGTGACACTGCTCGAAAGGGTGCTCAGTGGACTTCGCAAGCTCTAGCGGAGGGCCTTCCCGCTCCACCACGTCCGCGAAGATCGTGGTGGCTGGCGGCTTCGGCGTGGGCAAGACCACGTTCGTCGGCGCCGTCTCGGAGATCAACCCGCTGCGCACCGAGGCCGTGATGACATCCGCGTCTGCGGGCATCGACGACCTCACCCACACCGGGGACAAGACGACCACCACGGTCGCCATGGACTTCGGCCGCATCACGCTCGACCAGGACCTGATCCTGTACCTGTTCGGTACGCCCGGCCAGGACCGGTTCTGGTTCATGTGGGACGACCTGGTGCGCGGCGCCATCGGCGCGGTGGTCCTGGTCGACACGCGGAGGCTCGCCGACTGCTTCCCCGCCGTCGACTACTTCGAGAACTCGGGCCTGCCCTTCGTCATCGCGCTGAACGGCTTCGACGGCCAGCAGCCGTACAACCCGGACGAGGTCCGGGAGGCCCTGCAGATCGGTCCCGACACGCCGATCATCACGACGGACGCGCGGCATCGGGCCGACGCGAAGTCGACGCTGATCACTCTCGTGGAGCACGCGCTGATGGCCCGCCTGCGCTAGCGCTCCGCGCGCGGAGCCTGCGGGCAGTCGTGCCGCCTGGGGCGGCACGGGTGCGCGCAGGCGGCACCCCGTAGCGCCGGGTTGCGCGACGCCCCCTGCGGCCACTGGGCTGCCGGGGGCTGTTGCATTGCCGGGTGCGGTCGTCGTGGATTGCTCGCGCCCGCGCCCCTGGGGGCGTTGCCCTCGCCGGCATCACGCGAAGAGGCCCCTCCTTGGCGGAGGGGCCTCTTCGCGTTGCTGCGGTCAGCGCCAGCTGTGCGGGGCGCGGAAGCCGGGCTCGCGTTCCAGGCGGCGCCAGCCGGCACGGACGCGGCCGCCGTGGGCCGGGGCGATCTCGGCGGGGCGGGCGGCGGCACGGGCCATGAGGAGGGCCGTGATGGCGGCGACCTCCTCGGGCTCGGCGTGGCCCTTCTCGACGCGGATGTCGGGCGTGGTCATGGGTGTCGATCTCCCTGTCCGGGTCACTGGGGCGGGTTGCCGTGCTTGCGGGAGGGCAGGTCGGCGTGCTTGGTCTGGAGCATCGCCAGGGACCTGACGAGCACCTCGCGGGTCTCGGCGGGGTCGATGACGTCGTCGACGAGGCCGCGCTCGGCCGCGTAGTACGGGTGCATCAGCTCGGCCTTGTACTCCTTGACCATGCGGGCCCGCATGGCGTCGGGGTCCTCGGCCTCGGCGATCTGGCGGCGGAAGATGACGTTGGCCGCGCCCTCCGCTCCCATCACGGCGATCTCGTTCGTCGGCCACGCGAAGGTGAGGTCGGCGCCGATCGACTGGCTGTCCATGACGATGTAGGCACCTCCGTACGCCTTGCGCAGGATCAGCGAGATCCTCGGCACCGTCGCGTTGCAGTAGGCGTACAGCAGCTTCGCGCCGTGCCGGATGATTCCACCGTGCTCCTGGTCGACGCCCGGCAGGAAGCCGGGGACGTCCAAAAGAGTGATGATCGGGATGTTGAACGCGTCGCACATCTGCACGAAGCGGGCGGCCTTCTCGCTGGCCTCGATGTCGAGGACGCCGGCGAGGGTCTGCGGCTGGTTGGCGACGATGCCGACGACCTGGCCGTCGATGCGGGCCAGCGCGCAGATGATGTTGCGCGCCCAGCGCTCGTGGACCTCCAGGTACTCGCCGTCGTCGACGATCTCCTCGATGACCTTCGCCATGTCGTACGGCCGGTTGCCGTCCGCCGGGACCAGGTCCAGCAGGACGTCGCTGCGGCGGTCCACCGGGTCGGTGCTCTCCACCCGCGGCGGGTTCTCCCGGTTGTTCTGCGGCAGGAGCGACAGGAGGTAGCGCACCTCGGCGATGCAGGTCTCCTCGTCGTCGTACGCGAAGTGGCAGACACCGCTCGTCTCCGCGTGCACGTCCGCACCGCCCAGGCCGTTCTGGGTGATCTCCTCACCCGTCACCGCCTTGACCACGTCCGGGCCGGTGATGAACATCTGGGAGGTGTCGCGGACCATGAACACGAAGTCCGTCAGGGCGGGGCTGTAGGCCGCGCCGCCCGCGCACGGGCCCAGCATCACCGAGATCTGCGGGATCACACCCGACGCCTTGGTGTTGCGCTGGAAGATGCCGCCGTAGCCGGCGAGGGCGCTGACGCCCTCCTGGATGCGGGCGCCGGCGCCGTCGTTCAGGGAGACCAGCGGCGCACCCGCGGCGATGGCCATGTCCATGATCTTGTGGATCTTGGTGGCGTGGGCCTCGCCCAGCGCGCCGCCGAAGATCCGGAAGTCATGGGCGTAGACGAAGACCGTACGGCCCTCCACCGTGCCCCAGCCGGTGATCACACCGTCCGTGTACGGCTTCTTGGCCTCCAGTCCGAAACCGGTCGCCCGGTGCCGGCGCAGTTGCTCGACCTCCCGGAAGGAGTCCGGGTCGAGGAGGAGTTCGATGCGCTCCCGCGCGGTCAGCTTGCCCTTGGCGTGCTGCGCCTCGGTCGCCCTCTCGCTGGGACCGGCCAGTGCCTGCGCACGGATCTCGTGCAGCTCGGCCACTCGCCCGCGCGCATCCGTCGGCTCACCCGGCGCCTCATCCAAAACGGTCATGTAGTGACCTTACGAAGCAGACCGCGGAAAGCGAGCCGTCGACTCCGTACAGTCTCCGGCGCGTTTTCCTGGTACCACTGAACAGAACCACAGCGGCATGCAGGCGTTTCGACTGCTCAGAGGCCCGGATGCTTGTAGGGGTCGCACAAAGCCGTCAGCTGAGAATCACCTCACATTCATGGGTGGTACATACCGTCCCTGGAGTGACACGGAGGCGCAGTCGGCGGCCCGTCGCGAGGATCTCGACCGTCTCGTCGGCCCGTACCGTCCCCCGCACCGGGTGGTCCCAGACGATCTCCAGCGGCTCCCCCGTGCGCGGCGGCTCGCTCACGCAGAGCGTAGCGGTACGCCCCCGGCGGCGGACCAGCACGCTCGCGCCGGCCGTCGCGGTGAGGGGGCCGGCGGTGCCGGCCTGCCAGAAGTTGGCGGCGGTCAGCCCGAGCGCGGGGACCGCGACCGCCTGGCGGCGGGCGTCGTTGGCGAGGACGGACATCCAGCGGCGGTCCGCGGCGCGCCGGGCGACGGCCCGCCGGGAGGCGCCCGGCATGAGGACGTAGACGTAGCCGGCGTCGACGGGGTCGGTGCCGTGGTCGAGCCAGAGGGTCTGCCAGCGCCGGGTGCGGCGCTCGGTCGTGCTGGTGGCGTTGATGTCGGACCAGGCGCCGGTGCGGTCCTCACGCAGGGTGCGCAGGTCGCCCTCGGGCACGACCCAGCCGCCGTGAGCCTCCAGGTGGGCCCAGCCCGGTCCGCGTACGAAGGCGGCGGTGCCGCCCTCCCCCAAGTTGCGGTTGTCGACGACCGTCTCGACCGGGACGCCGTCCGCGCAGGTGATCCCGGCGCCCAGACAGATCACCGCGTCGTCGAGGAAGTACCAGGACTTGCGGGCTTCGAGGGTCGAGCCGAGCCCCTTGAGATGCTGCCCGACCGCCGCGTACTCGCCGTCGGTCGTGCCGCCGACCCAGCGCACGCCGGGCCTGGGCGCGCCCCATTCGCCGCCCGCCCGGTCGGGCAGCCGCCGGGTGGAGACGGTGGTGCCGGGCAGGCGGTACCAGTCGACGGTCGGCCAGAACCAGTCCGTGTACTGGTCCGGCCCGGCTCCGTGCGCCCACCAGGAGAGCATCCCGGCGCCGGTGTGCCAGCCGCGCGGGTTCTCGCCGTTGCCGCATTCGTAGTGGGTGATGCGGTCACTGGCCATGGCGAGGCCGGCGGTGAAGCCGGTGCCGCGGTGCACGGCGCGGTCCATGGCCGCGAAGAGCCGGTGCCCGGTGGGTTCGGGCGCGGCCTCGACCGGTGAGGCGGCGATCGCCCGCAGCCGGGCCAGGTCGGCGACCCCGTACTGCGGGGCGGTCAGGACCGGGGCGACGGTATTCCGTTCGATCCAGCCCTTGATCCGCGCGTACCAGCGCCGCCGCTCGGCGTCGCTCGCGCCGCCGGCGAGGATCGCCATGGCCGCGATGAGCTGCTGCCCGTGGAAGTGGTCGCTGCGCATCACGTGCAGGTCGTCGCTCTTGAGGAGGCCGCGGCTGATGGCGCGCCCGTTGACGGCGTCCATGACCAGCCCGTCGTGGATCAGCGGGGCGTAGGCGTGCTCGACGCTGTCCAGGACGATCTGCCGGGCGGGGTCCGTGACCTCCCACTCCGATCCGGCGAGCAGCGTGAACAGGCGGCCGAGTCCGTCCAGCAGGACCTGGCCGTACGTCCCCGAGTAGGCGACCCAGGTGTGCTGGACGAACGAGCCGTCGGCGTGGAGGCCGTCGCCCTCGGTGACGTACGGGAAGACCGGCGAGAGCGCGTCGCGGGCCAGGGCGATCTTGGCGGGGTCCCGGCCGAGGATGCCGCGCAGGGCGACGGAGCGGCACAGGTCGACGCGGTTGGCGCCGGTGGAGGTGCCGGTGTAGTCGCCGAGCGCGGAGTCGGGAACGAAGTGGTCGACGGCGGCGCAGGCGGCGGCGACGCGGTCGGCGCCGAGGCGGTCGTACAGGGCGGCGGTGATGTCCATGAGGAGGCGGGGGCTGCCGATCTGCCATTCCCACCAGTTGCCGTAGCGGGTCGTGCCCGGGTGGTAGACCGTGGCGGAGAGGTGGTCGAGGCCGCGCAGGACGTCGGCGAGCAGGGCTTCGTCGCCCGTGCTGCCGGTGCCCTGCTGGACGTACGCCTGGGCCATGGTCCACAGGCGGCCGTAGGCGAAGGTGATGCCGGCCGGCGGGTCGAAGGGGTGACCGGGCCACAGCGAGGTGGGGGCCGGGGCCATGGTGGCGGCGAAGCCGCGGGCGAGTTCGCCGGTCCGGGCCAGGCGGGAGGCGTACGGTTCGGCGGCCGGGTCGTAGCCGGTGCCGAGGGCGATGTCGAGCCAGCGTCCGCGGAGGGTGTCGTAGGGGTCGGCGGCAGGTTCGGCGGCGGCCGTGGCCGGCGGGGCGAGGGCCGGGGTGAGGGTGGCGGACAGGGCCGCCGCGAGCAGGACGGCACGGCGGGAGGGTGGGACGGCGGGACGTCGCGGAGGCCGCAGTGAGGTCATGTTCATGGCGTCTATCACGTCGGCAGGAGATGCGGAACAGCATCCGCGGGACGACGGCGACGGGAACGCGCCACCCGTGCGGGCGCCCGGTGCCGCCAGGCGGCGGTACGGGCCGTGCGGTGCGCGGGCCCGCCGGATACGAAGGGAGCAGACGTCCCGTTCGTTCCGGTTCCCCTTCGTTCCGGTGCGCCGCCGATCCCGTGACGAGGTGACCATGCGTTTGCTGCTCGTCCACCCCAGCGCGCTGATGTACTCCGAGATCTTCCTGCGGCTCGAACCCCTCGGCCTGGAACGGGTGGCGGGGGCGGCCCGCGAGGCGGGGCACGAGGTCCGGGTCGTGGACCTCCAGGTGCTCGGCCGGGCGACGCTGCGCGAGGAGGTGCGGTCGTTCCGGCCGGAGGCCCTCGGCATCTCCCTGAACTACCTCGCGAACATCCCGGAGGCGATCGAACTGGCGGCGAACGTGAAGCGGGCCGCCCCGGGCTGTTTCGTCTTCCTGGGCGGGCACAGCGTCTCCTTCGTCGCCGAGAACGTGCTGGAGCAGGCGGCGGGCACGGTGGACGCGGTGGTCCGGGGCGAGGGCGAGCCGGCGATCGCGCCGCTGCTGGAGGCGGTCCGCGACGGCGGGGTGGACGGCGTGCCCGGGATCGTCACCGCCGCCGGGCGGGGCCCGGCGCCGCTGATGCTGCACGGCATCGACTCCCCGCTCCCGGCCCGCGACCTGATGCGGCACCGCCGCCGGTACTTCATCGGCGAACTGGACCCGTGCGCGTCCATCGAGTTCACCCGCGGCTGCCCCTGGGACTGCTCGTTCTGCTCCGCCTGGACCTTCTACGGCCGCAGCTACCGCAAGGCGTCCCCCGAGGCCGCGGCCGAGGACCTGGCGCGCATCCGCGAGCCCAACGTGTTCATCGTCGACGACGTCGCCTTCATCCGGCCCGAGCACGGCGACGCGATCGCCGCCGAGGTGGAGCGGCGCGGCATCCGCAAGCAGTACTACCTGGAGACGCGCAGCGACGTGCTGCTGCGCCACCCCGAGGTCTTCGAGCGGTGGGCGCGGCTGGGCCTGCGCTACATGTTCCTGGGCATGGAGGCCATCGACGCCGAGGGACTGGACCTGTTCCGCAAGCGCGTCAGCCCCGACGAGAACTTCCGGGCGCTGGAGGCGGCCCGCCGCATGGGCATCCAGGTCGCCATCAACCTCATCGTCGATCCGGCCTGGGACGAGGAGCGCTTCCGCGTGGTCCGGGAGTTCGCGCTCTCGGTCCCCGAGATCGTGCACTTCACCGTGATGACCCCCTATCCCGGTACGGAGATCTGGCACACCGAGTCGCGCCGGCTGACCACCCGCGACTACCGCCTCTTCGACATCCAGCACGCCGTGGTCCCCACCACGCTGCCGCTGGAGCGCTTCTACGAGGAGCTGGTCCGCACCCAGGCCGTGATCAACCGCAAGCACCTGGGCCTGCGCACGGCGTTCGGCGCGGCGCGCGTCCTCGGCCGCAACCTGCTGCGGGGGCAGACCAACTTCGCCCGGATGCTGTGGAAGTTCAACCGGGTCTACAACCCGCGCCGGCAGCTCGCCGACCACGGCATGCCGGTGCGGTACGAGCTTCCGCTGCCGCAGCCCATCGACGTCGGCGACCGGCGCCGGCTGTACGTCCACACCAGGACCTCGCCGCCGCACCGCTCTTGACTGTGACGCACACCACGGGCGATGTTGAATGTTGAACGGAATGCCGCTACAGTCGAGCGCGTTCGATTGGTTGAACATTCAACTTCAGCGGGCGTGGCGTTCCGGCCATGCCCCCGTCCCCTCAGGAGCACGTCATGGGCATCTTCGGCCGCAGCAAAACCACCGAGACCGTCCCCGCCGCCGTCAGCCCCGGCCTCGCCGCGCTGACCGGCGACTACACGATCGACCCGTCCCACACGACGCTCGGTTTCGTCGCCCGCCACGCCATGGTCACCAACGTCAAGGGCAAGTTCCTCGACTTCAGCGGCTCGCTGCACCTGGACGGCACCGACCCGTCCCGGTCCACGGCCTCCCTCGACGTCGTCATGGACAGCATCGACACCGGCTCCGCGGACCGCGACGGTCACCTCAAGAGCGCGGACTTCTTCAAGACGGACGAGTTCCCGACGATGACCTTCCGCTCCACCCGCGCCGAGGCCCTGGGCGGCGACGACTACCGCATCACCGGCGACCTGACCATCCTCGGCACCACCAAGCCCCTCACCATCGACCTGGAGTTCAACGGCTCCGCGAAGGACCCCTTCGGCAACGAGCGCGTCGGCTTCGAGGGCAAGGCGGAGATCCTGCGCTCGGAGTGGGGGCTGACCTGGAACGCGGCGCTGGAGACGGGCGGCATGCTGGTGTCCGACAAGATCAAGCTGAACTTCGACATCTCGGCGATCAGGCAGGCGTGAGCTCCACGTCGGCGGCGGCCCGGACCCGGATACGGCGGCCGGGCCAGCCGATCGTCCGGTAGATCGTGTTGTACTGGGCGATCGAGCGGTCCGCGGGAACCAGGCCGGCGTCCGCCGCGCCGCGCCGCGACGTGGTGTGCCCGTCGGCGACGTAGACCAGGTCGTAGCCGCGGCTCAGCGCCTGCCGCGCCGTGGTGTCCACGCAGATCTCCGTGGCGAACCCGGTCACGATCACCTCGGTGACACCGAGCGCCCGCAGCATCCCGTCGAGGCCGGTGTCCAGGAAGCTGTCCGGCGTCGTCTTGTCGACGACCGGCTCCCCCTCCCGGGGCGCCAGCTCCGGCACCACCTGCCAGCCCTCGGTCCCGGGCACCAGTTCCTCGTCCCGCTGCCGCACCGTCACCACGGGTACGCCGGCCGCCCGGGCCCGCTCGCTCAGCCCCGCGATCGCGGCGACGGTCTCGCCGGCCCGGTGCGCCATGGCGACCAGGGCGTTCTGCATGTCGATGACGAGGAGAGCGGTCGTGTGCGGCATGGGCTCACCGTAGCCGCGCGCCACCTGCACCCGCCGCCGGTTTCCGCCGGTGCGTCCGCGCCGCACGGACGGCCGCCGCGGCCCCTCGGCCGGCCCGTCCGGCCCCTCCCGGCCGGAAATCCGTGGCCCGGCCGCCGGGAGCCGGATACCCTGCCACCGTGAACAGCCCCGAGGCATCCAGACTCCGGCCACCGGTCCTCCGGTGGCTGTTCGTGATGCCGGGCTGACGGGCGCGCTCCGCGCGTACCCGGAGTCGTCGCGTCGTGATCGCCGCCGGACGGCCGTCCGCCGTGTCGTGTCAGACGTCGACTTCGGGGTGCGGAGTTTCTTCATGCCGTTCGCTCTTCTTCTGCTGGGCCTTGCCGTGTTCGCCCAGGGAACGTCCGAGTTCATGCTGTCCGGGCTGGTGCCGGACATCGCGAGGGATCTACAGGTCACCGTGCCGGCGGCGGGGGCGCTGACCTCCGCCTTCGCGGTGGGAATGGTCGTCGGCGCACCGCTGATGGCGGGCCTCGGCCGGCGGTGGTCGCGGCGCGGGGCCCTGCTGGGGTTCCTGGCCGTCTTCCTCGCCGTACATGTCGTCGGTGCCGTCACCGGCAGTTTCGAGGTGCTGCTCGCCACACGGCTGGTCGGGGCGCTGGCCAACGCCGGTTTCCTCGCCGTCGCCCTGGTGACCGCCACGGGCATGGTCGCTCCGGAGGCCAAGGGCCGGGCCACGTCCACACTGCTGGGCGGGGTCACGCTGGCCTGCGTGGTCGGGGTGCCCGCCGGGGCGCTGCTCGGGCAGGTGTGGGGCTGGCGCTCCGCGTTCTGGGCGGTGGCCCTGCTGTCCGTGCCCGCCGTCCTGGCCGTCGCCCGGTCGGTGCCGGGCGGGGCCGCCGATGCCGCCCCTCCCCCGCTGCGGGGCGAGCTGGAGGCCCTGCGCAGCCCGCGCCTCCTGGTCACGCTGCTGCTCGGGGCACTGGTGAACGGGGCGACCTTCTGCACGTTCACCTATCTGGCCCCCCTGGCCACCCATGTCACCGGGCTCGGTGCCGGATGGGTCCCCGGCGTGCTGGCGCTGTTCGGAGTGGGGTCGTTCATCGGGGTGAGCGTCGGCGGGCGGCTCGCCGACCGGTGGCCCGTGGCGGTGCTGGCGGCGGGCGGGGCCGCCCTGTGCGCCGGGTGGGCCGCCCTGGCGCTCGGCGCCGGCCGTCCGGTCGTCGCGCTCGGCCTCGTGCTCGTGCAGGGTGCGCTGTCCTTCGGCGTCGGCTCGACCCTGATCGCGCAGGCGCTCTACTCGGCGCCGGGCGCCCCCACCCTGGCCGGCGGTTTCGCCACCGCCGCGTTCAACGTGGGCGCCGCGCTGGGCCCCTGGGCCGGGGGTACGGCGATCGGTGCGGGACTGGGCTACCGGTCGCCCCTGTGGGTCAGCGCCGGGCTCGTCGCCCTCGCCCTCGGCACGGCGGCCGTGGGCCTTCGGCGCGGCGGGACCCGGGTGCGGGGCCGGGCCCTGGTGCGCTGAGGCCGGCGGGGCGCGCGGTCAGAACCCGCCTCCGAAGTCACCGCCGCCTCCGCCGAACCCGCCGCCGCCGAAGTCGCCGAAGCCGCCGCCGAAGTCACCGGTGTCGAAGTCCGCGCCGGAGACGTCACCGCCCTGGTGGCCGCCGAAGTCGCCGTAGCCGGCACCGTAGTCGGCCGCGTAGGACGGGGTGGCCATCATGCTGCCCAGCAGCGTGCCCACCAGCAGGCCGGGCAGGATGCCGCCGCCGAAGTAGCCGCCGGCCCAGGGGCCGTACGCGGGTCCCGCGTCCCAGTACGGGCGGCGGCCGTGGTCGGTGTCCACCTCGCGGATCTCGGGGTCCCGTCCCTCGGCCAGGCGGGTGCGGTCGGCGGCGCAGACCGGCACCTCGCGGGTGGTGCCGCCCGGTGGCGTCCAGGTGGCGTCCGCGACGGAGGGGCCGTGGCGCGGGTCGAAGAAGCAGGGCGGGCGGCGTTCGGGCAGCGGCCTGCCCTCCCTGCGGGCGGCGAGCTGCGCCAGCGAGAACCGGCCGTCCTCCACCGCCTGGGTGACGGCGCGGACGTCCTCCGGCCGGCGGGCGTCCGCCATGTACGTCTTGGCCTGTTCGTAGGCGTCCAGGGCCCGTTCGTAGTCCGCGCGCATCGCGTCGTCCGCGCCGGGTTCCGCCGGGTGGAAGTCCAGCCGGTCCAGTTCCTCGCCGAACGCCGTGATGTCCTCGTCCACCACCACCCGCAGCCGCTCCAGCGCCTGCCGCTGCTCCTCCTCGTGGCGGCGGCGGTTGCGGCGCACCAGCGCGTAGGCGCCCGCGCCGCCGGCCACCAGCACCGCGCCCGTGGCGATCAGCGCGCCGGTCGGGACGGAGTCGGCACCGGGGTCCCAGGACACCGGGGCCGAGCCGCGCACGCTGCGCAGCGCGTCGTCGACGAAGTCGTTCAGCTGGGCCTTGGGGTCACCCGCGTCCTGCACGGCCGTGACCAGGTTGGACACTCCCTGGCGGCTGAGCACGCTGCTGTCGGCGCGGGCGTCGAAGCGGTCGCCGAGCCGGATGCCGTACAGGCCGGTGACACCGGTCTCCGTACGGAGGTTCTGGAAGAGGTTGTCCGTGGGGTAGCCCTCGGGCAGGACCGCCACGAAGACGGGTTTGTCGGCGTCCTCGATCTTGTCGGCGAGCGCCTCTGCGTCCGCCCGCGACAGCTGGCCGGAGGCGGCCGGGTCGACGTACACGGGACTCTGGCGCAGTGCCGCCGCGATCTCGGAGACGTCGGTGGCCGCGTGCGCGCCCGGCGCACCGGCCGTCAGCACCGCCAGTGCGGCCACGATCGGCAGGACCAGCAGGCGTACGAGAAATGCGGTGCGCACACCCTTCATACGTTCGAAAGTACCCGATGCGGGACAAAAAGTACCCGGATGGGGGACAAAGGGACACGGTTGCAGGTGGCCGGCCCGGGGACGGGAGCCGGCCCTCTGCCTCTTCCGCCGCTGCCCGCGGCCTCTGCCTCCGCTACTTCGCCGGCTCCACGCCGGCTCGCAGCAGCCCGTACGCGTAGGCGTCCTCCAGGGCCTGCCAGGAGGCGGCGATCACGTTGTCCGCGACACCCACCGTGGACCACTCCCCCGCCCCGTCGCTCGTGGAGATCAGGACGCGGGTGGTGGACTGGGTGCCGTGCTTGCCCTCCAGGATGCGGACCTTGTAGTCGACCAGCTCCAGCTTGGCGAGCTGCGGGTAGATCTTCTCCAGGGCCACGCGCAGCGCCCGGTCCAGGGCGTTGACCGGGCCGTTGCCCTCGGCGGTGGCGACGATGCGCTCGCCCTTGGCCCACAGCTTGACGGTGGCCTCGTTGGCGTGGGTGCCGTCGGGGCGGTCCTCGACGATCGCCCGCCAGGACTCGACGTCGAAGTACGTCAGGGGCCTGCCCTCGGCCTCGGCGCGCAGCAGGAGTTCGAAGCTGGCGTCGGCGGCCTCGTAGGTGTAGCCCTTGAGCTCCCGCTCCTTCACCCGCTCCACGACCCGGCCGACCAGTTCGCGGTCGCCGCCGAGGTCGATGCCGAGTTCCTTGCCCTTGAGCTCGATGGAGGCCCGGCCCGCCATGTCGGAGACCAGCATCCGCATGGTGTTGCCGACCAGCTCGGGGTCGATGTGCTGGTAGAGGTCCGGGTCGACCTTGATGGCGGAGGCGTGCAGGCCCGCCTTGTGCGCGAAGGCGGAGACGCCGACGTAGGGCTGGTGGGTGGAGGGAGTGAGGTTCACGACCTCGGCGATGGCGTGCGAGATGCGGGTCATCTCGCGCAGGTGTCCCTCGGGGAGGACCTTCTTGCCGTACTTCAGCTCCAGGGCCGCCACCACCGGGAACAGGTTGGCGTTGCCCACGCGCTCGCCGTAGCCGTTCGCCGTGCACTGGACGTGGGTCGCACCCGCGTCCACCGCGGCCAGCGTGTTGGCCACCGCGCAGCCGGTGTCGTCCTGGGCGTGGATGCCGAGCCGGGCGCCGGTGTCGGCCAGCACCGTGGCGACCACGGCCTGGATCTGCGCCGGGAGCATGCCGCCGTTGGTGTCGCAGAGGATGACGACGTCGGCGCCGGCCTCCGAGGCCGCGCGGACGACCGCCTTCGCGTACTCGGGGTTGGCACGGTAGCCGTCGAAGAAGTGCTCGCAGTCGACGAAGACCCGGCGGCCCTGCTCCCTCAGGAAGGAGACGGTGTCGCGGACCATCGCCAGGTTCTCGTCGAGGGTGGTGCGCAGGGCGAGCTCGACGTGCCGGTCGTGGGACTTCGCGACCAGGGTGATCACCTGGGCGCCGGACTCCAGGAGTGCCCTGACCTGCGGGTCCTCGGCCGCGGTGGTGCCGGCGCGGCGGGTGGAGCCGAAGGCGACCAGTTGGGCGTGGCGGAAGTCGATCTCCTGCCGGGCGCGGGCGAAGAACTCGGTGTCCCGCGGGTTCGCGCCGGGCCAGCCCCCCTCGATGAAGCCCACGCCGAAGTCGTCCAGGTGCCGTGCGATGGCCAGCTTGTCCGCGACGGTGAGGTTGATGCCCTCGCGCTGCGCGCCGTCGCGCAGCGTGGTGTCGAAGACGTGGAAGGAATCGTCGAGTTCGCTGGGTGCGGTCATGATCTGAAGGCTCCTGATATGGGATCTCGGTCTACCGGAATGACCGGCTCCACCGCCCCTATGATCCCTCGCGCTCCCTTCCCGGCTGGGGGTGGGCCAGGAAAACGAAAAACCTCTCGCGGGTGCGAGAGGTCTGCGCGCGGGTCGAGGACGACGGTGTCCGCCCGTACCTGGTCGTACGTGGCGGTCACTGCGGACCGGCGCGCCTGCTGCCAATAATCATGGCGAACGAGAGCACGGGGGCAGTCTGGCACAGTCCGTCCCCGTGCTCACCGTCCGTCTCAGGATGCGAACAGAGGGCGTTCAGCGCAGGCGGCGCACGAAGCCGTCGTAGTGGCCGTTGGTGTCGCCCGGGACCAGTTGCGCGGAGTCGCTGCCGAGGCCGATGCGCCGGGCGTCCGCGCTCACCCAGGACACCGACACGGACGCGTCGGTCACCGGGCCCCCGGCGACGGATTCGCTGACCGTACGGGTGGTGCCGGTGCGCAGGTCGCGGAGGTAGACGTTGGCCGGTCCGAGCCGCCCGTCCGCCGACCGGGGATCCGCCTGGTAGGCCAGGTACCGGCCGTCCGGGCTGAGCACGGGCTGGCGCGGCCCCTCCTCGCCGGCCGGACCGGGTTCGACGCGCCGGGTGACGTCCGTGCGCAGGTCGCGGACGTACAGATGGGTGTCGTCGCCGGGGGTCTCGCCGGGCACCAGGTCGTCGCCCCAGTACTGGAAGGCGATGGTCCGGCCGTTGGCGGAGAGCGAGGCGGGCAGCGCGTACCGCTCGGCCGGGGTGCCGTCCGCCCTGACGTTGACCCGCTCCTCGGTGCCGGTGCGGCGGTCGTGGACCCAGGTGGCGCCGTTCGAGCTGCGCGGCACCATCTGGGTGTACGCCACGTGGCGGCCGTCGGCGCTGATGGCCTGCAGCAGGGCGGGGTTGGACGGCCGGTCGCGGTTGCTGATCCGCTCCACGGCGCCGGTGCGCCGGTCGAGGACGTACACGGCTCCGAACAGGTCGCCGGGGTCCTGCTCCATCCGGTCGGCCTTGGCGTTGAAGGCGATGTAGCGGGCGTCGGCCGACATGACGGCACCGCCCGCGTAGGCGGAACCCCCGTCGAGGCCGACGCTGATCCGCTCGGTGGTGCCGGTGCGCCGGTCGTGCAGGTAGATGTCGTACGCCCCCGCGTCCGCGGGCGGGGTCTCCCAGTCGACCAGGTTCCGGGCCTGGGAGCGGAACAGGACGTACCGTCCGTCGGAGCTGACGGCGAGCGCCGAGGAGTCGCCGTCGGCCTGCGCGCCGTCCGGGCCGACGTTGACCCGTTCGACGGTGCCCTTGCGCAGGTCGCGCACGAAGACGTCCGCGAGCGCGTTGGTGTCGCCGGGCACCAGGTTGGACGCGTATCCCGAGAAGACGGCGAACCGGCCGTCGGAGCTGAGCTGCGGGCCGTACGAGTCGCCGTCGCCCTGCTCCCCCGTCGCCGCCAGCGTCACCCTCTCGGTCCCCGGCCCCGGCGCCGGTGCCGCCGAGGTCGCCGACAGCGCGACCATCGCCCCCGCGAGCACCGCGACGGACGCTCCACGCATGGTTCTGAGCACGATTCCCCCTGTTTCCCCGTTGACGCCTGTCCCCCCGGCCCCGCGCCGAGGGCTCACCCGAGACAACCGCATCGCACGCCATGGGGTCAATCGCCCGTATTGCGTACAACCCGGGCGCGGGGTCAGGCGTCCGCGAGGAGGGACTGTGCGAGGAACTCCCTTACATGGGCGAGGACTTGGTCCCGGTCCGTGCCGCGCAGCCCGATCGCCACGTGGATGGCGAAACCGTCGAGCAGGGCGCGCAGCCGGGTCGCGTAGCGGTCGGGGTCGACGGGGCGGAACTCGCCGCGCGAGACGCCCTCGGCGAGCAGGGCGACCAGGTCGCGGTGCCAGGCGCCCTCGATGGCGGCCTGCCGGTCGCGGGCGTCGTCGTCGGCGTTCTGCGAGCGGTTCCACACCTCCAGCCACAGCGTCCAGTGCGGGTCGCGGTGGCCGGCGGGGACGTAGAGGTCGACGTAGGCGTCGAGGCGTTCGCGGACCGGGCCGGGGCGGGCGAGCAGCCGGCTCCGTTCGGCGCCGAGGCGGCCCTCGCTCCACTCCAGGGTCTGCAGCAGCAGTTCGTCCTTGGAGCGGAAGTAGTAGAGCAGATGGCCGCTGCTCATGCCGACCTCGCGGCCGAGCGCCGCCATGGTGAGCTTCTCCAGGCCGCGCTCGGCGATCATCTCCATGGCGGCGGCGAGGACGTCCTCACGCGGCGGCGCCTGTCTGCGCCCACCGGCCATGTGCTGCTCCTAGATCCTCGGCTGCTGCTGGGTGATGCAGTGGATGCCTCCGCCACCCGCGAAGATCGTACGCGCGTCGACCAGGGTCACCGTGCGCTGCGGGTGGAGCCGGCGGAAGATGCCGGCCGCGAGTTCGTCGCGCGGGTCGTCGAAGCCGCAGAGCACGACGCCGCCGTTGCAGAGGTAGTGGTTGATGTAGGAGTAGTCGGCCCAGTGGCCGTCGGCCTCCAGCACGGTCGGGGCGGGCACCTCGACGACCTCCAGGCGGCGGCCCCTGGCGTCGGTGGCGGACTTCAGGATGCCGATGGCCTCCTTCGTCACCTCGTGGTCGGGGTGGGCCGGGTCGGGCTGGTGGTGGGCGACGACGACGCCCGGGCCGGCGAAGGCGGCGACGATGTCGACGTGGCCCAGGGTGCCGTAGCCGTACGGGGGGTAGTCGGCGGTCAGGCCGCGCGGGAGCCAGATCGCCTTGCTGGTGCCGAGGTGGGCGTGGATCTCGGCCTCGACCTGCTCCCTGGTCCAGCCGGGGTTGCGCTCGGGGCCGAGCTGCACGGTCTCGGTGAGCAGCACCGTGCCCTCGCCGTCGACGTGGATGCCGCCGCCCTCGTTGACGAGCCGGGAGGCGTACGTCCGGGCGCCCGCGAGGTCGGCCACGTACGCGCCGATCTTCGCGTCGTGCTCCCAGCGGGCCCAGTCCTGGGCGCCCCAGCCGTTGAACGTCCAGTCGACGGCGGCGAGTTCCCGGCCGTCGGTCAGGAACGTCGGGCCGATGTCGCGCATCCAGGCGTCGTCCAGCTCGCGCTCGACGGTGTCGACGCCGGGGCCGAGCAAGGCCTGTGCCTCGGCCGACTGGCCGGGGCCGCACACCACCGTGACCGGCTCGAAGCGGCGCACCGCGCGGGCGACCGACGCCCAGGCGCGGCGCGAGGCGGCCAGGTCCTCGGGGTCGTCGAAGGTGGGGTTGGGGCCGGGCCACGCCATCCAGGTGCGCTCGTGCGGGGCCCACTCGGGGGGCATGCGGAAGCCGTCGGCGGCAGGCGTGTTCATACGGGGGGTCCTTTGGTCCGTCACAGGAAGTACAGGCGGTTGAGGGAGACCGAGTCGGCCGGGTCGGAGCGCAGCGGCTCGCCATCGAGGGTGACCAGGCCGGTGCGCCGGTCGACGTCGACCTGTCCGGTACGGGAGTTCAGGCGCAGGTCGGCCGGGCCGATGCCGCGCGTGCCGCGCACGGCGACCCTGCGGCGGCGGGTCGGCATCGTGTCGCCGCCCTGGTCGAGGGCGGCCTGGGCGACGAAGGCGACGGAGATGTCCGCGGGCGTGGCGCCGTGGGCCCCGAACTGCGGGCCGAGCACGAGGGGTTCGCAGGTGTCGGTGGCCGCGTTGGGGTCGCCGACCACGCCGTACGCCGGGAAGCCGGACTTCAGCACGAGCTGCGGCTTGGCACCGAAGTACTCCGGGCGCCACAGCACGATGTCGGCGAGCTTGCCCACCTCGATGGAGCCGACCTCGTGGGCCAGACCGTGGGCGATGGCGGGGTTGATGGTGAGCTTGGCCATGTAGCGCAGCACGCGCTCGTTGTCGTCGTCCCCGTCGGCGCCGAACTGGGCCTTCATCTTCCCGGCCATGGCGAAGGTACGGCGGACGGTCTCGCCGGCGCGGCCCATGCCCTGCGCGTCGGAGGAGGTGATGCCGATCGCGCCCAGGTCGTGCAGCACGTCCTCGGCGCCCATGGTCCCGGCGCGGATGCGGTCGCGGGCCATGGCGGCGTCGCCCGGCAGGTCGGTCTTCAGGTCGTGGACGGAGACGATCATGCCGTAGTGCTCGGCGACCGCGTCCCGGCCGAAGGGCAGGGTGGGGTTGGTGGAGGAGCCGATGACGTTGGGGACGCCGGCCATCTTCAGCACGTTGGGGACGTGTCCGCCGCCGCAGCCCTCGATGTGGAAGGCGTGGATGGTCCGCCCTTCCAGGACCCTGAGCGTGTCCTCCACCGACAGGCACTCGTTCAGCCCGTCGCTGTGCAGGGCGACCTGGACGTCGTGCTCCTCGGCGACGCGCAGCGCGGTGTCGAGGGCCCGCGTGTGGGCGCCCATGTCCTCGTGCACCTTGAAGCCCGAGGCGCCGCCCTCGGCCAGCGCCTCGATCAGCGGGGCGTCGTGGGAGGACGAACCCCGGCCCAGGAAGCCGATGTTGACCGGCCAGGCGTCGAAGGCGTTGAACGCGTGCTTCAGCGCCCACGGCGAGTTGACGCCGACGCCCCACACCGGGCCGAACTCCTGCCCGATGATCGTCGTCACGCCGGAGGCCAGCGAGGCCTCCATGATGCGCGGGGACAGCAGGTGCACGTGGGTGTCGACCGCGCCGGCCGTGGCGATGAGCCCCTCGCCGGAGACGATGGACGTACCCGTGCCGACCACGACGTCGACCCCGTCGAGGGTGTCGGGGTTCCCGGCCCGGCCGATGGCGTGGATGCGGCCCTCGCGGATGCCGATGGACACCTTGCGGATGCCGAGGGCCGCGTCGATGACGACGACGTTGCTGATGACGACGTCACAGGTCTCCCGTACTGCGGCGGCCTTGAGGTGCAGTCCGTCGCGGGCGGTCTTGCCGAAGCCGGCCAGGAACTCGTCGCCGGGGCGCTGGGCGTCGGACTCGACGCGGATGACGAGGCCCGAGTCGCCGAGGCGGAGGCGGTCCCCGGCGCGCGGGCCGTGGGTGGCGGCGTAGGCGTGGGGGTCGATGTGGACCGACTCGCTGATCTCGCGTCCCTTCGAGCGGCTCATCGCTCGCCTCCTTCCGGCGTGACTCCCAGATATCCGCAGGCCGCCGCGCGGCGCAGGGCCTCTTCCTTGGCGCCCGGCGCGTCGAGCGGTCCGTCGACGAGACCGGCGAACCCGATAGCGACGCGCCGCCCGCCGATGGGTACGAGGCCGACCTCGGCGCTCTCCCCCGGCCCGAACCGCACCGAGGACCCGGCGGGGACGGCGAGGCGCGTGCCGTAGGCGCGTTCGCGGTCGAAGTCCAGGCGCGGGTTGGCCTCGAAGAAGTGGAAGTGGGAGGTGACGGAGACGGGCACGGTCGCGGTGTTGGTGACCGTCAGCCGCAGCGCCGCCTCGGGCTCGGCGTGGTCGGGTCCCGGCAGCAGCGCCCCCGGCGCGTCCTCGCCGAGTCCGCCCCCGATGGGGTCGGAGACGACCGCGAGCCGCGAGCCGTCGTCGAAGACCGCCTCGACATGGACCTCGGTGACCACGTCGGCGACGCCCGGCAGCACGTCGTCCGGGCCGAGCACCGACCGGGCGCGCTCGATCGCCTCCGCGAGCCGTGCTCCGTCGCGGGCGGCCTCGCAGACGGTGTCCGCGATCAGCGCGGTCGCCTCGGGGACGTTCAGCCTCAGTCCCCGGGCGCGGCGGGCGCGGGCCAGCTCGGCCGCCCCGAAGAGCAGCAGCCGGTCGCGTTCCGTGGGGGTCAGTCTCACGTCGCGGCACCTCCTTGCCTTCCTCGCTTTCGAGGATTTAGAGCATGACTCTAAACCTCCGGTCTCCAGGACGGAAACCATGTAGGAAGAGCTTGGCGGATGTCACATTGAGCAACGCTCAAATCGTCGGGGGGCTCGGCCCGACTCGGCCCGGGAAACGCGTCGGGGCCGCTTCGGACACGGTGTCCGAAGCGGCCCCGACGGCCGTTCGCGAAGATCAGGCCAGCGTGTGCATCCAGCCGTGCACGTCCTCGGCGGTGCCGCGCTGGATGTCGAGGAGGGCACGGCGCAGGCGCTGCGTGACCTCGCCGGGCTCGCCGCCGCTCTGCTGCCACTCGGCGCCGGCGCGCTTGACCGTGCCGACCGGGGTGATCACGGCCGCCGTGCCGCAGGCGAAGACCTCGGTGAGGGTGCCGTTCTCCGAGTCGCGCTGCCACTGGTCGACGGAGACGCGGCCCTCCTCCGCCTCGTACCCGAGGTCGCGGGCGACGGTGAGGAGGGAGTCGCGGGTGACGCCCTCCAGGATGGAGCCGGTGAGGGACGGCGTGATGATCTTGTTGCCGTACACGAAGTACAGGTTCATGCCGCCCAGTTCCTCGACCCACTTGCGCTCGATGGCGTCGAGGTAGCAGACCTGGTCGCAGCCCTTGGTGGCGGCCTCGGCCTGGGCGAGCAGGGACGCGGCGTAGTTGCCGCCGGTCTTGGCGTCGCCCATGCCGCCGGGGACGGCGCGGACGCGGTCCTCGGAGACCCAGATGGAGACCGGCTTGACGCCACCGGGGAAGTAGGCGCCGGCCGGGGAGGCGATGACGATGAAGAGGTACTCGTTGGCGGGCTTCACGCCGAGGCCGACCTCGGTCGCGATCATGAAGGGACGGAGGTAGAGGGACTCCTCCCCGCCGTGCGCCGGCACCCAGTCCTGGTCCTGCTTCACCAGCGCGTCGCACGCCTCGATGAACGTCTCGACCGGCAGTTCCGGCATGCCGAGCCGGCGGGAGGAGGACTGGAAGCGCTGGGCGTTCTTCTCCGGGCGGAAGGTGGCGACGGATCCGTCGGGCCGGCGGTAGGCCTTCAGGCCCTCGAAGATCTCCTGCGCGTAGTGCAGGACCATGGTGGCCGGGTCGAGGGAGAGCGGGGCGTACGGGACGAGCTGTCCGTCGTGCCAGCCGCGGCCCTCCGTCCACTTGATCGTCACCATGTGATCGGTGAAGTGGCGGCCGAACCCGGGGTTGGCCAGGATCGCCTCGCGCTCTGCGGCGGAGAGCGGGTTGGCGG
This sequence comes from Streptomyces griseicoloratus, assembly GCF_014534645.1. Classification (GTDB taxonomy): domain Bacteria; phylum Actinomycetota; class Actinomycetes; order Streptomycetales; family Streptomycetaceae; genus Streptomyces; species Streptomyces griseicoloratus. The sequence continues at coordinate 33,933 of NZ_JACVQF010000192.1, forward strand.
AGGGCTTGAGCTCGATCGTGGGCGTCGTCATGGGTAGATGTCCTTCACCGGTCGGTTGTGACGGGCCGCGGTCACGCCCGTACGGCCGGTGGCCAGTGCTAGGACGTCCGAGCATTCCCTCATGTCGCGGCTTCGCGTTCGATTATCGCGCGCGGGCAGCGACGGATGAAACGGGGTGAATGCGGCCCAGGGTTCGATGGTCGCACCTGGCGGACGCAGGAGAAAGCCGCCGGGTGCCTTGTTTTTCGGACCCGGCGGCTTCGAAAGGTTGGATTTCGAGTGCGCCGGGGTCAGCCGGCTACTCGTACGGCGAGTGCGTCGCCGATCTCGGAGGTGCTGCGGGCGGGCTTGTCGCCGCGCTCGCCGAGGTCGGCGGCGACCGCGTCCTCGATCCGGGTCGCCTCGGCGTCGTAGCCGAGGTGGCGCAGCAGCAGGGCGACGGACAGGACCGTGGCGGTGGGGTCGGCCTTGCCCTGGCCGGCGATGTCGGGCGCGGAGCCGTGCACCGGCTCGAACATCGAGGGGAACTCGCCGGACGGGTTGATGTTCCCGCTCGCGGCGACGCCGATGCCGCCGGAGACGGCCGCGGCGAGGTCGGTGATGATGTCGCCGAAGAGGTTGTCGGTGACGATCACGTCGAAGCGCTCGGGCTGGGTGACGAGGTAGATCGTCGCCGCGTCCACGTGCATGTACTCGGTGGTGACCTCGGGGTACTCCTCGGCCACCTTGTTGAAGACGTTCGTCCACAGGTGGCCGGCGAAGGTCAGCACGTTGTTCTTGTGGATCAGCGCGAGCTTCTTGCGGGGGCGGGCCTGCGCGCGGGCGAAGGCGTCGCGGACCACGCGCTCGACACCGTAGGCCGTGTTGACGGAGACCTCGGTGGCGACCTCGTGCTCGGTGCCCTTGCGGATGGTGCCGCCGTTGCCGGTGTACGGGCCCTCGGTGCCCTCGCGGACGACGACGAAGTCGATCTCCGGCTGGCCGGCGAGCGGGGTGGCCACGCCGGGCAGGAGCTTGCTCGGGCGCAGGTTGACGTGGTGGTCGAAGGCGAAGCGGAGCTTGAGCAGGAAGCCGCGCTCCAGGACGCCGGAGGGCACCGACGGGTCGCCGATGGCGCCGAGCAGGATCGCGTCGTGCGCCTTGAGGGCGTCGAGGTCGGCGTCGGTGAGGGTCTCACCGGTGGCGTGGTAGCGCTTGGCGCCGAAGTCGTACTCCTTGGTCTCCAGCTTCACATCCTGCGGAAGGACGGCGGAGAGGACCTTGAGACCTTCGGCCACGACTTCCTGGCCGATGCCGTCACCGGGGATCACTGCGAGATTGATGCTGCGAGACATGGCGGCACCCTACTCCTCGTCCCACGGGATGACATGCGGCGTCCGCCATCCGGACACCGCATGTGTCGCGCCCGTCAGTGGCCGGTCTCGCCGCCGTTGTCGCGGCGGTCGAGGGCGCGCTGGAGGGCGGCGGCGGCGTTCTTGCGGTCGGAGTCGCCGGTGCGGGAGATGTGACGGACTCGGCGGCGGACGGTCGTCTCGGCCATGGGGAATCGACTCCTTCGACACAGATGTGGAGTGCGGAAAGGGGATTACGAGACGCCGGAAGGGGCGGGGAGCCACGGGCCGCAGGGGTTGCCTGCACGGGGCCCGGCTCACGACCGCCATTCGCTTGATCGAGCGAGACGTTCGGCTCCTACAAAACTAAGGGAGCGGCGCGCTCCTGTCTGCACAATTACTTGGGCTTCCTACTATCTGAGACGGTGGAGTGGGTCACACGGCGCCGACCTGCGGTTTCGCGGCCTAGCCCACACGACTGATCCTCCGCGCGGGGTGTGGCACCGGGCTCCGGCCGAGGGAACGGTGAGGGCATGAGCGACACGGCCAAGGCACTTCTCGAGGGCGGCCCGCAGGACCTGCCCGAACGGGTCGTCCCGATCACGACGCCCGGAGAGGACCTGAAGATCGAGCTGCGCAACGGCTACGAGCACTTCAGGCCCACCGACCGCCACGCGGACACACCGGAGGGCAGGCTCCGGGTGTACGAGTGGTGGGAGCGGACGGAGATGCCCGGCTAGGCCCTGGGCCCGGAAGCACGCGGACGGGCCAGGTCCGAAGACCTGGCCCGTCCGGGGTGCGTCGGGGTGTCAGCCCATGTGCGGGTAGGTGTAGTCGGTCGGGGCGACCAGCGTCTCCTTGATGGCGCGGGTCAGGGTCCAGCGCATCAGGTTCTGCGGGGCGCCGGCCTTGTCGTTGGTGCCGGAGGCACGGCCGCCGCCGAAGGGCTGCTGGCCGACGACGGCACCGGTCGACTTGTCGTTGATGTAGAAGTTGCCGGCCGCGTAGCGCAGCTTCTCCATCGTGTACGCCGCCGCCGCGCGGTCGTTGGAGATGACCGAGCCGGTGAGGGCGTAGTCGGAGACCGACTCCATCTGGGTCAGCATCTCGTCGTACTTGTCGTCCTCGTAGACGTACACGGCGAGGATCGGGCCGAAGTACTCGGTGCGGAAGACCTCGTTCTCCGGGTCGGTGCACTCGATGACGGTCGGGCGGACGAAGTAGCCGACCGAGTCGTCGTAGGAGCCGCCCGCGACGATCGTGCAGGTGTCGTCCTCCTTGGCGCGGTCGATGGCGGCCTTGTTCTTGGCGAAGGACCGCTCGTCGATGACGGCGCCGATGAAGTTCGACAGGTCGGTGACGTCACCCATGGTGAGGTAGTCGATCTCGGCGGCGAACTCCTCCTTGAAGCCGTCGTTCCAGATCGACGCCGGGATGTACGCGCGCGAGGTGGCGCTGCACTTCTGGCCCTGGTACTCGAAGGCACCGCGGGTCAGGGCGGTCTTCAGCACCGCGCGGTCCGCGCTCGGGTGGGCGACCAGGAAGTCCTTGCCGCCGGTCTCGCCGACCAGGCGCGGGTAGGTGCGGTACTTCTCGATGTTGTTGCCGACCGTCTTCCACAGGTGCTGGAAGGTCTTGGTCGAGCCGGTGAAGTGGATGCCCGCGAGGTCGCGGTGCTCCAGGGCGACCTTGGAGACCTCGATGCCGTCACCGGTGACGAGGTTGATCACGCCCTTGGGCAGACCGGCCTCCTCCAGCAGCTCCATCAGCAGCACGGCGGCGTGGGTCTGGGTCGGGGACGGCTTCCAGACCACGACGTTGCCCATGAGCGCCGGGGCGGTGGGCAGGTTGGCCGCGATGGCGCTGAAGTTGAACGGCGTGATCGCGTAGACGAAGCCCTCCAGCGGGCGGTGGTCCAGGCGGTTCCACACGCCCGGCGAGTTGGCCGGGGGCTGCTCGGCCAGGATCTGGCGGGCGTAGTGGACGTTGAAGCGCCAGAAGTCGACCAGCTCGCAGGGGCTGTCGATCTCGGCCTGCTGGGCCGTCTTGGACTGGCCGAGCATGGTGGAGGCGGCGATGGTCTCGCGCCACGGGCCGGCCAGCAGCTCGGCGGCGCGCAGGATGATCGCCGCGCGGTCGTCGAAGGACATCGCGCGCCACGCCGGGGCGGCGGCCAGGGCGGCGTCGATCGCGTCCTGGGCGTCCTGCTGGGTGGCGTTCGCGTACGTGCCCAGGCGCGCCTTGTGGTTGTGCGGCTGCACGACGTCGAAGCGCTCGCCGCCGCCCATCCGCTTGACGCCGCCGATGGTGCAGGGCAGGTCGATCGGGTTGTCGGCCAGCTCCTTGAGCTTGGCCTCCAGACGGGCACGCTCGGGCGAGCCGGGGGCGTAGCCGTGCACCGGCTCGTTGACGGGGGTGGGGACCTGGGTCACAGCGTCCATGGGTTCCGGGACTCCTTGACTTGAGCGGTGTTTCGAGCTGGGGTGCGGGCTCAGCCCTTGCTGACCATCGAGCGGACGAAGAAGCGCAGGTTCGCCGGCTTCTCCGCCAGACGGCGCATGAAGTAGCCGTACCAGTCGGTGCCGTAGGCCGTGTAGACGCGCATGCGGTGGCCCTCGGCGGCCAGTCGCAGGTGCTCGTCGCTGCGGATGCCGTACAGCATCTGGAACTCGTACTCGTCGAGCTTGCGCCCGGCGCGCCGGGCGAGTTCCTGGGCGATGGAGATCAGGCGCGGGTCGTGGGACCCGATCATCGGGTAACCCTCGCCCTCCATCAGCGTCCGCAGGATCCGCACGTACGCCTTGTCGATCTCCTGCTTCTGCTGGTAGGCGACCTCGGCGGGCTCCTTGTAGGCGCCCTTCACCAACCGTACGCGACTGCCGCTGTCGGCGAGCCGGCGCGCGTCGGCCTCGGTGCGGAAGAGGTACGCCTGGATCACGCAGCCGGTCTGCGGGACGTCCTTGCGCAGTTCCTCGTGGATGGCGAACATCGAGTCGAGGGTGGTGTGGTCCTCGGCGTCGAGGGTGACCGTGGTGCCGATCTCGGCGGCGGCCTCGACGACCGGGCGGACGTTCTTCAGGGCCAGCTCGTGGCCCCCGTCCAGCGCCTGGCCGAACATCGACAGCTTCACCGACATCTCGGCGCGCGTGCCGAGGTCCAGCGGCTTGAGCCGGTCGATCAGCTCCAGGTACGCGTCCCGGGCCGCCTCGGCCTGCTCGGGCTTCGTGATGTCCTCGCCGACGACGTCCATCGTCAGCTCCAGGCCCTGCTCGGTCAGGCGCCGGATGATCGGCAGGATCTCGTCGACGGTCTCGCCGGGGATGAAACGGTCGACGACCGGTTTGGTCACCGGCGCGGCCGAGACCAGACGTCGCATCTTGTCGCTGCGCGACGCGGCGAGAATCACGGGACCCAGCACGGGGGCACCTCCACCTTGCAGAACAACACGAGGCCGCGCCGCGAAGACCGGGTTTTTCGGGACGGCACGGAGAACCACCGTGAAATCTAAGGATCCCCCCGATCGTCAGCCATCGACAGCTGTCACGCATCCGTGCCGCAGATCTCAGACAGGTGTATGAAGGCGCTGGGTGAATGGGGCAGAATGCCCGGGTGACGTCGGAATTCAAGGGCGACTACCAGGAGCTGGTCGACGAGATCTCGGAGCTGCTGGGCGCGCCCGCGACCCTGGAGAACCGCCACTTCGAGCTGATCGCCTTCGGCGCCTACGACAGCGAGGGCGACCTCGACCCGTCGGCCCTGGACCCGGTGCGCACCCGTTCGATCCTCACCCGCCGCTCGACGGCGGCCGTCCGGGCCTGGTTCGAGGGCTTCGGCATCGCGCGCGCGACCGGCCCGGTCCGCATCCCGCCGACCCCGGAGGCCGGCGTGTACCGGGGGCGCACCTGCCTGCCGGTACGCCACCGGGGCGTCGTCCTCGGCTACGTCTGGCTGCTGGACACCGACCCGGGCCCCACCGACCGCCAGCTGGCGGCGGCCATGGACGTCACGGCCCGGATCGGCGCGCTGCTCGCGGACGAGGCGCAGCACGGCGCCGACCTCAGCAGGGAGCTGCGGGCGGTGCTGACGGCGGAGCGGGACTGGCAGCGGGACATGGCGGTCGCCGAGCTGCGCACCGCCCTCGGCTCACGCGCCGACAGCCTGCACACGGTGGTGTGCGTGACCCCCTGGCCTTCCGCCGACCCGGAGGACGCGCCCTCGGTCCGCACGGTTCCGGGGGCGACGGCCCTGTGCACGGTGCCGTGGGACAGCGGCTCCTCCGCTGCGCGCGGCGTGACGGGGGCGGCGGTCCAGTCCCTGGCGCTGCTGGTCCGGCTGCGCTCGGCGGAGGTGCTGACTCCGGCGACCTCGGCGGCGGGGCGGCTGCTGGAACGGGCGCGCGGGACGGGCGGGGCACCCGGCGCCGCGGCCGGGATCGCGGCCCCGCGCACCGGGCTGGCGGAGCTGGGGGCGGCCTGGCGGGAGGCGTCGGGGGCGGCCCGGGCGGCGCTCGCGGAGAGCCGGCTCGGTCCGGTGGCCGAGTGGGCGTCCATCGGTCCGTTCCGGCTGTTGACCGCCCTGCCCGCACAGGCAGCCCACGACCCCGCCGTCAGGGCGCTGCTGCCCCCCGCCCACCGCGAACTCGCCCGCACCGCCGAGGTGTACCTCGACTGCGCGGGCCAGGCCGGCCGTGCGGCCGCCGCACTGGGCATCCACCGCCAGACCCTGTACTACCGGCTGTCCCGGGTCGAGCAGCTCACGGGCCTGGACCTGGACGACGGCGAGGACCGGCTGCTGCTGCACATGGCGCTCAAGGCGCACCGCCTGTAGCCCGGGCGGCCTCGACCACCTGGCGCAGACCGGCCGTCAGCTGCTCGCTGCCGGGCGCCGACTTCGGATCGAAGGTCCACTGGGCGATGAGGCCCGTCATCAGGGTCACGTAGAACATGCCGAGGGTGTCCGCGGTCTCGTCGGACACGTCCTCCTCACGGCCGCCCATCAGCAGCGGGATCAGCCCGCGCCCGGCCTCCCGCTGGAGCGCCGCCAGGTGGTCGCGGACCTCGGGGAGCCGGTCGCCGAAGGCGAGGGCCTCCATGCTGAGCCGCCAGACCGAGCCTGGATCCTTCATGGTGCCGATGATGTTCGTCCACACCTGCTGAAAGCGTTCGAGGGAGCCGGGCTCGCTGCCGTCCACATCGCCCTCGAAGGCGTCGCCCGTGTCCGCCACCAACGAGATGTACGCCTGGGCGAGCAGCGCGTCCTTGGACCCGTAGTGGTAGCCGATGGACGCCAGGTTGGTCCCCGACTCCTTGACGATGTCACGCGCCGTCGTGCGCATGAAGCCCTTGTCGAGCAGGCAGCGCTTGGCGCCCTCGAGCAGATCCTCACGGTGTCCCATGGCGCCAGCCTACCCACCTGCCTGTACACGCGTCTTATACGCTTGTTCTAGACAGTCGTATAAGACATGCGTACAGTCACCGGCATGACAACGAACCCGACCCGTGCCGGGCGCCGCGAATGGACCGCGCTCGGCGTGCTGATGCTCCCGCTGCTGCTGGTCTCCATGGACGTCTCCGTCCTCTACTTCGCCATCCCGCAGATCAGCGCGGACCTCGAACCGACCGGCACCCAGCAGCTGTGGATCTTCGACATCTACGGCTTCGTGCTGGCGGGCCTGCTGATGACGATGGGCGCGCTCGGCGACCGCATCGGCCGCCGCAGGCTCCTGCTGATCGGCGCGGCGGCCTTCGGCACCGCCTCCCTGCTCGCGGCCTACGCGCACAGCGCCGAGACCCTGATCGCGGCCCGCGCACTCCTCGGCATCGGCGGCGCGACCCTGATGCCGTCGACGATGGCGCTGGTCCGCACGATGTTCACCGACCCCGTCCAGCGGGCGAAGGCGATCGGCCTGTGGTCCGGGGTGATGACCGCCGGCGTCGCACTCGGCTCGGTGATGAGCGGCGTGCTCGTGGAGCACTTCTGGTGGGGCTCGGTCTTCCTGGTGAACCTGCCCGCGATGGCCCTGCTGCTGCTCCTCGGCCCGCTCCTGCTCCCGGAGTCCCGGAACCCCGCCCCCGGCCGCTTCGACCTGCTCGGCATCCCGCTCTCCATGGCGGCCGTGCTCCCCGTCGTCTACGGCCTGAAGGAGCTGCCCTCGGAGGGCTGGAACGTCCGCTACGTCGTCTCCATCACCGTCGGCCTGCTGTTCGCGGCGCTGTTCGTGCACCGCCAGCGCACGGTGGCCTCGCCGATGATCTCCCCCGCGCTGTTCCGCGGGCACGGCTTCACCCCGGCGGTCGTCCTCAACACGGTGTCGGCGTTCGGGATGATGGGCTCGGCCTACTTCACCACCCAGTACCTGCAGTCGGTCCTCGGCAAGAGCGCGCTGGAGGCCGCGCTGTGGAGCCTGCTGCCGTCGGTGCTGATCGGTGCCGCCGCACCGGTCGCCGCGCAGCTCGTCCAGCGGGGCGCCGAGCGTGCGTACGTGGTGACGGGCGGGTTCGTGACCGCTGCGGCCGGCTACGGCCTGCTGGCGCTCGCCGGTACGGACTCCCTGTGGCTGGTGCTGGCCGGGTGCGGTGTCCTGGCCGCCGGCATCGTGGTCGTGATGTCCCTGGTCACGGACCTGGCCCTGGTTTCGGCGCCGGTGGAGAAGGCGGGGTCGGCCTCCTCCCTGCTGGAGACCGGCACGGAGTTCGGCGGCGCCATGGGCATGGCCGCCCTCGGCTCCATCGGCACGGCCGTCTACCGCCACGAGATCCCGGCCTCGGCCCCCGCCCCGGCCCAGGAGACCCTGGGCGGCGCACTCGCCGTCGCCGCCGAACTCCCGGGGCGCGCGGGAGACGCCCTGGCGACGGCGGCACGGGAGGCATTCACGAGCGGGATGCAGGGGGCGGCGATCGCGGGGGCGGTGGTGCTCGCCGCTGCCGCGGGACTGGCGGCGAAGGGACTGCGCGGGATCCGGGTGCGCAAGGCTGCGGACACGGAAAACGCCGGACAGGCCGACCGAGTCAGTCCGTCCGGCGTCTAGGACGAGGCCCGTTCAGGGCCGAAGCGGGCCCCGGGGGCGGCAGCCCCCGGAGCGACGGTCACCTCAGACCAGGTTGACCGACCGGGCGGACGTCGCGCCGATCTCCGCCGCGACCTCGGCCAGCACCCCGGCGGGCACCGTGTCGTCGACCGTGAGCACCGCGAGCGCCTCGCCGCCGACCGTCGCGCGGGCGACCTGCATGCCGGCGATGTTGATGCCCGCCTCGCCGATGATCCGGCCGACGGTGCCGACGACACCCGGACGGTCCTCGTAGCGCAGCACCACCATGTGGTCGGCGAGCGCGAGGTCGACGTCGTAGTCGCCGACCGCGACGAGCTTCTGCAGGTGCTTCGGGCCGGCCAGCGTGCCGGACACCGACACCTCCTCGCCGTCCGAGAGCGTGCCGCGCACGGTGACGACGTTGCGGTGGTCGGCCGACTCCGAGCTGGTGGTCAGGCGGACCTCGACGCCCCGCTCCTGGGCGAACAGCGGCGCGTTGACGTACGACACGGTCTCGTCGACGACGTCCTCGAAGACGCCCTTGAGTGCGGAGAGCTCCAGCACCTTCACGTCGTGCTGGGTGATCTCGCCGTAGACCTCGACATCGAGGCGGACGGCGACCTCGCCGGCGAGCGCGGTGAAGATGCGGCCGAGGCGCTCGGCGAGCGGCAGGCCCGGCTTGACGTCCTCGGCGATGACACCGCCCTGGACGTTGACCGCGTCGGGGACCAGCTCACCGGCGAGGGCGAGGCGCACCGACTTGGCGACGGCGATGCCGGCCTTCTCCTGCGCCTCGTCGGTGGAGGCGCCGAGGTGCGGAGTGCAGACGACCTGGTCGAACTCGAACAGCGGCGAGTCCGTGCAGGGCTCCTTGGCGTACACGTCGAGCCCGGCACCGGCGACGCGGCCCTCCTTCAGCGCCGAGTACAGCGCCTCCTCGTCCACGATGCCGCCGCGCGCGGCGTTGACGATGCGGACGCTCGGCTTGACCTTGCGCAGCGCCTCGTCGCCGATCAGGCCGAGGGTCTCGGGGGTCTTCGGCAGGTGGACGGTGATGAAGTCGGAGACCTCCAGCAGCTCGTCCAGCGACAGCACCTTGACGCCCATCTGCGCGGCCCGCGCGGGCTGCACGTAGGGGTCGTAGGCGACGACCTTCATGCCGAAGGCGGACATGCGCTGCGCGACGAGGGCGCCGATGCGGCCCAGGCCCACGACACCGAGGGTCTTCTCGGCCAGCTCGACGCCGGTGTACTTGCTGCGCTTCCACTCGCCGTTCTTCAGCGCGGCGTTGGCCTGCGGGATGTTGCGGGCGGTGGCGATGAGCAGACCGCAGGCCAGCTCGGCGGCGGTCACGATGTTGGAGGTGGGGGCGTTGACGACCATCACGCCGGCCTTGGTGGCGGCGGAGACGTCGACGTTGTCCAGGCCGACGCCGGCACGCGCGACGACCTTCAGCTTGCCGGCGGCGGCGATGGCCTCGGCGTCGACCTTGGTGGCGGAACGGACCAGGATCGCGTCCACGTCGGCGATGGCGGGGAGCAGTTCGGCCCGGTCCGCGCCGTTGCAGTGGCGGATCTCGAAGTCCGGGCCAAGCGCGTCCACGGTCGCGGGCGACAGCTCTTCAGCGATGAGTACGACGGGTTTCGAGCTCACGTGAGTCCTCACAAGTCCAATGCGGACGGCCGTCCCGACGGCCGCAGGCGGTGGAGGGTTGCTAGCCGCGTGGAAGACGCACGACGCTGTGGGCCTGACGCGTATGTTGTGCAGCAGTGTAGTGGCGCCGAGGGCGTCGTCTTACGCCGCTACGGAAGGATCACCCGTCCGTGGCTGGACGGGTTGGACAACGCCGCACATACGACGTTACCCGGGGTTCGCCGAAGGGGCCGGAGCAACATGCTCCGGCCCCTTCGGGCGGGCGGCTTACGCCTCCTCGTCGACCCAGCTCATGAGCTTGCGCAGCTCCTTGCCGGTGGTCTCCAGCAGGTGCTCGGAGTCCTGCTTCTTGTACTCGTTGTACTTCTTCAGGCCGCCGTGGTACTCGTCCATCCAGTTCTTGGCGAAGGTGCCGTCCTGGATCTCGGCGAGGACCTTCTTCATCTCGGCCTTGGTGGCGTCGGTGATGATCCGCGGGCCGGTGACGTAGTCGCCCCACTCGGCGGTCTCGGAGATCGACCAGCGCATCTTCTCCAGGCCGCCCTCGTACATGAGGTCGACGATCAGCTTCAGCTCGTGCAGGCACTCGAAGTAGGCGATCTCCGGCTGGTAGCCGGCCTCGACCAGGGTCTCGAAGCCCGCCTTGACCAGCGCCGCGGTGCCGCCGCAGAGCACGGCCTGCTCGCCGAACAGGTCGGTCTCGGTCTCCTCGGTGAAGGTCGTCTTGATGACGCCGGCACGGGTGCCGCCGATGCCCTTGGCGTAGGACAGGGCGAGCGCGAAGGCGTTGCCGGAGGCGTCCTGCTCCACGGCGGCGATGCAGGGAACGCCGCGGCCCTCCTCGTACTGACGGCGCACCAGGTGGCCCGGGCCCTTGGGGGCGACCATGCAGACGTCCACGCCGGCCGGGGGCTTGATGAAGCCGTAGCGGATGTTGAGGCCGTGGCCGAAGAACAGCGCGTCGCCGTCCTTCAGGTTCTTGGCGATGTGCTCCTCGTAGACCTGGGCCTGGATCGGGTCCGGGACCAGGATCATGATGACGTCGGCCTCGGCGGCGGCCTCCGACGGGCTCACCACGCGCAGGCCCTGCTCCTCGGCCTTGGCCTTGGACTTGGAGCCCTCGTGCAGACCGACGCGCACGTCGACGCCGGAGTCGCGCAGCGACAGGGCGTGGGCGTGGCCCTGGCTGCCGTAACCGATGACCGCGACCTTGCGGCCCTGGATGATGGACAGGTCGGCGTCGGCGTCGTAGAACAGCTCGGCCACTTTGGGTTCTCTCCTTGTGTGCAGGTGTTGCGTCCCACCGTATGCCGGTGAGGGGAAGGGAAGTTTCAGGATCTCGGAATACGGGCGGCCGGTACGTCCGGCCGGCCGCCCGTCTCCCTCGTCAGGCGGAGCGGTCGAGCGCGCGCAGCGAGCGGTCCGTGATCGAACGGGCGCCGCGGCCGATCGCGATCGTGCCTGACTGGACCAGCTCCTTGATGCCGTACGGTTCCAGCATCTTGAGCATGGCGGACAGCTTCTCGCCGCTGCCGGTGGCCTCGATCGTCACGGCCTCCGGGGAGACGTCGACGGTCTTGGCGCGGAACAGCTGGACGATCTCGACGATCTGGGAGCGCGTCTCGTTGTCCGCGCGCACCTTCACCAGGACGAGTTCGCGCTGCACGGCCTGCGAGGGCTCCAGCTCGACGATCTTGAGCACGTTGACGAGCTTGTTGAGCTGCTTGGTCACCTGCTCCAGCGGCAGGTCCTCCACCCCCACGACGATGGTGATGCGGGAGATGTCGGGGTGCTCGGTGACGCCGACGGCGAGCGAGTCGATGTTGAAGCCGCGGCGGGAGAACAGGGCGGCGATCCGGGCGAGGATGCCGGGCGTGTTCTCCACCAGGACGGAGAGCGTGTGCTTGGACATGGTCTCTTGGTCTCTCTCGCTCAGTCGTCTTCGTTGTCGCCGAAGTCGGGGCGGACGTCCCGGGCGGCCATGATCTCGTCGTTGGAGGTGCCGGCGGCGACCATCGGCCACACCATGGCGTCCTCGTGGACGACGAAGTCGATGACGACCGGCCGGTCGTTGACCGAGTTCGCCTCCTCGATGACCTTGTCGAGGTCGGCGGGGTCCTCGCACCGGATGGCGTAGCAGCCCATGGCCTCCGACAGCTTCACGAAGTCGGGGACCCGGGTGCCCCGGGCCTCCGGGTTGATGTCGTCGGGACCGGAGTGCAGCACCGTGTTGGAGTAGCGCTGGTTGTAGAACAGGGTCTGCCACTGGCGGACCATCCCGAGGGCGCCGTTGTTGATGATGGCGACCTTGATGGGGATGTTGTTCAGGGCGCAGGTGGTGAGCTCCTGATTGGTCATCTGGAAGCAGCCGTCGCCGTCGATCGCCCAGACGGTCCGGTCGGGCGCGCCGGCCTTGGCGCCCATGGCGGCCGGGACGGCGTAGCCCATGGTTCCGGCGCCGCCGGAGTTCAGCCAGGTGGCGGGCTTGTCGTACTGGATGAAGTGCGCGGCCCACATCTGGTGCTGGCCGACGCCCGCCGCGAAGATCGTGCCCTCGGGCGCCAGCTGCCCGATGCGCTCGATGACCGCCTGCGGGGAGAGCGAACCGTCCTCGGGCTGGTCGTAACCGAGGGGGTAGGTGTCGCGCCAGCGGCTGAGGTCCTTCCACCAGGCGGTGTAGTCGCCCTTGTTGCCCTCGCCGTGCTCCTTCTGCACCGCCTGGATCAGGTCGGCGATGACCTCGCGGGCGTCGCCGACGATCGGCACGTCGGCGGCGCGGTTCTTGCCGATCTCGGCGGGGTCGATGTCGGCGTGGACGATCTTGGCGTACGGGGCGAAGCTGTCCAGCTTGCCGGTGACGCGGTCGTCGAAGCGGGCACCGAGGGCGACGATCAGGTCGGCCTTCTGCAGCGCGGTGACGGCGGTGACCGCACCGTGCATGCCCGGCATTCCCACGTGCAGCGGGTGGCTGTCGGGGAACGCGCCGAGCGCCATCAGGGTGGTGGTGACGGGCGCTCCGGTGAGTTCGGCGAGGACCTTCAGCTCGGCGGTGGCCTGCGCCTTGAGCACGCCGCCGCCGACGTAGAGGACGGGCCGCTTGGCGGAGGTGATGAGCTTGGCGGCCTCGCGGATCTGCTTGGCGTGCGGCTTGGTCACCGGGCGGTAGCCGGGCAGGTCCATCACCGGCGGCCAGGAGAAGGTGGTCTTCTTCTGGAGGATGTCCTTGGGGATGTCGACCAGCACCGGGCCCGGGCGGCCGGTGGAGGCGATGTGGAACGCCTGCGCGATCACCCGGGGGATGTCCTCGGCCTTGGTGACCAGGAAGCTGTGCTTGGTGATCGGCATGGTGATGCCGACGATGTCCGCCTCCTGGAAGGCGTCCGTGCCGATCGAGGAGGACACCACCTGCCCGGTGATCGCGACCAGCGGCACGGAGTCCATGTTGGCGTCGGCGATCGGGGTGACCAGGTTGGTGGCGCCGGGGCCGGAGGTCGCCATGCAGACGCCCACCTTGCCGGTGGCCTGCGCGTAGCCGGTGGCGGCGTGGCCGGCGCCCTGCTCGTGGCGGACCAGGACGTGGCGCACCTTGGTGGAGTCCATCAGCGGGTCGTACGCCGGAAGGATCGTGCCGCCGGGAATGCCGAATACCGTGTCGGCGCCGACCTCCTCGAGAGAGCGGATGAGGGACTGCGCTCCCGTGACGTGCTCGGGCGCGGACTGCTGTCCTCCGGATCGGGGCCGCGGCTGCGGGTGATGGGCCCCGGTGGCCTGCTCGGTCATCGGCATTCTCTTCTCGATGCTGAGGGTTTTTGCGAAGTTTGCGCGGTGTGCGACCGCGGTACGGCAGGTGCTGGTGCAACAAAAAACCCCTCGTGCCATAAGGCAAGCGAGGGGAGCGCGCCGGGTGTGGGTCGCTGGGAGTCCGGGTCGGTCCGGACGTCACCAGCTTCAGCCGACGCGCTTTCCAAGTACGAGAATTCGGGTGCGCATGGCACTGACCCTCCCCCCGGCACGCACTCACTGTCAAGTGGGTGGGACGGGAGTCTCATCATGTGAGCGGAGGGCCGTACTGCCTCCCAGGACGGCGGGCAGGCCCGTGCCTGCGCCGTTGGCGACCCCGCCGGCCGTCCCGTTGCCCACTCCCTTGGTGCCGCCGGCCGCCACGCCGGACGTCACGCCGTTGGAGTAGACGCCCGTGCCGCCGCCCGCGAACGCCGGTGCCGCCGGGCCGTGCGGCACCGGGTAGTGGCCGGTGCCGAGCGCTCTGCGCAGCCGGTACTCGTCCAGCGGCCCGGAGAAGGCCATGCCCTGTCCGTGCGTGCAGCCCATCGCGCGCAGGGCGACGACCTGCTCGGGCAGGTCCACCCCGTCGGCCACGGACTTCAGCCCGAGGTCGGTGGCGATGCGGAGCAGACCACTTGTGATCTTGTACAGCCGCGCCGACTCGACGACGCCCTCGACCAGGCCGCGGTCGAGCTTGAGGACGTCCACGGGGAGCCGTCTGAGGGCCGTGATCGCCGCGTAGCCGCTGCCGAAGCCGTCGAGCGCGATCCGGACGCCGACCCGCCGGAGGGCGTTCAGCCTCCGCTCCAGCTCGTCCAGGCCGACCCGGGGGTCGGTGTCCGCGAGCTCGATCACCAGGGAGCCGAGCGGCAGCCCGTACCGGGTCAGCAGGGCCTCCACGGAGCCGAGCGGCATGGAGCGGTCCAGCAGCCGGCGGGCGCCGACACGGACGGCCACCGGCACCGGCAGTCCCGCCGCCGCCCGTTCGGCGGCCTGCTCGACGGCCTCCTCCAGCATCCAGCGGTCCAGTTCGGCGGTCTTGTCGCCGTCCTCGGCCACGCGCAGGAACTCGGCGGGCGTGAACAGCACCCCTTGGGAGGAACGCCAGCGCGCCTGGGCGCAGACGGAGGTGATCCGGCCGTCCGCCAGGGACACCACCGGCTGGTGCAGCAGCGCGAACTCGCCGTCGTGCAGCGCGGCGCGCAACCGCGTGGCCAGCTCGGCCTTGCGTACGACGTCCTGCTGCATCTGCGGCTTGTACAGCTCCACGCGTCCCTTGCCGCCCGCCTTGGCGCGGTACATGGCGAGGTCGGCGTTGCGCAGCAGTTCGCCCGCGCCGAGGCCGGGTTCGGCGAAGGCGACCCCGATGGAGGCGTTGACACGGACATCGTTGCCGTCGATGAGGTACGGCTGCGACAGCGTCACCCTGAGGCGGTCGGCGAGCTCCAGGATGTGCCGTTCGCGGGCGGCCCGGTCCCGGGCGCCGTCCCCGACGATCAGGGCGGCGAACTCGTCCCCGCCCAGCCTGGACGCGGTGTCGCCCTTGCGGACCGCCTCCTGGAGTCTGCGGGCGGCCTGGACCAGCAGTTCGTCCCCGGCCTGGTGCCCGATCGTGTCGTTGACGGCCTTGAAGCCGTCGAGATCGATGAAGAGGACCGCCGTACCGCGCAGCGCCGAGCCCCGGTCGGAGGCGCGGCGGCCGGACAGGGCCTGCTGGACGCGCCGGGTGAACAGGGCGCGGTTGGGCAGGTCGGTGAGCGGGTCGTGCTCGGCGTTGTGCTGGAGCTGCGCCTGCAGGCGCACTCTCTCGGTCACGTCCCGGCTGTTGAAGATCAGGCCGCCCTGGTGGCGGTTGACCGTCGACTCGACATTGAGCCAGCCGCCGTCGCCGGACCGGAAACGGCACTCGATGCGCGTGGTGGGCTCCTCGACCGGGCTGGCGGCGAGGAAGCGGCGCACCTCGTGCACCACGCAGCCGAGGTCCTCCGGGTGGATGAGACCGGCCAGCTCGCTGCCGACCAGTTCCTCGGCGGGGCGTCCGTAGACCCCGGCGGCGGCCGGGGAGACGTACCGGAGGACGCCGCTCGGCGCGGCGATCATGATGACGTCGCTGGATCCCTGCACCAGGGAGCGGAAGTGGTTCTCCTTCTGGGCCAGTTCCTGGGTGAGGGTGATGTTGTCGAGCAGCATGATGCCCTGGCGTATCACCAGCGCGAGCACCACCGTGCCGCCGGTGAGCAGCACGACGCGGTCGACGCTGCGGCCGTTGAGGACGTTGTAGAGGATCCCCAGGGTGCAGACCGCGGCGGCGAGGTACGGGGTGAGCGCGGCCAGTGAGCCGGCGATGGGCCGGGCGGCCGCATAGCGGCTGTGCTCCCCGCCCTGTGCGGGCACCGGGTGCGGGCCGGCGGTGCGCGGTCCGGGCAGGTACTCGTGGACCGCGCGCGCGTGCGGGTGGTCGTCCGCGGGCCGGCCTTGCCGGCACCCGGCCCAGGGGGCGTAGGCGAGCAGCAGCGAGCCGGCGAACCAGCCCGCGTCCAGCAACTGACCCGAGCGGTAGCTGCTGTGCAGCAGCGGCGAGGTGAACAGGGCGTCGCACATCACCGTCAGGGCGAGCGCGCCGATCGCGGTGTTGACCGCGGACCGGTGCGCGGGCGAACGCCTGAAGTGCAGCGCGAGCACCATGCTGATCAGGGCGATGTCGAGCAGCGGGTACGCGAGCGACAGCGCCGTGTGGGCCACACTCGAACCGTCGGCCTGCGCCGCCTGCGCCAGCGCCAGGCTCCAGGCGAGCGTGAGCAGCGAGCCGCCGATCAGCGAGGCGTCCAGGACGAGGCAGACCCAACCCGCCTTCGTCACCGGGCGTTTGGCCAGCACCAGCAGCCCCACGATGGCGGGCGGCGCGAAGCAGAGGAAGAACAGGTCCGCGTAGCTGGGGCTGGGCACGGGCCGTCCCAGGACGACCTCGTACCACCCCCAGACCAGGTTGCCCAGGGCAGCCATCGCCGAGGAGAGGGCGAACAGCAGCCAGGCCGGCCGGAAGGGGACCCGGTGGCAGCGGGCGTAGAGGAAGCAGGACACGGCCGCGGCGGCGGCCGCGGCGCTGAGGCCGAAGTCGCCCATGATCCTGGCCAGGTGCTCCGAACCCCAGCCGAGCGCGGAGCCGACGGCGTACCCCGCGCAGACGAGGGCCAGGGCGAGCTGGCGGCACAGGGCCGGTCCGGCGGAGGCGGCGGACCGGCGGGGCGGCAGCGGTCCCGGCGCCTTCCGGGTCCGCAGCAGCGCTTTGTCGAGGGTGGGCGCGGGGGGCGGCGGACTCACCGGTACCTCCCGCTCCGCGCCGCTCCCGGGTCCCGCGGGTCCCGGTGCACCGGGTGGGCATGCCTCCTGCGGACACCCTGCCTGCGCTGGTGATGGCTGTGGTGGCTGTGGTGGCCGCCGTGCCGACCGCGTGTGTGCGCGGCCGCGCGCCAGGGCCGTCGCCGGCGGCTCCGCCGCGTCGGATCGCTCGTCCATAGGCCGTGCATCGCCTGTCGCCCCCCTCACAGTCTGCAGTGTCCATCCCCGGCGCCGAGCGTTCCGCGGCGCAGCCCCTGTCGGGACGATACACCAGTTCCGTCACTCAGGGACATAGGTTCTCTACGCTCCGTGACGACCAGGGGGAATGCGGGCACCCACCGCATCCGGAGGGTCGCGGAGGGTGCCGAAATGGATTACTCGCCCGTCGTAAGCATCACGTTGCGCAGTGGCTCCCGGTTCACGAAGCGGTTCAACTGGTCCACCAGCAGCCGCTTCGCGCGCGGCAGGAAGGCGGACGTCGGCCCGCCGACGTGCGGGCTGACGAGTACTCCCGGAGCCTGCCACAGCGGGTGGCCCGGGGGCAGCGGTTCGGGATCGGTGACGTCGAGGGCGGCGGTGATGCGGCCGCTCTCCAGTTCGGCGAGCAGGGCCTTGGTGTCGACGACGGGGCCGCGGGCGACGTTGACGAGCAGCGCACCGTCCTTCATCCGGGCCAGGAAGTCGCCGTTCACCAGGCCGCGGGTGCTCTCGGTGAGCGGCGTCGAGAGGACGACGACGTCCGCCTCCGGGAGCAGGGCGGGCAGTTCGGTGAGCGGGTGCACCGGACCGCGCGCCGTGGTGCGAGCGGAGCGCGCGACGCGCGCCACCCGCGCGACCTCGAAGGGCACGAGCCGGTCCTCGATCGCCGCGCCGATCGATCCGTATCCCACGATGAGCACGTTCCGGTCGGCCAGTGCGGGCCGGAACCCGCCCAGCCACTCCCCTCTGTCCTGCGCCCGCACGAAGTCGGGGACGCCGCGCAGCGACGCGAGGATGAGCGTGAGGGCGAGTTCGGCGGTGCTGGCCTCGTGCACCCCGCGCGCGTTGCACAGGCGCACGCCGGCGGGCAGGTGCTTCAGTCCCGGCAGCACGTGGTCGATGCCCGCGGACAGCGTCTGCACGACCTGTACGGAGCCCATCTGCGGCAGCGGGCGCACTCCGATCCCGGCGGGCTTCATGTAGGGGACGACGTAGTACGCGCAGTCGGCCGGGTCCGCGGGGAAGTCCTCGGCACCGTCCCAGAAGCGGTACGCGAGACCCTCGGGGAGCCCGTCGATCTCGTCCGGCGGGATGGGCAGCCACACGTCAGCAGTCATGGTCAGGAGGCTATGTCAGGGGCGCGGAGGCGCAGAGGTTAGGTTGGGTGACCTGAAGAGGGAGGGTCACGACCAGGTGGAGCGCAGGACGATCGGCGCGGCGGCACTCGCGGTGGGGGCCGTCGGCCTGGGGTGCATGCCGATGAGCTGGGCGTACAGCGCGTCGCGGCAACGGGGTGACGAGTCGCTCAGGGCGGTGCACCGGGCGCTCGACGTGGGCTCGTCCCTGCTGGACACGGCGGACATGTACGGCCCGTTCACCAACGAGCTGCTGCTGGGGCGGGTGTTGAAGGAGCGACGCTCGGACGCCTTCGTGTCGACCAAGGTCGGTCTCCTGGTCGGCGACCAGCACATCGTGGCCAACGGCCGCCCCGGCTATGTGCGGCGCGCCTGCGACGCCTCCCTGCGCCGGCTGCAGACGGACGTCATCGACCTGTACCAGCTGCACCGCGCCGATCCCGAGGTGCCCGTGGAGGAGACCTGGGGCGCGATGGCCGAGCTGGTACGGGCCGGGAAGGTACGGGCGCTGGGGCTCTGCGCGGTCGGCGCGCGGTCGGCCCGGCGGCCGGGGGCGCGGCTGCACGACGCGACGATCCGGCAGCTGGAGCGGGTGCAGCAGGTCTTCCCGGTGAGCGCGGTGCAGGCCGAGCTGTCGGTGTGGTCGCCGGAGGCGCTGCAGTCGCTGCTGCCGTGGTGCGAGGCGCGCGGGGTCGGCCTGCTCGCCGCGATGCCGCTGGGCAACGGGTTCCTGTCCGGCACGCTGACGCCCGGCCAGGGCTTCGAACCGGAGGACCTGCGCGCCCGGCACCCCCGGTTCACCGCCGAGATGATGGCCGCCAACCAGCCGATCGTGGCCGGACTGCGCCGGATCGCGGCCCGGCACGGCGACGACGTCACGCCGGCCCAGGTGGCGCTGGCCTGGGTGCTGGCGCAGGGACGGCACGTGGTCCCGGTGCCGGGCGCGAAGCACGAGCGCTGGGTGGCGGAGAACGCCGGGGCGGCCGCGCTGCGGCTGACGCCGCAGGACCTGGCGGAGGTGCGCGGCCTGCCGGCGGCACAGGGGTCGTGGGAGTGACGGCCCGGACGGACGCCCGGGTCCTGCCCGGCCGAGATCGCTGACGGTCCGGTCGGCGGTCCACGCGGGTTTGCCCCGCGGGCGGGCCCACGCCGGGCTGACCCGGTCGCGGACCACGCGGGTACCCCGTTCGCAGGTCTACGCCGGGCTGACCCGATCGCGGGCCCACGCCGGGCTGGTCCCGTTCACGGACCACGCAGGTATCCCGCTCGCCGGCCACAGCGGGCCGACCCGATCGCGGGCCCACGCCGGGCTGGTCCCGTTCACGGACCACGCAGGTATTCCGCTAGCGGGCCCACACCCGTCTGTCCCGGTCGCGGGCCCACGCCGGTCGCCGTCCGGTGCTGTGTCGAGGGCGCCGCTCTCCGTCCGAGGGCCGCGTAGCTCCGGCTCGGCCCGCTCCGTCCGGGGGCAGGCCGAGTTCGGCCAGGTCCTCCCCGGCCGGGGGCCGAGGGAGTGACGGGGCGGGCCGGGCCCGTCGGACGCCGGGTCTGTGATCGCACCGTGCAACGGGTCCACGCCGGTCCCGGCCGGCGCCGGGCCGAGGACCGCACCACACACAAGGACCGCGGCGCCCCGGCCGAGGGCCGCAGCGCGCACCGGGTCCACGCCGGTCCCGTCCGGCGCCCGGGGAGGGGCCGCTCCCCCGTGCGGGTCGCGGCTTCGCGGGATTCGGGGGTCGGTGGTCGGGAACCGGGAAGGCTCGGGCGGTGTAAGACAAGTGGAAGCCACCGCGTCGAAGGGACCAAGATCGTGCAACGTCGAGCCGTGACGGCCGTGTTGGCCACCGCCACGCTCCTGCTGACCGCCGGTTGCTCCTCCGACGACGGAGAGACACCGGGCGCGAACGGGAGCGCCGCCCCGAGCCGTACGGCGGCGCAGTCCCCGCCCGCACGGTCGCCGGCCACGGAGACACCCCCGGCCAAGGGCTCCGTGAAGGTGGTCCGCACGGTCGCCACCGGTCTGAACAGCCCCTGGGGCCTCGCCCCGCTGCCGGACGGCGGCCTGCTGGTCTCCTCGCGCGACGAGGGCACGATCACACGGGTCGACGAGAGAACGGGGAAGAAGACCGAGCTGGGCGAGGTGCCCGGAGTGTCGCCCGCCGGAGAGGGCGGCCTCCTCGGTATCGCGCTCTCCCCCGACTTCGCCTCGGACCACATGGTCTACGCCTACTTCACCTCGGCCTCCGACAACCGCATCGTCCGCATGCTGTACGACGCGAAGAAGCCGTCCGGTGAGCAACTGGGCGCTCCGGACACCATCTTCAAGGGCATCCCCAAGGGCGTCATCCACAACGGGGGCAGGATCGCCTTCGGCCCGGACAAGATGCTGTACGCGGGCACCGGCGAGAGCGGCGACAGGGAGCTGTCCCAGGACAGGGACTCCCTCGGCGGCAAGATCCTGCGCCTGACGCCGGAGGGCGAGCCGGCACCGGGGAACCCGTTCCCGGACTCCCCGGTGTACTCCTACGGTCACCGCAATGTGCAGGGACTGGCCTGGGACGCCGAGCAGCGGCTGTTCGCCTCGGAGTTCGGCCAGCACACCTGGGACGAGCTGAACGCGATCAAGCCGGGTGACAACTACGGCTGGCCGGAGGCGGAGGGCAGGTCCGGCGGCGACGGGTTCCACGACCCGCTGGCCCAGTGGGGCACGGCCGAGGCCTCGCCCAGCGGCATCGCCCATGCCGAGGGTTCCGTCTGGATGGCGGGCCTGCGGGGCGAGCGACTGTGGCGCATCCCCCTGAAGGGCACGGAGGCCGCGGCCGACCCGCAGGCCTTCCTGGAGGGCGAGTACGGCCGTCTGCGCACCGTGGTCGCGGCGGGTGGCGACAAGCTGTGGCTCACGACCAGCAACACGGACGGCCGGGGCGATGCGAAGGAGGCGGACGACCGGATTCTGGAGCTCAAGGTGACGTAGGCGGCGCCGTCACTCGTCCTGCACGAGCGGGGACCGCCCGCTGAACAGTGCGAGCCGATGCGCCACCGCCGCCGCCTCGCCGCGGCCCGAGACGCCGAGCTTGGCCAGGATGTTCGAGACGTGGACGCTGGCCGTCTTCGGCGAGATGAACAGCTCCTCGGCTATCTGGCGGTTGGTGCGGCCGTCGGAGACCAGGCGCAGCACATCGCGTTCCCGGCTGGTGAGGCCCAGTGCCTCGGCCGGGTCGGTGGGGGCGGCGACCGGCTCGGGGACATGGCTCAGTGCGAGCCGGGCCCGCTGGGCGAGCAGGGTGACGGCGTCGGCGAGCGGACGGGCGCCGAGGTGGGCGGCGACGGCGTGGGCCAGGCGGAGCAGTTCCGTGGCGCGGGCCCGTTCGTCCTCCCCGCCGGTCGCCAGGAGGGCGGCGGCCAGCCGGTGCCGGACGCGGGCCAGTTCGTGAGGGCGTTCCAGGCACTCGAAGGCGGTGACCGCCTCCGACCAGGTCCGCGGGGTGTCGCGGCCCTCGGCGCGGTGGAGTTCGGCGCGGACCCATTTCTCGTGGGCGAGCCAGACCGGGGCCCCCGTCGTGAGCGACTTGGCGGCCTTGGCGAGGCGTTCGAGCACGTCGGCGCGGCCCTCTTCGGCGGCGGGCAGACCGCGTGCGTCGGCCTCGGCCTCGGCGGCGGACAGCAGCAGGGGCCAGCCGTAGCGCTGGGTGCCGGGCGGGAAGCCCGCGTCCAGGGCGCGGGCGAGTTCGGCGCGGGCGTCGAGGAGGCGGCCCTCGGCCGCGGCGATGCCGATGGCGAGGGTGGTCAGCGGCAGCCTGTGCTGCGGCATGGGGTCGTGGGTGCCGTAGGCGGCGCGGGCCTCGGCGAGCAGCCGGGCGGCGTCGGCCACCTCGCCCCGGGCGAGGGCGACGGCGGCGCGTTTGAGACAGGCGCCACCGCGTGGTCCCGCTCCCCGGCCCGGGGCCCCGGCCGCGGCCGCCGCCTCGATCGCCTCGTTCCAGCGGCCCAGTGAGATGAGCGACTCGGCGAGGTTGCCCCACACCCATGCCTCGGATTCCAGCAGGCCCATCCGCCGGGTGAGGTCGATGCCCTCGCGCAGGATGCCGACCGCCTCCTCGGAGCGTCCGACGCTCTCCAGGACCGAGGGCAGGTTGACATGACTGCGGGCCACCACGGCGGACCGTCCCTGCGCCACCACCAGATCCCTGACCTGGTACATCTCGGCGAGTCCCGCGTCGATGTGGCCCGCGTCGACCATGAGGCCGCCCAGAGTGAGCCGGGCGTTGAGTTCGATGTCGGAGGCGCCCACCATGCGCGCGTACTCCACGGCGCGCTCGGCGGCGGTCACCGCGTCGGGTCCGGGGTTGTGGAGCATGGACCAGTTGGCGGCCATGGCCAGCACCTCGGCGTGCACCTCCGAGGGCGGCAGGCCGCGGACGAGTTCCTGGGCGATGCCCAGCTCCCGCCAGCCGTCGCCCCGGCCCTGCGCCTGGACCAGCAGGGACCGCTGGGTCCAGAACCAGGCGGCGCGCTGGGGGTCTCCCCCCGCCGGGGCGGACTGGGCGGCCGGGCCGGTGTCCTGTTCGTCCTCCAGCAGGCGCAGCGCCCGCTTGGTGATCTTCAGCGCGCGTTCCCGCTCTCCGCACAGCCGTCCGGCGACGGCGGCCTCGGCCATGAGGTCGAGGTAGCGCAGGGGTGCGGTGGCCGGGTCGCAGCCGCAGGGAGGGTAGACCTCCGTGTAGTCGACGGGGCGCAGGGTGGCGCGGACGTCGTCGGGGGCGGAGTCCCACAGCTCCATGGCCCGCTCCAGCAACCGCAGCTGCTCCGAGTAGGCATGGCGGCGGCGTGCCTCGACGGAGGCGTCCAGGACGGCGGGCAGGGCCTTGGCCGGGTCGTGCGCGTGGTACCAGTAGCTGGCCAGGCGCATCACGCGCTCGTCGGCGGGCACGAGCGTCGGATCGGCGTCGAGGGCCTCGGCATAGCGCCGGTTGAGCCGGGAGCGTTCGCCGGGCAGCAGGTCGTCGGCCACGGCCTCACGCACCAGGGAGTGGCGGAAGCGGTACCCGGCGCCGTCGGGGGCGGGGGTGAGGATGTTGGCGTTGACGGCGGCGCGCAGGGCCTCGATGAGGTCGTCCTCGGCGAGCCGGGCGACGGCGGCGAGCAGCCGGTACTCCACGGTGGAGCCGCCCTCGGCGACGATCCGGGCGACCCGCTGCGCGCTCTCGGGCAGCGCCTCGACCCGGACCAGGAGCAGGTCGCGCAGGGAGTCGGTGAGTCCGGTGCGGCACCCCTCGTGGGCGGCGACGGCGAGTTCCTCGACGAAGAAGGCGTTGCCGTCGGAGCGTTCGAAGATCTCGTCGACCTGGCGGGGGTCGGGTTCATGGGCGAGGATGCCGGCGATCTGGCGGCCCACTTCCTCGCGGGTGAAGCGGCCGAGTTCGATGCGGCGGACCGTGCGCAGCCGGTCGAGTTCGGCGAGCAGGGGGCGCAGCGGGTGGCGGCGGTGGATGTCGTCGGAGCGGTAGGTGGCCAGGACGACGAGGCGGCCGGTGCGCAGGGTGCGGAAGAGGTAGGCGATGAGATGGCGGGTGGAGGCGTCGGCCCAGTGCAGGTCCTCCAGGGCGACGACGACGGTCCGCCGGGCGGCGAGGCGTTCCAGCAGGCGGGCGGTGAGTTCGAAGAGGCGGGCCATGCTCTCCTCGTCGTGCCGCCCGGTTCCTCCGGCCGTGGCCGGCTCGCCCAGTTCGGGCAGCAGGCGGGCGAGTTCCTCCTCCTGGCCGGCGGCAGCGGCGGCCAGTTCTCCGGGCAGTTCGCGGCGCAGGGCGCGCAGCGCGGTGGAGAAGGGCGCGAAGGGCAGGCCGTCCGCGCCGATCTCGACGCAGCCGCCCAGGACGACGACGGCGCCCTGCCGGCGGGCCGCGGCGGCGAACTCCTCGACGAGGCGGGTCTTGCCGACGCCGGCCTCACCGCCGAGCAGCAGCGCCTGCGGCTCGTCCGCCTCCGCACGGACGAGCGCGTCGTTCAGCATGCTCAGCTCGCCGGTGCGGCCGATGAAAACGGGACTGACGGACCTGGTCTCCACGGGCCAGAGCATCGCATGCGGCGCCGGCGGTGCGGCACCGGATTTCCGGAGTACGGCGCGCGGAGGAACGGCCTCCGGGAGGACGGCCGACGGGTCGTCCTCCCGGGTTCCGGCGCTCATGCGGCCCGGGCGAACCGGTGCCTCCTCGGGCGCGGGCTATGGCTCTCCGTCTCGGCGGTGCGCCGTGCCGCCGCCCGGCGCTCGGCGCGACGGGCCAGGACGGCCTCGCGGGCCAGCCGTTCCCGCTCGGCGCGGCGGATCAGATCGGCGGAACGGTACTGCTGGAGCTCGTACTCGAACATGGCGTGTCCTTGGTGAGAGGTCGGTCGGGGCTTCGCTCGTTGCGATGCCTCAACCTTCGTCTCCCAGGGGGGCCGGCCACATCGGGTAAGTTCCGCATCTTCGGCGGCGGGCCATGCCTTAGATACGCGTGAGGGGTCTTAGGGCGCGCGCATCGGTGCGCGGATGCCCTAAGACCCCCGGGACGACCTGCGGAATCAGCCCGTGGAGGGCAGGCCCAGCAGGACGTCGGTGTACTTCAGCACGGCCAGGAGAAGGCCGATGACGCCGAGCGCGACGCCGGCCCAGGCGACCGACTTGATCCACGGCGCCTGCGGCCTGCCGGGCGCCCCGAACGCGGGCCGGGCGAGCACCACGACGCCGACGACCAGCGCGAACAGCGCGAACAGCCCGCCCCACAGCGCGGTGGCGTGCCAGGCGTCGCCGTAGCCCTTCTCGATCATCGTGGCGACGTTCGAGGACGTGGAGGTCTCCAGCTGGCCGATCAGCGACTCGCGGGCGGAGGCCACGGTTCCGACCCAGCTCCCGGTCAGCGAGACGATGCCGAGCCCGGCGGAGACCACGGCACCCGCGCCCTGCCCGACACCGGTCGGGCCCTCCGCGGCGGCCGCCCCGGCGCCGGCGTCGCCCTCCGCGGCGTCCTGCTCCGCGACGGCGTCCTCCGTGCCCTCGGTGCTTGCGGTGCCCTCGGCGGCCTTCGCCTCCGCCGCCTCGTCCACCTTTTCCTCGTCAGTCTTCACGCCGGTCTCGTCCACTGTCTTCGTTCCCATGTCTCGCACCGTACGGACGCTGTCTGAGAGGTCCCTTAATGATCGCTGTGAGCGGTACGCGCGCGTGCCTCACGCCACTCGGGCGCGAGCACCGCCCACACCTCCATGTCCTGGCGGACGCCCCGGTACGGGAAGCTTTCGCGCAGTACGCCCTCCCGCATCATGCCGAGTCGCCGCGCGGCGTTGACGCTGGGGGTGTTGGCGGAGGAGGCGTGCCACTCCACGCGGTGCATGCCGCGCTCCTCGAAGGCCCAGTCGATCAGGACCCGGGCACCGCGCGTGACGAGTCCGCGGCCCGTCCCGGCGGGCTCCAGCCAGCAGCCGATCTCGCACACGCCGGTGGCGGCGTCGAAGACCCGGAAGAGCAGACCGCCGACGAGCTTGCCGTCCAGCCAGAGCCCGTGCAGGAAGCCGCTGTCCGCGGCGCGCTTGTCGGCGTACGACTGGAGCAGCGCCCGCGCGGACTCGACGTCGGTGGCCTTCGACCCGAACGGAATGTGCTGTGTGATGAAGTCCCTGCCCCGGTCCAGGTGGGCCAGGAACTCCTCGGCGTGCCAGGTCTCCAGGGGGCGCAGTTCGGCCCCGTCGTCACCCAGTGGTATCGCGTACATCCCGCTGCCGTTCCTCCTCCGCAAGGACGTCCGCCACTTCGGCGTCCGTCGCCGCGGCCAGCCTCTCATGGGCGGCACGGCACTCGGGCGGCTCGATGCTGATGCGCGGCAGACGGGCGTCCAGCCAGCGGGGCAGCCACCAGTTGGCGCTGCCGAGCATGTGCATCAGGGCGGGCACCAGGAGCGTACGGAGGACGAAGGCGTCCAGGGCGACGGCGGCGGCCAGGGCGATGCCGAACATGGCGATCACCCGGTCGCCGCTGAGGACGAAGGCGAGGAAGACCGAGATCATGATGACCGCGGCGGAGTTGATCACCCGGCTGGTCTCGGCGAGTCCGACGCGGACGGCCCGCCGGTTGTCGCCGGTCTCCAGCCACTCCTCGTACATCCGGCTGACCAGGAAGACCTGGTAGTCCATGGAGAGCCCGAACAGTACCGACACCATGATCACGGGCAGGAAGGGCTCGATCGGGCCGGCGCTGCCCAGGCCGAGCAGTTCGCTCCCCCAGCCCCACTGGAAGATCGCCACGACGATGCCGAAGGAGGCGGCCACGGCGGCGACGTTCATCGCCGCGGCCTTCAGCGGTATGCCGACGGACCGGAAGGCCAGCAGGAGCAGCAGGCAGCCCAGGCCGATGACGACGCCGACGAAGAGGGGCAGCTTGCCGACGATGACGTCGGCGAAGTCGTCGTAGCCGGCCGTGACGCCGCCGACGTGCACGTCGAGCGCGGTGCCGGCCTCGGCCCGGGGCAGTACCTCGTCGCGCAGTCGGTCGACGAGGTCACTGGTCGCCCGGGACTGCGGTGCCGATTCGGGGACGACGGAGAGATAGGCGGCGTCGCCTCCGGAGTTGTACGTCACGGGCGTCACCGAGGCGACGCCCTCGGTGGTGCGCAGCGAGGTGTCGAGGTTGTCCAGGGCGAGCCGGTCCTCGGCCCCGCCGACCTCGGTGACGAGGGTGAGCGGGCCGTTCACGCCGGGCCCGAAACCGTCGGCGAGGAGGTCGTAGGCCTGGCGGGTGGTGGTCCCCCGGGGGTCGTTGCCCTGGTCGGAGGTGCCCAGGCGCAGCCCGAGGGTGGGCAGGGCGAGCACGGTGATGACGACCAGGGCGAGGACGCCGAGCAGCCGGGGGTGGCGCTCGACGAACCCCGACCAGCGGGCGGCGAGCCCGGTGGGTACCTCGGGTTCGGGGCCGTGCTCGGCCAGCCGGCGCCGCTCGCGCCGGCTCAGGGCGCGCGGGCCGATGAGGGACAGCAGGGCGGGCAGCAGCGTCACGGAGGCGGCGACCGTGAGGACGACGGTCAGCGAGGCGGCGATGGCGACGCCGTTGAGGAAGCTCAGCCGCAGGATGAGCATCCCCAGCAGGGCGATGCAGACGGTGGCGCCCGCGAAGACGACCGCGCGTCCGGTGGTCGCGACGGCGTTCGTGGCGGCCTCGGTGACGGACAGTCCCCGCTTCAGTCCGCGCCGGTGTCTGGTGACGATGAACAGCGCGTAGTCGATGCCGACGCCGAGCCCGATCAGGGTGCCCAGCATGGGCGCGAAGTCGGCGACGGTCATGACGTGGCCGAGGAGGGTGATGCCCGCGTAGGCCGTGCCGACGGAGACCAGCGCGGTGGCGATGGGCAGCAGTGAGGCGGCCAGGGAGCCGAAGGCGAGGAAGAGGACGACCGCGGCGACGGCCACGCCCAGGACCTCGGCGAGATGTCCGCCCGGCACCTCGGTGAGGGCGACGGCGCCGCCGCCCAGTTCGACCTGGAGCCCGTCGGTCTCGGCCGCCTTCGCGGTGTCCACGACGGCCCGCGCCTCGGCCGCATCGATGTCCTCGGCCGCGTCCTCGAAGGCGACCGTGGCGTACGCCGTGTGGCCGTCCTCGCTGACCTGGCCCGACTCGGGGTCGTCGTACGGGTTCGTCACCGAGGCCACCCCGGGCAGGTCCGCGACGCGGTCCAGGGTGCGGGTCATCGTCTGTTCGACGTCGGCGGCGCGGACGGTGCCGGAGTCGGTGTGCCAGACGATCGTGTCGCCGTCGCCTCCGAGGCCGGGGAAGCCGGAGGCGAGCAGCTGGGAGGCACGGTCGGAGTCGGTGCCGGGGACCTTGTAGTCGTTGGAGTACGCGGAGCCGGTCACGGCGGCCGCCGCGGCGACCCCGCCGAAGGCGAGGAGCCAGAGCAGGACGGCGACGAGGCGGCGACGGACACACCAGCGTGCAAGGGCTGCCACGAACGTGCTCCCAGGGTGTCTGATTGTGGATCTTTGACCGGGAACAGTCGTTCATGAGGTGAACGGCCCGCAAAGAACGCATGAGCAATGCGAAGCCACTCTTGCAGGCCGAAGTGATCGTTTGCGGACTTCGTGGCGTTATTCACAACAGCGGGAGACAGCTCACAGGACGATCGGGTGAAACGTGTCAGAACCCGCCGTCCGGAAACCGGCTGCGGCCGGCGGCGGTCCGCTGCTGTGCATGCACCGCGGGGGATGCATCGCGAACGATGCATCCCCCGGGTGTGCGGAGCAGCGGGTGTCAGCCCTCGGCGACGCCGAGCTTCTCCAGGATCAGCTCCTTGACGCGGGCGGCGTCCGCCTGACCGCGGGTCGCCTTCATGACCGCGCCGACCAGGGCGCCGGCCGCCGCCACCTTGCCGCCGCGGATCTTGTCCGCGATGGCCGGGTTGCCGGCGATGGCCTCGTCGACGGCGGCGGTCAGCGCGCCCTCGTCGGAGACGACCTTCAGACCGCGCTTGTCGACGACCTCGTCCGGGGTGCCCTCGCCCGCGAGGACGCCCTCGATGACCTGGCGGGCCAGCTTGTCGTTCAGGTCGCCGGAGGCCACCAGCTCGGTGACGCGGGCGACCTGCTGCGGGGTGATGGCCAGCTCATCCAGGGACTTTCCGGACTCGTTGGCGCTGCGGGCCAGCTCGCCCATCCACCACTTGCGGGCGGAGGCCGCATCGGCACCGGCCTCGATCGTGGCGACGATCGGGTCCAGCGCGCCGGCGTTGAGGATCGCCTGCATGTCGGTCGCCGAGATGCCCCACTCCTCACGGAGCCGGTTGCGGCGCACCAGCGGCAGCTCGGGCAGGCCCGCCCGCAGCTCCTCGACCCACTCGCGGGACGGGGCGACCGGCACCAGGTCGGGCTCCGGGAAGTACCGGTAGTCCTCGGCCTCCTCCTTCACACGGCCCGAGGTCGTCGACCCGGTGTCCTCGTGGAAGTGGCGGGTCTCCTGGATCACCGTGCCGCCGCCGCTCAGGACGGCCGCGTGCCGCTGGATCTCGTAGCGGGCGGCACGCTCCACCGAACGCAGCGAGTTGACGTTCTTCGTCTCGCTGCGGGTGCCGAACTTGTCGGCGCCCTTCGGCATCAGCGACAGGTTCACGTCGCAGCGCATCTGGCCCATCTCCATGCGGGCCTCGGACACGCCGAGGGCGCGGATGAGCTCGCGCAGCTCACGGACGTACGCCCGCGCGACCTCGGGGGCGCGCTCGCCCGCCCCCACGATCGGCTTGGTGACGATCTCGATGAGCGGGATGCCGGCGCGGTTGTAGTCCAGCAGGGAGTGGGACGCGCCGTGGATACGGCCGGTGGCGCCGCCGACGTGCGTCGACTTGCCGGTGTCCTCCTCCATGTGGGCGCGCTCGATCTCCACGCGGAAGGTCTCGCCGTCCTCCAGCTGGACGTCCAGGTAGCCGTTGAAGGCGATCGGCTCGTCGTACTGGGAGGTCTGGAAGTTCTTCGGCATGTCCGGATAGAAGTAGTTCTTCCGGGCGAAGCGGCACCACTCGGCGATCTCGCAGTTCAGTGCGAGACCGATCTTGATCGCGGACTCGACGCCGGTCGCGTTGACGACCGGGAGCGCGCCGGGCAGGCCGAGACAGACCGGGCAGGTCTGCGTGTTGGCGTCCTGGCCGAGCGCGGTCGAACAGCCGCAGAACATCTTGGTCTTGGTGCCGAGTTCGACATGGACCTCAAGGCCCATGACGGGGTCGTACGACGCCAGCGCGTCCTCGTACGACACCAGGTCGGTCGTGGTGGTCACGGTGAAACTTCCCTCTCAGCCCAGCAGGACGTCGTCGTCGCCCAGCCGCTTCAGCTCGCGGTAGAGGATGGCGAGGCCGGTGACGATGGCGGCGGCGGACACGGCGGCGTCGACCAGGCGGAGCGTGTCGCTCTCGGCGCGGGCGAGCTTCGCCTGCTTGGCGACGCTGAACGCACCGAACGCGGTGGTGGCCATGGACAGGTACAGGCCGTTCTTGGACTTCTTGAAGCCCTTGGCCTTCGACAGCTTGCTCACAGCGACGGAGCCTCCTCCAGCAGCGGGTGACCCCACTTTTCCACGAAGGCGGCCTCGACGGCGGCGCCGACCTTGTACAGCCGGTCGTCCTTCATGGCGGGGGCGATGATCTGCAGGCCCACCGGCAGGTTGTCCTCGGGGGCGAGGCCGCAGGGCAGCGACATGGCCGCGTTGCCCGCCAGGTTGGTGGGGATGGTGCACAGGTCGGCGAGGTACATGGCCATCGGGTCGTCGGCGCGCTCGCCGATCGGGAAGGCGGTGGTCGGGGTCGTCGGGGAGACGATCACGTCGACCTGCTCGAAGGCCTTCTCGAAGTCCCGCGTGATGAGGGTGCGGACCTTCTGGGCGCTGCCGTAGTAGGCGTCGTAGTAGCCGCTCGACAGGGCGTACGTGCCGAGCATGATGCGGCGCTTGACCTCGGGACCGAAGCCGGCCTCACGGGTCAGGGACGTGACCTCCTCGGCAGAGTGGCCGCCGTCGTCGCCGGTCCGGAGGCCGTAGCGCAGGCCGTCGAAGCGAGCGAGGTTGGACGAGCACTCGGAGGGGGCGATCAGGTAGTACGCCGACAGCGCGAGGTCGAAGGACGGGCAGTCCAGCTCGACGATCTCGGCGCCCAGCTCCTTGAGCAGCTCGACGGACTCGTCGAAGCGCTGGATGACGCCGGCCTGGTAGCCCTCGCCGCGGAACTGCTTGACGACGCCGACGCGCATGCCCTCGACACTGCCGTTGCGAGCGGCCTCGACGACCGGCGGGACCGGGGCGTCGATCGAGGTGGAGTCCATCGGGTCGTGCCCGGCGATCACCTCGTGCAGGAGGGCGGCGTCCAGGACCGTGCGGGCGCAGGGGCCGCCCTGGTCCAGCGAGGAGGAGAAGGCCACCATGCCGTAGCGGGAGACGCCGCCGTACGTCGGCTTGACGCCGACGGTGCCGGTGACGGCCGCGGGCTGGCGGATGGAGCCGCCGGTGTCGGTGCCGATGGCGAGCGGGGCCTGGAAGGCGGCGAGCGCGGCGGAGGAGCCGCCGCCGGACCCGCCGGGGATCTTGGTGAGGTCCCAGGGGTTGCCGGTCGGGCCGTAGGCGCTGTTCTCGGTCGAGGACCCCATGGCGAACTCGTCCATGTTGGTCTTGCCGAGGATGACGACGTCGGCGGCCTTCAGCTTCCTGGTGACCGTCGCGTCGTACGGCGGGATCCAGCCCTCCAGGATCTTCGAGCCGACGGTCGTGGGCACGCCCTCGGTGGTGAAGATGTCCTTGAGCGCGAGCGGGACGCCGGCCAGCGGGCCGAGCTTCTCGCCGCGCTCCCGCTTCTCGTCCACGGCTCGCGCCTGGGCGAGGGCGCCCTCGCGGTCCACGTGCAGGAAGGCGTGCACCTTCTCGTCGACGGCCTCGATCCGGGCCAGGTGCGCCTCGGTGACCTCGACCGCGGTCAGCTCGCCGGAGGCGATCTTCGCGGCGATCTCGGCCGCGGTGAGCTTGATGATGGGATCGCTCATGGCGGGTTACTCCTCCCCCAGGATCTGCGGCACCTTGAAACGCTGCTGCTCCTGGGCCGG
This sequence comes from Streptomyces griseicoloratus, assembly GCF_014534645.1. Lineage (GTDB taxonomy): Bacteria > Actinomycetota > Actinomycetes > Streptomycetales > Streptomycetaceae > Streptomyces > Streptomyces griseicoloratus. Next base: position 65,993 of record NZ_JACVQF010000192.1, read on the forward strand.
GGCGCCGGAGAGCGCCTGCTCGGGCGTGAGCGACGGACGGACCTCGTCCGGCCGCATGACGTTCGTCAGCGGGAGCGGGTGCGAGGTCGGCGGTACGTCTTGGTCGGCGACCTCGCTGACGCGGGCCACCGCGCCGATGATGTCGTCCAGCTGTCCCGCGAAGTGATCGAGCTCTTCGGGCTTCAGCTCCAGACGCGCCAGCCGGGCGAGGTGGGCGACCTCCTCGCGCGTGATGCCAGGCATGCAGCGTTCCTCTGGGGTGAGTGTGTGTGGTTTGGGCCCAATCCTATGGGGCGGGGCCCAGTGCCCGTGAAACGGTTTCCGCGAGCCGGTCCGCTCAGCGCCGCGCGTCCCAGGCCGGACTGCTCAGGAAGTGGTTGTCGTACAGGTCCTGGACGTCCAGGATGCTGTCCGCCGGAACCTCGCCGAGCCGGATGCGCCGCAGGTGCCGGAAGTACTCGAACCGTTCGACGCCGGGCGTCAGGACGATCAGGATGTCGGCGTCGGCGCCGGGCGCGGCGGCGAAGGCGTGGGGCCGGCCGGGCGGGACGACGACCAGGTCGCCGCGTTCGGCGGTGACGATGTCGTCGCCGGAGAGCAGCAGGGCCTCGCCGTCCAGCATGAAGAACATCTCGGCCGAGCCCCTGTGGAAGTGGGGGCGGGCGCCGTCGGCGCCGTCGGCGAGGGTGACGCGCTGGGTGGTGAGCGCTCCGCCGGTCGCGCTGCTGTCGGCCAGCAGCCTGACGGTGACGGGGGCGGGGCCGAGGACCTCGGCCCCGGCCTCGCGCACGACGACGGAGTCGTCGAACCTCGGTACGGACAGTGACATGGCTCGGCTCCTGGGTGCGGGCACCTGGCGGACAGGGACGCCGCGCGCGGGACGCGGCGCCGGTGGAGCGGGGTACCCGCCGCTGGACGGGTGTACCGGCGGATGGTGCGCACGGGCGCCGGTTCGGGGCGTGGTCCCGTCAGCCGACGCGGCCCGGGTCGTCCGCCGTGGCCGCCGGGAGGGCCGCGGCGGGGCGCTGCCAGCCCCGGGAGCCGCGGGCCAGCAGCCAGGCGGTGGTCTCGTCCGGTGGCATCGCCGCCGCGACCAGCCAGCCCTGTACGGCGTCGCAGCCGAGGTCGCGCAGCCGTTCCCAGGTCTCGTCGTCCTCGACGCCCTCGGCGACGACGAGCAGGCCGAGCGAGTGCGCGAGGTCGACCGTGCAGCGCACGATCTCGGCGTCCTCGGTGTCGACGGCCAGCCGGGCGACGAACGAGCGGTCGATCTTCAGCTCGCTCACGGGGAGCCGGCGCAGATGCACGAGCGAGGAATAGCCGGTGCCGAAGTCGTCCAGGGACATCTTCACGCCGTGCCCGGTCAGTCCGGCGAGGGTGTCGGCGGCGCGCTGCGGGTCCTCCAGCAGCACGTGTTCCGTTATCTCCAGTTGCAGCGCTCCCGCCGGGACGCCGTGCCGGGCCAGCCGGGCGGCCACCGAGCCCGCGAAGCCGGGGGTGTGGACGTCGCGCGGCGAGACGTTGACCGCGACCGGCACGAACAGGCCCTGGGCGCGCCAGCGGGCGACCTGCCCGAGCGCCGTCTCCAGCACGTACTCCGTCAGATGGGGCATCAGCCCGGAGGACTCGGCGATCGCTATGAACTCGTCCGGCGGCACCTTGCCCCGTTCCGGGTGCACCCACCGCACCAGGGCCTCCAGGCCCGCGACCTGTCCGTCGAAGCGGACCTTGGGCTGGTAGTGCAGCTGCACCTCGTGGGCGTCCAGGGCCCGGCGCAGATCGCCCAGCAGCCCCAGCCGGTCGGGGGTGTTGGAGTCCCGCTTGGACTCGTAGACCTCGACGCCCGTGCGGTCCCGCTTCGCCTGGTACATCGCCACGTCCGCCCGGCGCAGCAGCCCTTCGGCGTCGAGCGCGTGGTCGGGGAAGACGGCGACCCCGGCGCTGGCCTCCAGGACGAGGGTGAGCCCGTCCAGGTCGAGCGGGGAGCCGAGCGCGGCGACCAGTTGACGGGCGACCCGGGTCGCCGACGTGGTGGAGTCGGCGACGGGCAGTAAGACGGCGAACTCGTCGCCGCCGAGCCGCGCGGCCTCCGCCCCGCGCGGCAGCGCCTGCCGCAGTCGGTCGGCGGTCTGCAGCAGCAGCCGGTCGCCGGCCAGGTGGCCGAGCGTGTCGTTGACCGAACGGAAGCGGTCGAGGTCGATCAGCATCAGGGCGGCGCGGGCACCGATGCGCTCGGCGTCGTCCAGCGCGGTCCACGTCCGCTCCAGCAGCCACTGCCGGTTGGGCAGCCCGGTCAGCGGGTCGCGCAGCTGCTCCTCGGCCCGGGCGCGGGCGATCCACAGCGTGGAGTCGAGGGCGATCAGCGGGATCGAGAACAGCGGCAGCAGCAGAGGCTTGGCGACGGCGACCACGCAGATCAGCGGGGCGATGCCGAGCAGCGCGACGGCGACCAGGCCCTGTCTGACCAGGGCGGTGCGGGCGACGGTGGGCAGCCCGGCGCGCGGCGTCTGGAGATACCACAGCAGGGCGCGGGTGACCGCGAGGTAGGCGACGGCGACCAGCACCACCTTGGGCGCCGCGTAGACCGTCCAGGTGTCGGGATCCCAGGGGCTCTCCACGGACGGCACGGAACCGCACGCACCGAGCAGCAGGGCTCCGGCGGCGATGCCGAGGATGTCCACCGCGCCGTGCAGGATGCCCTGCCGCCAGCGGCCCCGGCGGGCGACGCCGACCAGGACGACGACGGTGAGGCTGACCATGCCGGCCGGCACCCAGCCGTACAGCAGCAGGACGGCGAGGGTGAGGGCGGCGCCCGAGCCGGTGCCGCCCCACCAGCGGGAGCGCCCCAGCATGACCAGATGGCCGACGACGACACCGGTGAGCACGGCCAGGGACCAGCCGACGGTGCCGGACGGGAAGAGGGCGTGGCCGCCGGTGAACGCCCGGTAGAAACCGGCGCCGAGGACGAACCCGGCCGCCGCGACGACCACCGCGGGCAACGCGGGCCAGGACACGTGCCGTTCGGTGTCGGCGTCGGACAGTCCGGAGGCGCGGTCGGCGGCCGGCGGTGCGGAGCCGCGGCCGACCGCCGCGGTCCGCCGTGCGCCACCGCCGCGCCGCACGGGCCGCCGGCTCTCGTGCCATGCGCCCACCAGGCGGCGCAGGCGCAGCCGTGAGCCCGCGGCGGCGCTCTCGGTCGGTTCCATTCCCGTCCCTCTCACAGCCGGCGGTGCCCACGCCACGCGGCCCGACGCCCGACAACCATCAACGGCTCCGCGTTGGAGAACCCTTCCCCCCGCTCCTCGGTGGCAGGGGAATGCCCCGACCGCAGCTGGGCACGGCAGGCGCACACCTCAACAGTAGGCCGCAGAAGGCTTCCACGGGCAGCGGTCGTCGGCGGTTGCCCGAATGCGCCCCGGCCACCCGTATGCATCTGGTATGCGCCGATCGGGTGGCCTTCAACCGCTATTACTCGGCCGAAAGTGCGACGCCGGCCGCCGCTTCGGGCCCCTGTTCGAGCAGGACGACGAAACCGTCCTCGTTCAGAACCGGCACCTTGAGCTGCATCGCCTTGTCGTACTTCGAACCGGGGTTGTCACCCACCACGACGAACGAGGTCTTCTTGGACACGGATCCGGTCACCTTCGCGCCCCGGCCCTGCAGCGCCTCCTTGGCCCCGTCCCGGGTGAACCCTTCGAGGGTTCCGGTGACGACGACGGTGAGCCCGTCGAGCGGACCCGGCCCCTCGTCCTCCCCGGTGGACTGCTCCTCCAGCGGGACTCCGGCGGCCTTCCACTTGCGGATGATCTCGCGGTGCCACTCCTCGGCGAACCACTCCTTGAGGGAGGCGGCGATGACGGGCCCGACGCCGTCGGTGTTCGCCAGCTCCTCCTCCGTGGCCTGCTCGATGCGGTCGACGGAGCGGAACTGGCGGGCCAGTTCCTGGGCGGCGACCGGGCCGACGTGCCGGATGGACAGCCCGTTGAGGAAGCGGGCGAGCGGGCGGCTCTTGGCCTCCTCGATGTTCTTGAGCAGCGCGAGGGTGTTCTTCTTCGGCTCGCCCTTCTGGTTGGCGAAGACCGTGACGATCTTCTCCTCGCCGGTCTTGGGGTCCCGCTTGGGCAGGCCGCTGTCCGGGTCGAGGACGTACGCCCTGATGGGCAGCAGCTTCTCCACCGTGAGGTCGAAGAGGTCGCCCTCGTCGACGAGCGGCGGGTCGGCCGGCTCCAGGGGACGGGTGAGCGCGGCGGCCGCGACGTCGCCGAAGTGCTCGATGTCCAGGCACTCCCGGCCGGCGAGGTAGGAGACGCGCTCCCTCAACTGGGCGGGACACGTCCGCGCGTTGGGGCAGCGGAGGTCGATGTCGCCCTCCTTCATGGGCCGCAACGGCGTCCCGCACTCCGGGCACTCGGCCGGCATCACGAACTCCCGCTCGCTGCCGTCCCGCAGGTCGGCGACCGGCCCCAGGATCTCGGGGATGACGTCACCGGCCTTGCGCAGCACCACCGTGTCGCCGATGAGCACGCCCTTGGCCTTGACGACCTCCTGGTTGTGGAGGGTGGCGAACTCCACCTCGCTGCCGGCCACCGTGACCGGCTCGACCTGCGCGTACGGGGTGACGCGGCCGGTGCGGCCCACGCCCACCTTGATGTCGATGAGCTTGGTGTTGACCTCTTCGGGCGCGTACTTGTAGGCGATGGCCCAGCGGGGTGCGCGGGCCGTGGAGCCGAGCCGCCCCTGGAGGCGGATCTCGTCGAGCTTGACGACGACGCCGTCGATCTCGTGCTCCACGGAGTGCCGGTTCTCGCCGTAGTACGCGATGAACTCCCGTACGCCGCCGAGGTCGTCGACCACCCTGTTGTGCCCGGAGGTGGGCAGGCCCCAGGTCTTCAGCAGGTCGTACGCCTCGGAGAGGCGGGTCATGCCGTCGAAGCCCTCCAGGGCCCCGATGCCGTGGACGACCATGTGCAGCGGGCGGGTGGCGGTGACCCGCGGGTCCTTCTGGCGCAGCGAACCGGCCGCCGCGTTGCGCGGGTTGGCGAAGGGTTTGTCACCGGCGGCGACCAGACGGGCGTTGAGCTCCTGGAACTTCTCCATCGGGAAGTAGACCTCGCCGCGGATCTCCACGAGGTCGGGCACCTTGTCGCCCTTGAGGCGCTCGGGGATCTCGGCGATCGTGCGGACGTTGGGTGTGATGTCCTCGCCGGTGCGGCCGTCGCCGCGGGTGGCCGCCCGGGTCAGGCGGCCGCGCTCGTAGGTGAGGTTGACGGCGAGTCCGTCGACCTTCAGCTCGCACAGGAAGTGGTACTTCTGCTCGCCCAGTTCCTTGCGGATGCGCTCGGTCCAGGCGGCGAGCTCGTCGTCGTTGAAGGTGTTGTCGAGGGAGAGCATGCGCGAGCGGTGCTCGACGGCCGTGAACTCCGTCTCGTAGGAGCCGGCGACCTTCTGCGTCGGCGAGTCCGGGGTGCGCAGCGCCGGATACTCGTCCTCCAGGGCCTCCAGAGAGCGCAGCAGCCGGTCGAAGTCCGCGTCGCTGATGACGGGGGCGTCCTTCACGTAGTACCGGAAGCGGTGCTCCTCGATCTGCTCAGCGAGCTGCGCGTGCTTCTCCCGTGCCTCGGCGGGCACGCTCGTCGTCTCCGCTTGCTTGTCGCCGGCCACCGTGTCGTCCTCCCGTTACTCTGGGTTGTCCGCGAGGGATCTCGCCGCCCGGACGCAGTGGGCCAGCGCCCGGCGGGCGTACTCGGGGGACGCGCCCGCGAGTCCGCACGACGGAGTGACCGTGACCGCCCGGGCGAGAAGCCCCGGATGCAGTCCCAGCCTGCGCCACAGCGTCCTGACACCCATGACGCTACCGGCAGGGTCTGACAATGGGCCGTCCGTGCCCGGGACGACACCGGCGAACAGCCGGGTGCCGCCCTCCACGGCCTCGCCGATCGCCTCGTCGTCACGCTCCGTGAGGAGGGAGAAGTCGAAGGAGACGCCCGCCGCTCCCGCCCGGCGCAGCAGGGCGAAGGGGACCTCCGGTGCGCACGAGTGGACCACGACGGGGCCGTCGTCGTGGACGCCGACGACGTCCCGCAGCGTGGCCTCGGCGATCTGCCGGTCGACGGCCCGGTGGGTGCGGTAGCCGCTGGCGGTCCTGACCCGGCCGCGCAGGACGGCGGTGAGGGACGGCTCGTCGAGCTGGAGCACGAGCTGGGCGCCCGGCACCCGGCGCCGCACCTCCGCGAGATGCAGGCGCAGCCCCTCGGCGAGCGAGGCGGCCAGGTCCCGGCAGGCGCCGGCGTCGGACAGGACCGCCTCGCCGCCTCGCAGTTCCAGGGCGGCGGCCAGCGTCCAGGGGCCGACGGCCTGCACCTTCAGGGGGCCCTCGTAGCCCTGGGTGAACTCCTCCAGCGCGTCGAGGTCCTCCCGGAGCCACGCCCGCGCCCGCCGGGTGTCCCGGCCCGGGCGGTCGCCGAGCCGCCAGCCGCTGGGCTCCACGCGCGCGTAGAGCTCGACGAGCATCCCGGCGCTGCGGCCGATCATGTCCGCGCCGGGCCCGCGGGCGGGCAGCTCGGGCAGGAAGGGGAAGTCCTCGAAGGTGCCGGCGGCGGTCTTGACGGCCTCGCGCGCGTCGTCCCCCGGCAGGGAGCCGACGCCGGTGGCGGCACCGAACCTGAACTGGCTGTTCTCACTCACACCGGCAGCCTACGGAACGACGCGGCGGACATCACCGCCCCGGACGCACCGTCAGGTCGTTGACCTCGGCGTCCCTGGGCAGATCCAGGGCCATCAGGATCGTCGTGGCGACCGACTCGGGGTCGATCCACCTCGACGCGTCGTACTCCTTGCCCTCCTGCCGGTGCACCTTGGCCTGCATGGGGCTGGCGGTGCGGCCGGGGTACACCGAGGTGACGCGGACGCCGTTCGCGTGCTCCTCCTGGCGCAGGGAGTCGGCCAGGGCCTTCAGCCCGTGCTTGGAGGCGGCGTACGCGGACCAGTCCGCGTGGGCGCTGAGGCCGGCGCCGGAGTTGACGAAGACGACGTGGCCCTGGGCGACGCGGAGCTGGGGCAGGAAGAGGCGGGTCAGCTCGGCGGGCGCGATCAGGTTGACGTTGAGCTGGTTGCGCCAGGTCTTGGGGGTCAGCTCGCCGACCGGGCCGAGGTCGACCACGCCCGCGATGTGGAGCAGGGAGTCCACGCGCTCGGGCAGGGACTGGTGGGAGAGGGCCCAGGACAGCTTGTCGGGGTCGCCCAGGTCGCCCACCAGCGTCCGCGCGCCGGGGAACGCGGCCGCCAGTTCCTTCGCCCGGCCCGCGTCGCGCGCGTGCAGCACGATGTCGTCGCCGCGCTCGTGCAGGCGGCGGGCGACGGCCGCGCCGATGCCGGAGCCCGCTCCGGTGATCACATGTGTAGCCATGCCCGCCATGCTCGCATCACCGCGGGCTCAGACCACGCCCCGGCTCTCCTCCAGGTAGGCGAGCGCCCCGACCGGCTCCTCGGCGAAGAACACCAGCTCGGTGAGCGGACGGGGCAGGAAGCCCTCGTCCTCCATGCGGCGGAACTGCTCCTTGAGGCCGTCGTAGAAGCCCGCCGTGTTGAGCAGGACGACCGGCTTGTCGGTGTGCCCGTGCTTCTTCAGCTCCAGGATCTCCGTGGCCTCGTCCAGCGTGCCGGTGCCGCCGACCATGATCACCACGGCGTCGGACTTCTCCAGCAGCAGCCGCTTGCGCTCGGCGAGGTCCTTGGCGACGACCATCTCGTCGGCACCCTCGCGCGCCTTGGCGGCCAGGAAGTCCACGGAGACCCCCAGGAGCCGCCCTCCGGCCTCCTGCACGCCGTCGGCGACCACCTTCATCAGCCCGACGTCGGAGCCGCCCCACACGAGTGTGTGCCCGCCCTTGCCCAGCAGGGTGGCGAACTCCTTCGCGGGGCGCGTGTAGCGCTCGTCGAGGTCGGCGGCGGAGAGGAAGACGCAGATGTTCATGCCCCCACCGTACGGGCCGGGTCCGGCATCGCGGTCACCCGGATCTTCGACTGCCGGTGCGGCAGCCGCTCCCAGTCGTCCATGAAGCGGGCCGACAGGCCGTGGCGCGCGGCGAGTTCGACCAGGGTCTGCGTCCGGTAGTAGAAGTCCTCCCGCAGCACCTGGTGCTCCTCGCCCTCGGTCCGGTCGAACGTGAAGTCGAAGAACCCGCCGGGCGCGAGCACCCGGCCGACGTGGGCGAGGCACTCCTCCACGATGTGGCGCGGCGAGTGCGAGAAGACGCTGTGCGCGTGCACGACGTCGAAGTGGCCCTCGGGCAGGAAGGCGAAGGTCAGGTCGGCGGCGAGCGTCAGGTGGGGCAGTTTCGCCTGCAGCCCCTCGCGTACGAGGGTGTCCTGGGCGGCGAGCAGGATGTGCGGGGAGATGTCGATGCCGTAGTAGTGGCCGGTGTCGAGGTGGTCGATGAACAGCCGGCCCGCGCGCAGGTTGCCGCAGCCGATCTCCAGCATCCGGTGGTGCGGCTTCAGCCCGTGCGCCACCAGGTAGTCGAACTGCATGCGGCCGATGCGCTCCCAGCTCTCGCGGGAGGGGTTGTGTCCCACGGCCCCCTCGGCGCTGCGGGCCGTGTCGGAGGCCATCACGGCCCGGTAGTACGCGATGTGGTCGCCGCGGTACCGCAGCCGCAGCCAGGCGTCCCGCGCCGCCCTGCGCGCGTGGGCGGGGACGCGCTCCGGGTGGCGCAGGGCGTACCGGGCCCGGTGGGCGAGGCTGCTGCGGTTCCGGTCGGGGTGCGTGGCTCCCATGGCGGCCTCCTGCGGAAGCGGGGGAAGAACTCGGGTCCAGCGTGCGCTGAAGGTGGTGACTCGGCTACCCAAGGAGGGCGATCGTGACCGAAGGGCATCGCATCACCATCGAGCGGAGCGGCCGGCACGTGCGCGTGGTGCACGGCGGCCAGGTGCTGGCGGAGAGCGACGAGGCGCTGGTCCTGCGCGAGACGGGCTGTCCCGACCGCTACTACCTCCCGGCGGACGACGTACGCCTGGACCTGCTGACGCCGTCCGGGACGCACACGTACTGCCCCTTCAAGGGAACCGCGTCCTACTGGTCGCTGCCGGACGCGGCGGACGCGGTCTGGGCGTACCCGGAGCCGAAGCCGGACGTGAAGGAGATCAAGGACCACCTCTGCTTCTACGAGGTGGAAGTGTCATGAGGGATTAATCGCGCGCTGTAGGGCAGTCTGCACAGGCATGGAGACGAAGACCCTTTCGCGCGACGGCACACGCATCGCCTGGAAACGCTCGGGGCAGGGGCCGGCGGTCGTCCTGGTCAGCGGCGCGATGTCGACGGGCGCCACGCTCGCGCCCCTGGCCCTGCCGCTGGCGGAGCGTTTCGGCGTCACCGTGTACGACCGCCGGGGACGCGGCGAGAGCGGTGACACGCCGCCCTACGCGGTGGAACGCGAGATCGAGGACCTGGCGGCGCTGATCGACGCGGTGGGCGGCGAGGCGTCGCTGTACGGCATCTCGTCGGGCGGCGCGCTGGTGCTCCGGGCGGCGGCTAGCGGACTGCCGGTGCGCCGGCTCGCCGTGTACGAGGTGCCGTACGCCATGGACGACGCCGAGGCCGGGGCCCGCGCGGAGTACACCGCGCGGCTGACCGAGGCGCTCGCACAGGGCCGGCGCGGGGACGCGGTGGAGCTGTTCCTGCGGCTCACGGGACTGGGCGAGGCAGTGATCCGGGGTGCCCGTCAGTCCCCCATGTGGGCCGGCATGGAGTCGATCGCGCCGAGTCTGGCGTACGACGACGCCGTGATGGGCGACGGCCGCCTCCCCCGGTCGCTGCTGGCCTCGATCGCCGTGCCGGTGCTGTCGCTCGCGGGCGGGGCGAGCGCCGGCTGGATGCGCGAGGCGGCCCGGGCGGTGGCGGAGACGGTCCCCCAGGGCACCTACCGCACCCTGGAGGGCCAGAGCCACATGGTGGAGCCGGGAGTGCTGGCGCCGGTGCTCATGGAGTACTTCGCGCAGTGACGCGGGCGGTGGCCCCGCCGTCGTCTCAGGCCACGCCGGCCGTCGCGCGCGTGGTGGACGCGATCGTCGCCGAGCCCACCACGCGCGTGCCGTCGTACAGCACGATCGCCTGGCCGGGGGCGACGCCCCGGACCGACTCGGTGAAGGTGACCTGGAGGGTGCCGTCGACCAGTTCGGCCCTCACCTCGGTCTCGCCGCCGTGGGCGCGCAGCTGGGCCGTGTAGGTGCCGGGGCCGGAAGGGGCGGCGCCGCACCAGCGGGGCTTGATCGCGGTGAGCGCGCCGACGTCCAGGGCGTCGGCCGGGCCGACCGTCACCGTGTTGGTCACCGGGGAGATGTCGAGGACGTAGCGGGGCTTGCCGTCGGGGGCGGGGGTGCCGATCCTGAGTCCCTTGCGCTGGCCGATGGTGAAGCCGTAGGCGCCCTCGTGGGTGCCGAGCCTGTTGCCGGCCTCGTCGACGATGTCGCCCTCGGCGCGGCCCAGCCTCTTGGCGAGGAAGCCCTGGGTGTCGCCGTCGGCGATGAAGCAGATGTCGTGGGAGTCGGGCTTCTTGGCCACCGCCAGTCCCCTGCGCTCGGCCTCCGCGCGGATCTCGTCCTTGGTGGTGACGGTGTCGCCCAGCGGGAACATCGCGTGGGCGAGCTGCCGGTCGTCCAGCACGCCGAGGACGTAGCTCTGGTCCTTCGCCATGTCGGAGGCGCGGTGCAGCTCGCGCGTGCCGTCCTCCTTGGTGATCACCTTGGCGTAGTGACCGGTGCAGACCGCGTCGAAGCCGAGCGCGAGCGCCTTGTCCAGGAGCGCGGCGAACTTGATCTTCTCGTTGCAGCGCAGGCACGGGTTGGGGGTGCGCCCGGCCTCGTACTCGGCGACGAAGTCCTCGACGACGTCCTCGCGGAAGCGGTCGGCGAGGTCCCACACGTAGAACGGGATGCCGATGACGTCCGCGGCGCGGCGGGCGTCACGGGAGTCCTCGATGGTGCAACAGCCCCGCGCGCCCGTGCGGAAGGACTGCGGGTTCGCGGAGAGCGCGAGGTGGACGCCGGTCACGTCGTGCCCCGCCTCGGCCGCACGGGCGGCGGCGACGGCGGAGTCGACTCCGCCCGACATGGCGGCGAGGACGCGGAGGGGGCGGGTGCGCTGCGGGGTGTCAGTCATAGCCCTTCCAGAGTACGGGGGACCGGGAACCAGAGCCCGCGAGTATCCGTTCACGATCACATGGGGGCGAGCAGCCGATCCGCGAGCGGATCCAAGGACACCGACCGGCGCATCGGCCGCCGGGCGCTGATCATCGGCGGCACGGCGGCGGCCGTGGGCACGGCGGTGCTGGCACGCGACGAGCTGGGCCGCCTGTGGTGGCGGGTGCCCGGCGTGGAGAGGCCCCGCGAGGAGGGGGCGGTCGACTACCGGGGCGCCCGGTGGGTGGCGGCGTCGGAGGCGAACTGGCGGCGCGCCGACCGGCCCGACGACTACGGCGTCGACATGGTGGTCATCCATGTCACCCAGGGCAGTTTCGCGAGCGCGGTGAAGGCGTTCCAGGACCCGGGGCACCAGGCGGCCACGCACTACATCGTCGGTCAGGACGGCCGGGTCACGCAGATGATCCGCGAGCTGGACGTGGCGTACCACGCGGGCAACCGCGACTACAACGAGCGCAGTGTCGGCATCGAGCACGAGGGCTTCGTGGACCGGCCGCAGGACTTCACGGACGCGATGTACGCCGCCTCGGCGCGGCTGACGGCGGGGATCTGCGAGCGGTACGGCATACCCGTCGACCGCGAGCACATCATCGGCCACGTGGAGGTGCCGGGCACCGACCACACCGATCCGGGGCCGCACTGGGACTGGGACCGGTACATGGAGCTGGTGCGACGCGCCCGCACGGCCGGCACTGCCGAGACCGCCCGGACGGCCGGCGCCACGGGGACGGCGTCCTAGGTCAGCCCCGCGGCCCGGGCCCGTTCCACCGCCGGGCCGATCGCCTTGGCCAGCGCCTCGACGTCGGCCTCGGTGGAGGTGTGGCCGAGGGAGAAGCGCAGGGTGCCTCGGGCCAGGTCGGGGTCGGTGCCGGTGGCCAGCAGGACGTGGCTGGGCTGGGCGACGCCCGCGGTGCAGGCGGAGCCGGTGGAGCACTCGATGCCCTGGGCGTCGAGCAGGAGCAGCAGGGAGTCGCCCTCGCAGCCCGGGAAGGTGAAGTGGGCGTTGGCCGGGAGGCGGCCGCCGGGGGCCGGGTCACCGCCGAGGATCGCGTCGGGGACCGCCTTGCGGACCGCGTCGACCAGGTCGTCGCGCAGGGCGCCGATCTCGCGGGCGAACCACTCGCGCTGCCCGGCGGCGAGCCGGCCGGCGACGGCGAAGGAGGCGATCGCGGGGACGTCGAGGGTGCCCGAGCGGACGTGGCGTTCCTGTCCGCCGCCGTGCAGGACGGGCACGGGGGCGTACTCGCGGCCGAGGAGCAGCGCGCCGATGCCGTACGGCCCGCCGATCTTGTGGCCGGAAACGGTCATCGCGGCGAGGCCCGACGCGCCGAAGTCGACGGGGAGCTGGCCGAACGCCTGGACCGCGTCGGCGTGCAGCGGAACACCGAACTCGGCGGCGACGTCGGCGAGTTCGCGGACCGGCATGATCGTGCCGATCTCGTTGTTGGCCCACATGACGGTGGCGAGGGCGACGTCGTCGGGGTTGCGGGCGATGGCCTCGCGCAGGACGTCGGCGTGGACGCGGCCGTGGGTGTCGACCGGCAGGTACTCGACGGTCGCGCCCTCGTGCTCGCCGAGCCAGTGCACGGCGTCGAGGACGGCGTGGTGCTCGACGGGGCTGGCCAGGATGCGGGTGCGGGCCGGGTCGGCGGCGCGGCGCGCCCAGTACAGGCCCTTGACGGCGAGGTTGTCGGCCTCGGTGCCGCCGGAGGTGAGGACGACCTCGCTGGGGCGGGCGCCCAGGGCCTCGGCAAGGGTCTCGCGGGCCTCCTCGACGGTGCGGCGCGCGCGGCGGCCGGACGCGTGGAGGGAGGAGGCGTTCCCGGTGACGCCGAGGTGCGCGGTGAGTGCCTCGACCGCCTCGGGAAGCATCGGGGTGGTCGCGGCGTGGTCGAGGTAAGCCATGGTGAGGCCGATTCTACGGGGCGGCCCCGCTCGGCCTCAGATCAAGGTTGGCCTCTTCGGCGGACGGTTCACAGACTCCACGACAGGGTGTTGTCCGCGGACATGAAAGCCGCCAGGACCAGGAGGTCGGCGACACCGAGTCCGAGGCCGAGGAGGGCGCGGCCGCGGCGGGTGGTGCCCCTCACCAGGGCGATGCCCGCGAGGGCGATGGCGACCGGGCCCAGGAAGACGTTGAGGACCAGCAGGCCGAGCAGGCCCAGGACGAAGGAGGCGACGGCCATGCCGTCGGTGTCCCGGATGCCGGTTCGGCGCGCGGCCGGTGCGGTGAGCTGCATGGTGGTCTCCCGACGGTGCGTCAGCGGGCGGAGGTGCTGCTGCGGCGGCGGCCGTGCCGCTCGCGGACCGCGAAGACGCCGAGCCAGACGGCGATGACGGCCCCGGCCGCGACGGAGAAGGTGAGCGGCGCGTGGGCGACGGTGCCCAGGACGACGCCGAGGAGCAGGAGGGCGGCGACGAGAAACAGCATGGAGCGGACCCCCAGGATTCGGTGAACGCTTGTAGTTACAGTTGTTCACTGACTACTGAGTCTAGCGCGTCCCGCGGCTTTCCAATTCCAGAGAACAGTTGTTAACTGCATGGCATGAGTCACACCCTCGGCGTCCGGCAGGCCCAGAAACAGAAGACCCGGCGGGCGCTCCTGGACGCGGCGCTCGCACTGCTGGAGGAGCAGAGCCTGAGCAGCCTGGGACTGCGCGAGGTCACCCGTGCCGTCGGCGTCGCGCCGACCGCCTTCTACCGGCACTTCCGCTCCACGGCCGACCTCGGCGTGGCCCTGGTCGAGGAGGCCCTGGGCAGTCTGCACCCGATGATCCGGACGACGGTGTCCCCGGCGGAGGACGGTGACGAACGGATCGACCGCGCCGTGGAGTTGATCGCGGGCCACGTGGCCGCGCACCCCGCCCACGTACGCTTCATCGCCCGGGAGCGGCACGGCGGGGTGCAGCCGGTGCGGGAGGCGATACGGGCCCAACTGGCGCGGTTCGCCGAGGAGGTGAAGGCCGAGCTGGCCAAGGACCCCCTCTCGGCGGGCTGGAGCGACGACGACCTGCTGATGCTGGCGGGCCTGTACGTCGACCAGATGCTGATCACGGCCTCGCTGTTCCTGGAGGCCCTGGACGCCCCGGAGGAGGAACGGCGGCGCGTCACCGAGGTCGCCACCCGCCGGATGCGGCTGATCGCCATCGGCCGCCGGCACTGGGCGGACCGACCGGCCCGACAAGCGGGCTGACGGCACGTCAGCCGTCGGACCGGTACATCTCCACGACGGCGGTCGCGGCACGGGCCAGCTCCTCCCGCGCCTCGGGCGGGTCGACCACCTCGATCCGGTCGGAGAACGCGAGCAGTTGCCGGACCTCGACGACGGAGCCGTACGCGAGCCGTACGGTCGCCCACTCGTCGTCACCGCCACCACCGCCCTCGGGCCGGCCGGCCAGCGACGCGGCGTTCAGCCGCAGGAACATGTCGAGGCGGTCGGGACGGACGCGGACGGTGACGACGAGCCCGCCGGGACGTTCCTCGACCCCGCGGCGCAACACCTCCCAGACATCGGCGAGTTCCGCGCCCGGCCGGCGCCGCACGGCGTCGTCGAGGACGGTCGCCCCACGCACCCGGTCCGCGCGGAAGAGCCGGGGGCTGCCGAGCAGGTCGGCGACGAGGTACCAGACCCCGGCCTTGGCGACGAGGCCGTACGGGTCGACGGTGTACGTCCTCGTCCGCCGCTCCCCGCTGTGCCGGTAGCGCAGGCGCAACCGCCGGTCGGCGAACACCGCGTCCTTCAGGGTGTCCAGGTCGACGGCGGGCTGCGGCCCGCCCTTCCAGCGGGTGGCGTCGACGAGGATCCGGCGGGAGGCCGTCTCCGCGGCCGGCCGGAACGGTGCCGGGAGCGCCGCCATCACCTTGCGCAGCGCCGAGCCGAGCGCCTCGTCCAGCCCGAGGGCGGCGTGCGCGCCCCGGGCGGCCAGCACGAACAGCGCGCGGGACTCGTCGGCGGTCAGCCCGGTGACGTCCGTACGGAACCCTTCGAGCAGCGCGATGCCGCCGTGCCGCCCGCGTTCGGCGTAGACCGGGACGCCGGAGGCGGAAAGGGCCTCCACGTCCCGGTAGACGGTGCGTACGGACACCTCCAGCCGCTCGGCGAGTTCGCGGGCGGGGACGCGGCCGCGGGTCTGCAACAGCAGCAGGATGGACAGCAGGCGGTCGGATTTCACGGCACCCAGCCTGCCCCCTCCCCGGGCGCCGGGTCAGCCGAGCCGGACGCGGGCCAGCTGCCGGGACTGCGCCACCAGCCGGCCGGCACTGTCCCAGACCTCGGCGTCCTCCTCCAGGAAGCCGCCGGCGAGGTTACGGGTCGTGATGGACACGCGCACCGGCCCCGGCGCGGGGCGGCACCGCACGTGCACGGTCAGCTCGACCGTCGGGACCCAGCCCTTCAGTCCGAGCTCGAAGGCGGTCGGGGGCAGCGCGTCCACCGCCAGCAGCAGGGAGAAGGGGTCGGCGTCACGACCGTCGGCGAGCCCGAACCAGGCCCGCATCTCCCCCTTGCCCGAGGGCTGCCCGAGCGCCCAGCCCAGGGTGGCCGGGTCCAGCTTGAGCATCAGCCGGTCGGCGATGGCCGAGCCCCCGTCGACGGGGGAGGGTCCGTCCTCCGGGCCGAAGCACTGGTCCATGGGCGGCAGGGCGGGCGGCTGCGCCGAGGTGCGCACGTCGGCGGGGAGGGCGCCGAGATCGCCGTAGGAGGCGAGGACGCGGATGCGCTCGACCTCGTTGCCCCGGTCGTCGTACTGGAAGAGGGACGCCTGGCCCGTGGAGAGCGTCCGGCCCGTGCGGACGGTCTCCGTGCGCACCACGGCGGGGCCCGGCCGGGAGGCCGTGAGGTAGTGCGCCGAGATGGTGAACGGGTCGGGGTGCGGGAGGGCGTCCGCGAGGGCGCGGCCCAGGACGGCCAGCAGGTATCCGCCGTTGACGGCGTTCATGATCGTCCAGCCGGCGGAGAGGTCGATGTCGTAGACGCCGGGTGAGCGCCGGGTGAGCGAGGTGTCCCGGTCGAACTCGCTGTCGCCGATGGTGGCCCGCGCGGCCGGTGCGGAGGCTGCTTCTGGCATGGCTGCACGGTACAACATGAAATTACTAAGCGGTAGCTTGGGATCGGGTCCGGTGCCGGCCGCTCACTCCCCCTCGACCACGGCCGACCGCCGGTTCCACGCGCGCGGCGCCCGCCAGTGGAAGCGCATCGCGAGCAGGCGCAGCAGGAAGGCGGTGACCACCGCGAGGCCGCTGGTGAACGGCGTCAGGGCCTCGAAGCGGATGCACAGGGCGACCATCGCGGAGCCGACGATCGCCGGGACCGCGTACAGGTCGCGGTCCCAGCGCAGCAGTGAGGGCACCTCGTTGGCCAGGACGTCCCGCAGCACACCGCCGCCCACGGCGGTCGCCAGGCCCAGGCAGGCGGAGGCGGTCAGGCCGAGCCCGTAGTCGTACGCCTTGGTCGTCCCGGCGACGCAGAACAGGCCGAGGCCGGCCGCGTCGAAGATGTTCACGCCGGTCTGGAGGCGCTCGACGTGGGGGTGCAGGAAGAAGACCAGCAGGGCGGCGAGCAGCGGGGTGACGAAGTACCCGAGATCCGTGAACGCGGCGGGCGGTACGGCTCCGATGATCAGGTCCCGGAACAGCCCGCCGCCCAGCGCCGTGACCTCGGCGAGGACGGCGATGCCGAACACGTCGAAGTTCTTGCGCACGGCCAGCAGCGCACCGGAGATCGCGAAGACGAAAATGCCGATCAGGTCGAGCGTGTGCTGGACGGTGGGGGTGAAGAGTTCCTCGTACACCCTGCCATTCTCACCTGCCGAGGAGCCCCCGCCTTACAAATGAAGGCGGGGGCTCGCTGACAGGGAAGGTCACTTCTCCTTGGCCGGGGGCTCACTCTCGGTGGACTCCGAAGCGGCCGGCTCGGAAGCGACCGGCTCGGAAGCGGCCGGCTCCGACTCGGCCGGCTCCGACTCGGCGGACTCCGACTCGGCGGACTCCGACTCGGCGGACTCCGAAGCCGCTGCCTCCTCCTTGGCCGACTCCGACTCGGCGGACCCGTCGGCCTCGGCGTCACCGGCCTCCGCGTCACCGGCCTCCGCGTCCCGGGACTCGGCGTCGCCGGACTCCGCGTCACCGGCTCCGGAAGCCGCCTCCACCTCCGCGGCCAGCGCCGCCGAGGTCGCCGCCGACTCGGCCAGGGCCTCCTCCGACACCAGCTCCGCCGCCTCCTTGGCGTCGGAGAGCAGGACGGTGTCCTGCGGGGCCTGGTCCTCGAAGTTCTCCGGGTGGTGGCAGGCCACCTGCTGACCGGGCCGCAGCTCCAGCAGCGGCGGCTCCTTGGTCTTGCAGATCTCCGTCGCCTTCCAGCACCGGGTGTGGAAGCGGCAGCCGCTCGGCGGGGAGATCGGCGAGGGCACGTCGCCCTTGAGCAGGATGCGCTCGCTCTTGGCCGACTTGCGCGCCGGGTCCGGGATCGGGACCGCAGACATCAACGCCTTGGTGTAGGGGTGCATCGGCGTCTTGTACAGCAGGTCGCGGTCGGCCAGCTCCACGATCTTGCCGAGGTACATCACCGCGATCCGGTCCGAGACGTGCCGGACGACCGAGAGGTCGTGCGCGATGATCACGTACGTCAGGCCCAGCTCCTGCTGGAGGTCGTCGAGCAGGTTGACGACCTGGGCCTGGATCGACACGTCGAGCGCGGAGACCGGCTCGTCGGCGACGACCAGCTTCGGGTTCAGCGCGAGGGCACGGGCGATGCCGATGCGCTGGCGCTGACCGCCGGAGAACTCGTGCGGGTAGCGGTTGTAGTGCTCGGGGTTGAGACCGACCACCGACAGCAGCCGCTGCACCTCCTTCTTGATGCCGCCCTCGGGCTCGACGCCCTGGAGCTTGAAGGGGGCGCCGATGATCGTGCCGATCGTGTGGCGCGGGTTCAGCGACGAGTACGGGTCCTGGAAGATCATCTGCACGTCGCGGCGCAGCGGGCGCATCCCGCCGACCCCGAGGTGGGTGATGTCCGTGCCCTCGAACTCGATCTTGCCGCCGGTCGGTTCGAGCAGCCGGGTGATCAGCCGGCCCATCGTGGACTTGCCGCAGCCCGACTCGCCCACAACGCCGAGGGTCTCACCGGCGCGGACCTCGAAGTCGAGGCCGTCGACCGCGTGCACCGCCCCGACCTGCCGCTGGAGCAGGCCCTTCTTGATCGGGAAGTGCTTCTGCAGTCCGGTCACCTTCAGCAGGACGTCGCCGGCGGCGGGGTCCTTAGTGAGCGTGGTGCCGTCGCTCTGCGCGGGGATGGCCACTGCTTCGTCCTTGGCTTTGTCGCTCACAGCTTCGGCGCAATCTCTTCGGTCCAGATACGCTCCCGCTGCTCCTGCGACATGTGGCAGGCGGCCCAGTGCTTGCTGCCGACCTCGGTGAGCTCGGGGCGGACCGTGCGGGTGACGTTGTCCTTGGGCACATCGGCGTACGGGCAGCGCGGGTTGAAGGCGCAGCCGGACGGGACGTTGATGAGGGAGGGCGGGGAGCCCTTGACCGGGATGAGGCGTTCCTGCTGGTCGCGGTCGAGCCGCGGCATCGAGCCGAGCAGACCCCAGGTGTAGGGGTGGCGGGGCTCGTAGAACACCTTCTCGGCCGGGCCACGCTCCACACAGCGTCCGCCGTACATCACCAGCAGGTCGTCGGCGAGTTCGGCGACGACGCCCAGGTCGTGGGTGATGATGATGACCGCGGAGCCGAACTCCTTCTGCAGGTCCCGGATCAGGTCGAGGATCTGCGCCTGGACGGTCACGTCCAGGGCGGTCGTCGGCTCGTCCGCGATCAGCAGTTCGGGGTTGTTGACCAGCGACATCGCGATCATCGCGCGCTGGCGCATACCGCCGGAGAACTCGTGCGGGTAGTTGTCCACCCGCTTGTCCGGCTGCGGGATGCCGACGCGGTCGAGCATCTCCACGGCCCGGCGCTTGGCGGTCTTCTTGTCCACGTCGTGGTGGATGCGGTACGCCTCCACGATCTGCTGCCCGATCGTGTAGTACGGGTGCAGCGCGGACAGCGGGTCCTGGAAGATCATCGCCATCTGGCGGCCGCGCAGCTTGCGCACGTGGTCGGGGTCGGCCGACAGCAGCTCGGTGCCGTCGAGCCAGATCTCGCCGGAGATCCGCGCCTTGCGCTTGCCGTACTGGCCGGCCGTGTGCAGGCCCATGATGCCGAGGCTGGTCACCGACTTGCCGGAGCCGGACTCGCCCACGATGCCGAGGGTCTTGCCCTTCTCCAGCTGGAAGGTGAGCCCGTCGACGGACTTGACCAGACCGTCGTCGGTGGGGAAGTGCACCTTCAGGTCGCGCACTTCCAGGAAGGCACTCGGCGCGGGAGAGGCGACGGTGGGCTCGCCCACCGCGGCTCCGCTCTTGCTGAGTTCGGTCATGCGAGCCTCACTCGGGGGTCGATCACGGCGTACAGGACGTCCACCACGAGGTTGGCGATGAGCACCGCGAGAGAAGTGATCAGGGTGACGCCCAGGATGACGGGCAGGTCCTGGGTCTTGATCGCGTTCAGCACCGCCTGGCCGAGGCCGGGCAGGTTGAACGTGGACTCGGTGAGGATCGCACCGCCGATGAGGGCGCCGAGGTCCATGCCGAGCATGGTGAGGATGGGCGTCAGCGTCGAGCGCATGGCGTGCTTGCGGATGACGACCGGCTCCCGCAGACCCTTGGCGCGGGCGGTGCGGATGTAGTCCTCGCCGAGGATCTCCAGCATGGTCGCGCGGGTGATCCTGGCGTACATCGCCGCGTAGAGGAACGCCAGGGTGATCCACGGCAGGATCAGGCCGCCGAGCCAGCCGGTGAAGCTGTCGGCCAGCGGCACGTACTGGGCGTCGAGCCAGTCGAGCCCGAAGGCGAAGACCGCCAGGGCGATCATGCCGGTGAAGTAGACGGGCAGGGAGACGCCCGCCAGGGCCACGACCATGGCGCCGCGGTCCCAGAAGCTGCCCCGCTTCAGCGCGGAGAGCACACCGGCGGCCAGACCGAAGAGCAGCCAGAGCAGGGCCGCACCGAGCGCCAGCGCCAGGGTCACCGGGAAGCGGTCGGTCAGCACGGGCCAGATGGCCTGCTCACTGCGGAAGGAGTAGCCGAAGCACGGAGCGGAGCAGTGCGTGACGTCCCCGCCACCCGAGTAGGTGCGGCCCGTGAAGATGCCCTTGAAGAACTCCCAGACCTGGGAGTAGATCGGGTCGCTCAGGCCCAGCTTCTGCCGCACCGCCTCCACGGCGGCCGGGTCGGCCTGCTTGCCCACGAAGCTCGAGGCGATGTCGACGCCCGCCCACTTGGGGACGAGGAAGAAGATGCCGAAGACCACCATGATGATGACCACGAGCATCACTGCGGCGGCGAACAGCCGCCTGATGAGGTAAGCGAGCACAGCTTACGGCCCGCCGCGGACCGCGGGCGCACGGAGGTCTTCCGTGGCCCGCGGTCACGCCGCGCCGGCCTTCACCTGCCTTTCGTGCCGTACGGCGGGTGTGCCGGTTACTTCGAGGACTTCAGACCGAGGTTGACGAAGTCGTACATGCCGCTGTAGCCGTCCGTGGTGTAGACGTTGGCCAGTCGGCTGGAGCGCCAGTTGACGAACTTCTCGAAGACGAAGGGCAGGTAGTACGCGCCCTCCATCACCTTGTGGTTGATGTCCGTGGCGATCTGCTGCTTGCCGGCGTCGTCCAGCGTGTCGACGTACTTGTCGAACAGGCCGTCGATCTCCTTGTCCTTGATGAGCGCGTAGTTGTTGTTACCGCTCTCGAGGATGTAGTCGCTGTCCCACAGCGGCAGACCGTAGCCCTGCACGGACGGGAAGTCCGGGCCCCAGCCCATGATGATGATGCCGTAGTTCTTCTTCTTGACGTTCGAAGGGCTGCCGATGATGCCGGCGGTCTGCGAACCGTCGTACTGGTCGATCTCGGCGGTGATGCCGATCTTCTTCAGCGACGCCTGGAGGGACTGGGCGGTGGCCACCTCGACCGGCTTGTTGTTCCGGACGGCGATGGTGGTCTTGAAGCCGTTGGGCTTGCCGCAGGCCTCGAGTGCCTTCTTGGCCTCGGCGACGTTGCCCTTCTTGTTCTCACCGGCGATCTTGTACGGGTCGTACTTCTGACCCTCGGCACCCGGGACGGACGGCGGGAGCATGTTGGTGCCGATCTCACCACCGGCCACCGGGCCGCCGCGCGCGGTCTGGAGCGAGACGTGGTCGGCGCCGAGGATGACGGCCTTGCGGCACTCGATGTTGTCGAACGGCTTCACGCTCTGCGGGAAGACCGCGTAGCGGATGTAGCCGGAGACCGGGTTGTCCAGGTTGGCCTTGTGCTCCTTCAGGGCGGTGGTGCGGCCCTGCGGGGACATGCCCGTCTGGTTGATGTCGAGGTCCAGGTCACCGCTGAGCAGACGCTGGTCGAGCTGGTTGGCGTCCGAGAAGAACTGGACGGTGATCTTGTCCGGGTACGCCTTGCGGACCGGGTCCGACTCCTGCTTCCACTCGGTGTTGCGGACCAGGGTCAGGTCCTTGCCCGGGTTGTAGGACTGGAACTTGTACGGACCCGAGGAGAACGGGTGCAGGCCGTACTTGGACTTGGTGTCCTTGTCCTGGCGGACCGGGGAGGCGGACGTGAGCGCCAGCATCTCCTCGAAGTCCGAGTTGGCCTTCGGCAGCTTGAAGATGATGGTCTTGTCGTCCGGCGTCTCGATCGCCTTCAGACCGAGCTTGTCCTTGGACTTGTCCTTGTACGGACCCTGGTACTCGCCCTTGGGGTCGAGCACCTCCTTCAGGTACGTCGGGCCGCCGGACAGCACGTCCTGGGCCCACACGCGCTCGATGCCGTACTTGATGTCCTTGGAGGTGATCGGCTTGCCGTCCTCCCAGGTGATGCCGTCACGCAGGGTGTACGTGTAGGTCTTGCCGTCGTCGGAGACCTTGGCGAGCCCGGTGGCGAGGTCCGGGGTGACCCCGGCGCCGGCCTTGCCCGGCTCGGCCGCGTTCGTGACGAGCTGACGGGAGTAGTAGCGCGAGAAGTTCCACATGAAGCCGTAGTAGCCGCGCGTGGTGTCCCACGAGTCGGCGTCCTGCGCGCCGCCGAACTTCAGCGTGCCGCCCTTCTTGGCCAGGTCGGCCTGGGCGACCTTGTTGTTGGCGGCGTCGAAGCCGGCCGCGCCGTTCTTCGATCCCCCGCCGTCGCCGTCACTGTCGCCGCCGCCGCACGCCGCCGTGGTCAGCAGCGCGGCGACCACTGCGGCAGCGGCCAAAGCCTGCTTGCGCCGCCCTGAGGTGCGTTGGGTAGTCACGATCTCGGATCCTCCGGATTAGATGAGAGACCCCGTGTCAGGAGCCACGGGACGCTTGTTGTACGGCAGTTCAGCGGGAGGCCTTCGGGTCCAGCGCGTCACGCACGCCGTCGCCGAAGAGATTGAAGGCAAGCACGGTGATGAAGATCGCGACACCGGGGACCACCATGTACATGGGATCCGACTCGTAGTACTCGATCGCGCTCGACAGCATCTGGCCCCAGGACGCGGTGGGCGGCTTGACGCCCACGCCCAGGAAGCTGAGCGCCGCCTCGGTGAGGATGTTGGTCGGGATCATCATCGTCGTGTACACGATGATCGGCGCGACCAGGTTCGGCAGCAGCTCCTTGAACAGGATGTAGAAGCGTCCCGCGCCCAGTGACCGGGCTGCCTCCACGTACTCGCGCTCACGCATCGAAATGGTCTGGCCGCGGACCACCCGTCCGATGTAAGGCCAGCCGAAGAACCCGATGACCAGGATCATCACGAAGACGCGCACGCCGGTGCCGTGCAGACCCAGCATGTCGTTCGGCATCACGGAGACGAGCGCGATGATGAACAGCAGCTGCGGGAAGGCGAGCAGGCCGTCCATGATCCGGCTGATGAGGGAATCGACCCAGCCCCCGAAGAAGCCCGCCAGGATGCCCAGGACGGTTCCGAGGATCACGGCCACGACGGCGGACAGGAAGCCGACCAGCAGGGAGATCCGGGCTCCGTAGAGGATGCGGGCGAGGATGTCACGGCCGTTGACCGGCTCGACGCCCAGCAGGTGCTCGCCGCTGATGCCGCCGAGCGACCCCACGGGGGTGCCGAAGAGCGGGTCGATCAGGTCCTCATGGTACTCGTTGGGGTCCTGTCCGAGCAGGCCCGTGATGACCGGCGCGAGCAGCGCGACCGCGACGAGGATGAGCACCACGATGCCGCCCGTGAGGGCCAGCTTGTCCCTTTTCAGGCGCTCCCAGGCGATCCGGCCCAGGGAACGCCCCTGAACCGCCTTGGCCTCGGCGCCGGCAACCGCCGCTTCCTCGGCCGCACTCGGGGCCGCTTCCGCGGTCGGCTCGTGCAATGGTGCCGTCATCTGGCAGGGACCCCTCTCAACCGGCGGTAGCCGGCCCGCACTTGCCGCTGTAGCGGCGTGATCAGTCCGTCGTACACAGGGGCGAACACCCCTTGGTGCGGGAGTCTTCAACGCTTTGGCGATCTGTTGCCAGACTTGACGGGGAATGGATGCGTAAACGTGATGCTGTCTGAGGGGTTCCGTTATCCGGACACCAGGTAACGGGGGCCGGACGCGGACGAGTTGGACATCACAGGCAGAGCGGGCCTTTACGCCCCTCTCTACGCGCGAAGATGTTCGCCCACCGGTGGGGCGGACCGTATGGCGGTCAGTACCGGCCCCCGGCCGGGGGGTAGCCGTATCCGCCCGCCGGGGCCTGGGCGGGGGCCGCGTGGGCCTCGCGGTCGTAGAAGGGCCGGGCGTTGTGCCGCAGCCACATGGCGACCGGGTCGTGGGTGTCCGACATCGCCACCGTCGACACCGGCAGCCCGTCCGGTACCGCGCCGACCGACTGCTGCATCATCGCGCGCACCGCGTCGACGGCGGGCGGGGAGGTGTCGTACACGTCGAGTCCGATGGCGAGGTACGGCGCTCCCAGCGCCGGCTGCACCCAGGCACGGCGCAGCGCGCGGACGGCGGCGGTGCGGTGGGCGTTCTGCGCGAGCAGGGCGTAGAACTGGGGGATCTCGATGGCCGGTTCGGACAGCCGCAGGGGCCCGGCGGGCTGGCGGTCCAGGCCGGTGGCGATGCGGCGCAGGTCCAGCCAGGGGATGCCGACCCCGCCGCCGGGGGCGTGCGGGTTCAGCCAGAGTCCGTAGTGGTCGGGGTAGAGGGCGCGGGCCACTTCCAGGCCGTCGACCACCTCGTACGACCGGTTCCAGCCGCTGGCCGACAGCTCCTGGGCGGAGGTGACGCAGGGCGCGTAGCCGTAGCCGTCGACCTCCATGTTTCCGTACTGGGCGTCGGGGGAGCCGGCCTGGCCGTGCCACAGCAGCATCCAGATCTGGCCGGAGGTGGGGGTGGCGAGCGCGCGCAGGAGTGCCTCGTAGGCGTCGTAGCGCCCGGGCGTCACCTGGCGCAGCATGTGCTCGACCTGCCCGGTCGCGGCGGTACCGCTCGCGCTCACCTTTTACCGACCCTTCGAGAATCGTCCCCTGTTATGAAACCAGCTTAGGTGGCTTGGCGGACAGCTTGCGCGGGAGAGCGCGGGGCTTGTTGCCCATGGGCGGGTGCGGTCCGTCGTGGCTGGTCGCGCCCACGCGGCGGAGCCGCATGCCGTCACAGCCCCGCGCCCCGACGGGGTTGCCCCGGACCGGCGTTCAGAAGTCTTGCTGATAGAACGGCCGGACCTTCTCCCGCAGCCAGTCGCACACCGGGTCCTGGGCGGCTTCCAGCAGGACCAGGTTGACCGGCCAGCGGACCGGCACCTTGCCGAGCGCCCGGCCCAGGGCGTCCAGGGGGACGGCCCGGGCGTCACCCTCCCAGTGGGAGAGTTCGACGCCGACGAACATGACCGGGTCGGCGGTCTCGACGGCGGCCAGGCAGCGGCGGGCGGTGCGGACGACGCCGGTGGCGGCGAACTCGGCGGAGGCCGCGGACAGGAAGTCCACCGGGTCGTCCTGCCAGTCGGGTTCGAACAGCCGGACCCGGCCGCCGCTCGCGGGCCCGTCCAGCGGGGTCCGTCCGGCCCGGCACAGTTCGGCCACGGCCGGCGGCGGGAGCGGGACGCCGACCACGCCGTCCGGGTTCACCGCGATGCCGACCTGCGGGGGCAGGCCGCGGGCGAACTCCGCGGCCGGGGCGATGGTGTACGCCATGTGGGCGCCGACGACCTGCCGGAACTGCTCCTCGGAGCTGAACACCGGCACGTAGGCCTGGCCCTCGATCTCCACGGTGGGCAGGTCGAGCGGTCCGCTGTGCGGACCGCCGCCGTTCGGCAGCGGTATCCAGACGAAGCTGCGGCCGAGCACCTCCACGATCCGGCCGCCGGCGCCGGGGACGCCGAGGGAGGCCGACAGCACCTCCTCCAGCTCGTTGCCGGGCCATCCGCCGTGCGGGTGGGGGTGCGCCTGCGCCGGGAAGTGCGCGGAGTGGTCCGCCGGGAAGTCCATCTGCCTACCGCCTGCCTGGTACCGCTGCTGTGGCTGAAAGGCTAACGCGTGGGGGCCGCGGCACCCACGGGCCGTCAGCCCGTGAAGGCGATCCGGCGCAGGGTGTCGGCCGCGGCCCGGTCCAGGAGGATCGCCGAGGCGCACCCGGCGGGCAGCTCGCCCTTCGCCGCGGAGCGCAGCAGGCGGGCGGTGGCCGCCCGGTGCCGGCGGAACGCGTACCGGGAGACGCCCCGGCCGCGCTCGCGCTGGCCCGCCAGCGCCGTCTCGGCGCCGACGTCGAGCAGCAGCAGGTGCAGGGTGGTGCCCCGGCGGCGGGCCTCGCGGGCCAGCCAGGCGCGCACCCATGCCTGGGTGCCGCAGTCGTGCACGACGACGCCCTCGCCGGAGCGCAGCGCGCGGCGCAGCCCGGCGTAGTGGGCGAGGCGGACGAGGGGGCGGTAGAGCGCGTACGGCAGGAAGCGCGGCATGCGGCGGTCGAAGCGGTCGCGGGTGTCCTGGGAGTCGATGCGCCTGCCGCGCACCGTGCGCTCCATCAGCGTGGACTTGCCGCTGCCGGGCAGGCCGGTGACGACGACGAGGTCGCGGGGGCCGAAGAGCAGGGCGTGCGGGCTGTGGCCGGAGCGGTCCCGCAGGTCGCGGACGACGGGTGCGGGCACCCCGGCGCACGCCTGCGGGGCCGGGGTGACGGGCTGCTTGGGCAGCGCGAGGCCCGAGGTGGTGGCGTACGCCGTGGTCCTGTTCACCGTGATCGTCCTCCCCTGGGGCGGTTCACGAGTTCCATCCCCGTCGAGTGTAAAGAGAAGGTAATGCGGCAGTCTCGCGATTTCGTTCGCTCAGTGCCACAAGCCGGTTACAGATCGCGGCCTGCCGCCGGAGGGCGAGGCGTGCAATGATGTCCGCGCCAACTGCATACCGGCCGTTTGAATCCGCGCGGGAGAGTCCCCGGCCGTCGCCGGGGCGCCGAAGGAGCAAGTCCCTCCCTTGAATCTCTCAGGCCCCGTTACCGCGCGGGCGAGGCACATCTGAAAAGCGGGCCGCCGTCCGACGGCTGCCCCACCCAAGGTGCAAGTCCTGGCCGCCGCGTCCCGGTGGTCATGGCGAACCTCTCAGGTTCCGATGACAGATGGGGAGGATCCCCCTCGCCCGTGCCGTCCTGTCCTGGGAGACGACCGACCGATGAGCAGTACCGAACTCCGCCGCACCGCGCTCGACGCCGTGCACCGCGCACTGGGCGCGACGATGACCGACTTCGCCGGCTGGGACATGCCCCTGCGCTATGGCTCCGAGCGCGACGAGCACCTCGCCGTGCGCACCCGGGCCGGTCTCTTCGACCTCTCGCACATGGGTGAGATCACGGTCACCGGCCCCGGCGCCGCCGCCCTGCTGGACTTCGCGCTGGTCGGCCACATCGGGAGCGTCAAGCCGGGCCGCGCCCGGTACACCATGATCTGCCGCGAGGACGGCGGCATCCTGGACGACCTGATCGTCTACCGGCTGGCCGACACCGAGGCCGGGTCTTCTCACTACATGGTCGTCGCCAACGCCTCCAACGCCCAGGTGGTGCTGGACGCGCTGACCGAGCGGGCCGCCGGCTTCGACGCCGAGGTGCGCGACGACCGCGACGCCTACGCGCTGATCGCCGTGCAGGGCCCCGAGTCCCCGGGGATCCTCGGCAGCCTCACCGACGCCGACCTGGACGGCCTGAAGTACTACGCGGGCCTGCCCGGCACCGTGGCCGGCGTCCCGGCGCTCATCGCGCGCACCGGCTACACCGGCGAGGACGGCTTCGAGCTGTTCGTGAAGCCCGAGCACGCCGTCGAGCTGTGGCAGGCGCTGACCAAGGCGGGCGAGGGCGCCGGGCTCGTCCCCTGCGGTCTGTCCTGCCGGGACACGCTCCGCCTGGAGGCGGGCATGCCCCTGTACGGGCACGAGCTGACGACCTCGCTGACCCCCTTCGACGCCGGGCTGGGCCGGGTGGTGAAGTTCGAGAAGGAGGGCGACTTCGTGGGGCGCGCGGCGCTGGCCGAGGCCGCCGAGCGCGCCGCCGCCGAGCCGCCCCGCGTCCTGGTCGGACTGGTCGCCGAGGGCCGCCGGGTCCCGCGCGCCGGGTACGCGGTCGTCGCGGGCGGCGAGGTGATCGGCGAGGTCACCTCCGGTGCCCCCTCCCCGACGCTGGGCAGGCCGATCGCCATGGCCTACGTCGACGCGGCGCACGCGGCACCGGGCACGCCCGGGGTCGGCGTGGACATCCGGGGCAGCCACGAGCCCTACGAGGTCGTTGCGCTGCCGTTCTACAAGCGCCAGAAGTAGACAGCAGACGGACACCGGCCGCGGTCGTCCTCCGTGACTCCGCGCACATTCGCGCTGCTCATCAGCGGTGCCATCAGTCCCCCTTCATCAGCACTCCCCCGCGTACAGGAGAATTCAGGCCATGAGCAACCCCCAGCAGCTGCGCTACAGCAAGGAGCACGAGTGGCTGTCGGCCGCCGAGGACGGCGTCTCGACGGTCGGCATCACGGAGCACGCGGCCAACGCGCTCGGTGACGTCGTCTTCGTCCAGCTCCCGACGGTCGGCGACTCGGTGTCCGCGGGCGAGACCTGCGGCGAGCTGGAGTCGACCAAGTCGGTCTCCGACCTGTACTCCCCCGTCTCCGGCGAGGTCACCGAGGTCAACGAGGACGTCGTGGACGACCCGTCGCTGGT
The DNA here is from genome assembly GCF_014534645.1 of Streptomyces griseicoloratus. Taxonomy (GTDB): domain Bacteria; phylum Actinomycetota; class Actinomycetes; order Streptomycetales; family Streptomycetaceae; genus Streptomyces; species Streptomyces griseicoloratus. The sequence continues at coordinate 94,378 of NZ_JACVQF010000192.1, forward strand.
GAACTCCGCGCCCTTCGAGGGCGGCTGGCTCTTCAAGGTGCGCGTCACGGACGAGCCGGCCGACCTGCTCTCCGCCGACGAGTACACCGCCTTCATCGCCGGCTGAGGAGCCGTATCGACATGTCGATCCTGAACACGCCCCTGCACGAGCTCGACCCCGACGTCGCCGCCGCCGTCGACGCCGAGCTGCACCGCCAGCAGTCCACCCTCGAGATGATCGCCTCCGAGAACTTCGCGCCGGTCGCGGTCATGGAGGCCCAGGGCTCGGTCCTCACCAACAAGTACGCCGAGGGCTACCCCGGCCGCCGCTACTACGGCGGCTGCGAGCACGTCGACGTGGTCGAGCAGATCGCCATCGACCGCATCAAGGCGCTCTTCGGCGCCGAGCACGCCAACGTGCAGCCGCACTCGGGCGCCCAGGCCAACGCCGCCGCGATGTTCGCGCTGCTCAAGCCGGGCGACACGATCATGGGTCTGAACCTCGCCCACGGCGGGCACCTGACCCACGGCATGAAGATCAACTTCTCCGGCAAGCTCTACGACGTCGTCGCCTACCACGTGGGCGAGGACGGCCTGGTCGACATGGCCGAGGTGGAGCGGCTGGCCAAGGAGTCCAAGCCGAAGCTGATCGTGGCCGGCTGGTCGGCCTACCCGCGGCAGCTGGACTTCGCCGCCTTCCGCCGGATCGCCGACGAGGTCGGCGCGTACCTGATGGTCGACATGGCGCACTTCGCCGGACTGGTGGCGGCGGGCCTGCACCCCAACCCGGTCCCCCACGCGCACGTGGTGACGACCACCACGCACAAGACGCTGGGCGGCCCGCGCGGCGGTGTGATCCTCTCCACGGCCGAGCTGGCGAAGAAGATCAACTCCGCTGTCTTCCCCGGTCAGCAGGGTGGTCCCCTGGAGCACGTGGTCGCCGCCAAGGCGGTCGCCTTCAAGGTCGCGGCGAGCGAGGACTTCCGGGAGCGCCAGCGTCGTACGCTGGAGGGTGCCCGCATCCTCGCCGAGCGCCTGGTGAAGGACGACGCGAAGGCCGCGGGCGTCTCCGTCCTCACCGGCGGCACGGACGTCCACCTGGTCCTGGTCGACCTGCGCGACTCCGAGCTGGACGGTCAGCAGGCCGAGGACCGCCTCCACGAGGTCGGCATCACGGTCAACCGCAACGCCGTCCCGAACGACCCGCGCCCGCCGATGGTGACGTCGGGTCTGCGGATCGGCACCCCGGCCCTGGCCACCCGCGGCTTCACGGCCGAGGACTTCGCCGAGGTCGCGGACGTCATCGCCGAGGCGCTGAAGCCGTCGTACGACGCCGAGGCGCTGAAGGCCCGGGTGAAGGCCCTGGCCGACAAGCACCCGCTGTACCCGGGCCTGAACAAGTAACCGGGTCCGGACGAGTACCAAACCGAGTCCGGACGAACAACAAGAAGAACCCCTGGGGCACCGTGCCCGCCACAAGTGAGCACGGTGCCCCGCCCCTCTGCACCACCCCCGTCTTGAGGAGTCCCCCCGTGGCCATCTCGGTCTTCGACCTGTTCTCGATCGGCATCGGCCCGTCCAGCTCCCACACGGTGGGCCCGATGCGCGCGGCCCGCATGTTCGCCCGGCGGCTGCGCAACGAGGAACTGCTGGGCTCGGTCGCCACGGTCCGGGCCGAGCTGTACGGCTCGCTCGGCGCGACCGGCCACGGCCACGGCACGCCCAAGGCGGTGCTGCTCGGCCTGGAGGGCGAATCGCCGCGCACGGTGGACGTCGAGACGGCGGACGAACGCGTCGGGACGATCAAGGCCACGGGCCGCCTGCGCCTCCTCGGCGACCACGAGATCGCGTTCTCCTTCGACGACGACATGGTCCTGCACCGCCGCAAGGCCCTCCCCTACCACGCGAACGGCATGACCCTGTGGGCGTACGACGCCCGGGGCACCGAGCTGCTGTCGAAGACGTACTACTCCGTCGGCGGCGGCTTCGTCGTCGACGAGGACGCGGTGGGCGCGGACCGCATCAAGCTCGACGACACGGTGCTGAAGTACCCCTTCCGCACCGGCGACGAGCTGCTGCGGCTGACCAGGGAGACGGGCCTGTCCATCTCCGCCCTGATGCTGGAGAACGAGCGCGCCTGGCGCACCGAGGACGAGATCCGCGAGGGGCTGCTGGAGATCTGGCGGGTGATGCAGGCGTGCGTCTCCCGAGGCATGTCCCGCGAGGGCATCCTGCCCGGCGGTCTGAAGGTGCGCCGCCGTGCCGCGAACACCGCGCGCAAGCTGCGCTCGGAGGGCGACCCGCAGGCCCTCGCCATGGAGTGGATCACGCTCTACGCGATGGCCGTGAACGAGGAGAACGCGGCCGGCGGCCGGGTCGTCACGGCCCCGACGAACGGGGCCGCGGGCATCATCCCGGCGGTCCTGCACTACTACGTCAACTTCGTGCCCGGCGCCGACGAGGAGGGCGTGGTCCGCTTCCTGCTGGCCGCCGGCGCGATCGGCATGCTCTTCAAGGAGAACGCCTCCATCTCCGGCGCCGAGGTCGGCTGCCAGGGCGAGGTCGGCTCCGCCTGCTCGATGGCGGCGGGCGCGCTCGCCGAGGTCCTGGGCGGCAGCCCCGAGCAGGTGGAGAACGCCGCCGAGATCGGCATGGAGCACAACCTCGGCCTGACCTGCGACCCGGTCGGCGGCCTGGTCCAGATCCCGTGCATCGAGCGCAACGGCATGGCCGCGGTCAAGGCGGTCACGGCGGCCCGGATGGCGATGCGCGGCGACGGGTCCCACAAGGTGTCCCTCGACAAGGTCATCAAGACGATGAAGGAGACCGGCGCCGACATGTCGGTGAAGTACAAGGAGACGGCGCGCGGCGGGCTGGCGGTCAACATCATCGAGTGCTGAGCGGGGCCGGCGGACGGGCTTCTCGCGTCTCACATCCTGACACCTGCTTTTCGAAAAATAAGACGCCTGAGATCGTTGCGGTGCAAGCACCTTTCGCACGTGAAAGACCGAGCACATGCCCGCACCAGCCACCGGCTCCGCCCAGACGCCCGTCAATCCGCGGTCCCGCGTCCTCGTCGCCAGCCTGATCGGCACGACGATCGAGTTCTACGACTTCTACATCTACGCGACCGCGGCCGTACTGGTCTTCCCCGAGCTCTTCTTCCCGAGCAGCGACCCGACCACGGCGCTGCTGTCGTCCTTCGCGGTCTTCGGCGCCGCGATGGTCGCCCGCCCGATCGGGGCCGTCTTCTTCGGACACCTCGGTGACCGGCTCGGCCGCAAGAAGACGCTGGTGGTCTCGCTGCTCACCATGGGCATAGCGACGTTCCTCATCGGCGTGCTGCCCACCTACGCGCAGGCCGGCTGGATCGCCACCGCACTGCTGGTGCTGATGCGGCTCGCGCAGGGCTTCGCGCTCGGCGGCGAGTGGAGCGGCGCCGCCCTGGTCGCCACCGAGAACGCCCCCAGCGGCAAGCGCGCCCTGTACGGCACCTTCCCGCAGCTGGGCGCCCCGCTCGGCTTCATCATCGGCAACGGCCTGTTCCTGATCATCGGGGCGCTGCTGCCGTCCGCCGCCGGCGCCGACCCCTCGCAGCCCTCCGACGCCTTCGTCAGCTGGGGCTGGCGCATCCCGTTCCTGTTCTCCGCCGTGATGGTCGCGATCGGCCTGTGGGTGCGGTCGCGGCTCGTGGAGTCGGCGGTGTTCACCAAGACGCAGGAGACCGGGAAGGTCCGCAAGCTGCCGCTGGCCACCGTGGTCCGGGGCCACTGGAAGCAGCTGATCCTCGGCACCTTCATCATGCTGGCGACGTACGTGCTCTTCTACCTGATGACCACGTTCTCGCTGAGCTACGGACGCACCGCCGAGGACGCCGCCGTGCCCGGCCTGGGCTACAGCTACACCACGTTCGTGCTGATGATGATCTTCGGGGTGCTGTTCTTCGCCGCGTTCACCCTGGTCTCCGGCCCGCTCGCCGACAAGTACGGGCGCCGCACCACCCTGATCTGGATCACCGCCGCGATCGTGGTCTTCGGACTGGTCTGGGTGCCGCTGATCGGTCTGGGCACGCTCGGCGTGGTGCTGTGGCTCGTGCTCGGCTTCACCCTGATGGGCATGACGTTCGGCCCGATGGGCGCGCTGCTGCCCGAGCTGTTCCCGACGAGCGTGCGCTACACCGGATCCGGCGTCTCGTACAACGTCAGCTCGATCCTCGGCGCCGCCGTCGCCCCGTTCATCGCGGTGGCGCTGTGGGAGGCCGGCGACGGCTCGCCGTGGCTGGTCGGCGTCTACCTCTCGTCGATGGCGGTGCTGACGCTGATCGCGCTGCTCCTCGGCAAGGAGACCAAGGACATCTCCCTGGACGACGGCGAGGACACCTCCGCCGCCGACGGCACGCGCCCCGCGGCCGCCGTGTCAGCCTCTCCCTCCTGATCCGACCGGCGTTCACCACCACCGGGTTTCGGACATCCACGCGCCCGGCGTACGGCCGCCGCTGCGGGGCATAACAACAACTCACGCCCCCGGGGCACTTGAGCCCCACCGGCACCCGAGGGAGTCCCCATGCTGCGCGGCATCGACGTGAGCGCGTACCAGTCCGCCACCTACGACACGGACGGCCTCTCCTTCGTCTTCATCAAGGCGACGGAGGGCCGTTCCTACGTCAACCCCAAACTCGAGGCCCAGACGAAGCGGGCCCGCGACGCCGGTCTCGTCGTCGGCTTCTACCACTTCCTGTGGCCCGGCAACCTCACCGCCCAGGCCGAGTACTTCGTCTCCAAGGCCCCGGAGAAGAAGGGCGACCTCCTCGCCGTCGACTGGGAGACGACGGGCGAGGGCACCCACGCGAGCAACGCCGAGAAGGACCGCTTCATCCGGAAGGTGAAGGAGCTGCGGCCGGACAACAGGGTCGTCCTCTACTGCAACAGGCATTTCTGGCTCACCAAGGACACGACGTCCTACGCCGGTGACGGCCTCTGGATCGCCGACTACGTGACGGCCGGCGAGCCGCGCATCAAGGCCAAGTGGCGCTTCCACCAGTACACCGACGACCCGCTGGACAAGAACGTCGCGGACTTCTCCAGCGAGTCGGCGTTGCGCGAGTGGGCCGAGGGCGCCTGAGGCGGGTCAGCCTCGGAAGGCGGCCGGGCGTTCCGGCGAGGCTTCGGAGAGGGCCTTGGTGACGGCTTCGACGCCCTCGCGGAGGCCGTAGACCGGGGTGTCGGGCTGCTGGCGCCAGGAGTCGTCGATGCCGCCCGCGTCGACGGTGTCGAAGCCGAGTTCGTCGATCAGGGCCCGCACCTTGGCCTTGGCCGCCTCGTCGTCGCCGGCCACCGGGAGCGCGAGGCGGTCGGGGGCGCCGGCGGGGCGGTGGCGGTCCAGGATGTCCTGGGCGTAGGTGCCGTTGAACGCCTTGATGACCGGGTGGCCGATGTGGCGTTCGGTCCAGCGGCTCTCGGTGAGTCCCTCGTCCTCGACGGCCGCGATCCGCCCGTCGCGCTCGCGGGGGTAGTAGTTGCCGGTGTCGATGACGGCCACGCCCTCGGCGGCGCCGTCGAGCAGGCCGGACGGGAGGTCGGGCACCGCCTTGAAGGGGACCGTGACGACCACGATCTCGGCGCCGCGCGCCGCCTCCTCGGCCCGTACCGGTCGTGCGCCGGTCTCCTCGGCCAGTTCGGTGAGCGTGTGCGGCCCGCGGGAGTTGGCGACGGAGACGTCGTGCCCGAGGGCGGTCAGCCGCCGGGTGAGATTGCCGCCGATGTTGCCCGCGCCGATGATGCCGATCTTCATGATGCTGACTCGCCTGGCCTTTCGGAGGTCGTGTCCTGCGACGTCCGGCGATGAGTGCCGGTGATCACCACCAACCTCCGCGCGGCGCCCGCTATTCCGCGGCCGGCCCGCCTTCACTCCGCCGCAGCAGGGCCAGCGTGTTCTCCAGTTCGCCCCGGAGCGCGGCCGCCGCGGCCTCCGGGTCTCCGGCCACGACCGCCTCGACGAGGGCGGTGTGGGTGTCGTCGCCCGTGTTCGGGTCGTGCTCGCGGACGCGTACGAGGTCGAGCATGTCGAGCAGTCCCTCGCGCAGTGTGGGGACGAACTCGGTGAACAGGTCGGTGAGCAGGGGGTTGTGGGCGGCGGCGACCACGGCCCGGTGCAGGGCGATGTCGGCGTCGACGAAGGCGGTGTCGTCCCGCGCCGACGCGGCCCGGCGTTCGTCGAGCGCGGTCCGCAGCGCGGCGGTGTCGTCGTCCGTGCGCCGGGCCGCCGCCAGGTGGGCGGCGTGGACCTCGACCGCCATGCGGACCTCGTACACATCGGTCACCGCGGCCCGGCGCAGCCGGGTGGGCCAGTCCTCGACGGGCTCGGTGGCGATGACGAAGACGCCGGCGCCCTGCCGGGGCTGGACGAGGCCCGCGCCGGCCAGCGCGCGCAGGGCCTCGCGCACGGTGGAGCGGCCCACGCCGAGTTCCTTGGCCAGGGTCGTCTCGCCGGGCAGCCGGGTGCCGACGGGCCAGTGGCCGCCGGTGATCTGCGCGCGCAGACGTTCGGCGGCCTGTTCGACCAGGGGGCTGGGGCGGACGGCGCCTAGCGGCATCGGGGGTCACCTACCGGTTTCACACTTGTCTGAGGACCTGAGTTGTGGATAGCGTACCGGGCATGACGCTCTGCGGTCTCCTTCTCCTCGGCTGCCGCGGCGGGGCCTGACGCGACCGGCACCCCGCCGCGGGTCGCCGTGCTGCCGGTCACCGTCCGACCGAGCCGGAAGGCCACCAGCAGACGATGACCACCACCCCGTACGAGCGGCCGCTGTGGAACCCGCAGCGGCCCAGCCCCATGCCGTTCCACCGCTACCGCCCCTTCGACGAGCGCGTCGACGTGCCCGTCACCGACCGCAGCTGGCCCTCCGGCCGGCTCCGGCAGGCCCCGCTGTGGGTCCCCGTCGATCTGCGCGACGGCAACCAGGCCCTCGCCGAGCCGATGGACACGCCCCGCAAGCGCCGGTTCTTCGACCTGCTGGTCGCCACCGGCTTCAAGGAGATCGAGGTCGGCTACCCGTCCGCGAGCCGCACCGACTTCGACTTCGTACGGCACCTGGCGACCAGCGGCGCCGTGCCGGACGACGTCACGCCGGTCGTCTTCACGCCCGCCCGGCGGGACCTGATCGACCGCACCTTCGACGCGATCGCGGGGCTGCCGCGGGCGGTCGTGCACCTGTACGTGGCGACCTCGCCGGTGTGGCGGGACGTCGTGCTGGGCCGGGGGCGGGACGAGGTGCGGCGGACCGTGCGGGAGGCCGCCGAGCACATGGCCCGCCGTGCCGACCCCGCCGCCTGCGTCCGTTTCCAGTTCTCGCCGGAGACCTTCAACCTCACCGAGCCCGACTTCGTCCTGGAGCTGTGCGACGGGCTGACGGAGCTGTGGGACGCGAGCCCGGACCGGCCGGTCACGCACAACCTCCCCGCGACGGTCGAGATCGCCACCCCGAACGTCTACGCCGACCAGATCGAGTACATGCACCGGCATCTGGCCCGCCGTGACAGCGTCATCCTCTCCGTGCACCCGCACAACGACCGCGGCACGGGCGTCGCCTGCGCCGAACTCGCCGTGCTGGCCGGCGCCCAGCGGGTGGAGGGCTGCCTGTTCGGCAACGGCGAGCGCACCGGCAACGTCGACCTGGTCACCCTCGCCCTCAACCTGTACGCCCAGGGCGTCGACCCGATGGTCGACCTCAGCGACATCGACACGGTCCGCGACACCGTCGAGCACTGCAACCGGCTGCCCGTGCACGTCCGGCACCCGTACGCCGGCGAGCTCGTGTACACGGCGTTCTCCGGCACCCACCAGGACGCGATCAGCAAGGGGCTGGCCCGCCACGCCCGTGCCGCGGCCGAGGCGGGGGTGCCCGAGGGGCAGGCGCCGTGGGCGGTGCCGTACCTGCCGATCGACCCGGCCGACGTGGGCCGGTCCTACGAGGCGGTGATCCGCGTGAACTCCCAGTCGGGCAAGGGCGGGGTGGCGTATCTGCTGCGTACGCACGCCGGCTACGACCTGCCGCCGCGGATGCGGCCCGAGTTCGCCCGCCTCGTGCAGGAGGCGACGGACGACAGCGGACGGGAGGCCACGGGCAAGGAGCTGCACGAGCTGTTCCGGACGACGTATCTGGACGACGGCGGCGACACCGCGGTGCGGCTCGCGGCCTGGTCGGCGCAGCCCGACCCGTCCGGCGGCCGGCGTTTCGTGGGCACCCTGGAGACCGGTGGCCGCCCCGGGGACCAGGAGGGCACCGGCGAGGACACCCTCGCCGCCTTCGTCGACGCGCTCGCGGGCGCCGGATTCGCCGTGGACGTCCTGGAGACCTCGGCGCACCCGGTGGACGGCGGCTGCGTCGCCTACGCCGAGTGCCGGGTGGGCGGCAGGACGCTGTGGGGTGCGGGCGAGGGCCGTTCGGCACCGGAGGCGACCGTGCGGGCGGTGCTGTCCGCGGTGAACCGGGCGGCGGTGCGATGACCGAGGTCCTGCGTGCCGAGGACGTCCACGTCGTGCGCGACGGCCGGCCGATCCTCCAGGAGGTGTCCCTCACCGTCCGGGCCGGCGAGCACTGGGCGCTGCTCGGCGCCAACGGAGCGGGCAAGTCCACGCTGCTGAGCCTGCTGGGCGCCCTGGTCCACCCGACGCGGGGCTCGGTGGAGGTGCTGGGCCGCCGCCTGGGCCGCGTCGACCTGCGGGAACTGCGCGCGTACGTCGGCCATGTCGACCCGCGTCATCCGCTCACCTCTCCGCTGCGGGTCCGGGACGTCGTCCTGACCGGGCTGACCAACTCGGTGGAGCGGCTGCCGCGCTGGCGGCCGACGCCGGAGCAGGAGGAGCGGGCCGAGCAGCTGATGCGGACGCTCGGGGTGGCGGGCCTGCGCGAGGCGCGCTGGCCCACGCTCTCCCAGGGGCAGCGCGGCCGGACCCTGATCGCGCGGGCCCTGATGCCGGAGCCCCGGCTGCTGCTCCTGGACGAACCGGCCACCGGCCTGGATCTGCCGGGCCGGGAGCAGTTGATCGGTGCGCTGGACGAGCTGCGCCGGGGACATCCCCGTCTGGCGACGGTCCTGGTCACCCACCATCTGGAGGAACTGCCGCCCGGCACCACGCACGCGCTGCTGCTGCGCGAGGGCCGGACCCTGGCGGCCGGCCCGGTGGCGCGGGTGCTCACCGACGACGCGGTCGGCAAGTGCTTCGACCTGCCGCTCACCCTGACGCGGCAGGACGGACGCTGGAGCGTCCGGGTCCGGCACCGCGCATGACGCAGAGGGGCGCCCGCTCCCGGAGCCGGGATGCGGGCGCCCCGTGCGGCACGCGTCACTTGTTCAGGTGGGCCCAGAACTCGTCGAACGACAGCAGCTTGTCGCCGTTGAGGTCACGGCTGGCGATGATCGCCTCGGCGACCGTCTCCGTGACATTCCAGTCGCCCCCCTGGGCCAGGGCGGCCTTGAACTCGGCCGCGGTGATCTGACCGTCACCGTCCGTGTCGATCCGCTCGAACTGCTTGCGTGCTTCCTCGATGTCGGCCACCGGTCCGCCCCTCTTCGTCACACTTTGCTACACGTTGCTGTCGTACTGACGCAGGTCAGATTAACTGCCCGCGCGAGCGCGCAGTGCGGCGACCACCCACGCGAACTCCTCGCGGTGCGGCGGCACGGGAGTGCCCTTGAGCACGCCGAGCAGTTCGCGGTAGCGGGCGAGCCGGTCGTTGGACGCCGATTCCATGCGTTCCAGTACGGCCTCGCGGTCCGCGTCGCCGAGCAGGTCTCGGAGCACTTCGCCGGCCTCCGGCGACTCCGGCGCGATCCCCCGCTCCCGGGCCGAGGCGGCCAGCTGGATCAGGCGGCGGGCGAACCACAGGGACGCCCCGGCGGGCGTCTCGTACCCCCGGTCGGCCGCGTTGAACTCGGCGACCGCCCGCATCTCGGCCCGGAACCGGGGGTCGTGGAGCATCTCGGCCAGCTCCACCCAGGCGTCCACCTGCTCCGGGGTCGGGTTGTCCGGCAGGTCGGCGGCGGTGTTGCGCATCCGCTCCAGGACGACCGGGTCGGCGGTGTCCAGCCCTTGGAACATCTCCTCCACGAACTCCTCGACGATCCGCTTCCGCTCGGCGGCGGACAGTCGCGCCAGCTTGTTCATCAGGGTCATCTCCTCAGCGGTCGAGCCGCGTCGTGCCACGGTCGACAGCACCGCACGGGTCACTTTGAGGGAACGGATCTGTGCGTCCAGCGCACTGACGTGGGCCGCCGCGACCTGTGCGACCGTCGTCTCGCCCGCCAGGATCCGGCGTACGTCGTCCAGGCCGAGCCCCAGTTCGCGCAGGGTGCGGATCAGTTCCAGGCGGGCGGCGGACTCGGCGTCGTAGAGCCGGTAGCCGCCGGCCGAGCGGGCCACCGGGGGCAGGACGCCCTCGTCGGACCAGTAGCGGATGGTGCGCACGGTCAGTCCGGTGGCCCGGGCCAGTTCGCCGATGGTGAGGAGTCCGGTGCCGTCGTCGGTCATGTCTGCGAGTCTGGGCCTTCCAGCGGCTGGAGACTCAAGGAGCGGGCCGACGGTGCGCCCCGATGGGCGTACGTCCGCCGTCAGCGGTCCGTGACCCGCATCTCGAACCAGGTCGTCTTGCCTCGCGGCAGCAGGTCGACGCCCCAGCGGTCGGAGAGCTTGTCGACGAGGAAGAGTCCGCGCCCGCTGATGTCCGTCTCCTGCACCGGCATCAGGCAGGGCAGCCCCCGGGAGGGGTCGCGGACCTCGACGCGGATCCAGCCGGGGCGGCGGGTCATGCGGAGGCCGAAGACGCGGGCGCCGGTGTGGCGTACGGCGTTGCCCACCAGTTCGGAGACGAGCAGGACGGCGTCCTCCGTCACCTTCGGGCCGAGCTTCCACTGGCGCAGGGACACGACCTGGGCCAGCCGGCGCGCGGTGGCCGCGGACTCGGGACGGGACGGCAGCCGGACCTCGCGCTCCGTCGGATTGCCGAACAACTCCACTGCCTTCAGAGCGTGTTCGTCCTCGACCGCCGGCGACCAGCGCGCCACGGTCGCACGTCCGGCTCCCCGCGGCTGTCCTGTACCCTCCAGCCCCGCCATGCCCCCATCATGGCCGCCCGGGAGACGCTCCGTGGCGGTTCCGGAGTAATACGCCGTAGCGCCGTGCGGGCCCCGCGAGCGGCGAACGGCATATGCCACAGGCAGTTCGGAGCCGGGAAAAGCCCCGGTGACCTGCGCGGACGGCTCGGTTGAAGGCAATCCACGGACCCCCTCGACAAGGCGCTCTCAGGGCTGCCCCAAGGCTGTCACAGACCGCCCCATCGAGGGACCCGTATCAGACATCATGTCAACGGCAAGTCACTCAGAGGAATTTCGCCTTTCCGGGGCCTTCTTCCACGAAGCTGCGCATGCCGCGCTCGCGGTCCTCGGTGGCGAACAGGCCCGCGAACCAGTTCCGTTCGACGGCGAGGCCGGTCTCGATGTCCGTCTCCAGGCCCGTGTCGATCGCCTCCTTCGCCGCGCGCAGCGCGATCGCGGGCCCCTGCGCGAGCCGCGCGGCCCAGGCGTGCGCCTGCTCGTACACCTCGGCGGCGGGCACGACCCGGTCCACCAGGCCCATCGTCAGGGCCTCGTCGGCCCTCACCTGCCGGCCGGTGAAGATCAGGTCCTTGGCCTTGGAGGGACCGACCAGCCGGGACAGCCGCTGGGTGCCGCCCGCGCCCGGGATCAGGCCGAGCAGGATCTCGGGCTGGCCCAGCTTGGCGTTGTCCCCGGCGATGCGGTAGTCGGCGCAGAGGGCGAGTTCGCAGCCGCCGCCCAGCGCGTATCCCGTCACCGCCGCGACCACCGGCTTGGGGATGCGGGCCACGGCCGTGAAGGAGTCCTGAAGGGCCCGGGCACGCAGGACCATCGCCGCGTGGTCCATCACCTGCATCTCCTTGATGTCCGCGCCCGCCGCGAACACCTTCTCGCCGCCGTAGATCACCACGGCGCGCACGTCCTCGCGGCGCGTGGCCTCCTCGGCGAGTTCCTTCAGCCGGTCCTGCGTGGCGATGTCCAGCGCGTTCATGGGCGGGCGGTCCAGGCGCAGCGTGCCGACGCCGTCCGCGACTTCGAGGTGTACGGTCATGCTCCGCAGGTTAGCGGTCGTTCACGCGCCTCGGCAGTCTCGGTACGGCGTCGGCCGCGGCCGGTGGTGGTCACGCCCCGCCTGTCAGGCCTTCCACTTCTCCCAGGACATGTTCCAGCCGTTGAGGCCGTTGTCCGGGGCGATGGTGGCGTCGTTGGAGTTCTTGACCTCGACCACGTCGCCGATGAGCGAGTTGTCGAAGAACCAGGCGCCCGGGGCCTTCTCGTCCCAGCCGCCGCGCACGTCGCGCAGTCCGACGCAGCCGTGGCTGGCGTTGTAGTTGCCGAAGGCGCCGCCGCCCCAGTAGTTGCCGTGGATGAAGGTGCCGGAGGTGGACAGGCGCATGGCGTGCGGAACGTCCTTGATGTCGTACTCGCCGCCGTAGCCGACCGTCTCGCCGTTCATGCGGGTCACCGCGAGCTTCTCGCTGATGACCATCTTGCCGTTCCAGGTCTCGTAGCCGGGCGCGCCGGTGGTGACCGGGATGGTCTTGACGAGCTTGCCGTCCCGCATGACCTTCATCGTGAGCTTCTTGGCGTCGACGACGGAGACCTGGCTGCGGCCTATGGTGAAGGAAACGGTCTTGTCCTGCTTGCCGTAGACCCCGTCACGGCCCTCGACGCCGTCGAGGTCGAGATCGACGGTGACCTTGGTGCCGGCCTTCCAGTACTTCTCGGGACGGAAGTCGAGGCGGTCGTTGCCGAACCAGTGGCCCGCGACCTCGACGGGCGGATCGGTCTTGATGCGGATGGCGTTCTCGACGTCCTCGGGGTTGGTGATGCCCCGGGTGAAGCGGAGGGAGAACGGCATGCCGACGCCGACCTTCGAGCCGTCCTCGGGGGTGAAGGTGCCGATGAAGGTGTTCTTCGGCGTCAGGGTGGTGAAGCGGGAGTCCTCGGCGGCCGTACGGCCCTCGGCGTCCTTGGCGACCGCGTGCACGGTGTACGTGGTGGAGGCGGCCAGATGGGTGGACGGCGTCCAGGTGGCGCCGTCCCCGGATATCTCTCCGTCGACCCGCTCGCCGTCGGCGTCCTTGACGACGACCTCGGTGAGCCTGCCCTTCGCCGCGCCGACCTTGAGGGCGCCGCTGGTGTCGACGGACTTGGCGCCGTCCTCGGGGGCGATGGTGACGACGGCCTCGGACTGCTTGCTCTGGGCGGCGGTGGAGTCCTTGGCGTCCTTGCCCTCGCCGTCACCGGATCCGGTGCCCGAGCCTCCCCCGCCGCACGCGGTCACCGCCAGCAGCAGCACCCCGAGCACCAGCGCCAGCAGTCCGTTGCCGCCCCGCCCCCGGACGCCGGCCGACGACGCCCCCGATATCGGACGCACGTTCAAGTTGTCTCCCCTCGCCGGGCCTGGTCGGGCCCGCGCCCCTGCGCGCCCGCGCGCGCACCGGCGCATAGTAACCGCAGGCCAGGGGCGTCGGCGTCGGGGAATTGTCACCGTTCCGTACCGAGTTGGCGTACCGGGACCGGTTCCGGCGTCGCCGGACGGTGGACGGAACCGGCCCCTCGGCTCGGGCTACGTCAGCGCGCTTCCGGCCTTCCACTCCTTCCACGGCATGTTCCAGCCCCCGAGTCCGTTGTCGGGGGCGACCTGCTCGTCGATGCTGTTGACCACCTCGACGACGTCGCCGATGAGAGTGCGGTCGAAGAACCACCGCGCCGGGGTGTCGGCGGCGCCGCCCTTCTCGTCGCGCAGGCCGATGCAGCCGTGGCTGGTGTTGTACCGGCCGAAGGTGCCGGCCGACGCCCAGTAGTTGCCGTGCAGGAAGGTTCCGGAGTCGGTCAGGCGGATGGCGTGCGGGACGTCGGGGATGTCGTACTCGCTCTTGCCGTTGGTCTTCCTGAAGCCGACCGTGGCGCCGTTCATGCGGGTGACGTCGTGCATCTCCGTGACGACCATCGTGCCGTTGTAGGTGGGGTTCTTCCGGGACCCGGCGGTGATCGGCACGGTGGCGAGCAGTTCGCCGTCCCGCTCGACCCTCATGGTGTGCCGGGCCGCGTCGACCACGGAGACCTGGCTGCGGCCCACCGTGAAGGAGACCGTCTTGTGCTGCATCCCGTACACCCCCGGTGCCGCCTCCACGTCCCTGAGGCGCAGGGAGACGGTGACGCGGGTGCCGGGCTTCCAGTAGTGCTCGGGGCGGAAGTCGAGGCGTTCGCCGCCGAACCAGTGGGGGCGGACGTCGACGGCGGGCTCCGCGGTCACGGTGACGGCCCGTTCGACGGCGGCCCGGTCGGTGATCTCCCGGTTGAACTCCAGGGAGACGATCATGCCGGTGCCGACGGTGGAGCGGTTCTCGGGGGTCACGTACCCGATGAAGCGCTGGTCGGGAACGTGGGTGCTGAAGGTGGTGTGCCGGGCCGAGCGGCGCCCCCGGCCGTCCCGGGCGACGACGTCGACGGTGTACCGCGCGGCGAGCGCGAGGCGGTCCTCGGCCGGCTCCCAGCGCAGCCCGTCGGCGGAGATCCGCCCGGGCACCGGGGTCTCCCGCGCGTCCTGCGACCGCACCACCCGTACCGACTCCAGCCGGCCGCCCTCCGGCAGCCACACCGACAGCCTCTTCCCGGGCCGCACGTCCTTGCTGCCGTCGTCCGGAAAGACGCGGATGACGTCCTCGGGGACGGGGGGTTTGTCGAACGCGCCGCCGGTGCCGGTGCCGGTGCCGTGCGACGTGCAGCCGGCGGCTGCGGCCAGCAGTCCTGCCCAGGTGAGTGCGGCCGCCAGTGCGGCCCCCGCGCGCCGTGCGCGTCCATGTACGTGCCTCATATCCACCCGTAACGACCGGTCCGCTCCGGGGAAACGTGAGTGCGAGCCAAGCTCTGGGCAGAACAGGGGGGAGGACGACGCGACGGGGAGCAGCGGTCGGGACGCCGCATGCCCTTTCCCGAGTCGTTCCACGAGCCGCGGGAGGCTGACAGGTGTCCAGCGCAGCCGAGCAGGAGGCGGAGGCCGGGAAGCGGCGGGCCGCCGGGAACGGGCGCACGGCCGCCGCCGTGAACGGCGTGCGGCGCGCGGCGCCGCCGCCCGCCGTGCCCGCGTGGCCGGGCACGCCGGTGCCGCTCGGCGCACGGTTCAGGACCGGCCCGGACGGGGTGGCCGGGACCAACTTCGCACTGTGGGCGGGCGGGGCGGAGGCGGTGGAGCTCTGCCTGTTCGACGAGCAGGGCGTGGAGAGCCGGGTGCGGCTGACCGAGCTGACGCACGAGATCTGGCACGGCTTCGTGCCCGGCGTGCTGCCGGGGCAGCGCTACGGCTACCGGGTGCACGGCCGCTGGGACCCGTGGACCGGCGCCCGCTGGAACCCGGCGAAGCTGCTCCTGGACCCGTACGCGCGGGCGGTGGACGGCGAGTACGAGCTGCCGCCGGAGGTGTACGGGCACGTCCGGGACTGGCCGGAGCAGCATGTGGCGGACACCGTGCGCGACGACCGGGACTCGGCGCCGTTCGTGCCCAAGGGCGTCGTCGTCCATGACGACGACGACTGGGCGGACGACCACCGGCCCAAGACGCCGTGGGCGGACTCGGTGATCTACGAGCTGCACGTGCGCGGCTTCACCAGGCTGCACCCCGGCATCCCCGGGGAGCTGCGCGGCACGTACGCCGGTCTCGCGCACCCGGCGGCGATCGAGCACCTGGTGCGGCTGGGCGTGACGGCGGTGGAGCTGCTGCCGGTCCACCAGTTCGCCCACGAGGACCACCTGCTGAAGCGGGGCCTGCGGAACCACTGGGGCTACAACTCCATCGGCTACTTCGCACCGCACGCGGCCTACGCGGCCTCCGGCACCACCGGGCAGCAGGTCGGCGAGTTCAAGCGGATGGTGCGCGCGCTGCACGCGGCCGGGATCGAGGTCATCCTCGACGTGGTCTACAACCACACCGCCGAGGCGGGCGAGCTGGGCCCGACGCTGTCCCTGAAGGGCATCGACAACCGCGGCTACTACCGGTTGCAGCCGGATGCCCGGAGGTACGCGGACTACACGGGCTGCGGCAACACGCTGCACGTCGTCCAGCCGCACGTGCTGCGCCTGATCACCGACTCCCTGCGCTACTGGGTGACGGAGATGGGCGTGGACGGCTTCCGCTTCGACCTGGCGGCGGCGCTGGCCCGCTCGATGCACGACGTCGACATGCTGTCCCCCTTTCTCGCGGTGATCGCGCAGGACCCGGTGCTGCGGCGGGTGAAGCTGATCGCCGAGCCGTGGGACATCGGCTCGGGGGGCTACCGGGTGGGCGCGTTCCCCCCGCTGTGGACGGAGTGGAACGACCGCTACCGGGATGCCGTACGGGACTTCTGGCGGCACTCCCTGCCGGACGTGCGGGAGATGGGCTACCGCCTGTCCGGCTCCAGCGACCTGTACGCGTGGGGCGGCAGGCGCCCCTACGCGTCGGTCAACTTCGTCACCGCGCACGACGGCTTCACGCTGCGGGACCTGGTCTCCTACGAACGCAAGCACAACGAGGCCAACGGCGAGGGCAACCGGGACGGCACGAACGACAACCGGTCGTGGAACTGCGGCGCGGAGGGGGAGACGGACGACGAGGACGTACGCGGTCTCAGGCGGCGGCAGATACGGAACCTGCTGACCACGCTGCTGCTGTCGACCGGGGTGCCGATGCTCGTGGCGGGCGACGAGATGGGCCGCACCCAGGGCGGGAACAACAACGCCTACTGCCAGGACAACGAGACCGGCTGGGTGGACTGGACCCTGCTGGAGGACCCGGGCTGGCGGGCCCTGACCGAGCTGACCGCCCGTCTGATCGCGCTGCGCCACCGGCACCCTGTCCTGCGCCGCCGCGCCTTCTTCTCCGGCCGGGCGCACTCCGCGGACGGGCTGCGGGACCTGGCCTGGTTCACGTCCCGGGGCACGGAGATGACGGAAGAGGACTGGTACGCGCCCGCCGCCACCCTCGGCATGTACCTGTCCGGGCGGGACATCCCGGGGCGCGACGAGCGCGGCGCGCCGGTCACCGACGACAGCTTCCTGGCCGTGCTGCACGCCGGCGAGCGGCCGGTGAGCTTCGTACTGCCGGGGGCGCCGTGGGCGGAGCGGTACGAGGTCGTCGTCGACACCAGCCGTGAGGAACAGGCGGAGGCACCGGGCACCGGGCACCCCGCGGGGGCGCCGGTCACGGTGCCGGCCCGGACGGTACTGCTGCTGAAGGTCGTCGGCTGAGCAATCTTTTCGGCTCCGTGAAATCGGCGGCGATCTCGTTGACCGGCGGCCGGGCTGCCTGGGAACGTCCCTGGTCATGAGGACTGCCGCTGCTCGCCGGTGCGTGCGCGTCGCGCTCGTGCGGCGACGCCACGTCGACCTGTGCCGCCAGTCCGGCGCGCTCTGTCGCTGACCCGCGCCCTCTTCTCCCCTCCTCCTTGTTCCGCCTCTTCCTCCGAGGATCACGCATGCCCGAAATATCCCGTCGTGCGTTCGGTGGTCTGGTCGGCGGCGGCGCGGTGACGGCCGTCGCCGGCACGTCCGCGACCACCGAGGCCGCCACGCCCGCCGAACGCCCGTTCAAGGCCCGTGCCGGCGGCCGGCCCGGCAGACGCCCCAACGTCCTGTTCATCCTCGGCGACGACCTCGGCTGGGCCGACCTGTCCTCCTACGGCTCCCCGCACATCAGGACGCCCCACCTGGACCGGCTCGCCGCGCAGGGCGTGCGGTTCACCAACGCCTACGCGGGCTCGGCGACCTGCTCCCCGACCCGGTTCAGCCTCTACACGGGCCGCCACCCGGGCCGTACGAAGGGCGGGCTCGCCGAGCCCATCGGCAACCGCACGCAGGGCCTGGACCCGAACCACCCGACCCTCGCCTCCCTGCTGAAGAAGGCGGGCTACGCCACCGCGCTCATCGGCAAGTGGCACTGCGGCTGGCTGCCGGACTACAGCCCCACCAAGTCCGGCTGGGACGAGTTCTTCGGCAACTTCGGCGGCGCCCTGGAGTACTTCTCCAAGCTCGGACAGCTCGGCGACTACGACCTGTACGAGGGCGACGCCACCTACCAGGACCTGCGCTACTACACGACGGTCCTCACCGAGCGCGCCGTCGAGTACGTGGGCCGCGACCACGACCGGCCCTGGCTGCTCAACCTCAACTTCACGACCCCGCACTGGCCCTGGCTCACCGAGGACGACGAGGAGACGGGCGCCGAGATCGCCGCGCGGATCCGCGCCGGGAACGTGCTGGGCGGGCTGCGGCACAACGACGGCGGCTCGGTGGAGAAGTACAAGGAGATGGTGGAGAGCCTGGACGCCTCCGTCGGCAAGGTGCTCACCGCGCTGCGCCGCTTTGGCCAGGAGGAGAACACGGTCGTCGTCTTCGCCAGCGACAACGGCGGCGAGCGGTTCTCGTACCAGTGGCCGCTCAGCGGCGCCAAGTCCGAACTGCTGGAGGGCGGCATCCGCGTGCCGACCATCCTGCGCTGGCCGGCCCGGATCGACGGCCGCCAGGTCAGCCACGAGCCCGTCTACTCCCCGGACTGGACGGCGACCCTGCTGGAGCTGGGCGGGGCCCGGCCGGACCCGGCGTACCCGCTGGACGGGCACAGCCTCGCGGGCTACCTGCTGCGCGGTGAGGACGTGCCCGAGCGCGACCTGTTCTGGCGGGTGCGGGGCAACCGGGCGCTCAGGCGCGGCGACTGGAAGTACTACCGGGACGCGGACGGCAGGGACCACCTGTTCGACCTCGCCGCCGACGCCCGCGAGCAGGCCGACCTCGCCGCCGCACGGCCGCAGCTGCTCGCCGAGCTGAAGGCGGCCTGGGAGAAGATCGACAGCGGTCTGCTTCCGTACCCGGCGTCCTGACCCCGGCCGGCGCATCGGCCGAACGGTTGATGCCCCCGTACGACCCCGGCGAGCACCGAAAACTCGGTGGGCAGTGTCAGTGGTGAACCGTAGGCTCGCTGCTGATGCCCACGACACCCGTTTCCGCCGAGGACCGCTCCGCCGTGCGTTCGCTGCTGCGCCTGTGGCCGTTCGTGAGGCCCGTGCGGGCGCGGCTGCTGACGGCGGCCTTCGTGGCGATCGTCGCCTCCTGCGTGGGGCTGGTGATCCCGCTCGTCCTGAAGTGGATGGTGGACGGGCCGGTCGCCGACCGGGACCCGGCGGGCGTGTGGCTCGGGGCGCTGTACCTGCTGCTCCTGGGCTTCGCGGAGGCGTTGCTGTTCGGGTTGCGGCGGTGGCTGGTGGCCCGGCCGCTGTCGAGCGTCGAGGCGGAGATGCGGGCCGCTCTGTACCGGCATCTGCAGCGGCTGCCGGTGGCCTTCCACGACCGGTGGCCCTCGGGGCAGTTGCTGTCGCGCGGGACGACGGACCTGATGCTGCTGCGCATGTTCCTCGCCTTCCCGCTGACGTTCCTGCTGGTCAACGGGGTGACGATCCTCGTCGGCGTGGTCATCATGCTGGTGCAGGACTGGACGCTGGGGCTGGTCGTGCTCGGGCCGGCCGTGCCCGTCATGGTGACCTGCGCGGTCTTCGAGAAGAAGTACTCCGAGGTGGCGCGGCTCGCGCAGGACCAGGTCGGGGATCTGACCACGGTCGTCGAGGAGAGTGTGCTCGGCATCCGCATCGTCAAGGGCTTCGGGCGGCACCGCAGCCAGGCGCGGAAGTTCCGGGAGCTGTCGCGGACGCTGCGGGGCACGGAGCTGCGCAAGGCCCGGCTGCTGGCGGCGATCTGGGCGGTCATCGTGACGCTGCCGGAGCTGGCGATCGGGGCGGCGCTGGTGGTCGGGGCGGTGCGGGTGGCGGACGGGCAGTTGTCGGCGGGGACGCTGGTGGCGTTCCTGTCCACGGCGCTGGCCCTGCGGTGGCCCGTGGAGTCGATCGGCTTCCTGCTGGCGATGAGTCAGGAGGCGGCTACGGCCACGGAGCGGTACTTCGAGGTGATGGACGCGGAGGTGGAGGCCGGCGTAGCTGCGGGCAGTCGTGCCGCTGGGGCGGCGCGGGTGGGCGATGGGGGTACCTCCCAGGCCGTTCAGGCACTGGGGGAGGCACCTCGTAGCGCCGAGCAGCGCGTCAACCCGGGGGCCGGCACCAACGCCGGTCACGGCGGCGGTCTGCGGTTCGAGGGCGTCCGGTTCCGTTACCCGGACGCCCCTCCCGACTCCCCGCCCCTCCTCGACCGCGTCGACCTGCACATCCGCCCCGGCGAGTCCATGGCCCTGGTCGGCGCGACCGGCAGCGGCAAGACCACCCTCACCGCGCTCGTGCCCCGGCTGCACGAGGTGACCTCGGGCCGGATCACGCTGGACGGCGAGGACATCACCGCCCTGCCCCGCGAGGAACTGCGCGCCATGGTCGCCGTCGCCTTCGAGGAGCCCACCCTCTTCTCCGCGAGCGTCGCCGACAACGTGCTGATGGGCGCCGGGGAGGGCGCCGGAGCCGACGAGCTGGAGCGGGCGCTCGCCGTCGCCCAGGCCGATTTCGTGCACGCCCTTCCCGAGGGCACCGCGACCCAGGTCGGCGAGCAGGGCCTCAGCCTGTCCGGCGGGCAGCGGCAGCGGCTCGCACTGGCCCGCGCGGTGGTCGGTCGGCCCCGGTTCCTGGTCCTGGACGATCCGCTGTCCGCGCTTGACGTCCACACGGAGGCCGCCGTCGAGGCCGCCCTGCGCCACGTGCTCGCGGACACCACCGCCCTGATCGTGGCGCACCGCCCCTCCACGGTCCTGCTCGCCGACCGCGTGGCCCTGCTCTCGGGCGGCCGTATCGCCGCCGTCGGCACCCACCAGGAACTGCTGCGCACCAACGCCGAGTACGCCCATCTGATGTCCGGGCGCGACGAGCACGAGGAGCTCCAGGAAGGGGACGACCGATGACGGCGCCCGCGACCACCGCGCCGGACAAGGAGGAGCCGGCCGACGAGGCCCGCGCGGCCGACGACCCCTTCGACCGGGACGTCCTGCCCACCCCGCCAGGCGCCACGGGGGCGCTGCTGCGCTCCCTGCTGGCCCCGATGAAGGCCCGTGTCGCCGTCACCACTCTCCTGCTGCTGCTCCAGCAGGCGGCGGTGCAGGCGGGCCCGCTGCTGGTGGCGTACGCCATCGACCGCGCCGTGCCGGCGTTCCGGGACCAGGACCACGGTCCGCTCGTCGCGGTCGGCGCCGGCTACCTGCTGTGCTCGCTGGCGGCGGGCGGGCTGCAGTACGCGTTCATCGCGGCGTCGGCCCGGGTCAACCAGGACGTGCTGCTGGACCTCCGGGGCCGCATCTTCCGTCACGCGCAGGCGCTGAGCGTCGACTTCCACGAGCGGTACACGTCGGGCCGGCTCATCTCCCGCTCCACCACGGACGTGGAGTCGCTGCGGGAGCTGCTCGACGAGGGCCTGCAGGAGCTGGTCACGGTCGTCCTCTCCTTCGTCTACATCTCGGCGATGCTGCTCTGGCTGGACCTGGGGCTCGGGGCCGTCGCGGTGGCGTCGTTCGTGCCGTTGTACGGGCTGGTGCGGATGTACCGGCGGCGGGCGGGGCGGGTGTACCGGCAGCGGTCCACGGCGATCGCGGCGGTGATCGTGAAGTTCGTGGAGACGATGAACGGCATCCGGCCGGTGCGCGCGTTCCGCCGGGAGGCCGCCAACGACGCCGGCTTCGCCGTCCTCAACCGGCGGCACGAACGGACCAACGGCGACGCGCTGCTGGAGATGGCCCGCTATGTCGTCGGCTCGCGGCTGGTCGCCAACACGGCCGTCGCGGGAATCGTGCTGTGGGGCGCCTACCGGGTCGCGGACGACACGCTGGCGCTCGGTGCGCTGGCGGCGGCGGTGCTGTACCTGCGGCGGCTGTACGACCCGATCGACCGGCTGGGCATGTTCCTGAACTCGTACCAGTCGGCGGCGGCCTCCCTGGAGAAGATCGCGGGCCTGCTCGCCCAGACGCCGTCCGTGCCCGAGCCTCCGGCGCCCAAGGAGCTGCCGGCCAAGGCGTCGGAGCACCCCGGCCGGGAGGTCGTCTTCGACGGCGTCCGCTTCGCCTACCGCACCGGCGGGGAGGTGCTGCCCCGCTTCGACCTGACGATCCCGGCCG
This sequence comes from Streptomyces griseicoloratus, assembly GCF_014534645.1. Taxonomy (GTDB): domain Bacteria; phylum Actinomycetota; class Actinomycetes; order Streptomycetales; family Streptomycetaceae; genus Streptomyces; species Streptomyces griseicoloratus. Next base: position 116,521 of record NZ_JACVQF010000192.1, read on the forward strand.
GGCAGACGGTCGCGGTCGTCGGCTCCACCGGCGCGGGCAAGTCGACGCTGGCCAAGCTGCTCGCCCGGTTCTACGACCCCTCCGAGGGGCGAGTGCTGCTGGACGGCACCGACCTGCGGGACCTCGCCCTGCCCGAACTGCGGCGCGGGGTGGTGATGGTGACGCAGGAGGCGTTCCTGTTCTCCGGCACCGTGGCCGAGAACATCGCGATCGGCCGGCCCGAGGCGACCCGGGAGGAGATCGAGCGGGCCGCGAAGGCGATCGGCGCCCACGACTTCATCGCCGCGCTGCCCGACGGCTACGACACCGACGTCCGCAAGCGGGGCGGCCGTATCTCCGCCGGTCAGCGGCAGCTCGTGGCGTTCGCGCGGGCGTTGCTGGCCGATCCGGCGGTGCTGATCCTGGACGAGGCGACCAGTTCGCTGGACGTGCCCGGTGAGCGGGCCGTGCAGCGGGCGATGGCGACGGTGCTGCGGGGCCGTACAGCGGTGGTGATCGCGCACCGGCTGTCGACCGTGGAGATCGCCGACCGGGTGCTGGTCATGGAGCACGGCCGCATCGTCGAGGACGGCGCGCCGGCCGAACTGATCGCCGGTACGGGCCGGTTCGCGGATCTGCACCGGGCGTGGCGGGACAGTCTGGCGTGAGGACGGGTCTACGGGGGAGCCGATGATCGACGCGTACGAGGACCCGGGCACGCCCGACCGCCGGGGCGGCTGGCGGTATCTGTGGTGGCTGGTCGGCCGGCAGCGGGCGCGGTGCGTGGCGGGGGCGCTGCTCGCCAGTGCCTGGATGGTGCTGCTGGCGGCGACGCCGTACCTGATGGCACGGGCGATCGACCACGGCCTCGAACCGGGCGACCTCGGCGCGCTGGCGGCCTGGACGGGGGCGCTGGTCGCGGCCGGCGCGTTCAACGCCTGGCTGGGCATCATGCGGCACCGCACGATGACCCGGGTCCGGATGGACGCCAACTTCCGCACGGTCAAGGTCGTCGTCGGGCACGCGACGCGGCTCGGTGCCGCGCTGCGCGGGCAGGTGGCGACCGGGGAGGTCGTCACCATCGGGGTGGGCGACGTGCAGACGATCAGCCAGTCGCTGACGGCCGTGGGCCCCGGTATCGGCGCGATCGTCGCCTACGCGGTCGTCGGCGGACTGATGCTGTCGGTGTCCGCGCAGCTCGCGCTGGTGGTGCTGCTCGGGGTGCCGGCGCTCGGCGTGCTGCTGGGTCCGCTCATGGGGCGGTTGCAGGGCAGGGAGGCGGAGTACCGGGAGCGGCAGGCGGTGCTGACCGCGCGGATCGGCGACCTCGCGGGCGGGCTGCGGGTGCTGAACGGGCTGGGCGGCAAGGGGCTGGTCGCGGACGCCTTCCGCCGGGACTCGGCGCTCCTGCGCGAACAGGGCTACCGGGTCGGGGCGGTGACCAGCTGGATCCAGGCCCTCGGCGTGGGGCTGCCGATGCTGTTCCTCGCCCTGGTGACCTGGCTGGGGGCACGGCTGGCCGTCCAGGGGCACATCAGCGTGGGCGAACTGGTGTCGGTCTACGGCTATGTGGTGGCGCTGGGATGGCCGGTGGCGTTCCTCATCGAGATGGGGCACCAGCTCAGCCGGGGCGTGGTGGCCGCCCGGCGCGTCGTCGCGTTCCTGCGCCTGGAGCCCGAACCGGACACGGGCACCCGGGACGCCCCCGCCGAGCCGTCGGCGCTGTACGACCCGGAGTCCGGGGTGCGGGTGGCGCCGGGGCGGCTGACGGCGCTGGCCGGGGCCCGGCCCGACGACGCGGCCGCCGTCGTCGACCGTCTCGGCCGGTACGCCCCGTCGGACGTGACCTGGGGCGAGGTGCCGCTGTCGGAGATCCCCCTGGCGCAGGTGCGGGAGCGGATCCTGGTCGCGGACCACGAGGCCGACCTGTTCGCCGGTCCGCTGCGCGAGGTGCTCAGCGGTGCCGGGACCGCCGGCGAGGCCGAGATGCTGCGGGCCGTGCACGCGGCCGCCGCCGAGGACATCGTCAGAGGACTGCCCGAGGGACTGGACACGGCCGTCGCCGCGCAGGGCCGCAGCCTGTCCGGCGGGCAGCGGCAGCGGGTGCGGCTGGCCCGGGCGGTGCTGGCCGATCCCGAGGTGCTGCTCGCCGTGGAGCCGGCCTCGGCGCTCGACGCCCACACCGAGGCCGCGGTGGCGGACCGGCTGCGGGAGGCCCGCCGGGGCCGCACGACCGTGGTGGCCTGCACCTCCCCGCTGCTGCTCGACCGGGCGGACGTCGTGCACTACCTGGTCGACGGCAAGGTCGCGGCCACCGGCAGCCACCGCGAACTCCTCGGCGCCGAGCCGGGGTACCGGGCCCTCGTCGCACGGGGCGCGGAGGACGCCGAGGACGAGGAGGCCGTGCGATGACGACGGGGACACCGCGGAAGCCCGCCGGGCGGGAGACACCGGGCGCGGGCGCGCCGGAGCAGTTGCCCGTCGCCGGGCGCGCCGACGTCCGGCGGGCGGCGGCCGGCCTGGTACGCGCCGACGGGCGGGCCTTCGCCGTCGTCCTCGTCCTCAACGCGCTGGCGGCGCTGGCCGGTCTCGCGGGGCCGTGGCTGCTGGGCCGGATCGTGGACGAGGTGCGGGCCGGCGGCGGGGTCGGCGCCGTGGACCGCATGGCGTTCGCCATCCTGCTGTGCTCGCTCGCCCAGTTGCTGCTGGCCCGCTGGGCGCGGTACGTGGGTCATCGCCTCGGCGAACGCACGCTGGCCCGGGTGCGGGAGCGGTTCGTGGACCGGGTCCTGGCTCTGCCCGCGTCGGTGGTGGAGCGGGCCGGCACCGGCGACCTGACGACGCGGGGCACGGCCGACGTGACCACCGTCGGCACGACGCTGCGCGACGCCGGCCCGGAGCTGCTCATCAACTCGGTGCAGGCGCTGTTCCTGACCGCCGCGGTGTTCGTGCTCGACCCGCTGCTGGGCGCCGTAGGGCTGCTGGGGCTGCTGCCGATCTGGTTCGCGCTGCGCTGGTATCTGCGCCGGGCCCGGGACGGCTATCTCGCCGAGGGCGCGGCCACCTCGGAGGTCGCCGAGATCCTTGCCACCACGGTGGCCGGGGCCCGCACGGTGGAGGCGTTCCGGCTGGCCGGGCGGCGCGTGGCGGCGAGCCGCCGGGCGCTGGAGGTCTCGCGGCGCACCCGGTTCCACACGCTGTACCTGCGCAGTGTGTTCTTCCCGGTGGTCGAGGTGTCCTACGTGGTCCCCGTGGCGGGCGTGCTGATGGCCGGCGGGGTGCTGCACGTGCACGGGGCAGTGAGCCTGGGATCGGTGGTGGCCTGCGCCCTGTACCTCCAGCAGCTGACCGGGCCGCTCGACGAGGTTCTGATGCGGATCGAGCAGTTGCAGAGCGGCGGCGCCTCCTTCGCCCGCGTGGAGGGCCTGGCCCGGGCCCCGCGCGCCGCGGCGGACGACTCCCCGGCCCCGGCGGACGACCGTATCGACGTGACGGGGGTGCGCTACTCCTACGACCGGGGCGGCGAGGTGCTGCGCGGGGTGGATCTGACGGTCCGGCCCGGCGAGCGGCTGGCCGTGGTCGGGCCGTCCGGCGCCGGGAAGACGACGCTGAGCCGGCTGCTGGCGGGCATCGACGCGCCGGACGCGGGGTCGGTGACGGTGGGCGGGGTGCCGGTGGTCGGGCTCGGCCCGGAGCGGCTGCGGCGCCAGGTCGTCCTGGTCACCCAGGAGCACCACGTCTTCCTCGGGTCGGTGCGCGACAACCTGCTCATCGCGGAACCGGCGGCGACCGACGAGCAGTTGTGGGCGGCCCTCGCGGCGGTCGGCGCCGAGGAGTGGGTGCGGGAGCTGCCGGACGGCCTCGCCACCGAGCTGGGCGGGGCCGGCCGCCGTACGGACGGCTCGCAGGCCCAGCAACTGGCCCTCGCCCGGGTGGTGCTGGCCGATCCGCACACGCTGATCCTGGACGAGGCCACGGCCCTGCTGGACCCGGCGACGGCCCGGCACACCGAGCGCGCCCTGGCCGCCGTGCTCCGGGGCCGGACGGTGATCGCCATCGCGCACCGGCTGCACACCGCGCACGACGCCGACCGGGTGGCGGTGATGGAGGACGGCCGGCTGACCGAACTCGGCACCCACGACGAGCTGGTGGCGGCCGGCGGGGCGTACGCGGCGCTGTGGGGTTCCTGGCACGGCGAGCCGTCGCGCGGCGGCGAACACCACGGTTCCGTATAGCGAACATGAACGCCCGGACAACGAACCATTTCCGGCCAACTTACTGACGCGCTCCTGACAAGACTGGCCGGCTCCTGCCACTCTTCCCACGGCCGCTCCACAGCGACCCCACAGCTTGCCGATCGGCGCTGTGCCGCGGCCCGCTTTCGAGCACGTGGTTCTGCGTACCGCCCTGTTCTGCCCGGCCGGCCCACCCGCCGCCCGGTCTCCCCTGGCCGCGCGACCCGCGGCCACGCAGAAGGAGTCAGTGTTGAGCAGCAGTTCTCCCCACAGACGCACCTCCCACACCACGCCCCGCCGCTCCACCCGCCGCCGGGCCGCCGCCGTCGCGCTGGCCGGCGTCGCCGCCCTGGTCGCGACCGCCGTGCAGTCCGGCGCCGCCACGGCCGCGCCGAAGGCCCCCGTCCCGGGCGCCGAGTCCGTCAAGCTCACCCCCTCCCAGCGCGCCGAACTGCTCCGCGAGGCCGACGCCGCCACCGCGGACACCGCGGCCGGCCTGGGCCTGGGCGCCAAGGAGAAGCTCGTCGTCCGGGACGTCGTCAAGGACCGCGACGGAACCCTGCACACCCGCTACGAGCGCACCTACGACGGGCTGCCCGTCCTCGGCGGCGACCTGGTCGTCACCACCGACGCGGGGAAGACCGAGCGGGTCGTGAAGGCCACGCGGGCCGCCATCAAGGTCGCTTTCGTCACGCCGAAGATCTCCGCCACGAAGGCCGAGCAGCAGGCGCTGTCCGCCGCCAAGGCCGCCGGCGCCGAGCAGCCGGACGCCGACCGCGCCCCGCGCAAGGTGATCTGGGCGGCGAACGGGACCCCGGTGCTGGCGTACGAGACGGTCGTGGGCGGCCTCCAGGAGGACGGCACCCCGAACGAGCTGCACGTCGTCACCGACGCGGCCACCGGCGCCAAGCTGTACGAGTACCAGGCGGTCCACAACGGCACCGGCAACACCATGTACAGCGGCACGGTGACACTGGGCACCGCCCAGTCGGGCTCGTCGTACACGCTGACCGACACCGCGCGCGGCAACCACAAGACGTACAACCTCAACCGCGGCACCTCCGGCACCGGCACGCTCTTCAGCGGCTCCGACGACATCTGGGGCAACGGCAGCCCGTCCAACGCGGAGACGGCCGCCGCCGACGCCCACTACGGGGCCGCGCTGACCTGGGACTACTACAAGAACGTGCAGGGCCGCTCCGGCATCCGCGGCGACGGCGTCGGCGCCTACTCACGGGTCCACTACGGCAACAACTACGTCAACGCCTTCTGGTCCGACAGCTGCTTCTGCATGACGTACGGCGACGGCTCGGGCAACACCCACCCGCTGACGTCCATCGACGTGGCCGCGCACGAGATGACCCACGGCGTCACCTCCAACACCGCGAGGCTCGTCTACAGCGGCGAGTCGGGCGGTCTGAACGAGGCCACCTCCGACATCTTCGGCGCGGCCGTCGAGTTCCACGCGAACAACCCCTCCGACGTCGGTGACTACCTCATCGGCGAGGAGATCGACATCAACGGCGACGGCACCCCGCTGCGCTACATGGACAAGCCGAGCAAGGACGGCGCGTCCAAGGACAGCTGGTACTCGGGGATCGGGTCGATCGACGTGCACTACTCGTCGGGTCCCGCCAACCACTTCTTCTACCTGCTGAGCGAGGGCAGCGGCACCAAGACCATCAACGGGGTCACGTACAACTCGCCGACCTCCGACGGGCTCCCGGTCACCGGCATCGGCCGCGCCAAGGCGGAGAAGATCTGGTTCCGCGCCCTGACCACGAAGTTCACCTCGACCACCAACTACGCGGGCGCCCGCACCGGCACCCTCGCGGCCGCCGGTGAGCTGTACGGCACCGACAGCGCCGAGTACAAGGCGGTGCAGGACGCGTGGGCGGGCGTCAACGTCGGCTCGCGCTCCGGCGGCGGGGGCGGGGGCTCGACCTTCGAGAACACCGCGGACGTGAACATCCCCGACAACGGATCGGCGGTCACCTCCTCGCTCACGATCTCGGGACGCACCGGCAACGCGCCGAGCAACCTCCAGGTGGGCGTGGACATCGTGCACACCTGGCGCGGTGACCTGAAGATCGACCTGGTCGCGCCCGACGGATCGGTGTACGCGCTGAAGGCCAGCGGCTACGACCCGGCGCCCGACGTCCACGAGACCTACACGGTCAACGCCTCCTCGGAGCCGGCCAACGGCACCTGGAAGCTGCGCGTCCAGGACCAGGGACCGCAGGACACCGGCTACATCGACGCCTGGCGGCTGACCTTCCCGTAAGTCACCTGGGCCCGGAATCCCATGACGGGGCGGCACCCGGAACGCGAAGTTCCAGGGTGCCGCCCTAGGCTTGGTGCCCATGTCCTTCACGTACGACGACGTCGGCGCGACCCGCGAGCCGGGCCACTGCCCGCCCGGCTTCCGCCCCCTGCACGTCCGCACGCGGCTCGGGGAGGGCGAGCAGGTCTTCCGCCGGGCCGCCGAGGCGGTGCTCACCTGGGAGATGCACCGCGCGATGGGCGTCGGCATCGACGCGAGCGCGGAACGGGCCGCGCCCGGCGTCGACGTCACCGTCACGCTGGCCGGGATGATCAAGGCGCCCTGCCGGGTGGTGTGGACCCTGGAGGAGCCCCGCCGGGCCGGCTGGGCCTACGGCACGCTGCCCGGCCACCCGGAGTGCGGCGAGGAGTCCTTCGTCGTGGACCGCACGGGCGACGGCACGGTCTGGCTGACCGTGACCGCCTTCAGCCGCCCGGCCAAGTGGTACGCCAAGGCGGGCGGCCCGGCGACGCGCGGCTTCCAGCACGCCTACGCCCGCCGCTGCGGCACCGTGCTGCGCCGCCTGAGCACCGAGAACCCCGACGCCTGACACCACCGCGGACCACCGGCACCGGTGGGCGACGGCACCGCGGACCGCCGGTACCGGTGGGCGACGGCACCGCCGGGACCCGGCAGCCCCGACGCCGACGGAAACGGCACCACGCCGGAACCCGGCAGCCCCAACGCCGACGCGAACAGCACCGCGGACCGCCGGCGCCGCCGGGACCCGGCACCCCCGGAACCCGGCAGCCGCAACACCGACGGAAACGGCACCACAGACCGCCGACGCCGCCGGAACCCGGCTGCCCCAACGCCGACGGGAACAGCACCGCGGACCCCGGCACACCAGGCGCGCGGCGCCCCCTGACAGCGACACCACCGGGGCACGGCACCGCCGGGGCACGGCGCCGCCGCGGGGTCGGGTCACCGCATCAGCAGGCCCGCCGCCTCCACCAGTTCCCGGGACGGCAGCGCGACCAGTCCCGGCTCCGCGCCCGACGCCAGCCGCGGGTGCGCGGGCAGGATGCGGACCGTGTAGCCGAACGGACCGGTGCGGTCCAGGGCCAGCGGGCCCTCGTACACCCAGCGGCCCTCCAGGTCGGGGCCGCTCACCGGCTTCAGCGGCACGGTCGTCGCGTCGGTGATCCGGTCCTCGGTGTCCACCCGGCCGGACACCGCCTGCACCTCGACGTCGTCCGGGCCGAGATCGCCCAGGCGCACCCGCACCCGGAGCCCGAGCGTCGTACCGAGTTCCGCGGTGGCCGTGGCGTCGGACGTCTCCACGTGGTCGACGGCCACCGCCGGCCAGGCCGCCCGCAGCCTGCCCTTCCACTCGGCCAGGTCGCGCGCGGAGTCCGGGTCCATCGCGCGGTGCGCCTCGGCCGCCGGGGTGTACAGCCGCTCCACGTACTCGCGGACCATGCGGCCGGCCAGCACCTTCGGGCCGAGCCGGCTCAGGGTCTGGCGGACCATCTCGATCCAGCGGTCGGGCAGCCCGCTCGCGCCCCGCTCGTAGAAGCGCGGGGTCACCCGCTGCTCCAGCAGGTCGTAGAGGGCGGCGGCCTCTATGGCGTCGCGGCGGTCGGGGTCGGTGCCGACGCCGTCGGCGGTCGGAATCGCCCAGCCGAAGTCCGGCTGGAACCACTCGTCCCACCAGCCGTCCAGCACGGAGAGGTTGAGGCAGCCGTTGAGCGCGGCCTTCATCCCGGACGTCCCGCACGCCTCCAGCGGGCGGAGCGGGTTGTTCAGCCAGATGTCGCAGCCCGGGTAGAGCTTCTGCGCCATCGCCATGCCGTAGTCCGGCAGGAACACGATCCGGTGCCGCACCCGCGGGTCGTCCGCGAACCGCACCAGCTCCTGCACCAGCCGCTTGCCGCCGTCGTCCGCCGGGTGCGCCTTGCCCGCCACGACGATCTGGACCGGCCGCTCGGGGTGCAGCAGCAGGTCCATCAGCCGGTCCCGGTCGCGCAGCATCAGCGTCAGCCGCTTGTACGACGGGACGCGCCGCGCGAAGCCGATGGTGAGCACGTCCGGGTCGAGGACGTCGTCGATCCAGCCCAGCTCGGCCGTGCCCGCGCCGCGCTGCCGCCAGGAGGCGCGCAGCCGCTCGCGGACCTCCGCCACGAGCTGTTCCCGCAGGGTCCGGCGCAGCTCCCAGATGTCCTGGTCGGGGATGCCGGTGACCGCGTCCCAGCGGTCGGAGCCGCCCACGGTGAGCGCGTCCTCGGTGCGCTGGACGCCGATCTGCCGGGCTCCGAGCCGGAAGACCTCCGGGGCGACCCAGGTCGGGGCGTGCACCCCGTTGGTGACGGAGGTGATGGGCACCTCGTCGGCGTCGAAGCCGGGCCACAGCCCGGAGAACATCTCCCGGCTGACCCCGCCGTGCAGCAGGGAGACGCCGTTGGCGCGCTGGGCCAGGCGCAGGCCCATCACGGCCATGTTGAACAGGTTGGGCTCGCCGCCGGGGTAGGTCTCCATGCCGAGCCGGAGGATGCGCTCGACGTCGATGCGCGGGAGCTCGGCGTCGGGGCCGAAGTGCCGGGCGACCAGCTCCCGGTCGAAGCGGTCGATGCCGGCCGGGACCGGGGTATGGGTGGTGAAGACGGTACCGGCCCGGACCGCCTCCAGGGCCGCGTCGAACTCCAGCCCCTCCGCGCAGAGTTCGGCGATGCGTTCCAGGCCGAGGAAGCCGGCGTGGCCCTCGTTGGTGTGGAACACCTCCGGCGCGGCGTGCCCGGTGAGCCGGCAGTACGTGCGCACCGCCCGGACACCTCCTATGCCGAGCAGCATCTCCTGGAGCAGCCGGTGCTCGCTGCCGCCGCCGTAGAGCCGGTCGGTGACGCCGCGTTCGCCGAGGTCGTTCTCCTCCACGTCCGAGTCCAGCAGCAGCAGCGGGACCCGGCCGACCTGGGCCAGCCAGACGCGGGCGCGCAGCTCGCGGCCGCCGGGCAGGGCGAGGGCGACGTGGGCGGGGGTGCCGTCGGGCTCCTTGAGCAGGGAGAGGGGCAGCTCGTTGGGGTCGAGGACGGGATAGTGCTCCTGCTGCCAGCCGTCCCGGGACAGGGTCTGGCGGAAGTAGCCGTGCCGGTAGAGCAGGCCCACCCCGACGAGCGGCACCCCGAGGTCACTGGCCGCCTTGAGATGGTCGCCGGCGAGGATGCCGAGGCCGCCGGAGTACTGGGGCAGGGCGGCCGTGATGCCGAACTCGGGCGAGAAGTAGGCCACGGCGGCCGGCAGCCGGCCGGTCTGGGCCTGGTACCAGCGGTTGCCGGTCATGTAGTAGTCGAGGTCGTCGGCCGCGGCGGTCAGGCGGCGCAGGAAGCGCCGGTCCTCGGCCAGTTCCGCAAGGCGCGCCGGCGGGACGGTGCCGAGCAGCCGCACCGGATCGCCGCCGGACGCGGCCCAGCACTCGGGGTCGACGGATTGGAAGAGGTCGCGGGTCTCCGCGTGCCAGGACCAGCGCAGATTGCGGGCCAGATCGCTGAGCGGCCGGAGGGGGTCGGGGAGAACGGGACGGACGGTCAATCGACGGATCGCCTTCACACTCCACCTCAGCGCGTTCGCTCGATCGGACGGGGTGCGTGTCACCTCGTCCCTTATGACGGTACCGGCGCCGGTGTGTCCCTCGCCGGGCGCTTCGCCCCCCGGTTCTCATATCGGCCTGAACGGGCTCGTCCTCCAACGCCGTACGGGCTAGTCACAGCGGCGTTCCGATATGGCCGGTTCCGACCCCGCAGGCCTTCTTGTAACGCTTCCCGCCGCGCGAGAGGCTGCCTGCGGCGGCCTACCCGGCCTCTTTGGCCCGTACGCCGCGTCGAGGAGGGGAGCTCACACCATGGCACGGACGCGAGCACGGCGTCTGCGCCGGGCGGGGGGCCTGGTCGCGGTGGGTTGCGCCGCTGCGCTTTCGGCCCTGTCCCTGCCCGCGCAGGCCGCACCGGAGGGGCGGATAGCCGGCGCCGGAGCACCCGGCGCCGTGAGCGGGAGTTACCTGGTGACGCTCAAGGAGGGGACGCGGGCGTCCACGGCCGCCGGACGGGCCGTCGCCGAGCGGTACGGCGCGCGGATCAGCCACACCTACGGCACGGTTCTGAACGGATACGCCGTCAGCACCGACGCCGGACGGGCGAGACGGCTCGCCGCCGACCCGCGCGTCGCCTCCGTCACCCAGGACACCCGGGTCCGGCTCGACCACACGCAGCGCAACCCGCCGTCCTGGGGCCTGGACCGCCTCGACCAGCCGGGCCTGCCGCTGGACCGGCGCTACACCTGGCCGCGGTCCGCGGGCGAGGGCGTGACGGTGTACGTCATCGACACCGGCATCCGGACCACCCACCGGGACTTCGGCGGCCGCGCGAGCCACGGGTGGGACTTCGTGGACGGCGACCGCACCGCCCAGGACGGCAACGGGCACGGCACGCACGTCGCGGCCACCGCCGCCGGCACGACGTACGGCGTGGCGAAGCGGGCCCGGGTCGTCGGCGTGCGCGTCCTCGACGACGCCGGCGGCGGCACCACGGCGCGGGTCATCGCCGGCATCGACTGGGTCACCAGGCACGCCAGGAAGCCCGCGGTCGCCAACCTCAGCCTGGGCGGCCCGCGCAACACCCGCCTCGACGCCGCCGTCCGCACCGCCATCACCTCCGGCGTCACGTTCACCGTGGCGGCGGGCAACCAGGGGCGGCCGGCGTCGCTGAACTCCCCGGCGGGCGTCGGCCCGGCCGTCACCGTCGGCGCGACCGACCGCCGGGACGCCCGGGCCGGCTTCTCCAACCACGGCCCCTCGGTCGACCTGTTCGCCCCGGGCGTGTCCGTCACCTCGGCGTCCCACCGCAGCGACACGGGCCGGGCGACCCACTCCGGTACGTCGATGGCGGCGCCGCACGCGGCGGGCGCCGCCGCGCTGTACCTCGCCGGACATCCACGGGCGAAGCCGGCGACGGTCGCCAAGGCGCTGATTGCGGGGGCGACTTCCGGGAAGGTGTCCGGACGAGGGACCGGTTCGCCGGACAGGCTGCTGCGCGTACCGCGCTCGTGACGGCCGTTGCGGGCTCCGGCCCCGTCCGTCACGGACGGGGCCGGTCTCGTGTGTGGACATACGCGTGAGTAGTTAACAAAGTGCCGGATTGCCCACCCGAGGAGTGTGGGAAGGCTCCTGCGGTACACCCCACGCGTACACCCCCGCAGGACCCACCTCCCCAGAGTCATCCGCCCACCCACGTTGACGCGGACAGGAGCGGTCATGCCCGCCACGCACCATTCGTCAGCACCCCCCGCACGCGCAACGGACACGGCACCCGTGCGCCCCTCCGACGCCGGTCCGGCCGTCCCGGACACCCCGGCTCCCGGGGTGTCCGGGACCGAAGGCGCCACCTGCGTCGGCCGTATTCCCGTCCTCGACGTCCGCCCGGTCGTCCGGCAGGGGCGCAGGCCCGCCAAGGCGGTGACGGGGGAATCGTTCGAGATATCGGCGACCGTGTTCCGCGAAGGACATGACGCGGTCGCCGCCAATGTCGTACTGAGGGACCCTCAGGGCCGGCAGGGGCCTTGGACGCCGATGCGGGAGCTGGCGCCGGGCACCGACCGCTGGGGCGCCACCGTCACCGCCGGCGAGCCCGGCCTGTGGTCGTACACCGTCGAGGCCTGGGGCGATCCGGTCACCACCTGGCGACACCACGCGGGGATCAAGATCCCGGCGGGGATCGACACCGGCCTCGTCCTGGAGGAGGGCGCGCGGCTGTACGAGCGGGCCGCCGCGGGCGTCCCCGGGAGCGAGGGGCGCGCCGAGGTCCTCGCCGCGGTCGACGCGCTGCGCGACGAGTCCCGCCCGGCCGCCTCGCGGCTCGCCGCGGCGCTGACCCCCCAGGTGGTGGCGGTGCTGGCCCGGCATCCGCTGCGGGAGCTGGTGACCGCCTCCGATCCGCTGCCGCTGCTGGTCGAGCGCGAACGCGCCCTGTACGGCTCCTGGTACGAGTTCTTCCCGCGCTCCGAGGGCACTCCCGAACAGCCCCACGGCACCTTCCGCACCGCCGCCCGCCGCCTGCCCGCGATCGCCGCGATGGGCTTCGACGTCGTCTACCTCCCCCCGATCCACCCCATCGGCACCACCCACCGCAAGGGCCGCAACAACACCCTCTCCGCCACCCCCGACGACGTCGGCGTCCCCTGGGCCATCGGCTCCCCCGAAGGCGGCCACGACACCGTCCACCCCGCCCTGGGCACCCTCGACGACTTCGACCACTTCGTCACCGAGGCCGCCTCACTCGGCCTGGAGACCGCCCTCGACTTCGCCCTGCAGTGCTCCCCCGACCACCCCTGGGTCCACAAACACCCCGAGTGGTTCCACCACCGCCCCGACGGCACGATCGCGTACGCCGAGAACCCGCCGAAGAAGTACCAGGACATCTACCCCATCGCCTTCGACGCCGACATGGACGGCCTGGTCACCGAGACCGTCCGCGTGCTGCGCTTCTGGATGGGCCACGGCGTGCGGATCTTCCGCGTCGACAACCCCCACACCAAACCCGTCGTGTTCTGGGAACGCGTCATCGGCGAGATCAACCGCACCGACCCCGACGTGATCTTCCTCGCCGAGGCCTTCACCCGCCCCGCGATGATGCACACCCTCGCCCAGATCGGCTTCCAGCAGTCCTACACCTACTTCACCTGGCGCAACACCAAACAGGAACTCACCGAGTACCTCACCGAACTCACCGGCGACGCCGCCTCCTACATGCGCCCCAACTTCTTCGCCAACACCCCCGACATCCTCCACGCCTACCTCCAGCACGGCGGCCGCCCCGCCTTCGAGACCCGCGCCGTCCTCGCCGCCACCCTCTCCCCCGCCTGGGGCATCTACAGCGGCTACGAACTGTGCGAGAACACCCCCCTGCGCGAAGGCTCCGAGGAATACCTCGACTCCGAGAAGTACCAGCTCAAACCCCGCGACTGGGCCACCGC
>NZ_JACVQF010000193.1 GCF_014534645.1 Streptomyces griseicoloratus
CGAAGGGGCCCGGCGGCCGTCGTCCCGCGAACGTGGTGGGCCGGGGCAGCGGCCCGGCGGGGAGCGCGCCCCGCGCGGACCACCGGAGCGGAGCGGCCGTCACCCGGCACCCGGCCCCTCCGGGCACGGCTGACATCGCTCGTGCACGGTTTCGAGGTGCCCCGGGCCGTGCACGGGGACCGTGGAGGCCGCGGGGGCGGGCGTGTCAGACGCCGGGGACGCCGGCCGCGCCCTCCATGAGGCCGTTGACCTCGGTTCCGGCCGGGGTCAGCAGGAACACGTTCCGGTCGACGCGGTGCATACCGCTCGCCAGCCCGAAGACGACGCCCGTGCTGAAGTCGAGGACCCGCTTGGCGACCTCCGTCTCGGCGCCGGTCAGGTCCAGCAGGACCGGAATGCCCGCCATCAGGGTCTCGGCGACCTCGCGGGCGTCCGCGAACACGTTCACCCTCAGGACGACGAAGCGGCGGCGCGCCTCCGTCTCCGCCTCGGGCATCGCGCGATGGCCGACCGAGGACGGCCAGGCGTCGCGCCCGCGCAACGGAACGACCTGGGCGAGCCCTTCCCACTGTTCATCGGTGACGTCGTGACTGTTCACCGGCTCCCCCCGATTCGACTCGCCTTCAATGCCTGCACCAGCCAATTCTTACGCCAAGTCACCCGTTCGGCCCAACAACGACACGGACCGCGACCGTCCCGGTGCTCCCCGCCGCCGGTGGTTGCCGCCCGGACCGGCGGGGTACCCGGACGGCTGCCATGCCGCACGCGACCGTCGCCGCCCGCCCGCGCCGGCAGACGAAGGAGGGCCCATGGGCGTACCGGACCTGCCCCCACCCGTCACCCGCGAAGGGGCCCCGCCGCCGGTCGACATCGGATCCCTCCGCACCGCGCTGCGCGACCGGGTGGACGGCGAGATCCGCTTCGACGCCGGGAGCCGGGCCGCGTACTCCACCGACGCCTCCAACTTCCGCCAGACGCCGATCGGGGTGGTGGTCCCGCGTACCCCCGAAGCCGCCGCGGAGGCGGTGGCCGTCGCCCGCGAACACGGTGCGCCCATCCTGTCACGGGGCGGCGGGACGAGCCTGGCCGGGCAGTGCACCAACGCCGGTGTGGTGCTGGACTGGTCGAAGTACTGCACCCGCCTGGAGTCCCTGGACACCGGCGCCCGCCGCTGCGTCGTCCAGCCCGGCATCGTACTGGACGAGCTGAACCGGCGACTCGCGCCCGAGGGCCTGCGCTTCGGCCCGGAACCCGCCACGCACGCCAACTGCACCATCGGCGGCATGATCGGCAACAACTCCTGCGGCGCCACCGCCCAGGCGCACGGCAAGGTCGTCGACAACATCGCCCGCCTGGAGGTGCTGCTCTACGACGGCACCCGCTTCTGGTGCGGGGAGACCGGCGACGAGGAGTACGCCGAAATCGAGCGGCAGGGCGACCTGCGGGCGACCGTGCACCGGCAGCTGCGCGCACTGCGCGACACCTACGCGGACGAGATCCGCCGCCGTTTCCCCCGCATCCCGCGCCGGGTCTCCGGCTACAACCTGGACTCGCTGCTGCCGGAGTACGGGTTCGACGTCGCCGGGCTGCTGGTCGGCAGCGAGTCGACGCTGGTCACCGTGTTGCGCGCGGAGCTGGAGCTGGTACCGGTGGTGCGGGAACGCACCCTGGTCGTGCTGGGCTTCGACAGCGTCGAACGGGCCGCCGACGCGGTGCCGGACATCCTGCCCCACGAGCCGATCGCGCTGGAGGGCGTCGACGCCCGGCTGGTCCGCGACGAACGGCTCAAGCACCTCAACCCGAAGGCCCTCGGCGAACTGCCCGACGGAAACGCCTTCCTGATGGTGCAGTTCGGCGGCGACACGGTCGAGGAGTCCGACACCCGGGCGCACCGGATGCTCCGCGCGCTGCACCGGTCCGAGCACGACCCGGACTGCGCCTTCATGGACGACCCGGCACGGGAGGAGGAGCTGTGGCAGGTCCGCGAGGCCGGTCTCGGCGCCACCGCGCACATCCCGGGCCGCGCCGACACCTTCGAGGGCTGGGAGGACTCGGCGGTTGCGCCGGAGCGGCTGGGCGACTATCTGCGGCGGCTGCGGGCGCTGTTCGAGGAGTTCGGCTACCAGAGCGACACCGGGCCCAGTCTGTACGGCCACTTCGGCCACGGCTGCGTGCACACCCGGATCCCCTTCGACCTCTACACCGCGGGCGGCGTGGCGGCCTACCGGCGGTTCATGGAACGGGCGGCCGATCTGGTCGTCGAGTTCGGCGGGTCCCTGTCCGGCGAGCACGGCGACGGGCAGAGCCGCGGGGAGCTGCTGGGCCGCATGTTCGGACCGGAGCTGGTGGAGGCGTTCGGGCGGCTGAAGGCCGTCTTCGATCCGCTGGACCGGATGAACCCCGGGAAGGTGGTGGCCCCGTACCGGCTGGACGAGAATCTGCGCCTCGGCGGTGACTGGGCCCCGTACGACCCGCGTGACCTGCACTTCCGGTTCCCGCACGACGGCGGGTCCTTCGCCGAGGCGGCCAACCGGTGCGTCGGCGTCGGCAAGTGCCGGCAGCACACCAGTGAGGGAACCGTGATGTGTCCGTCGTACCAGGTCACCAGGGAGGAGGAGCACTCCACCCGGGGCCGGGCCCGGCTGCTGTTCGAGATGCTCGACGGGCACGGCGACGGCCCCGTCCGGGACGGCTGGCGCTCGGAGGCGGTCCGGGACGCCCTCGA
The DNA here is from genome assembly GCF_014534645.1 of Streptomyces griseicoloratus. Lineage (GTDB taxonomy): Bacteria > Actinomycetota > Actinomycetes > Streptomycetales > Streptomycetaceae > Streptomyces > Streptomyces griseicoloratus. The sequence continues at coordinate 2,726 of NZ_JACVQF010000193.1, forward strand.
TCTGTGCCTGGCCTGCAAGGGCTGCAAGAGGGACTGTCCGGCGGACGTGGACATGGCCACGTACAAGGCGGAGTTCCTGTCCCACCACTACGCGGGCCGGCCGTGGCGCAGGCCGCGCTCCGACTGGTCGATGGGCTGGCTGCCCGCGCTCGCGCAGGCGGTGGGCCGCACCCGTCTGGGCCCGGTCGTCAACGTCCTCACCCACACCCCGGTCCTGTCGCGGGCCGCGGTCGCCGTCGCGGGGGTGGCGGACCGGGAGGTGCCGCTGTTCGCGCGGCGGACGTTCCGGCAGTGGTTCGCCCGTCACGAGCCCTACGGCGACGGGGAGCGCGGGACCGTGCTGCTGTGGCCCGACACGTTCACCGACCACTTCCACCCGCACATCGGGCAGACGGCCGTGCACGTGCTGGAACACGCGGGCTGGCGGGTGCGGCTGCCGGCCGGGCCGCTGTGCTGCGGGCTGACCTGGATCTCCACCGGGCAACTGGGCACGGCCGAGCGGGTGCTGGCCCGGACCGTGCGCGCCCTTGCCGGGCATGTGCGGGAAGGCGGCCTGGTGGTGGCCCTGGAGCCGAGCTGTGCGGCCGTGTTCCGCTCGGACGCGGCGGAGCTGTTCCCCGGGGACCACGACGTGCGCCGGCTGCGCGACCGGACGGTCACGCTGTCGGAGCTGCTCACCGAGCACTCCCCCGGCTACGAGCCGCCGCGGGTGCCCGACCGGTCCGCGCGGGCGCTGGCCCAGGTGCACTGCCACCAGCACGCGGTCATGGGCTGGGACGCCGACCGGGAACTGCTGCGCCGCGCCGGGGTGGACGCCGAGCGGCTGGACTCCGGCTGCTGCGGGCTGGCCGGCAACTTCGGCTTCGAGCGCGGCCATCTCGACGTCAGTGAGGCCTGCGCGGAGCGGGTGCTGCTGCCGCGGCTGCGGGCGGAGGACGAGGGAACCGTCGTGCTCGCCGACGGCTTCAGCTGCCGTACGCAGATCCACGAGCTGGACAGCGGCGGGCACGAGGCGGTGCACCTGGCGGAGTTGCTGGCCTCGGCGCTGCCCGGCGGACCGGGCAGCGCGTACGGGACCGCGCCCGGCGCCCGGCCCGTGGCCCCCGGACGCCCGGCGCAGGCCCTGGCCGCGGGCCTGGCGGGCGCCGGGCTGGCGGCCGCGGGCACGGCGACGGCCCTGGCGCTGCGGCGCCGCCGTCACCGCTGAGGGGACGGGGACGGTCGCCGCCGTGGGACGGCGTACCGGGGTCCGTGGCGGCGTGCCGGCTCATGAGCGGCGTCCTTTCTGCGCGGCCCGTACGCCTGTACGGGCCTCGGACCACCGGCACCGGAACGCGCGAGTGGTGCCGGACGGTGCCGGAGGGTGCCACCGAGCCTGCCGGGGCCCGTGGCGGGCCATGCGGGCCACGCCGAACGGGTGAACCGGACGGCGGTCATGGAATGCGGGCCCCGCTCGCCTCGCGTTTACTGAACGCCACCGGTGACGCGCCGCGGACGTGGGCGGACGCGGACGACGTGACGGCGGGGCGGACGCGGACGAAGGAGGCGGCCCGTGACGACTCGGTCCCGGCCCGCGGGCCCCTCGGACGGAACGCGGCGGGCGGCATCGTGACCGCACCGGCCGACAGGACCCCGGCAGGGGCCGAGCGGTCCCTGAGGGACACCCTGCTCAGCCCCGGATACCTGCGGTTGCTGCTGCTGTGCGTGCTGCTCGGCGTGCCCATCGCGCTCGCCTGCTTCTTCTTCGTCGGGCTCCAGCACCAGCTGGAGCACTGGGTGTGGACGTCACTGCCGGAGACGGCCGGGTACGGCTCCCCGCCCTGGTGGTGGCCGCTGCCCGCGCTCGTCCTCGCCGGGCTGGTCCTGGCGCCGGTCGTGACCCGGATGCCGGGGGCGGGCGGCCATCTGCCGGTGGACGGGCTGGGCGGCGCGCCCGTGGGCCCCGGGGCGCTGCCCGGCGCGGTCCTGGCCGCGCTGGCGACCCTGCCGCTCGGCGTGGTCCTGGGCCCCGAGGCACCGCTGATGGCGGTCGGCAGCGGGCTCGCACTGCTGGCGGTGCGGCGGGCGGCCGGAGTGGACGGGAGGGCGCGGGCGGTCGTCGCGACGGCGGGTTCCACGGCCGCGATCTCCACGATCCTCGGCGGTCCCGTGGTGGCGGCGGTGCTGCTCATCGAGGGAGCGGGGCTGGCCGGCGCCCGGATGGTCGCGCTGCTGCTGCCCTGCCTGCTCGCCAGCGCGGCGGGCGCCCTGGTCTTCACCGGCTTCGGACAGTGGACCGGGCTGGAGATCGGCGCGCTCGCCCTGCCCGACGTGCCGCCCGGCGCCAACCCGGACGCGGGCGACTTCCTCTGGGGCGTCCCCACGGCCGCGCTGATCGCCGTCGGGGTCGCGCTGGCCCGTCGGCTCGGCCGGCGGACCGTGTCCTGGACGCGGCACCGCACGGCCGTCCGCACCGTCGCGTGCGCCACGGCCGTCGGCGTCTGCCTCTCCGCGTACGCCCTGATCACCGGCCGCTCCCCGGCCGAGGCGGCGCTGTCCGGCCAGGCGACGCTCGCCATGCTCGCCGCGCACCCGCACGCCTGGTCCGTCGGCGCGCTGGTCGCGCTCGTCGCGTGCAAGGGGCTGGCCTGGGCCATCGCGCTGGGCAGCCTGCGGGGCGGCCCCGTCTTCCCCGCCGTCCTGCTGGGCACGGCGACGGCCATGGCCTGCTCCGGCCTGCCCGGCTTCGGCGCGGCTCCGGCCCTCGCCCTCGGCATCTCCGCCGCCTCCGCCGCGGTGACGGGGCTGCCGCTGGCCAGCGCGGTGCTGGCGGTGCTCCTGGTCGGCCGCGACGCGTACGACCAGATGCCGCTGATCGTCACCGCGTCGGTGGTCGCCTTCGTCGTCACCCAGCTGGTGCGCCGCGCACCGAAGACGGAGGCGGAAACCGAGCCGGAGGCCGCCGGTCCGGACCCGGGGGCAGGGACGGGAACGGCGGCCGCCCGGTGACGCGGCACCGGGGTACGGCCGGGCCCTGGCTGCTGCGGGCGGCCGCCGCCGCGGGCATGGTCGTGGCCTACTTCCTGCTCCCCCTGGACCACCTGGGGCCCGGCCGGCCGGTCCTGAGCTGGGTGCTGTTCGGGCTGGCGCTCGCCGTCGTGGCCGCACTGCTGCTCCGGGAGATCCGCAACGTCCTCGTCGAACGCCCGGACACCCGGCCCGGCGTGCTCATCCCCCTGCTGATCGTCCTCTCCCTGCACGTCTTCGCGTGCGCCTACTACACGCTCGCCAAAGAGCCCGGGGAGTTCGAGGGCCTGCGCACCCGCGTCGACGCGCTGTACTTCACCGTGGTGACGCTCGCCACCGTCGGCTACGGCGACATCACCCCCCGGGGCCAGACCGCCCGGGTGCTGACGGTCCTGCAGATCCTCTACAGCTTCGTCTTCCTCACCGCCGCCGCGACCGCGCTGACCCAGTGGGTACGCCGCCTGCTGGAACGGCGGCTGGAGCGGGGCCCGCACGAGTGACGGCGGCCCTTCCCACAGCCGTTTCCGCGGCAGTTCCGCGGCCGTTTCCGCAGCCCCGGGGGCCTGCCGGCCCCGAGGCCCGCTTGTCACCACCCCCTTGCGCGCACTACTGTCGCCACGCCTTGGTGAACGGGAAATCCGGTGCGATACCGGTGCGGCCCTCGCCACTGTGATCGGGAAGTCCGGCTCCAGCCCTCCACGGGCAGCCACTGGGTCCTCGGACCCGGGAAGGCGGAGTACGGGCGGTGTCACCCGTCAGCCAGGAGACCGGCCAAGGCGCGTCGTCCATCCACGAGGTGCTGGAGAGGGTCTGCTGAGCCATGCACATAGCCGAGGGCTTTCTGCCTCCGGCGCACGCGATCGCCTGGGGTGTCGCGTCCGCGCCGTTCGTCGTCCACGGAGTACGGTCACTCACCCGTGAGGTCAGGGAGCATCCCGAGAGCACGCTGCTGCTCGGGGCCTCCGGGGCCTTCACGTTCGTCCTGTCCGCCCTCAAGCTGCCGTCCGTGACGGGCAGTTGCTCGCACCCGACCGGCACCGGCCTGGGCGCCGTCCTGTTCCGGCCGCCGATCATGGCGGTGCTGGGCACCATCACCCTGCTCTTCCAGGCGCTGCTGCTCGCACACGGCGGCCTGACCACGCTCGGCGCCAACGTGTTCTCGATGGCGGTCGCCGGCCCCTGGGCCGGATACGGCGTCTACCGGCTGCTGCGCCGCTACGACGTGCCGCTGATGGTCACGGTGTTCTTCGGTGCGTTCGTCGCCGACCTGTCCACCTACTGCGTCACCAGCGTGCAGCTGGCGCTCGCCTTCCCCGACCCGGGCAGCGGTTTCCTGGGCGCGCTCGGCAAGTTCGGTTCCATCTTCGCCGTCACGCAGATCCCGCTGGCGGTCAGCGAGGGGCTGCTCACGGTGCTGGTCATGCGGCTGCTGGTGCAGTCCAGCAAGGGCGAACTGACCCGGCTGGGCGTGCTGCTGACCACGCGGGGACCGAAGAAGCAGGCGGTGAGCGCCCGATGAACCGCAACACGAGGATCAACGCCCTCCTGCTGCTCGCCGTGGCCGCGCTCGCGGCGCTGCCGCTGGTGCTCGGCCTCGGCGACCACAAGGAGGAGCCGTTCACCGGCGCCGACGCCGAGGCGGAGACGGCGATCACCGAGATCGAGCCGGACTACGAGCCGTGGTTCTCCCCGCTGTACGAACCGCCGTCCGGGGAGATCGAGTCCGCGCTGTTCGCCCTGCAGGCGGCCGTCGGCGCGGGCGTGCTGGCCTACTACTTCGGTCTGCGCCGGGGCAGGAGGCAGGGCGAGGAGCGAGCCCTGGCGGCCCGGCAGGACCCGCCCGCGGAGGACTGAGTGCTGCCGATCGACGCGGCGGCGCACAGCAGTCGCTGGCGCCGCCGCCATCCGGTGGACAAGGCCGTGCTCGGTCTGGGGCTGACCGTGCTGGCGATCTCGCTGCCGCCGTGGCCGGGCGCGGCGCTGGTGCTGGTGACGGCGCTGGCGGTGCTGCTGGGCCCGGCGGGCGTGCCCGGTCGCCGGCTGTGGCGGGCGTACCGGGTGCCGCTGGGCTTCTGCGTGACCGGCGCGCTGCCGCTGCTGGTGCAGGTCGGGGGCCCGGCGGGGTTCGTGGCCTGGGCCGACGGCGGCGCGCTCCGGGCCGGCGGGCTGCTGCTGCGCACGTCGGCCGCCTCCCTCGGCGTGCTCCTGTTCGCGTTCACCACTCCCATGTCCGACCTGCTGCCCCGTCTGGTGCGGGCCGGGGTGCCCGCGCCGGTCGTCGACGTCGCGCTGGTGACGTACCGGATGAGCTTCCTGCTGCTCGACTCCGTGCGCCGGATCCGTGAGGCGCAGGCCGCGCGGCTGGGCCACACCACACGGGCGGCGGCCTGGCGTTCGCTCGGCGGGCTCGGCGCCACGGCGTTCGTCCGGGCCTTCGACCGGGCGGCGCGGCTGCAGACCGGGCTCGCCGGGCGCGGCTACGACGGCACCCTTCGCGTCCTGGTGCCCGAGGCCCGTGTCTCCGTGCCGTTCACGGCGGCGAGCGTGGCCCTGCTCGGGGCGCTGGCCGCCCTCACCCTCGTACTGGAAAGGCCCCTGTCGTGAACGAGCCCGCCCTGGTCGCCCTGCGGGGCGCGTCGTTCGCGTACGAGGACGGCCCGGCCGTGCTCAGCGGCCTGGACTTCGAGGTGCGCGAGGGGCGCGCGCTGGCCCTGCTGGGGCGCAACGGCAGCGGCAAGACCACGCTGATGCGGCTGCTCAGCGGCGGACTGAGGCCGCAGGCCGGGGGGTTGGCGGTGGAGGGCGAGCCGGTGCGGTACGACCGCGCGGGGCTGACGCGGCTGCGGACGACGGTGCAGTTGGTGGTGCAGGACCCCGACGACCAGTTGTTCGCCGCGTCCGTCGCGCAGGACGTGTCGTTCGGGCCGCTGAACCTCGGCCTGCCCGACGCCGAGGTGCGCTCACGGGTCGCCGGGGCGCTCGCCGCCCTGGACATCACGGCTCTGGCGGACCGGCCCACCCATCTGCTGTCGTACGGGCAGCGCAAGCGGGCGGCGATCGCGGGCGCGGTCGCGATGCGGCCCCGGGTGCTGATCCTCGACGAGCCGACCGCGGGTCTCGACCCGGACGGCCAGGAGCGGCTGCTGGCCACCCTGGACGGCCTCCGCGAGGCCGGCACCACGGTGGTGATGGCCACCCACGACGTCGACCTCGCCCTGCGCTGGTCCGACGACGCGGCCCTGCTCACCCCGGACGGCGTGCACACCGGCCCGGCACCTTCGATGCTGTCCCGCACGGACCTCCTCCGGCAGGCCGGACTGCGCCTGCCGTGGGGCGTGGCGGCGGCCCGGCTGCTGCGTGCGCAGGGGGCGCTGGCGGCCACGGCCGAGGGTCCGCGCACCGCGGAGGAGCTGGCCGCCATGGCGACGGCGTCCGGCCGGCCGGACGTGGGCACGGCGCCGGCAGGACCGTGACCGCCGGCTCGGCGCCGTCCGTCGCGGGGCGGGCGGCGCCGGGTGTCCGGCGGGGGCAGCTCAGACGGTGCGGCCGGCCATGCGGGCGTCGATGACGCGGGTGACGGACTCCCGGTGGTCCTGCAGGTAGAAGTGGCCGCCGCGCAGCACGTCCAGGCGGAAGTGCGACGGGGCGATGTCCGCCCAGCCCGACATGTCCTGGACGCTGATCGACGGGTCCCGGTCCCCGAGGTAGGCGTAGACGGGGCAGTCGACCGGGTCCGCGGGGCGCGGCCCGTAGGTGCCGACGATCGTGAAGTCGGCCCGGATCGCGGGCAGCACGATGTCGCGCAGGTCGGGGTCGGACAGCAGCGCCTCGTCCGTGCCGCCGAGCCGGCGGACCTCCGCGATCAGCGCGTCGTCGCCCTGCTCGTGCAGGCGCCGCGGCGTGAGCCGGTGCGGCGGTTTGCGGCTCGACACGTGGAGGGCGGCGGGCGACACGCCGTGCCGTTCGGCCAGCCGCAGGGTCACCTCGTAGGCGAGGGACGCGCCCATGCTGTGCCCGAACAGGGTCACCGGCACGTCGAGCAGCGGCAGCAACGCCTCCGTGACCTGCTCGGTGAGCTCCGCCATGCTGTCGATGCACGGATCGGCGAGCCGGTCGTGCCGGCCCGGGTAGCGGGCCACCACCACCTCCGTGCCGGCGTCGAAGGCGGTTCCCCAGGCGTGGAAGAAGCTCGCCGAGCCACCCGCGTGCGGCAGGACGACCAGGCGGCGCCGCGGGGCGGACGTGGCCGGGTAACGGCGGAACCACCGTTCGCCGGCGACAGCGGGCCGCGTTGCCGTGGGACGGGGGCCAAGAGTCATGCTGTTTTCCTTCGGGCGGACTCCGGCCAGGCGGCGGAGTGCTGGGTGATGGGCTCCACCCGGGGGCGGGCGAGGGCCACGTAGTCGTCGGTGTCCAGGGCGACCGAGCGGTCCAGGCGCGCCGCGTTGAAGAAGATCTCGTCGTGCACGAGCAGTTCCGGGTCGACCACCAGGTCCAGCTCGGGATGGCGGGCGAACGGCACCACGGAGCCGCTGACGCTGCCAGCCAGCCGCTCGGCCACGTCCCGGGCCGCGAAGGCGGCCTCCGAGCCGCCGTACATCCCGCACAGCCCGTCGAGGTCCACCCGCCGGTCGCCGGGCACGACCGCCAGCACGTACCGCCGGGAGCGGCGTCCCGTCGCGACGCGCACGACGAGGCACTTGGCGGCCTGGGCCAGCGGGTGCCGGCGCAGCTCGCTGGCCCGCTCGGTCTGCCCCTCCGGGGGGTGGTCGATCAGCCGGAACCGGGCCCGGCCGCTGACCAGTTGCTCGATCAGCCAGTCGTACACCGTCATCGTCGCCGCTCCAGACCCCAGCCGCGCACGGCACCCATCCGGACGGCGGCGTCGTCGAGCGCCGCCGGTTCGAGGGGCGCGGCGAGGGCCGCCGCGACCAGGACCGTGCCGTCGTCGCCGCCGGTCCGGGCCAGCCGCAGGGACTCGACCGCCGCTCCGGCCCGGGCCAGCGCCTCGCCGGCACCGGCGATCAGACCGCTCTCGTCGGGCGCGAGGAAGAAGGCGAGGCCGTCGCCGAGCGGTACGTCGACATCGTGTCCGAGCAGCTCCACCAGGCGCTCGCCGCCGCGGTGCCCGGTCAGGGTGCCGGAGACCGAGACGTGTTCCCCACCGGGCAGCGTGCCCTCGATCCGCACCAGGCTGCGGTGCGCGGTGCTCTCGGCCCCGGTGACCAGCTCGGTGTCCAGCCCTCGCTCCTGGGCGAGCAGCGGGGCGTTGACGTAGGTGACCCCGCCCTCCACCACGGGAGCCAGGATTCCCTTGACCGTGGCGAGTTCCAGGGCCGCGAGTTCGTGCCGGGCGATCTCACCGCCGACGGTGACGCGCAGCCGGCCGGGCAGGGCTCCGGCGGTCGCGGTGAACAGGCCGCCCAGCCGCTCGGCGAGTGCCAGCCACGGGTCGAGTTCCGCGTCGACCTCGCCCAGCCGCACATTGCAGGCCTCCGGCACGAAGCGGCCGGCCAGCGCCTCGCGCACGGAACGCGCGACGGCCACGCCCGCCCGTTCCTGCGCCTCGGCCGTGCCGGCTCCGAGATGGGGGGTGACGACCACGTTGTCCAGCTCGAACAACGGGGAGTCGGTGCACGGTTCGGTGGCGAACACGTCGATGCCCGCGGCGGCGACCCGGCCCTCCTTCAGCGCCGCGTACAGCTCCGCCTCGTCGACGATGCCGCCGCGGGCGGCGTTGACGATGCGGACGCCCGGCTTGACGCGCTGCAGGGCGTCGAAGCCGAGGATGCCGGTGGTCTCCGGTGTCCTCGGCAGATGGACCGTGAGGAAGTCGGAGGACTCCAGGAGCTCGTCGAGCCCGACGACGCGGGCGCCCAGCCGTTCGGCGTGCCCGGCCGGAACGTACGGGTCGTGGGCGAGCAGCCGCATGCCGAACGCGGCCATGCGGCGGGCCACCAGGGAGCCGATCCGCCCGAGTCCGAGGATGCCGAGCGTCCGGCCGGACAGTTCGACGCCGGTGAACCGGCCGCGCTGCCACTGTCCGCCCTTGAGCGCGGCGTCGGCCTGCGGGATGTTGCGCGCCACGGCGAGCAGGAGGCCGACGGTCAGCTCCGCGGCGCTGACCACGTTGGAGGTGGGGGCGTTGACCACCATCACGCCGGCCCGGGACGCCGCGGGCACGTCCACGTTGTCCAGGCCCACCCCGGCCCGGCCGATCACTTTCAGCCGGGTGCCCGCCGCGATCGCCTCGGCGTCCATCCGGGTGGCGCTGCGCACGAGCACCGCGTCGGCGCCGGGCAGCGCCGCGAGCAGCGAGGCCCGGTCGGCGCCTGTGCAGTACCGGATCTCGAATTCGGGGCCGAGGGCGTCGACGGTGGCGGGTGAGAGTTCCTCGGCGATCAGTACGACTGCCTTGTCCATGTCGCGGGTTCCTTGTCTCACGGGTGTCTCGGGGCGCGCTCCCGGAGGGCGCGTTGGGGACTCAGCCGGCGCCGGGGACCAGTTCCAGCTCCTTCTCCGGCTCCCCCGCGTCCCAGGTGTGCGGCGCGCCGAAGTGCCGTTCCACCCATGCGGGGTCGTACACCGTGTCGAGGTAGCGGTCTCCCTGGTCCGGGGAGAGGGCCACCGCGGTCAGCCGCTCGCCGCGCGGCCGGCCGGCCAGCCAGCGCAGCGCGCCGCTGACGACGGTTCCGGTGGAGCCGCCGAACAGGAAGCCCTGGCGGGCCATGGCGTGGCAGCTCTGCAGGGTGTCCCGCTCGGGCACCATCACGACCTCGTCGATCAGTCCCTCGTCGAGCAGCTGCGGGCGGACGCCCGCGCCGAGGCCGGGGATGTGGCGGGTGGACGCCGGCCCGCCGAAGGTGACCGAGCCGACGCTGTCGACGGCGACGATCCGCACACCGCCGCCCCGCTCGCGGAAGTAGCGGGCGCAGCCCATGAGGGTGCCGGTGGTTCCGGCGCCGACGAACAGCACGTCCAGGTCCGGGAACTGGGCGGCGACGGACGGGCCGGTGGTGCGGTAGTGGGCCAGCCAGTTGTGCGGGTTGACGTACTGGTTGAGCCACACGTAGTTGGGGTCGAAGTCGACCAGGCGCTGCACGTAGTCGATGCGGGCGCCGAGCAGCCCGCGTTCCTTGTCGGCGCGGGAGATGACGAGGACGCGGGCTCCGAAGGACTCCATCAGCCGCCGGGTGGCCGGGTTGCAGCGCGAGTCGGTGACGCAGACGAAGCCGTAGCCGCGGTGGGCGGCGATCATGCTGAGGGCGACACCGAGGTTGCCGGAGGAGGACTCCACAAGCACCGCGCCCGGGGTGAGGGTGCCGTCCCGCTCCGCGGCGAGCACCATCTCCAGGGCGGCCTTCAGCTTGACCGAGCCGGCGAGGTTGATCCCCTCGTACTTCAGGTAGAGGGGTACGTCGAAGACGGACCGGAGGTCGACGAAGACGTCGTCGACGTTCATCTCGTACGGGGCGGTGATGACGGTCACGTCGTCACCGGGTTCCGTGCGGCGCCGGGCCGCCGGGGCGGCCGTAGCGGTCGAGCTCGTGGAAGAAGCCCTCGACGACCGACAGGCGGCCGGTGTCGCGCAGGGTGTCGAGGACGTGGCGGCCGACGGCGAGGTCGAGCACGCCGAGGCCGAACGGCGAGAAGACGACGGGCCGGTCGGCGGGGAGCTCGACGCGGCCCTCCAGGACGTCGTACAGCGTGCCGTCGATGAAGTCCCGCCCACCGGTGAGCTGTTCGGCCAGGTGCGGGGAGGTGTCGGCCTTGAGGCAGTGCTCGACGTCGTCGAGGATGTTGGCGGAGGCCAGCAGGATCTCGGGGGCGAGGTCGCGCAGGGACACGTTGAGGACGAGCGGGTTGTGCGCGAACCAGGCCGGGTCGTGGATGTGCGGGCGGGGCGCGACGGTGGCCAGGACGATCAGGTCGCTGGAGCGGACCAGTTCCTCGGCGGTGCGGTGCACGACCACGGGGGCGTCGCCGGAGCGGCCGGCCAGGTAGCCGGCGAAGGACTCGGCGTGGGTGTCCGACAGGTCGTGGACGCCGAGTTCGTCGAACGTCCAGCCGGTGGCCTCGAGGTAGTGGTGGACGTAGCGGCCGATGAGTCCGCCGCCGATGAAGCCGATGCGTCGCGGGCGCTCGCCGCGGCTGAGCCGGTCGGCGGCGAGGGCGGCCGAGGCGGCGGTCCTGGAGGCGCTGATGATGGAGCTCTCCAGGCAGGCGATCGGGTATCCGGTGGCGGGGTCGTTGAGGATGAGCACCGCGGAGGCCCGGGGAATGCCGGCCGCGACGTTCTCGGGGAAGCTGGAGATCCACTTCAGTCCGTCGGTGGGCCGGTCGCCGCCGACGGAGGCGGGCAGCGCGATGATGCGCGCGCTGGGCCGGTCGGGGAAGCGCAGGAAGTAGGAGGGCGGGTTCACCGAGTCGCCCCGGCCGTGCAGCCGGTAGACGTCCTCGACCAGGTTCACGACGTGCTTCTCGCTGCCGGTGAGCACCTCGGCCACCTGCGCGCCGGTGATCACGGCGAAGGGCGGCACGAGCGGCTGGCGGGACATGGTTGCTCCATCCGTGGGTGGTGGGTGGGCGGCCGGGCGCGGCGGGCGCGCCCGGCCGGCGTGCGGTCAGGAGTACGCGGGGAGGGCGACCGGGTCGCCGAGGACGACGGCGATGTGCCGCTCGCCCTCGTAGGGCTCCCGGCTGTGCGCCATGCGGAGGTTGTCGACGACGAGCAGGTCACCGTCGCGCCACGGCTCGCGGAGCGTGTGCTTCTCGTAGACGCCGTTGATGGTGAGCACCGTGTCCTCGTCGAGGCGGTCGCCGCCTCCGTAGCGGCTGTTGAACGGCAGTCCGTCGGGCCCGAACTCGAAGGTGAGGTACTCGCGGACGACGGGGTCCAGGGTCCACTCGTTGAGGAAGGCGATCTGGTTGAACCAGCCGCGCCGGCCCGTCACCGGGTGGGTGAGCACCGCGGCGGCCCGCTGCCGGGTGCGCAGGTCGCCACCCGGCTCCCAGCGGTGCTCGATGCCCCGGGCGGCGCAGTACGCCTCCACATCGGCCCGGTCGTCGCTGCCGAAGGCCTCGGCGAGGCCGACGCCGACGGTGCCGGTGTAGTTGCGCTCGACGAGCCAGCCCTCGCGCTCGAAACGGCGGACGAGGCCGGCCGGGAGCGCTTCGAGCACGTCGGCCGAGTCGCTGACGCCGGTGGCGCCGCCGGACTCGGGCGCGGTGAGGCAGGCGAAGAGGAGCGTGCCGGGCACCTCACGGGCGTAGCACAGCTCGTGGTGCATGCACATGGGCTGGTCGGCGGGCCACTCCGTGGACGAGTAGACGCCGTCGGCGAGCCGCCGGCGCGGGGCGAAGCCCTCGCGTTCGGTCATCACCTCGTGCAGCAGGGCCCGGCCGACCCGGCCGACGGTCCCGGCGTCGGCGAGCCCGAGGCCGCGCACGAGCACGGCGCCGTGCTCGGCGACCGTGGCCCGCAGCCGGCCGGCGTGTGCGGCGGTCCAGGCGGCGGGGTCGGTGGGCGGCGGCCCGTCCAGGACGAGCACCGCGGGCCGGCCCTCGGTGCGGACCACGTCGAACGGCGCGTCAGCGCCGCCGGTGCCGGGTGCGGTGGCCGCGGCGGCCGGGCCGGCCTCGGCGGCGGGACCGGCCGCCGTGTCGGCCGGCCCGGGGGCGGGGGCGGCGGAGGACGGGTCGTCGACGAAGGCGGCCAGCGCGGCGAGGGTCGGGTACCGGGTCACGTCGCGCAGGGTGAAGGCGCGCTCCATCCGTACGACGAGACGTACCGCGGACAGTGAGGTGCCGCCCAGGTCGAAGAAGCCGTCCGCGCGGCCGATCCGCTCCACCGGCAGTTTGAGGACCTCGGACCAGGCGGCGGCGAGCCGGCGCTCGGTGGCGGTGCGGGGTTCCTCGCGCCCGGCCGTGCCCTCCTGTTCGGCGAGTTCCGCGGCGAGGGCGCGCAGGGCGCGCTTGTCGGTCTTGCCGTTGGGGGTGAGCGGCAGCGCGTCGAGCCGTTCCACCCGGCTCGGCACCATGTACGCCGGGAGGGTCGCGCGCAACCGGTCGCGCAGGGCGTCGGAGGCCGCGTCGGAGCCGCACTGGAAGGCGACGAGGTGGCGTCCCCGGTCGGGTGACTCGACGACCACGACGGCACCGTCGCGGACCCCGTCGACGCGCAGCAGCTGGTTCTCGATCTCGCCGATCTCGATGCGGAAGCCGCGGATCTTGACCTGGGCGTCGCGGCGGCCGAGGAATTCGAGGGTCCCTCCGGGCAGCCACCGTCCGAAGTCGCCGGAGCGGTAGAGGCGGTGGCCGGGGCGGTGCGGGTCCTCGGTGAAGGACTGGGCGGTCCGCTCGGGGTCGTTGATGTAGCCGCGTCCCACGCAGACGCCGGAGAACACGATCTCGCCGGGGGCGCCGAGCGGCACCGGGCGCAGGTCCTCGTCGACGACGTACACGGAGACGTTGTTGACGGCGCGGCCGAGCGGCACGGAGTCCCACGCCGGGACGGCGGTCATGACCTCGTGGTTGGTGTCGTCGGACGTCTCGGTCAGGCCGTAGGCGTTCATCAGCGCGATGTGCGGGAAACGTGCGAACCAGCGGACGGCCAGTTCCTTCTTCAGGGCCTCGCCGGTGACGGAGACGCAGCGCAGCGCGGGCAGGTCGCGGGGGACCTCCTCCAGGCGGCTGAGCACGACCTCCAGGTAGGACGGGACGACCTGGAGGATCGCGACCTCGCCGCGCTCGACGGTGTCGAGGTAGCGGTCGACGTCGAGGATCGCCTCCTGTTCGACGATCAGGGTGCGGCCGCCGACGACGAGGGCGGCGACCAGCTGCCACAGGGAGATGTCGAAGGACTGGGGGGCGGTCTGGGCCACGACCTGGCCCTCGGTGATGCGCTGGTCGTCGATCTTCGCGAACAGGTGGTTGACGAAGCCGGCGTGCTCGCACATCGCGCCCTTGGGTTCGCCGGTGGAACCCGAGGTGAAGTAGAGGTAGGCGAGCTGTCCGGCGGCGACGGGCACTCCCGGGTCGCCGGTGGGGCGCTCCTCGGCGTACGCGGCGGCGGCCGTGAGCAGTTCGACGCCCTCGGGGACGGCCTGCCGGACCCGGCCGAGCGCGCCGTCCTCGGTCAGCACCAGGCGGCAGCCGCTGCGGACCAGGGTGCGGGCCATCCGGTCGGCCGGGGCGTGCGGTTCGACGGGCAGGTAGGCGGCGCCGGCCTTGAAGACGCCGATGACGCAGGCCAGCCAGTCCAGGGTGCGCTCGGTGATGACGGCGACCACGGCCTCGGGGCCGAGGTCGCGCGCGAGCAGGGCGTGGGCGACGCGGTTGGCGCGGGTGTTGAGCTCCTCGTAGGTCCAGCTGCGGCCGGCGTGCACGGCGGCGACGTCGGTGGGCCGCAGGCGGACCTGCTCCTCGAACAGCTCGTGGAACCGGCGGTCCGGCACCTGCCTGGCCGGTCCGGACAGTTCGTGGATCTGGTGGTGGTACTCGGCCCCGGACAGCAGTCCCCGGGCACGGGCGGGGGCGTCCGGGCCGTCCGTCAGCTGCTCCAGGGCCGTGACGTGGTAGCCCGCGATGCGCTCGGCGGCGGCGGCGTCCAGGACGTCGGTGCGGTACCCGATCAGCAGAGCGGGTCCGTCCGCGTCGAGGCTCAGGGCGACGCGCAGGGCCGTGTGCCCGGACGGCGCGGCGGGCGCACCGGTGGCACCGGCCAGGTCCAGGACGGTCTCGAAGGCGCCCTCGGCCGGCGCGGCGGCGGCCCGCGCGGAGGCGGTGAGCAGTTCGCGCCAGGTGTGCTCCTCCAGGGTGAGGGCGACGGGCACGGGTCGCGGTGCGGCGGTGGCCGGGCCGGCGGGGTGCGGCGTGGGGGACAGATAGCCGGCGAGGACGGTCCGCTCGCCGCTGATCGCGGTCAGCACGGCCGTGTGGGCGGCCAGGGCGGCGGCCTCCCAGCCGGTGCCGGTGCGGCGGGCGAGCAGGCGGGTCCGGGCGGCGAGCCGGTGCGGCACGGGGTGGCGCAGTTCGGCCCAGCCGCTACGGCCGGGTTCACCGGCGGGGGCGGGCGCGACCCAGCGGGGCACGGTCCGCTGGGGGGTCTGCGTGGTCGTCATCGGTGTCTCCTGTCAGACCGGGCGGCTGCCGTCCGGCGCGGCCGGGGACGGGAGCGCGTCGAAGGGGGCGTCGCTGACGCCGTCCCAGGCCTCGCCGCGGACGGCGGCGACGAACGCGCCGACCCGCTCGGCGCCCCAGAACGGCTCGCGGCCGTGGACGAAGAACGGCACGCCGAAGGCGTCGTCGTGGTAGGCCGCGATCAGGCACTCGACGCCCTTGATGCGCAGCTCGGGGTCGTCGACCGAGTCGGCGATCGACGGGTCGAGGCCCAGCTCGCGGGCGATGGCGGCGATGGTGCCGCGTTCCGCGAGGTCCCGGCCCTCGGTCCAGCGGGCCCGGTAGGCCAGGTCGACGAACTGCCGGCCCAGGCCCTGCTCCTCGGCGGCCAGGTAGGCGAGGTGGGAGACCTCCCAGTGCGGGGCGCGGTCCACGGGCCACGTCACCTGCCAGCCCCGGGCGTGGGCCCAGCGGCGGGCGTCGCGGAGGATGTAGAAGTTCTTGGTGCGGTGCATGGGCATCACCGGCAGGGTCACGCCGGCGTCGGCGAGCAGCCGGGTGGACTCCTCGTCGGGCTCCCAGTACGGGATCCACTCGATGCCGTCGAGGACGTCGGGGTACTTGTCCCGCAGGTCGCGGTAGGCGAACCAGGAGTACGGGCTGCGCAGGGAGAAGTACCACCTGGGCTGCTTCTTCCTGCCGCGTACGGTGCTCACAGGGCGATCCCCCCGTCGATCTGGAAGACGGAACCGGTGATGTAGGCGGCGCGCGGCCCGGCGAGGAAGGCGACGAGTTCGGCGACCTCCTCGGCGGTGCCCATCCGGCCGAGGGCGACGGAGGCCAGCGCCTCGGTGCGCAGCCGTTCGGGCACGGCGGCGACCATGTCGGTGTCGACGAATCCCGGGGCCACCACGTTGACGCGGATGCCGTAGCGGCCGACCTCCTTGGCGAGGG
The DNA here is from genome assembly GCF_014534645.1 of Streptomyces griseicoloratus. Classification (GTDB taxonomy): domain Bacteria; phylum Actinomycetota; class Actinomycetes; order Streptomycetales; family Streptomycetaceae; genus Streptomyces; species Streptomyces griseicoloratus. The sequence continues at coordinate 18,806 of NZ_JACVQF010000193.1, forward strand.
ACTTGGACAGGCCGATGATCCCGGCCTTGGAGGCGGCGTAGTTGGTCTGCGTGGCGTTGCCGTACACGCCGGCCACGGAGGAGATGTTGACGAGCGAGCCCCGGCGGCGCTTCATCATCCCGAAGGTGACGGCGCGGCAGAGGTGGAAGACACCGTCGAGGTTGGTGCTCAGCACCGAGCGCCAGTCCTCGTCGGACATCATCACCAGGCCCTTGTCGCGGGTGATGCCGGCGGAGGTGACGGCGGTCTCGACGGGGCCCAGTTCCTGTTCCGTGGCGCCGACCCAGTCGCGCACCGCGGCGGCGTCGGAGACGTCGACGCCGCGGTGGAGCACGCGGGCGCCGAGTGCCTCCGCCTCCTTGGCCAGGATCTCGGCGGCGTCGTGGCTGGAGTGGTAGCAGAAGCTGACGTCGTAGCCGTCCGCCGCGAACTTGAGCACGGCGGCCCGGCCGATGCCCCGGGAGCCTCCGCTGATCAGGGCCACGGGCCTGGTCTCGGTCATCGTTCGGCCTCATTTCCGGTTGCGGCGGACGGGTGGGTGGGGGTGGGGGCGTCGGGCCCGGTGGGCCGGAGCAGGCCGGCCGGGCGGAAGGCCATCACCATCTGCGCCACGGTCATCACGGTGCGGTCGCCGCAGTGGCTGCTGCCCTCGAAGACGACGGAGTCGGTGAAGGTGCGGGTGACGGCCACCCGGTGCTCGACGACGTCGCCGGGCAGGACGGGGTGGTGGAACTCGGCGTCGGCCACCGAGCCGAAGAGCATGATCTGGTCCGCCGGCGCGCCGCCGCCGGCGACGGTGAGCAGGCCCGCCGTCTGCCCCCAGGACTCGACGAGCAGGCTCGGCGGGTAGGCGAGGTCCGCGTCCGGGGCCGTGCCGGCGTACCAGGGCTCGTTGACGGTGATCGCCTTCACGGCGCGGATCCGTTCGCCCGGGACCACGTCGACGACGCGGTCGACGAGCAGCATCGGGTAGCGGTGCGGCAGCAGCGCGGCGACGGACGAGGCCGGGCCGGCGCCGAGGGCGGTCATCGGGCACCTCCGGGGGGCTCGAAGCGCAGGCGGACTCGGGCGGCGGGGCCCCGGGAGGTGGTGGCGGTGGCCTTGCAGCGCCACGCGGTGCCGGTGTGCTGCCAGGTCAGGGCCAGCTGGAGGGTGTCGCCCGGGTAGACGGCGCCGGAGAACCGGGCCGACTCCACGGCGGCGAGCGTGCCGGGAGCGGACGCCGGGTCCGCGTCGAGGGCGGCGCGGCGGACGCACTCCAGGACGCAGACGCCGGGGAAGATCGGGAATCCGGGGTAGTGACCGGCGAACACCGGCTCCGTCTCGCGCAGTTCGGCCGTGGCGCGGGACGCCAGCCCCTCGCCGGTGCGCGACTCCACGACGATCCGGGCGGCGACGGGGCTGACCACGGTGGCGGTCGCGCCGCTCATCGGGGACCCGCCAGCCTGAGGACCGCGCAGGCCAGGGAGCCGTCCCGGTCGGCGGACGTGACCAGGGCGATGCCGCCCGCGGCCGTCGTGTCGTCGGCGGCGGTGGCGAGCAGGGTGGCGATCTGGAACTGGGCGGACGCCGCGGACACGTCGCCGATCCGGCCGACGGCCGGCACCCGGTCCACGGCGGCCGCCCCGCAGACCTCGGTGAGGACGTCCCGCTCCAGGTGGCCGAGCAGGCCCGGCGCGTCGCTGGGGCTCGCCGCCCACACCTGGCCGGCGCCGACGCCCGCCGCTTCGAGGGCGGAGCGCACGCAGGCCTCCAGCGTGGCGCGCACCCGGCTGCCGGTCGCGACCCGGGATCGCACCGCCAGTATCTCGGCGAGCGCGGGGCGTTCGGGCGTGGCCGCGGAGGCGGGGCGGACCAGCATGACGGCCGCGCCCTCGCCGAGGGCGGCGCCGGGTGCCTCCGGGCCTCGGCTGTGCCGCTCCAGCCAGTAGCGGGCGTGCGAGTACTCCTCGGCGGCGGCGCACAGCACCGTGTCCGCGCGGCCCGTGGACAGCAGCCGGATCGCGTAGTTGAGGGAGAGCAGGCCCGCCGCCCGGCCGCCGGCCAGCGTGGTGTTGGGGCCCTTGATGCCGTACCAGATGGCGCACTGGCCGGCCGCGCAGTTCATCACCGCGTTGGGCATCACGGCCGGGTCCACGTCGTAGGGCCGGGCGCCGACCAGGGAGCTGCGCGTGAAGTCCATCATGCTGGCGGCGCTGCCGGTGGTGGTCGCCAGGACGAGCGCGGCCCGCTCACCGGTCTCCGTCTCGCGCTGTGCTCCGGGCCGGTCGAGCAGGGAGCCGACGGCGGCGACGGCGAGGCCGGTGACCCGGTCCATGGAGCGGGTGCCCTTCTTGCCGAGCACCTCACGGACCTCGAAGCCGGGGACCAGGTGGGCCCGGCTGTGGGGGACGTTCCAGCGTTCGGTGTCCACGGGGGCCAGGGTGGGCCGCTGGGCGCGCACGCCCTCGGCGAAGGCATCGGCGCCGATGCCGTGCGGGGAGACCGCCGACCAGCCGGTGATGACCGGCGGCCCGGTCATGACGGCGTTCACGACACCGCCTTGCGGGGCGTGGTGAGGGCGGTGACGGTGGCCTCGTCGAACTCCGCCATCTCCCACTGGTTGGGCTCCTTCTCGTGGAGGTAGCCGTGGGTGATGCTTCCGGTGGCGGTCTTCACCAGCTGCCCGTCGCGCAGCACGTAGCAGTCCATGCGGGTGGTGTAGAGCAGCGTCTTGAAGATGTTCTCGACGGTGTAGACGGTGTAGAGCTCCTCCTCCATCACGGTCTCGTCGAGGAGTTCGATGTGGGACTGCGTGACGACGGGGATCCACCCGCGGGTGTCGAGGACCTCCTTGATGGCCAGTCCCCGGTCGGCGAGGAACAGGTCCTCGACCTCCTCCATGATGCGCAGGAAGCCGGACATCTGGACGCGCTCGTTGTAGTGGCAGTAGAAGTAGCCGACCCGCCAGCGCCAACCGAACGCGTTGGTCTCGCCGATGAGTTCGCCGAGCACCGGGTCGGCACTGGTGCCGCGGCCGGCCGTGAACTCGCCGTACGGCACGGGTGCGGCCGCCAGGTCCAGCCGTTCGCCGGTGCCCAGGCGGGCGGTCGTGAAGCGTTCGAGACCGGCCGGCCAGGGTTCCTCGGCGCGGATGTGGCCGTCGACGCGCAGCGCCACGACGAGGGTCGAGTCCGCGCACCGCACCCGCTTGCCGTCACGCTCGACGAACTGCTCGACCCGGAAGCGGAACCGGTTCTCGCCGTCCTTGGTCTTCGGCGTGACGACGGCCTCCACCTCGTCGTCGACGGCGAGCAGCGCGCCGAGCCGGGAGCGGATGTCGACCACGTCGAAGCCCAGTCCGTGGCGCCGGTACAGGTCCACGACGGGCAGCCCGGCTTCCCTGAAGTGATGCAGAACCGCCGCTTCGGCCACGTAGTTGATGTGCTTGAAGCCGATGGCGAAGCTGATGTTGTTGCCTTCGAACAGGGGACGCAGCCGCGCCGTGGTCGGGGTCTGCAGCAGCGCCGTCACCGAGGGGTGGGGCGTCGGGTCCATCACGGACTCCTTCGTGTCGGGGTGTTTCGGGTCGGCCGGGTGGTGCGGGGCTTCTCAGGCGTCCGCCAGGGGCCGGACGGGGTCCGGGATCCGGTCGAGGAAGGCATGCACGGCGCCGGTGAAGCGGGTGGGCGCCTCGAGCATCGGGAAGTGGCCGCAGCCGGGCAGTTCCAGGCACTGTCCGGCGGGCAGCCGGGCGGCGAGGTGGCGGGCCTGGGCGACGGGCGCGGACCGGTCGGTCTCCCCGCCGATCACCAGAGCCGGGGTTTCGACGAGGTCCACGCGGAACAGCGGGGTGCGCAGGTAGGCGTCGAAGAACCGCAGCCAGCCGTAGGGGCCGATCCACTCCGTCATGCGCCGGGCCATGTCGGCCAGCCGGTCGGCCTCGATGTGGTGGCCGGGGGTGCGCAGCCGGATCGACTCGGCCATGGTCCGCGGGAAGTCGTCCAGGGTCGGCGCGATCATGTTCCAGTGGAAGTCGTCGGCGTCGGACCGGTAGAAGGGGTTGACGAGGACGACGCCGGGCAGCTTCAGCGGGTCGCCCGCGGCGGCGCGGCGGCTGAGCAGGTCGAGCAGTACCACCGAGCTGAACGAGTGGGCGACCACCACGTCGGCGCCGCCCGGGGCCGCGTCGAGCACTTCGGCCAGCCGGGCCGCGGAGTCGGTCTCGTGACGCCAGTCGTCGATGCCGCCGCTGTGCCAGGGCAGCCGTGGGGCGTGCACGTCGACGCCGTCGCGCCAGCGGCCGGCGAGCGGGGCCCAGATGCCCTCGTTGTTGGCGAGTCCGTGCAGCAGCACCACCCGTGTCATGCCGCACCCCCGGGCGGGAGCAGGGCCGCTCCGGCGGTGCCGGTCAGGGCGTACGCCGGCCGGGTGCCGCCCTCGGCGAACCAGCCGACGGCGGCGGCGCACTGCACCACGCCGAGGGCGCCGGACAGGTCGCCCCAGCCGGTCAGGGCGACCCGCTGGGCGCCGGACGGCACGGGGCCGGCGTCGGTGCTGAGCCACAGTCCGCCGCGCGGGGTGCGCCGGGTCAGCTCGGCGACGGTGGCGAGGGGCTGTGGGGTGCGCACGACCGGGCCGAGGAGGGCGCGCGGCTCACCCGCGGCGGTGCGGCTCAGCACGAGCGCCGCGCCGCCGTCGGCGACCGGCCCGCCGACGAGCCGCCGGGTGACCTCGTTGTCCGGTTCGACGCCGGTGACCAGGACGTGGTCGGCGCGCCCGGAGCGCAGCAGGAGGGCGGCCCAGCGTACGGCGTCCAGTCCGGAGGTACGGCCGTTGCACACCGTGAGGTTGGGGCCGCGCAGCCCGTACCGGATGGCGGTTTCCGAGGCGATGATGTTGCTGGAGGCGTTCGGGGTGTCCATCGGGCTCAGGGCCGCGGTGGAGTCCTTGGCGATGGTCTCCACCGCCCGGCACACGGTGTCCGCGTTGCCGAGGTTGGAGCTGACCACGGTGGCGACCCGGTCGCCGGTCACGGCCCTGCCGTCGGAACCGAGGAGACCGGCGTCGGTGAGCGCGGCATACGCCAGGTGGAGCCCGAGCCGGGTGGCGCGGTCCTTGAAGCGCAGTCCCTTGCGGCCGATGAGGGCCGCGGGGTCGACGGGGCCTGCGCCGGCGACGGCGGGGCGCAGCAGGGCGTCGGGCCCGGACGCGCCGGGCAGGGCCACCGCGACGCCCGAGACGGCGAGCGTCATGCGGCACCTCCCACGATGGCGACGGCGTTGACGCCGCCGAAGCCGAAGCTGTTGACCTGGGCGAGGCGCATCGGGGTGACGAGGGGCTCGCCGGCGACGAGGCGCAGGGTGCTGCCCTCGGGCAGCGGCTCGGCCAGGCCCGCGATGGGCGGCACGACCCCGGCCTCCAGGCAGCGCAGCGCCACGATCAGGCTGAGCAGTCCGGCCGAGCCCGAGGTGTGTCCGGTGAGGGACTTGATGCCCGTGAGCGCCGGGCGGGCGCCGGCGAACACCCGGGCGGTGACGGTGGCTTCGGTGCGGTCGTTCAGCGGGGTGCCGGTGGCGTGCAGGACGACCAGGTCGATGTCGGCCGGGGCGACGCCGGCGTGCCGCTGGGCCTCGCGGACGGCTGCCTCGACGCCCGTCTCGTCGGGGGCGGTCTGGTGGTGCGCGTCGCAGTTGACGGCGACCGAGCGCAGCAGGCCCCGCACGGGCCGGCCGGGCGGCGCCTCGCGCGTCAGGACGACGGCGGCGGCGCCCTCGCCGAGGATGGTGCCCCGGCGGTCCTGGTCGAAGGGGCGCACGGAGGGCGGCGGGTCGAACTGGACCCGGTCGGCCTGGCCGAACATGCTCTCGGTGACGACGTCGCAGCCGGCCACGACGACCGTGTCGGTCTCGCCGAGTTCCAGCAGGTCCCAGCCGAGGGCCAGCGCGTAGAGGGAGGCGGAGCAGGCCCCCGCGAAGGTGTGGGTGTCGACGGCTGCGAACCGCTCGCGCAGGACGTTCTCGAAGTGCAGGCGGTCGGCGTCGAAGACGGTGCCGTCGCGCCACCACAGTTCCAGGGAGCGCAGTTCGCGCAGTCCGGTGCCGACGAGGACGGGTATGCCGCCGAGGTCCTCGGGCAGTCCGGCGTCGGCGGCGGCCTGCCGGACGGCCTCCGCGAGGAGGCGGCCGGCCCGGCCGGGCTCGTCCAGGCCGGGGTTTGGGCGGTCGTCGATCTCGAACAGCTGCTGGGCCCGGTACCGGGAGCGGTCGAAGGCCTTCAGCGGCGCCAGTCCGCTGCGGCCGGCGCAGAGGCTGTCGAAGATCTCGCCGGGGTCGGCGCCGATGGCGGCGACCGCGCCCGTACCGGTGATGGGGTACGTCATCCGATGTCACCGTCCCGGTCGTATCTGCCGAGGATGACGATGGCGTTGTTGCCGCCGAAGGCGAGGCCGTTGTTCTGCACCACGCGCAGGTCGGCGTCGACGGCCTGGTTGGGCACGCAGTCGATCTCGCACTCGGGGTCGGTGCGGCGGTGGTTGATGGTGGGCGGGATGAAGCGGTGGGTGATGGCGAGGCCGCAGGCGATGGCGCCGAGAGCGCTGGCGGCGCCCATGGTGTGGCCGAGCATCGACTTCAGGGAGATGGTGCGCGGGGTGTCGGCGCCGAACACCGAGCGGATGGCGGCGGCCTCGGTGATGTCGTTGGCCTTGGTGCCGGTGCCGTGCGCGGAGATGAGGTCCACCTCCGCGGGTTTCACGCCGGCGTTGGCCAGCGCGAGGCTCATGCACTGGGCGACGCTGTCGCCCTTCGGGGCGACCTGGTGGAACGCGTCGCAGTTGAGGCCGTAGCCCAGGACCTCGGCGTAGATGCGTGCGCCGCGGGCCAGGGCCGACTCCAGGCTTTCGAGCACCAGCAGACCGGCGCCCTCACCGGTGAGGATGCCCTTGCGGTCCACGTCGAAGGGCTGGCACACCTCGGGGGCGATGGTGCCGAGCCGGTAGAAGCCGGTGAACGTCTTGCGGCACATGGCGTCCGCGCCGCCGCACAGCGCGTACTCCGCCTCGCCGGAGCTCACCGCGTCGAAGCCGTAGCCGATCGCGTAGTTGCCCGCGGAGCAGGCGGTGGCGATGGTGGGGGCCTCGACGTCGGTGAGGTCCAGCTCGTGCGCGATGGCCGTGGAGAGCCGGGCCGCCGATACCCGCCGGACGATCTGGGGGTCCATCCGCTCCGGACCGTCGGCGAGTTCGGCGGCCACCAGCCGGTCCAGCTCGTAGGACTCGCCGTCCGTGGTGCCGACGGAGATCAGTCCCCGTCGGCCGGCGAGGTCCGCGGGATCCAGACCGGCGTCACGCAGCGCCATGACCGCCGCCGCGACGGCGAAGCGGCTGGCGCGCCCCAACTCCCGCACCGGGGTGCGGGAGATCCACTGTTCGGGGTCGAACCCCTTGACCTCGCAGCCGTTGACGTGGGCGAAGCCCTCGACGTCGAACAGCGAGATCGGGCTGGCACCGCTGCGGCCGGCCCGCAGGCTCTCGGTGAATTCCTCGGCCCCGATGCCAATGCTGGAGATCACTCCAAAGCCGGTGAGGACCACCCGGCGATTTCCGGTTACGCCGCCGGGGCGTACTGAGGACATGTTTTCCCCTTAAACCTTCGGTTCGGCGGGACGGTGCCCGGATCAGCGGGCGGGAGCCTCCGCGACGACCTTGTAGACCGCCTCGAGGTTCACCATCTGGGCCAGCTCGGACTGGTCGATGGTGATGCCGAACTCCTTCTCCAGGGAGGCCAGGATCTCGATGGCACGCAGCGAGTCGGCGCCGTGGTCGTCGATGAAGAGGCTGGTGTCGGTGACCTCGTCCTCCTCCAGCTCGAGGATGTCGCAGACGATTTCCTTGACAGCGGACCGGCGGTCTTCGGCAAGTATCGGCATGACGTTGTTTCTCCTAGACGGTTCGGTGTGCGACGTGACGGGTTCGGCCGAGCTGTCCCTCAGGCCCCGGCGTCCATGGCGGCCGCGAGGCTGCGCGGGCGCATGTCGGTCCAGTGCTCGTTGACGTAGTCCAGGCATTCCTGGCGGGAAGCGGCGCCGTGCGCCTTTTCCCAGCCGGCCGGAATCTCCGCGAACACGGGCCAGATGGAATGCTGACCCTCGTCGTTCACGAGTACGTAGTACTCGGCATTGTCATCCTCGAACGGATTGGCCATGGGCGTCTTCCTTCCTGGCACGGTCACGCAATTCGGCTCGACTGTACGCAGCGGAGATTCGCTCGGACAAGACTTCCCGGAGATCGCACCGACCGTGCGTTCGAGAGTTTTCAATGAGAAGAATTGAATAATGTGTTGCGGGTCTTTCGGCCGCCCTGCACGGTTCGGGCCGGCGTGACCCCGGGCGGTGTTCCGCAGGTCCGGCAGGGCCGCGGGAGGGCCCGCTCGTCACCGCTGCGTCGGCCTCCGGCCACCGAGCGTCACTTCGGGGCATCGAAGATTTCTTGGCCGTCCGTGCCGCCGGCCGGCCCCACCCGCTACGTTGCTGCGAACCGATCGCGAGCCGACACGAGCCCTCGGAAAGGAGGCCGGATGGCCGGGCACCTCATCCGCCCGCTCCCCCGACCGCAGGCCGGCCGGGTGCTGTTCTGCCTGAGCTTCTGCGGGGGCGCCACCGCGCCCTTCCGGCCCTGGGCGGACAGCCTCCCCGAGGACACCGAACTGGCGCTGTACTGCTATCCCGGCCGCGAGATCCGCTACGGCGAGCCGTTCGCCCGCACCTGGCAGCAGCTGCTCGACGGGGCCCTGGCCGCGCTGCGCACGCTCGCCGGGCGCAGGGTGGTGCTGTGCGGCCACAGCATGGGCGCCTGGGTCGCCTTCGACCTCGCGGTGCGCGCCCGGCTCACGGGCCTGGCGGAGCCGGACGCGGTGGTGGTGTCGGCGGCGCACGCGCCCGCCGCACTGTCCCGGCACACCGACGTGCCGCCGCATCCGCGCAACACGGACGGGGAACTCCTCGACTGGATGCTCACCATGGGCCAGCTCTCCGAGGCGGTGCGCGGCGAGCCGGAGCTGCTGCGGATGGCGGTCGAGGTGCTGCGCGCCGACCTGGTCGTGGCGGACACCTACCGGTTCCGCGACGGCGACCGCGTGGACGCGCCGCTGCAGCTGCTGTACGGCGAGCAGGACGACCTCACCGAGGCGGACCTGGCCGGCTGGAGCGGGCTGACGACCGGTCCGTTCGAGGCGACCCGCCTCGAGGGCGGCCACTTCTACACGCCCGCGCTGTGGCGGCGGCTGCCCGAGCACATGGCGGTGTTCCGCCCGGGCGCACCGGACGGAACACCGCCGCCGGATCAGGCCGCGCCGACCTCGCGCACCAGCCTGCGGCGGATCGCCCGCAGCATGGACGCGCGGGTCAGCCCGCTGCCGAACCGCACCAGCCACCAGTAGGGCGCGAACGAGCGGCGGGTGCGCGCGTCGGTGGCGAGCACCCTCGTCTCCGTGCTCAGCGTCCCGCCCGCGAAGCGCACGTTCATGCCGACCTTCAGGATTCCCGGCTCATGGCATCCGGTCACGATCTCGGAAATGGTGCCGGGAGGCCGGGGGACGTCGTGCGGCGACTGCACCCCGGCGAACAGGAACTCGTCGTCGCCGGCCGGGATCACCTCGCCCATGCCGCTCAGGTAGTCGGAGACGATACGGCGCTCGGCCGACACATCAGCCCGGGTGAGCGCCACGAGGGCACGGGCCAGCGGCGCCTCCGACCAGGTCGTCGCACGGACGGCCCGCATCACCTGGTCCGTCGTACCGGGCACCGTAATCCGGTGCACTTCCCGGAAATGCCATTCGGGCAACAGCCGGTCCAGTTCCGATCCGCTCTCACCAGGCATTTCAGTCCCCTCCACGAAAAAGCAGCCGTCTGGCTCCGCGGAACATCCTAGAGAAGTTTTCGAAATGGTCTCGCCGGGGCCGGTCCACTGGCAGGTAAATGTCAGCGACGGGCCGTTTCACCGCTCCTGTACGCCCGGCCGGTCCGGCCGCCATTCAGCAAGGTGACAGAAAGAGTGCCGTTCCGCCCGCCGGCCCGAGAACGGCGGGCTCAATCGAATGCCGCCGCACCCGACACATCGGATGGGGAAACAACGTGACCGCACACGACGTCGAATACATCGAGATCCTCACCAGCGACCTGGAGGCGACCTGCGCCTATTTCACGTCCGCGTTCGGTTTCCGCGCGCGGGCGCGCGGCACGGCGGCCGGCCTGGAGGGGGTGCTGCTGGAGCAGGGTGCCGTCCGTCTCGTCGTCGCCGCGGGGCCGGCCGCCGCGGGTCACCTCGCCGCGCACGGCGACGGCGTGGTGGACATCGCCTTCGCCTGCACCGACCCGGTCGCCGTGCGGGACGAGGCAGTGGCCGCCGGCGGGCGCGCGCTGACCGGGCCGGCGCCGGAGACGCTCGTCGTGTCGGGCTTCGGCACGGTGCGCCACACCCTCGTGCGGCGGGAGCCCGGGGCGCCGGCCGTGCTGCCCGCCAGGTGGGACTGGTCCGGCGTCGGGCCGTCCGCGCCGGCCGGGTCCGCGCCGGCGCCCGCGCTGGCCGCCCTCGACCACGTCGCGGTGTGCCTGGAGGCCGGGACGCTGCACGACGTCGTCCGCTACTACCTCGACGGCTTCGGCTTCGAGCAGTTCTACAGCGAGTACGTCGCCGTCGGCGAGCAGGCGATGGACTCCATCGTGGTGCGCAGCCCCTCCGCCGGGATCACGTTCACGGTCATCGAGCCGGACGTGTCCCGCAAGCCCGGCCAGATCGACGAGTTCCTGGTGCGCAACGGCGGCGGCGGTGTGCAGCACCTGGCCTTCCTCGTCGAGGAGATCGTCCCCGCCGTGCTGGAGTTCGAGGCGCGGGGCGTGGAGTTCCTGCGCACCCCGGCCACCTACTACGACGCGCTGGCCGAGCGGATCCCCTCGCTGGAGGCGGTGATCGCCGACCTGCGCAAGACGAACGTGCTCGCCGACCGGGACGAGTGGGGGCACCTGCTGCAGCTGTTCACCCGCTCCCCCTTCGAGCGCCGCACCCTGTTCTTCGAACTGATCCAGCGGCAGGGCGCGCAGGGCTTCGGCAGCGCCAACATCCGTGCCCTGTACGAGGCGGTCGAGCGGGCCAGGGCGGTCACCGCATGACCGGCCGGCCGGACACCGCCGGCGACCTCCGCCCGGCCCTGACCGTCGCCGACTTCGCCGAGCGTGCCCGCAGCCGGATGGAGCCGGCCGTGTGGGACTTCGTCGAGGGCGGCGCCGGCGAGGAGCGCACCCTCGCCGCGAACCTGCGCGCCTTCGACCGGGTCCGGCTGCGGCCGCGGGTCCTGACCGGGGCGGGCGTCCCGTCGCTCGCCACCACGGTGCTCGGCCGCCGCTGGGCCGCGCCGCTCGCCGTGGCGCCGATGGCGTACCACACCCTGATGCACCCCGAGGGCGAGACGGCGACGGCACGGGCCGCGGGCGACCTCGGCGTCCCGCTGGTCGTGAGCACCTTCGCGGGCCGCCCGTTCGAGGAGATCGCCGCGGCGGCGCAGGCACCGCTGTGGCTGCAGGTGTACTGCTTCCGCGACCGGGAGACCACCCGCCGGCTCGTCGAACGCGCCGAGCGCGCCGGGTTCGAGGCACTGGTGCTCACCGTGGACGCGCCCCGGCTCGGGCGCCGGCTGCGGGACGAGCGCAACGGCTTCCGGCTGCCGCGGGGCATCACACCCGCCAACCTGCCGGTGGGCGACTACTCGTCCCCGGCCGAGCACGGCCGCCGCGGGCTCGACCCCGGCATGGACTGGTCCGTGCCGGCCTGGCTGCGCTCGGTGAGCCGGCTTCCGGTGCTGGTGAAGGGGGTGCTGACCGCCGAGGACGCGGTGCGGGCACGTGCCGCCGGGGCGGACGGCATCGTGGTGTCCAACCACGGCGGACGCCAACTGGACGGCGCCCCGGCCACCTTGGACGTCCTCGCCGAAATCGCCGCGGCCGTCGGCGGGCACACTCCGCTGCTCCTGGACGGCGGTGTGCGCCGGGGGTCCGACGTGCTGGCGGCGCTGGCGCTGGGAGCGGACGCGGTGCTGGTGGGCCGTCCGGTCCTGCACGGTCTGGCGGCCGGCGGCCGGGACGGCGTGGCCGGAGTGCTGCGCCTGTTCACCGACGGGCTCGCCGACGCCATGGCCCTCACCGGCACCGCGACCGTCGCGGACGCCGGCCCCGCGCTGCTGCGTACCCCGCCGGTGCCGCCGACCGGACAGCGTCCGGCGGAGCAGCACGTGCCGCCGGGCGGGCCCGCCCGTCCCGGTGAGGCGCGGCTGCGCAGGGAGGAGCTGCACCGCAGCGTCTGCGACCCGGTGCTGGACACCATGAACTTCCTCAACGAGGTCACCGAGCGCTTCCCCGAGGCGATCTCCTTCGCGCCCGGACGGCCGTACGAGGGCTTCTTCGACACCGAGCAGATCTTCGCCCACGTCCGCCGCTACCTGGACCACCTCGCCGGGCAGGGCGCCTCCCCGGACGCGATCCGCACGGCCCTGTTCCAGTACGGGCCGACGGCGGGGCGGATCCGGGAGCTGATCGCCGGCTCGCTCCGCGCCGACGAGGGCATCGACGTGTCACCGGAGTCGGTCGTGGTCACGGTGGGCGGCCAGGAGGCGATGCTGCTGGCGCTGCGCGCGCTGTTCGCCGGCCCCGACGACGTGCTCCTGGTCGTCAGCCCGTGCTACGTCGGCATCACCGGCGCGGCGCGGCTGCTGGACATCCCGGTGGTGCCGGTCGAGGAACGCGCCGACGGGCTGCGGTGCGCGGACGTCGAGGCGGCGATCCGCGCCGAGCGGGCCGCGGGACGCCGCCCCCGGGCGCTGTACCTGGTGCCGGACCACTCCAACCCGACCGGCACCACGCTGTCCCGGGCGGCGCGCGAGCAGTTGCTCGACATTGCGGGCCGGCACGATCTGCTGATCCTGGAGGACAGCCCGTACCGGCTGGTCAGCCCCGGCCCGCAGCTGCCCACGCTCAAGTCCCTCGACCACGCGCGCAGGGTCGTCCATCTCGGCTCGTACTCCAAGAGCGTCTTCCCGGGCGCGCGGATCGGCTTCGTGGTCGCCGACCAGCCGGTCGTGGACGCCGGGGGCCGGCAGGGGCTGCTCGCCGACGAACTGGCCAGGATCAAGAGCATGGTGACGGTGAACACCCCGGCCCTCAGCCAGGCGGCGGTGGCCGGCGCCCTGCTGGCCGCCGAGGGCAGTCTCGTCTCGTACAACGCCGGGCCCGCCAAGCACTACGGTGCCGCGCTGCGGGCCCTGCTGGACGAGCTCGACCGGCAGCTGCCGGAGTCCTGGCGCACCGCCCACGGCGTGGACTGGAACCGGCCGGACGGAGGGTTCTTCCTCACGCTGCGGGTGCCGTTCCGCGCGGACGACGCCGCGCTCGTGCGGTCCGCCGAGGAGTTCGGCGTGCTGTGGACGCCGATGGCGCACTTCCACCCGGGGGCCGGCGGCGACCGGGCGATACGGCTGTCCTTCAGCAGCCTCGGTCCCGAGGAGATCGAGGCGGGGGTGGCCAGGCTCGCCCGGTTCGTGCGGGCGGAGACGGCCCGGGCCGCCGGGCCGTGCGCCGCGGAGCCGGCGGAGGTGGGGCTGTGAGGAGCGCCGCCGTCATCGGCACCGGACTGGTGGGCACCTCGGTGGCGCTGGCGCTGAGCCGGCGGGGCGTGGCGGTGTTTCTCGACGACCGGGACACCACCGCGGCCCGGACCGCCGAGGCCCTCGGCGCGGGTTCCCTCGCTCCCCCGCCCGCCCCGGTGGACGTCGCCGTGCTGGCGGTGCCGCCCGCGCACGTCGGCGCGGTCCTCGCCCGCTGCCAGGAGCAGGGGCTGGCCGGGACGTACACGGACGTGGCCAGCGTCAAGGAGCGGCCGTACCAGGACCTCGTCCTCGCGGGCGGCGACCCGGCCCGTTACGTCGGCGGGCATCCGCTGGCCGGCGGGGAACGCTCGGGGCCGCTCGCGGCGCGGGCCGACCTCTTCGAGGGCCGGCTGTGGGTGCTGACCCCGGCGGAGGCCACGGACCGCTCCGCGCTGAACCCGGTGCTGGAGCTGGTGGCGCTGTGCGGCGCCACCCCGGTCATCATGGACGCCGTCGCGCACGACCGGGCGGTGGCGCTGACCTCGCACGCCCCGCATCTGGTGTCGTCGCTGACGGCGGCCCGGCTGGCCGATGCGGACGACGAGCACATCCGGGTGTCCGGCCAGGGGCTGCGGGACATGACGCGCATCGCGGCGGGCGAGCCCGCTCTGTGGGGCGACATCCTGGAGGCCAACGCGGAGGCGGTGGCGGACGTGCTGGAGGCCTGCGCCGCCGATCTGGACCGGACCGTCGCCGCGCTGCGCGCCCTGCACAGTGCCGACGGCGCGCGGCGGCGGCGGGCGGCCGCCGACCTGGACGGGGTACTGCGGCGGGGCTCCCGGGGCGCTGCGCGGGTGCCCCGCAAGCACGGCACGCCGCCCGCCGAGTACGTCACGGTGCCGGTGTCCGTGCCGGATCAGCCGGGGGCGCTCGCGCGGCTGTTCGCGGCGGTCAGCGAGGCGGGGGTGAACATCGAGGACGTCAGCATCGAGCACTCGGTGGACCAGCCGAGCGGCCGGGTGGAGCTGGTCGTGGAGCAGTCGTCCACGGAGGAGGTGCGCCGTCTGCTGGACGTGCACGGCTGGGCGCCGCAGCCTGCGCGGCCGCTCGTATCGGGCATGTCGCCCACCGCCGGGCGGAGTTGACCATGCCTCACTAGAATCGGCGGGATGCCCCTGCCAACCGGGAACCAGTCCGGGAATCTCGTCCGCGGCCGTCTCCTCCAGCCGCTCTGCGCGGTACTCGCGGCCGCGACGGTCGCGGGCGGCCTGGTCACCGGCCCCACGGCGGGCTGGCGGGCGGTCGTCCCCATGATGGTCGCGGTGCTCGGCGCGCTGGCCGTGGCCGGCCGGCGCGACCGGGTGCCGATCGTGCCGACGGCCGTGGTGGTGGCGGTCGCCTCGGCGCTGGGCACGCTCTTCGGCGACCCTCCGGTGCAGCGCCAGTCGACGGGCCTGGTGACGCTGCTGGAGATCGGGGCCACCCTCCTGCTGGTCTGCCTGGTCGCCCGGTACGCCGGCGCGCGGGCCGCCGTGGTGCTGTGCGCGGTGCTGGGCGTCCTGGCGTCCACGGTGATCCTGCGCCTGCAGGTGCCGCCGACGCTGCTGGAGGCGGCCGCGCAGTGCACGTTCTTCGCCCTGGGCGCGGTGGCCGCGTGCGCCGTCGGCGGCTATCTGCGCGGGCTGGAGGGCCGCCGGCTGCGCTCGGTGCACGAGGCGCGCCGCCACCAGCGCCTCCAACTCGCCCGGGACCTGCACGACTTCGTCGCCCACGACGTGTCCGCCATCGTGGTTCTCGCGCAGGCCGCGCAGGTGGTCGGCGGCGACCACCCGGAGAAGGTGATGCCCATCCTGAGCCAGATCGAGACCGCCGGGCAGCAGGCGCTGCGCTCCATGGACCGCACCGTGCACATGCTCGACGACGGTGCCGGTACGGCCGCCCCGGCCGCCGGGGAGGGCAAGACGCGGGCGTACGGGCTGCCCGACATCGCCGACGTCGTCGACCGGTTCCGGTCGGCCGGGCGGTCCGAGGTGCGCCTGGACATGGACCTGACGCCGGAGCAGATCGCCCAGGTGCCGCGCGAAGTGGCCAGCACCGCGCACCGGATCGTCGTCGAGGCGCTGACGAACATCCGCCGGCACGCGGCGGCCACGCCGCTGGTCTCGGTGTCCGTGACGCTCGGTCCCGAGGTCGCGGAGCCGGTCCTGACCGTGTCGGTGACCAACAGTCCGCCGTCGATCACGGAGCCCGGCGGTCTGCTCGGTGACGGGGGCCGGCGCGGTGGCGGCACGGGACTGACCGGGCTGGCCGAGCGGGTCGGTGCGCTGGGCGGCAGCCTGGAGTACGGCGGCCACGGCGACGGCGGCTGGCGGGTCACCGCCGTCCTTCCCCCGCGCTGACGCCGCCGCACGCCGCTGCGGCGCGGCAACCACGCGGACAGCCATTTCCGGGAATTTGGCAATTCCACTTCAACAGTTCTGATCCATGCTCCATGAATTCCCGCCGCACGGCTACCGTACAGCTGTAGGTGACGGCCCATGGGGTCCCTTTCGGTCATCCCTGAAAACGCCCGAAGACCGGTAGCGGACTTCCGGGATCGAGCGAAGGGAATTCCATGGACACCCCGATGATCGAATTGACCGACGTCACGAAGGCGTTCGGCTCCACCAAGGCTCTCGACGGGGTCAGCCTCACGGTGCCGCACGGCACTGTGCTGGGCCTGCTCGGGCACAACGGCGCCGGGAAGACGACCCTCGTCGGCATCCTCAGCACGCTCGCCCTGCCGACGTCCGGTCAGGCCCGGGTGGCCGGGGTCGACGTGGTGCGCCACCCCGAGGAGGTGCGCCGGCGCATCGGGCTCACCGGACAGTACGCGGCCGTCGACGAGACCCTGTCCGGGCATGCCAACCTGCTGCTCATCGCCCGGCTGCTGGGCGCCACCCGCGCCCAGGCGGCGTCCCGCGCGGAGGAACTGCTGGAGCTGTTCTCCCTCACGGACGCCGCCCACCGCGCCGTGAAGAACTACTCCGGCGGCATGCGCAGGCGCCTGGACCTGGCGGCGAGTCTGGTCGGGGACCCCGACGTGATCTTCCTGGACGAGCCCACCACGGGGCTCGACCCGACGGCCCGCCGGGCCCTGTGGGACGTCGTCCAACGGCTGGTCCGGGAGGGCACCACCGTGCTGCTGACCACCCAGTACCTGGAGGAGGCGGACGTCCTCGCCGACTCGATCACGGTGCTGTCGGCCGGCCGGGTCGTCGCGTCCGGCACCGCCGAGGAGCTCAAGAACCGGATCGGGCACCGGTCGGTGTCGGTCACCGTGCGCGGCGCCGACGACCGGGAGCTGGCGGCCGCCGCGCTCCGCAGGGCCGGTCTGAGCCCCGCGCACGAGGACGACGGCCTGGTGCTGACGATGCCCGTACGGGACTCCACCGCCGTGGCCCAGGTCGTCCGGGCCACCGACGAGGCGGGCGTGGACCTCGCGGGGCTCGCCTTCTGCGAACCCTCGCTGGACGACGTGTACATGGCCCTGAACCACTCCGACGGACGCTAGGCAGGGATGCCCCCATGACCCTCACCACCGATCAGACAGCGGGGGCCCCGGCCCCCGCACTCACGCGCCCGCTCCGGTACGGCGGGGCCGGCGTGCTCCGGCAGGTCTCCGTGCTGTCGGGGCGCTCGCTGCGGGCGCTGCGCGAGCCGGCGCTGGTGCTGCCGGGCGTCCTGGAGCCGATCCTGATGCTGACCGTGTTCAGCCAGGTCTTCAAGAGCGTCTCGCAGACCTCCGCCTTCCCGGCGGGCGTCAGCTACATCGACTACCTGCTGCCCGCCTTCCTGGTCACCGGTTCCATCAGCGCCGGCCTGAAGTCCGGGGTGGCGCTGACGACCGAGATGAACAACGGGATCATCGCCCGTTTCAAGGCGATGCCCATTCACACGGGGTCGGTCCTGGTCGGCCGGAGCATCGCCGACACCGTGCTGAACTGCGTCAACATGCTGGTGATGCTGGCGGCCGCCGCCCTCGTCTTCGGGTACGGCCCGGACGGCGGGGTGCTCGGCTCGCTCGGCGCGGTGCTGGTCGCGGTGGTGCTCGGCTGGTCGCTCGGCTGGGTGTTCATGGCGCTGTCCGCGTGGGTGCGCAAGCCGGAGGCCCTGCAGCCCATCGGCGGCATCGTGAACATGGTGCTGCTGTTCGCCTCGAACGCGTTCGTGCCGGCCGAGGGACTGCCCGGCTGGCTGAGGGCGTTCGCCGAGGTCAACCCGATGTCGTACGCGATCACCGCGGCCCGCGACCTGGCGCTCGGCGAGCCGAGCACGGCGACCGTGCTGGCCACCCTCGGCACCTGTGTGGTGATCGTGACCGTCACCGCGCCGCTGGCGGTCCGCAGCTTCCGCCGCGCGACCTGACCGACGCGGACACGGCCGGGGCCCGGAACCAGCGACTGGTTCCGGGCCCCGGCGTGCTCCGGGCGGCGGCTCAGCAGGGGATGAGCCCCACGTAGCGGTCGGCGATCCAGAAGGGCTCGCTGGTGCTGACCGTCTGGCCGGGTGCGACGGTGTGGCACTTGTCCGGCACGGACGGCACTCCGCCCTTGCTGTACTCGACGCTCACCTGCTGGGTGGTCGAACAGTTGTTGGTGATCTGCACGGTGATCGTCACCAGGTAGTAGGGCTTGGCCACCACGCAGCTGGGCACGGACGCGGCCGTGTCCGTGCCGGCGGCCTGGGCGGTGCCCTGCACGGCGCCGACCAGCGCGAGCCCGGCCACACCGGCGCCCAATGCGCGGACGATCCTCTTCATTCCCGTTCCTCCATGTCTCTCGTCGGTTCTGCCGTGGGTTCGGCGGACGGAAATCAATTCAACAAGTGCCGGGCATTGCCTCTCCATCGCAGATCAATAAATTGATTTCCGGACACCTGGCGAATCTCCGGAATTGCAACGGGAATCAGCCACGGCCGCAGTGCGCGCAGCCGCCGCGGCGGCGCAGGTGGTAGCCGAAGGTCGCCACGCCCAGGGCGACGCCCCACACCGCCCAGAAGACGGACGGCCCCAGCGTGCCCCACATGTGCGGGTCGAAGTCCCGGATCGCCATCAGGCCGGCCGGGATGAGCACCACGGCCACGACGGACGCGGGCACGACGGCGGTCGCGGGATGGACCGGCCGGCCGCGCTTGAACCACACCCAGCGCGGCCACACCTCTCCCCACCGCGCGATCAGACCGTGCATCAGCAGACTGCCGAGCGTGGACACGACCCCCAGGGCCAGGCCCATCTCCAGCATGTTCGGGGTGTCCTGCATGTCCTTCAGGAACTCGTCGGTGATGCCGAGCGGCCAGCCGAAGTACCAGGCGATCCGGGTGATGTCGTACGGCAGGGTGGAGATGACGGCGGTCCACACCGCCCAGCGGGACCAGCGCAGTGCCGCCGCCGGGTCGGTCCAGGACGCCGCCGCCCGGTCGCCGCGCCCGCAGCGCACGCAACTGCCGCCCGTCCGGCGCTGGTAGGCCAGCGTGGTGGCGATCCAGAGCAGCCCGCCGACGAAGACGATGATCAGGTTGATGCGGTGCCAGTACAGGATGTCGCCGAGGTCCTGCGGCCCCGGGACCCCGGTGAAGACGAACACCAGCAGCACCGGCGAGAACACCAGCAGTCCGAGCAGCGAGTAGTCGGGGATCAGAAAGGTCAGCAGGCCGCCGGCCGTCCAGCCGAACGCGAGCAGCGCACGGCGGGTGCGGCCGGTGCCCCGTCCGCGGACCATCAGCGTCCCGGCGACGGCCCCCACGGCACCGAACACCGCCATCACGGGGGCGACGACCGCGGCGCTGCTCGGCTCCAGGATCGACGAGGAGGAACGGTCCTCGACGGCCTCGGCGAAGGGGTACCCGTCCCCGCCCAGGGCCCAGTACAGGCCCGCGAGGCCGTACAGGACGGACCACACCACGACCAGGCGGCCCGACCAGTCCGGCCACCGGTGCCACCAGCGGCGGCGGGGCGCGGGGTCCTCGGAGTTCTTCGGTGCCCGCAGGCTGTCCGGCTCTTCAACGGCTGTGTCGGCCATGACGGTTGTCCTTCTCCCACCGCTCCCCGCGGGGCGCGGTTCCTGTCGTCGTGGAATCAAGACTGCGGCCCGGGATCCGCTCGGCGCATCTGCCGTTCAGCAGATCCCGGCGGGAATTCCGGCCGATGCGAGAACACGTGAAAAGGCGGCTCCGGGCCCGGCGGGGGAAGACGGGCCCGAAGCCGCCGGTCTGTGAATCAGCGGGTTCGGAAGGGATTTCCTGTCATTGAATCCGGCGCCGGGCAGCCGCTCAAGCACGCATCGACGAATTCGAATCGAGGTGCTGCGCCGGCTGTGCCGCCACGTCCTGCGGCCCACCCCGGCCGCAGCGCTTGCACGCGCCGCGCCGCCGGAAGTAGTAGGCGAGCGTGGCCGCCGCGAGGGCCGCGCCCCACACCGGCCAGATGGTCTCGGGCACGGTGGCGCCCCAGTTCGCCGCCGGGTCCTCGAAGGCCCCCTGGAAGTGCAGGCGGATGTACATGATCCCGGCGGTGGTGACCATGACGGCGACGAGCGAGGCCGGCACGATCGCCAGGGCCGGCGGCACCCGCCTGCCCCGCAGTCCGGGGATCCAGCGCGGGAACACCTCACCCCAGCGCTGCACCAGGCCGAGGGTGAGCAGCGAGCCGAGCGCGCCCATCGTGGCGAGGGCGGAACCGACCAGCCAGAGGTTGTCCTCCTTGCCCTCCTCCCACATCTTGTCGGAGATGCCGAGCGGATAGCCCAGCGCCCAGGCCCAGCGCGTGCTGGCGTACACCAACGGCACGGCGACCGCGGTGTACGCCGCCTTCCTCCCCCAGCGCGCGGCGGACTCCCGCGAGGTCCAGTCGGCCCGCGAGTCCGTCCGCCCGCAGGCGGTACAGGCCCCGGTGGTGCGCCGCTGGTAGGTGACCGCCGACATCGCCATCAGCCCCACGGCGACGACCGCGAACACCTGGTTGATGACGGTCCAGTTGATGGCACTGAACTTCAGCATGAACACGTAGGCCAGGTTGCCGAGGATCCGGAAGTCCGCGATCGCCCCGAGCACCGCGGCGACGGACAGCCCCGTCGCGCCGAGCAGCACCCGGGTCGGGACCCGGCGCCGGCCGGGCAGCGCGAGCAGCACGGCCACCGCGGCACTGAGCAGGAACCCCGCCGCCATCCAGGGCGCGAGCCGGTCCCGGCCGACGTGTTCGAAGGCCGAGTACTCCGGGTTGGCGTCGTCGGCGCCGAACGGGAAGCCCGACCCGCCCAGGGCCCAGTGGACGTGGGCGAGGCCGTAGGCCGTCAGCGCGGCGACGGCCGCCCAGCCGATCAGGGCGGGCCGGCGGCGCGCCCGGTCCCCGGCGCGGGCCGCTCGTCGTAAGGGCGCGTTCTCCACCCGTGTCATGGCGCCTGCCTCTCCTTCGGTCGTTGCGTGTCCAGCATGGCTCGCGGTGGTCCGCCGCCACATCTGCCGATCGGCAGATCCGCCCGGTGCGGCCCGGGCAGCGCGCGGGCCCGGCTGCCGTGGTGGTACGGAGCCGGGCCCGGTGGTGCGGGGTGGTCAGCGCCCGCGGAGCCGGTCGTTCAGGGCACGGCCGATCTCGGCGACGGGCCCGGCCTGGAGCAGCTGGCGGTGCTCGCAGTCGACCTCGCGGACCTCCACCGCACCTGTGACGAAGCGGCTGAGGCGGGCCACCGACCGTGCGGTCTTGTCCTCGGGGTGGTCCTCGTCCCGGGTGGCCACGAACAGCAGGACATCGCCGTCGAAGACGCCGGGTTCGAAACCGATCGTCAGGTGCCAGTTGTTGTTGTTCACCGCGCCGATCCGCATGATGTGCTCCTCGTCGAAGGTGGCGAGGGCGCTGCCCTCCTCGCGGAGCACCGCCATCACCTCCTCGTGCCGCAGCGGACCGTCCCCGAACATCCCCGGGTCGCGGCCGACGAAGTCCAGCAGGGCCAGCAGGACCTTCTGCTCGTCGGCCTCGGTGTACTCGCCGTCGAGGTCCTCGGCGCTCATCGGCACCTGGTCGAGGTTGGCGAGCAGGGCGACCTCCTGTCCCTGCTGCCGGAGCCGGACGGCGACCTCGTGGGCGAGGATCGCGCCCATCGACCACCCGAGGAGGTGGTACGGGCCGGACGGCTGGACCTCGCGGATGCGCGCCACGTAGTCGTCCGCCATCTCCGGCACCGAGCGAGGCAGCGGCTCGTCCCGGGCGAGTCCGCGGGCCTGGATGCCGTACACGGGGTGCGAGCCGTCCACGTACCTCAGCAGACCGGAGTACATCCAGCTGACCCCGCCCACCGGGTGCAGGCAGAACAGCGGGGCCGCCTCTCCCCCGTCGCGCAGGGTGAGGACCACCTCGAAGGAGTCGTCCGGCCGGCTGCCGGCCCCCATCAGGTCCAGCAGGGACGCCACCGTCGGGGCCTGGAACAGGGCCCGGTTGGACAGGTCCACACCGAGGACGGACCGGATCCGGCTGGTGAGCTGGAGCGAGATGATGCTGTCGCCGCCGAGTTCGAAGAAGTTGTCGTCGATGCCCACCCGGTCCAGCTTCAGCAGCTCCGCCCACAGCCGGCACAGCAGCTCCTCGCGCGGGTTGCGCGGCCCGCGGCCGCTGCCGGACGGACCGAAGTCCGGGGCGGGCAGCGCCGTGCGGTCGACCTTGCCGTTGGTGTTCAGCGGCAGTTCGGGAAGTGCCACGAACGCGGCCGGGACCATGTAGTCCGGCAGCCGCCGCGCCATCTGCTCACGCAGGCCAGCGGTGTCCGCGCCGGGCACCGGCACGACGTACGCCACCAGCTGCTTGCTGCCGGGCCGGTCCTCGCGGACCGTCACCAGGCTGCGGGACACCTGCGGCTGGTCCTGCAGGACGGTCTCGATCTCGCCGAGCTCGATGCGCAGGCCCCGGATCTTCACCTGGTGGTCGGCGCGCCCGACGAACTCGATGCGTCCTTCGGCGTCCCAGCGCACCACGTCGCCGGTGCGGTACATCCGCCCGCCGGCCGGGCCGAACGGGTCGGCGACGAAGCGCTCCGCGGTCAGCCCCGGGCGGTCCACGTAACCGCGCGCCGTGCCCGCCCCGGACAGGTACAGCTCGCCCGCCACGCCGACCGGGACGGGCCGCAGCCGGTCGTCCAGGACGTGGGCCCGCATGTTGTCCATCGGCCGCCCGACGGGGATGCTGCGCCCGGTGCGGTACGGGGCGCGCAGCGGCAGGCAGGTGGCGTACACCGTGGTCTCCGTCGGGCCGTAGACGTGCACCACCTCGGTGTCGGGGCAGGCGTCCAGGACGCGCTGGAAGGCGGCCGGGGAGACCTGCTCGCCGCCGGTCCAGATCTCGCTGAGCGGGGCGAAGCAGGCCGGGTCCTCCTCGGCGAGCAGGTTGAACAGCGCCGTGGTCATGAAGGCCGCGGTCAGCCGCTCCTCCCCGGCAAGCCGGCGCAGCCCGGCCGCGTCCAGCTGCCCGGGCGGCGCCACGACGAGCTGCCCGCCGCCCAGGAGGGTGGCCCAGATCTCGTACGTCGAGGCGTCGAAGGCGTGCGGCGAGTGCATCAGGACCCGCTCGTGACCGCTGCGCCAGCGGGTGTCGGCGGCCAGCGCGACCACATTGGCGTGGGTGATCCCGATGCCCTTCGGCCGGCCGGTCGAACCGGAGGTGTACATGATGTAGGCCAGCTCGTCGGGGTGGCGCGGCCCGCCCGGCGGCGGACCGGCCGGACCGTCGTCGTGGCCGTCGGCCTCCAGGTCGGCCCGCAGCACCTGCGCGGTGTGCCTGAACTCCACGCCGGACAGGGCCTCGTCGGTGAGCAGGACGGCGCAGCCCGTCTCCGCGACGATGTGCTCCAGGCGCGGCACCGGGTAGCGCACGTCGAGCGGGACGTAGGCGGCACCCGCCTTGAGGACGGCGAGCGTGGCGACCACCAGATGGACCGAGCGTTCCTGGAGGATCGCGACCCGGTCGCCGGGGCCGACCCCGGCGGCCGCGAGCCGGCGGGCCAGCCGGCCGGCCCGCGCGTCCAGTTCGGCGTAGCCGAGGGTGATCCCGCCTCCGGTGACGGCCGGTGCGCCGGGCAGCTCGGCCGCCCGCTCCTCGAACAGCGACACGATCGTCCCGCCCGGCAGTTCCCGGCCGGTGTCGTTGGCTTCCGCCAGCAGGGACCGCTCGTGCGGCGACAGCAGGTCGACGTCGGCGATGCTGCCGGCGGGGTCGGCGACGACCGCGGCGAGCAGCCGGGTCAGACGATCCGCGAACGCTTCGGCGGTGGCACGGTCGAACAGCGCGCTGTTGTACTCCAGTTCGCCGCCGATGCCGCTCGTGCCGCCGTCGCGGGGCACCTCCCCGAACGAGAAGGACAGGTCGAACTTGGCGATGTCCGCCGAGGTCGGCTGCGGTGCCAGGGTGAGGCCGGGCAGCTCCAGCCGGGCCTCCTCGTTGTTCTCCAGGCTGATCGCCACCTGGAACAGCGGGTTGCGGCCGAGCACCCGCGGCGGATTGAGCTCCTCGACCAGCCGCTCGAAGGGCACGTCCTGGTTGCTGAACGCGGCGAGGTCGGCCGCGCGCACCCGGTCCACCAGTTCCCGGAAGCCGGGGGCACCGCTCAGGTCGGTGCGCAGCACCAGGGTGTTGACGAAGAAGCCGACCAGATCGTCGAGGGCCTCGTCGCCGCGGCCCGCGACGACGGTGCCGACCGGGATGTCGGTGCCGGCGCCGAGCCGGTGGAGCAGGGCCGCGACCGCGGCGTGCAGCACCATGAACAGGCTCGCGCCGCTCTCCGACGCCAGCCGGTGCACGCCCTCGGCCACCGCGTCGGGCAGTACCAGCGGCACACGGCCGCCGTGGCTGGCCGCGTCCGCGGGCCGGGGCCGGTCCACGGGGAGTTCCAGTTCCTCGGGGAGTCCGGCCAGCGCGGTGCGCCAGTGCTGCAGCTGCCGGCCGAACGGGCTGTCCGGGTCGCCCTCGTCGCCGAGGACCCGGCGCTGCCACAGCGCGTAGTCGGCGTACTGCACGGGAAGCGGCCCGAACCCGGGTGCGCGGCCCGCCCGTCGGGCGGCGTACGCGGTGCCGAGGTCGCGGGCGAGCGGCGCCAGGGAGGAGCCGTCGGCCGCGATGTGGTGCAGCACGAGGTCGAGCACGTGCTCGCGCGGGGCGAGGCGCAGCAACCGGGCCCGCAGCGGCAGGCCGGCGGCCAGGTCGAAGGCGTACGCCGCCGACTCGGCGAGCGCGTCGCCCAGTTCGTCCTCGGTGACCGTGCGGGTCTCCAGTTCGCAGGCGGCCTCGCCGGCGTCGAGCACCCGCTGGTGGGGCGCGCCGCCCTCGGCGGGGAAGACGGTGCGCAGCGTCTCGTGACGCTCCACCACGTCGCTCAGGGCCGCCTGGAGGGCGGGCACGTCCAGGTCGCCGAGCAGCCGGACGGCCAGCTGGATGTTGTAGGAACCGGCCGTGTCCTCCACCGAGTCGATGAACCACAGCCGGCGCTGCTGGTGGGAGAGCGGCACACGGGCCGGCCGTTCGGCCGGGGCGAGCCGCAGCCGGGCGGTCTCGGCCTCACCGAGCCGGGTGGCGAGCGCGGCGACGGTCGGCGCCTCGAACACGGCCCGTACCGGCACCTCGGCGCCCAGCGCTCCGCGGATCCGGTTGACCAGCCGGGTGGCCAGCAGCGAGTGTCCGCCCAGGTCGAAGAAGCCGTCGTCGATGCCGACCTCGGGCACCCCGAGGACGTCGGCGAACAGGGCGCACAGCGTCTCCTCCCGTGCGTCGCGCGGGGCGCGGCGCTCCGCGGAGCCGCCGAGCTCCGGTGCGGGCAGGGCCCTGCGGTCCACCTTGCCGTTGGCGGTCAGCGGCAGCGCGTCCAGGAGCTGCAGCGACGACGGCACCATGTAGTCCGGGAGTTCCGCGGCGAGGTACTCCTTCAGTTCCCCTGGCTCGACGGGGGCCGCCGCGACGACGTACCCGGCCAGGCGCTTGTCACCGGGCCGGTCCTCGCGGACGACGACGGCGGCCTGGGCGACGGCCGGGTGGCGGCCGAGGCGGTCCTCGATCTCGCCGGGTTCGATGCGGAAGCCGCGCAGCTTGACCTGCTCGTCGACGCGGCCCGCGAACTCCACGACGCCCTCGCCCGTCCAGCGGGCCAGGTCTCCGGTGCGGTACAGCCGGGAGCCGGCCGGACCGAACGGGTCGGCCACGAACCGCTCGGCGGTCGTGCCCGGCCGGCCCGTGTAGCCGCGGGCGAGCCCCGCACCGCCGATGTACAGCTCGCCGACGACGCCGACGGGGACCGGGCGCAGCGCGCCGTCCAGGACGTACACGCGCATGTTGTCCAGCGGCCGTCCGATGGGTATCCGGGCGGGCACCGGGGCGTCGGTGGCCAGCGCGTGGGACAGCGCGAACGTGGTGGACTCGGTGGGGCCGTAGCCGTCCACGACGACGGTGTCCGGGCAGGCCTCGCGCACCCTGCGCACGGCGGCGGCCGGTACGGCGTCGCCGCCGGTCCACACCTCGCGCACGCCCGCCAGGCTGTGCGGTGCCTCCTCGGCGACCAGGCGGAACAGCCCGGCGGTGAGCCACAGGGCGGTGACGTCGTGGGCGGTGAGGAGCCGGCCGAGGCCGGCCACGTCCAGGTCCGCGGGCGGGGCGACGACGACCGTGCCGCCGTTCAGCAGCGGCACCCACAGCTCGTAGGTGGACGCGTCGAACGCCGTCGGGGAGTGCAGCAGCACCCGCTGGTGCGCGCCGCCCTGCCAGCGCCGGTCCGCGGCCAGCTCGACGATGTCCCGATGGGTGATCTCCACGCCCTTGGGCACGCCGGTCGAGCCGGAGGTGTACATCACGTACGCCAGCTGCTCCGGCAGGACGGTGCGCCGCGGGGCGGCGCCCGGTGCGTCCTCGTGCGCGCCGGCCACGGGGATGCCGAGCCGGGCCGCCCGGTCCGCGAGGGCGGCGTCGGTGACCACCACGGGTGCGCCGGTGGCGGTGACGACCTGCTGCTGCCGGGCGAGCGGGTCGCGCTCGCGCAGCGGCACGTAGGCGCCGCCGGCCTTGAGGACGGCGAGCAGGGCCACGGGCAGGTCGGCGGAGCGCTCCATCAGCACGGCGACCGGGGTCTCGGGGCCGACACCGAGGCCGGCCAGCCGGCCGGCGAGCCGGTCGGAGCGTTCGTCCAGCTCCCGGTGGGTGAGCGTCACGTCGCCGAAGACGACGGCCGGGGCGTCGGGAGTGCGCTCCGCGCGGGCCCGCAGCAGTTCGGGCACGGACTGCCCGGGCACGTCGGCCGCGGTGTCGTTCCACTCCACGAGCAGGGTGTGGCGCTCGGCCGCGGTCAGGGTCTCCAGGGAGTCGACGCGCCGGCCGGGGTCGTCGGCGAACGTCTCCAGCAGGCCGCGCAGCCGCTCGCCGAGGGCGCGGGCGGTGTCGTCGTCGAACAGGTCGGGCCGGTAGTCGATCCGCAGGGTCAGGGCCGTGCCGTTGTCCGCGGTGCCGAGCGCGAGCGGATAGTGCGTGCCGTCCTGGATGCGGGCGTCGACGATGCCGAGGCCCTCCGCGGTCTCCTCCAGGTTCTCCTTGTCGACGGGGTAGTTGCTGAACTCGGTGGAGGTGTCGAACAGTGCCTGGGTGCCGGTGATGCGCTGGATGTCGGTCAGGCCGAGGTACTTGTGCGGCAGCAGCCCGTACTGCTGCTCCTGCAGCCGGGTGACCACGTCGAGCAGCGAGTCGCCGCGCTCGATGCGCACCCGTACCGGCAGGGTGTTGATGAACAGGCCCACCATGGTCTCGACGCCGGGCAGTTCGGCGGGGCGGCCGTTGACGGTCTCGCCGAACAGGACGTCGTCGCGGCCGGTGAGCCCGGCCAGCAGCAGGCCCCAGGCGGCCTGGACGACGGTGTTCTTGGTGACGCCGTGGCGGCGGGCCGCGGCGGTGAGCGCGGTGGTGGCCCGCTGCGACAGGGTCAGTTCGCGGACGCGGGGGCGCATCGGTTCGCGGGCCGGGTCGGCGGGCGCGACCAGGGTGGGCTCGTCCACGCCGGCCAGGGCGTCGCGCCAGGCCTCCTCGGCGGCGGCCCGGTCCTGTCCGGCGAGCCAGGCGAGGTACTCCTTGTACGGGGTCACGGGCGGCAGGGCCGTGACGTCCCCGCCGTTGCGGTAGAGCTCGAAGAGGTCACCGATCAGGACGGGGCCCGACCAGCCGTCGAACAGGATGTGGTGGCTGGCCAGCAGCAGCCGGTGGGTCTCGGGGCCGGTGCGGACCAGGGTGAAGCGCAGCAGCGGCGGGGTGCGCGGGTCGAACCGCTCGGCGGGCGCCTCGGCGGTGATCCGTTCGAGTTCCCGCTCGCGCGTGCCGGGGTCGAGGGCGCTGAGGTCCACCTCCCGCCAGGGCACCTCGACGTCGCGCGGGATGACCTGGAGGGACTGACCGGTGGCGCCGGGGCGGAAGGCCGCGCGCAGGTTGTCGTGCCGGCGCAGCAGCGCGCCGGCGGCGTCCCGCAGGCGGGCGGGCTCCAGGGGGCCGCGCAGGTCGAAGGCGAACAGCGTGGTGTAGATGTCGGCGCCGCGCTCGTCGTAGAGCCCGTGGAAGAGCAGGCCCTCCTGGAGCGGGGAGAGCGGCAGGACGTCGGCCAGGCCGTCGGTGGCCGCTTCCAGGCGGTCGATCTCGTCCTGGTCGACGGTGACCAGGCTCAGGTCGGAGGGGCTCAGGCCGCCGGTGCCGGTGGCCGACCCGGCGTGGTCGACCAGGGCGCGCAGCGCCCGGAACCAGCTCTCGGCGAGGTCGCGCACGTCGTCGTCGGAGAACAGCTCCCCGGCCCAGATCCAGGTGGCGGTCAGGCGGGGGCCGTCGGGGTGGGTGACGGCGGTGGCGGTGACGTCGAGGGCGTGCGGCAGGGCCATGGCGGCCTCGGCGACGCCGGACAGGTCGCGGTTGACCTCGGGCTCGGTGGTGCCGGGTTCCTCGGCGGTGCCGAGGCGGCCGAGGTAGTTGAACCCGATCTGGGGCTGCGGGTAGCGGGCGAGGACCTGGGTGGTCTGCGGGTTGAGGTGACGCAGCAGGCCGTAGCCCATGCCGTTGTCGGGCAGGGCGCGCAGCTGCTCCTTGATCCGCTTCAGGGCCGTGCCCGCCGCCGGTCCGCCCGACCACAGCTCCTCGTCGGGGAGCGGGCCCGGATCGAGGCGCAGCGGATGCAGGCTGGTGAACCAGCCGACGGTGCGGGACAGGTCCACGCCGTCGGTGATCTCCTCGCGGCCGTGGCCCTCCAGGTCGATCAGGACGTCGGTGCCGGTGCCCCGCCCGGTGCGCCGGCGCCAGTCGGCGACGGCGACGGCGAGCGCCGTCAGCAGCACGTCGTTGATGCCGGCGTGGAACCGCGCCGGGACGGGGCCGAGGAGCGGCCGGGTGTACTCGGCGGGCAGGCGCAGGGTCAGCTGTGCGGCGGTGCCGAAGGTGTCCCGCGCCGGGTCCAGCGGGCGGGGTGTCAGCATCGGGTCGGGGCCGTCCAGGACGTCCCGCCACAGCGCCAGTTCGCTCATCCGCTCCGGCTGCGCGGCCAGTTCCGTCAGGCGCCGGGCCCAGCCGCGGAAGGAGGTCCCGACGGGCTCCAGGGTGACGCTGCGGCCGGCCGTCACGGCCTGAAGGGCGGCCTCCAGGTCGGGCAGCAGGATGCGCCAGGACACGCCGTCGACGGCGAGGTGGTGGATCACGAGGGTGAGGGTGCCGGGGGCGTCGGTGCCCGCGTCGAACCAGACGCAGCGCACCATCGCGCCGGCCTCGGGGTCGAGCCGCGACTGGGCCGCGGTGGTCTCCGCGACGGCGCGGGCGTCGAGTTCGGCCTCGTCGAGTCCGGCGGCGAGCAGGGCCGCGGCGTCGACCCGGTGGACGCAGTCCTCGGCGCGTACGGTGCCGGGCGGGGCGATCTCCAGGGACCAGCCGAAGTCGGCGCCGAGCCGGGACAGGCTCATGCGCAGCGCGTCGTGGTGGTCGAGCACGGCCTGCAGGGCGGCGGTGAGGGCGGCGGCGTCCGTGCCCGGCGGGAGGGGCAGCGACATGGTCTGGTTGAAGCGGTCGATGGAGCCGCCGCGTTCCCGGATCCAGTGGATGATCGGGGTCAGCGGCACGTCACCGACCCCGTCGGAGGGCTCGGCGGCATCCGCCGCGGGCTCCTCCTCGCGGCCCAGCAGCAGTTCGGCGAGGGCCTGCGGGGTCCGGTGGACGAACACGTCGCGCGGGCTGAAGGCGAGTCCGGCGCGGCGGGCGCGGCTGACCAGCTGGATGGAGCTGATGCTGTCGCCGCCGGCGGCGAAGAAGCTCTCCGCCACGTCGATCCGTTCGACGCCGAGGACCTCCGCGAACAGCGTGCACAGCGTCGCCTCGGTGTCGTTGAGCGGCTCGCGGGTGAGTGCGGCGGGGGCGGCCTCCGGCTCGGGCAGGGCCTTGCGGTCGAGCTTGCCGTTGACGGTCAGCGGCAGCGCGTCGAGCGGGATGCACAGGGCGGGCACCATGTGTGCCGGGAGCGCGGCGGCGACGTGCGCGGTCAGCGCCTCCGGGTCGGGCGTCCGGCCGTCCGCGCCGACGACGTAGGCGACCAGGCGCTTGACCGCGGGCTGCGTCTCGTGGACGACGACCACGGCTCGCTCGACGTCGGGGTGGCGGGCCAGCACCGTCTCGATCTCGCCGAGTTCGATGCGGACGCCGCGGATCTTGACCTGCTGGTCGTCGCGGCCGACGAAGTCGAGCGTGCCGTCGGCACGGCGGCGCACCATGTCCCCGGTCCGGTACATGCGCGCGCCGGGCGGGCCGAACGGGTCGGCGACGAACCGCTCGGCGGTGAGCGCGGCCCGGCGCAGATAGCCGCGGGCCAGCGCGCCTCCGGACAGGTACAGCTCACCGGCGGTGCCCGGCGGGACCAGCCGCAGCGCGGCGTCCAGCACGTAGGCGCGGCTGCCGGGCACCGGCCGGCCGATGGGCGGAGTGCCGTTGCCGGGGGCGAGCGGCTCGGACAGGGTGGTGGCCACGGTCGCCTCGGTGGGGCCGTAGGCCACGACGAAGCGCCGGCCGCGGCTCCACCGGTCCACGAGGTCGGTGGGCACGGTGTCGCCGCCGACGGCCAGGCTGCGCAGTCCGGGCACGGCCTCCGGCGAGAGGGTGGCGAGGACGGCCGGCTGGATCTGCAGGTGGGTCACCCCGCGGCCGGCCAGGATGCCGGCCAGCGGGTCGCCGGCGAGCGGGCCCGGCTCGGGCACCACGAGGGCGGCACCGGCGAGCAGGGTCATGCACAGCTCCATCACCGAGGCGTCGAAGCTCGGCGAGGCGTACTGCAGGACCCGGCTGTCCGGGGTGACGTCGAACCGCTCGTGCTCGGCGGCGGCGAAGTCGGCGAGCCCGCGGTGGGTGACGACCACGCCCTTGGGCACGCCGGTGGAGCCGGACGTGTAGATGACGTACGCCGGGTGGTCCACGCGCAGCGGGGCCACCCGGTCGGCGTCGGTGACGGCGGTGCCGGGCAGGCGGTCCAGCCGTGCGGCGACGTCCGCGTCGTCGAGGACGGTGATGTGCGCGACGGCCCCTTCGGGCACGGCGGCACGGTGGGCCGCGGTGGTCAGGACCGCGCCGGGCCTGGCGTCGCGGAACATGAACGCGATGCGGTCGGCCGGGTACTCGGGGTCCACGGGCAGGTAGGCGGCGCCGGACTTGAGCACGGCGAGCTGGGCGACCACGGACTCCACGGAACGGCCGAGGACCAGCGCCACGGTCTGCTCCGGGCCGGCGCCCTGCGCCACGAGCAGCCGCGCGAGGCGGTTGGCGCGCTCGTCCAGTTCCGCGTAACCGAGCCGGAGCCCGGGGGCGTCCACGGCGAGGGCGCCGGGGGCGGCGGCGACCCGGGCGGCGAACAGCTCGGGGAACGTGGCGGGTCGCGCCGGGGCGCCCGCCGGCGTTCCCGGGGCGGTCATGACGGCGCGTTCGGCCGGGGAGACCAACTCCAGGCCGGCGAGCGGGCGGGCGGGGTCGGCGACGAAGGCCCGGAGCAGCCGCAGCACCCGGTCCGCGACGGCCTCGACGTCGGCGTGGGCGAACAGGTCGGGCCGGTACTGCCACGTCATGCTCATCCGGGTGCCGCGCAGGGCGACGCCCAGCGCCAGCGGGTAGTGCATGGCGTCGTGCACCTGGGCGTCGACCACGCCGAGCTCCTGCGCGGAGGACTCCAGGGTCTCGAAGTCGACGGGGTAGTTCTCGAAGACGAGCACGGTGTCGAAGAGTTCGCCGAGGCCGGCGAGCCGCTGCACCTCGGCCAGGCCCAGGTGCTGGTGGGCGAGCAGGCCGGCCTGCTGGGTCTGGACCCGCCGCAGCAGGGTGAGCAGCGTGTCGTCGCGCCGTGCGGCGATCCGCACCGGCAGCGTGTTGATGAACAGGCCGATCATCTTCTCCACGCCGGGCAGCTCCGGCGGGCGGCCGGAGACGGTGGCGCCGAACACGACGTCCTCGCGGCCGGTGAGCGCGCCGAGCACCATGCCCCACGCGCCCTGCACCAGGGTGTTGACCGTCAGCCCGTGCTCGCGGGCGCGGGCCACGAGGTCCGCCGCGAAGGACTCGGGCAGCTCCGTCTGCAGCCGCTCGGGGGCGACGGGGTCGCGGTCCTGGGCCTCGGCCGCGAGCAGGGTCGGCTCGTCGAGGCCGGCCAGGGCGGAGCGCCAGGCCTCCTCGGAGGCCGTGCGGTCCTGGGCGGCGAGCCAGGCGAGGTAGTCCTTGTACGGCACCGGCCGGGGCAGCCCGGCGGGGTCCCCACCGCGTCCGTACAGCTCGAACAGCTCGCCCACCAGCAGCGGCAGGGACCAGCCGTCCAGCGCGATGTGGTGGACGGTCAGGACGAACCTGTGCCGCTGTTCGCCGAGCCGGACCAGGGTGCAGCGCAGCAGGGGCGGGCTGCCGAGGTCGAAGCGCCGTCCGCGGTCGGCGGAGAGCAACCGGGCCAGCTCCTCGTCCTGGGCGGCGCCGGACAGGTGGCTCAGGTCGGCCTCCGCCCAGGGCAGTTCGGCCTCGGCCGGGACGACCTGGAGGGGTTCGCCGGAGGCGCCGGTGACGAAGCAGGCCCGGAGGTTGTCGTGGCGGCGCAGCAGGACCTCGGCCGAGCGGCGCAGCACGCCGGTGTCCACCGGTCCGTCCAGGGCGAGCGCCGACTGGATGGTGTAGACGTCGGAGACCGTGTCGTCGTAGAGGCCGTGGAAGTGCAGGCCGCGCTGGAGCGGCGACAGCGGCAGGACGTCGGCGAGGCCGCCGGGTGCGGCGGACAGCCGGTCGATCTCGTCCTGGGTGACGGTGACCAGGGGCAGGTCGGAGGGGGTGAGGCCGCCCGCACCGGGCCGGACGGCGTGTGCGCCGAGGGCCTCCAGCGCCGCGAACCACAGCCGGGCGACCTCCCGGACCTCGTCCTCGCTCAGCAGCTCGCCGGACCAGGTCCAGGAGGCGGTCAGCCGGGGGCCCTCGGGGTGGTCGACGGTGGCGGCGTTGAGCTCCAGGGTGTAGCCGAGCGGCATTCCGGCGTCGCCGGCGCCGGTGAGGTCGCGCACCCGCACGGTGTCGGCGGCGGCCTGTTCGGCGGGGTCGGCGGTGCCCATGCGGCCGAGGTAGTTGAAGCCGATCTGCGGCTCGGGGCGGCCGGCCAGCTCGGGGGCGGTGCCGGGGTTCAGGTGGCGCAGCAGGCCGTAGCCGATGCCCTTGTCGGGGATGGCCCGCAGCTGCTCCTTGACCGTCTTGAACGCGGCGCCGAGGGCGGGTCCGCCGCTGAACAGTTCATCGGTGTCGTGTGCGCCGGGATCGACGGCGACCGGGTAGAGGCTGGTGAACCAGCCGACCGTGCGGGACAGGTCGGCGCCCGGCACGATCTCCTCACGGCCGTGTCCCTCCAGACCGACGAGGACGGCGCTGCCGTCGCCGCGGCCCCGCTCCCGCCGCCAGCGGGCGACCGCCAGCGCCAGCGCGGTGAGCATGGCCTCCTCGGGACCGGCGTGGAACCGGGCGGGCACCGGGCCGAGCAGCGCCTCGGTGGCGGCGGCGGGCAGGACCGCCGTGAGCCGGCGGGCCACGCCCAGGGTGTCGCGGGCGGGGTCGGTGCGCCGGTCGGCGAGCAGCGGGTCGTCGGTGTCCAGCACGGCGCGCCACAGGTCGAGCTCGGCGGTACGACGCTCGCTCAGCGCCTCCTGCCGCAGCTCCCGCGCCCAGCGCCGGAAGGAGGTGCCCACCGGTTCGAGGCGGACGGCGGTGCCGGTGCGTGCGGCGTCGAGTGCCGCCTCAAGGTCCGGCAGCAGGATGCGCCAGGACACGCCGTCGACGGCGAGATGGTGCACCACGAGGGCGAGCCGGCCCTCGGCGGCGGGACCGGCGTCCAACCAGACGGCCTGCACCATGCGGCCCTCGGCCGGTGCCAGCCGCGCCGTGGCGGCCCGGACCTGCGCGGCCTCGTCGTCCTCGCCGGCGGGGACGTGCCGGTGGACGCAGGTCTCGGCGCGGACCGCGCCCCGCTCGGCGACCTCCAGGCTCCAGTGGCCGTCCGGGGTCCGGCCGAGCCTGAGGCGCAGCGCGTCGTGGTGGTCGAGCAGCGCCTGCACGGCGGCCCGTACGTGCGCCTCGTCGAGACCGGCCGGCACGGGCACGGTCATGGTCTGGTTGAACGCGTCGACCGGGCCGCCGTGGCTCTCCTGCCAGTGCATGATCGGGGTGAGCGGCACCGGGCCGATGCCGTCGTCCGGGCCGTTCTCCGGCGTGGCCTCGGCCGCGCCGGCGGTCCCGGCCAGCGCGGCGAGGCGGGCGACCGTGCGGTGCTCGAAGATCTCCCGCAGGCTGAGGGCGATGCCCTCCTTGCGGGCGCGGTGGGCCAGCTGGATGGAGCTGATGGAGTCTCCGCCGCGCTCGAAGAAGCTGTCGTGCACGGAGACCGACTCGACGCCCAGCACCTCGGCGAACAGCCGGCACAGCAGCGCTTCGCGTTCCGCGTCGGCGCCGCCCGCCCCTGCCGCCTGCGCGCCCTGCTCCGGGGCGGCGGGTCCGGGGGCGGCGGGCTCGGTCCGTCCCGCGCGGAGCAGCCGTGCGCGGTCGGCGGCGGTGAACGTGCCGACGGTGCCCACCGGCCGGTGTGGGTCGGTGGCGAAGGCGGTCAGTACGGCGATCAGCCGGTCCAGGATCTCCTGCCCGGCGCCCTCGGTGAACAGGTCGGGGCGGTGGTCCAGGCGCACGGTCATGCGGTCGCCGCGGACGGTGCCCTCCAGGTTGAGGGCGTAGTGCGTGGCGTCCCGGGTCGTGGCGGCGACGGCACCGATGCCCTCGGCGGAGTCCTGGAGCGAGTCGGTGTCGACCGGGTAGTTGGCGAAGATCGTGATGGCGTCGAAGAGCGGCCCTGCGCCGAGCAGTTGCTGGATCTCGGAGAGCCCCAGGTGCTTGTGGGCGAGCAGGTCCGCCTGACCGTCCTGCAGCGCCCGCACCTGCTCGCCGAGGGTGAGGGCGGGGTCCAGGCGCAGCCGCACGGGCAGCGTGTTGATGAACAGGCCGATCATCTTCTCCACGCCGGGAAGCTCCGGCGGGCGACCGGAGACGGTCTCGCCGAAGACGACGTCGTCGCGGCCGGTCAGCCCGCCCAGGACCATGCCCCAGGCGGTCTGGAACACGCTGTTGAGGGTCAGTCCGAGCGAGCGGGCCCGCTCCGTCAGCGCCGTGGTCAGGGCGGGGCCGACGTCCTTGATCAGGGTCACCGGCAGGGCGCTGCCCGCGCCGGCGCCGGCCACGAGCGTGGGCTCGGCCCCGTCGAGCGCCTGCTTCCAGGCGAGTTCGGCGGCGCCCCGGTCCTGCCGGGCGAGCCAGCCCAGGTAGTCCTTGTACGGCACGACCGGCGGCAGGGCCGAGGTGTCCCCGCCGGCCGTGTACAGCGTCATCAGCTCGCCGAGCACCAGCGGCATGGACCAGCCGTCCAGCAGGATGTGGTGGGCGGTGAGGACGAACCGGTACTCCTTCTCCGCCAGCTTGACCAGCGAGAACCGCAGCGGGGGGCGGCTGAGGTCGAAGCGGCGGGTGCGGTCGGCGTCCAGCAGGCGTTGCAGCGCCTCCTCCCGCTCGTGACCGGGCAGTCCGCTCAGGTCGGTCTCGGACCAGTCGGGGTCCGCGTCGCGCAGGACGACCTGTACCGGCTCGCCGCTCTTGCGGTTGCGGAACGAGGCGCGCAGGTTGTCGTGCCGGCCGAGGACGGCCGTCACGGCGGCCCGCAGGGCGGCGGTGTCCAGGTCGCGGCGCAGGTCGAGCGCCATCTGGATGACGTAGACGTCCTCGCCCCGCGTCCCGTCCCGGTCCCCGTCCTCGTAGAGGGCGTGGAAGAGCATGCCCTTCTGGAGCGGGGACAGCGGCCAGATGTCGACGAATCCAGGCTTCGTCACCGTGCTGTTTCCTTCCATCAGCTCAGATCACTCTCGAATTCATCGATCTCGTCCTGCGACAGCTGCAGCAGGTCCACGTCGGACGGGGTGAGGCCGCCGGCCTCGGGGCGCTCGGCGCACTGCGCGAGCGCTGTCAGTTCCCGGAACCACAGGTCCGCCAGGTCGCCGATCTCCTGTTCGGTGAACAGGGCGCCGGGCCAGGACCAGATGGCGACGAGGTGCACCCCGTCGGGGCGGTCCTGGGCGACCGCGCTCAGTCCCAGGGCGTGGGTGAGGGGCCGTTGCTCGTGCCCGCCGCTGCCGAGGGTCTCGGTGGCCTCCGGCGGTGCGGCCCAGTCCTCGGCGCGTTCGGCGGCCGTGCCGGCGGCTTCGAACCGGCCGAGGTAGTTGAAGCCGATCTGCGGTTCGGGGCGGCCGGCGAGTTCGGGGGCGGTGCCGGGGTTGAGGTGGCGCAGCAGGCCGTAGCCGATGCCCTTGTCGGGGACGGCGCGCAGCTGCTCCTTGACCGTCTTGAGGGCGGTGCCGGGGTCGGTGTCGTGTGCGCCGGGGTCGACGGCGACCGGGTAGAGGCTGGTGAACCAGCCGACCGTGCGGGACAGGTCGGCGCCCGGC
>NZ_JACVQF010000194.1 GCF_014534645.1 Streptomyces griseicoloratus
CTCAGTCCTTGATCTCGCAGATGGCGGCGCCGGAGGTGATGGAGGCGCCGACCTCGGCGGTGAGGCCCTTGACGGTGCCGGACTTGTGGGCGTTGAGGGGCTGTTCCATCTTCATGGCCTCCAGGACGACGATGAGGTCGCCTTCCTGGACCTCTTGGCCCTCCTCGACGGCGATCTTGACGATGGTGCCCTGCATGGGCGAGGCGAGGGTGTCGCCGGAGGCGGCGGGGCCGGACTTGCGGGCGGCGCGGCGCTTGGGCTTGGCGCCGGCGGCGAGGCCGGTGCGGGCCAGGGACATGCCCAGCGACGAGGGCAGGGAGACCTCCAGGCGCTTGCCGCCGACCTCGACGACGACGGTCTCCCGGCCGGCTTCCTCGTCCGTCTCG
The DNA here is from genome assembly GCF_014534645.1 of Streptomyces griseicoloratus. Classification (GTDB taxonomy): domain Bacteria; phylum Actinomycetota; class Actinomycetes; order Streptomycetales; family Streptomycetaceae; genus Streptomyces; species Streptomyces griseicoloratus. The sequence continues at coordinate 387 of NZ_JACVQF010000194.1, forward strand.
GTGTCGGCGGGGGAGGCGAACGGCTTGATGTCGTTGACGAACTCGGTCTCGATCCAGCGGGTGTGGACCGTGAACGGCTCCGTGGAACCGGTCAGCTCGGGGGCGAAGGCCGGGTCGCGGACGACGGTGCGGTGGAAGGGGATGGCGGTGGCCATGCCCTCGACCTGGAACTCGTCCAGGGCGCGGGCGGCGCGCTGCAGGGCCTCGGCGCGGGTGCGGCCGGTGACGATGAGCTTGGCCAGCAGGGAGTCCCAGGCGGGGCCGATGACGCTGCCGGACTCGACGCCGGCGTCGAGGCGGACGCCGGGGCCGGCGGGCGGGTCGAAACGGGTGACCGTGCCGGGGGCGGGCAGGAAGTTACGGCCGGGGTCTTCGCCGTTGATGCGGAACTCGAAGGAGTGGCCGCGCAGCGGCGGGTCGTCGTAGCCGAGTTCTTCGCCGTCGGCGATGCGGAACATCTCGCGGACCAGGTCGATGCCGGAGACTTCCTCGGTGACCGGGTGTTCGACCTGGAGGCGGGTGTTGACCTCCAGGAAGGAGATGGTGCCGTCGTTGCCGACGAGGAACTCGACGGTGCCGGCGCCGACGTAGCCGGCCTCCTTCAGGATCGCCTTGGAGGCGGCGTAGAGCTCGTCGACCTGCGCCTCGGACAGGAACGGCGCGGGGGCCTCCTCGACCAGTTTCTGGTGGCGGCGCTGGAGGGAGCAGTCACGGGTGGAGACGACGACGACGTTGCCGTGGGTGTCGGCCAGGCACTGGGTCTCCACGTGGCGGGGCTTGTCGAGGTAGCGCTCGACGAAGCACTCGCCGCGGCCGAAGGCGGCGACCGCCTCGCGGACGGCGGAGTCGTACAGCTCCGGGACCTCTTCGAGGGTGCGGGCGACCTTGAGGCCGCGTCCGCCGCCGCCGAAGGCGGCCTTGATGGCGATGGGCAGGCCGTGTTCCTTGGCGAAGGCCACGACCTCGTCGGCGCCGGAGACCGGGTCGGGGGTGCCGGCGACCAGGGGGGCGCCGGCGCGCTGGGCGATGTGGCGGGCGGCGACCTTGTCGCCGAGGTCGCGGATGGCCTGCGGCGGGGGGCCGATCCAGATCAGGCCGGCGTCGAGGACGGCCTGGGCGAACTCGGCGTTCTCGGAGAGGAAGCCGTAGCCCGGGTGGATCGCGTCCGCGCCGGAGTCCTTGGCGGCCTGCAGCACCTTGTCGATGTCCAGGTAACTGGTGGCCGGGGTGTCACCGCCCAGGGCGAACGCCTCATCCGCGGCGCGGACATGCAGAGCGTCCCGGTCCGGGTCCGCGTAGACGGCCACGCTCGCGATCCCGGCGTCCCGGCAGGCCCGGGCCACGCGGACAGCGATTTCGCCACGGTTGGCGATGAGCACCTTGCGCACGATTGAGGCTCCCTCCTTGAAACAAGCCGAGTTTAGGGACTGCCGACACGGCACTTCGACCCGTCCCCAATGGTGAGCTTGCCCACACGGAGCGTGATTCGAGGCTCGCTCGACCCGCGAAAGCCCTTGTGGCACCGCGCTACGCAGGGCTCCTCCCGGAAACCCTAGCCTTCCGATGTGGTCAAGGTCTCTGTGAGAGCGTGCCGCGCCCCACTCGGTTTCTTTGTGGAGTCCCTACGAATGGCCCAATGATTCTTTGCCCGCGGCACAACTCTTGTCCCGAGGTTTACCCGTTAGTAGCGTTCGCGATGTCTCGAACGTACTTGAGGTAACAGCTGTCCTGTCCGACGGCGGTCGAAAGTGGGTGGGGACCGGTGGTGCGCAGACCGGTGGCGTGGATCGTGGCGGTCGTGCTCTTCGTGGAGGCGCTCGGCGTCGCGGCCCTGAACTGGTTCCTGGGGATCGTCGTCGACCGGCAGGACATGTCCCTGGCCGGTCTCGACCCGGACATGATGTCCGTGTCCTCGAAGATCGGCGGCGTCGTCTTCGGCCTCTACTTCGCGCTGTGCGGGCTGGTCGCCCTGCTCGTGGCCCTGCGCGACCGCCGGCCCGCCGGGTTCGGCCGGGTGCTGCTGATCAGCGCCGCCGTGGTGCACGGACTGCTCGGCGCCTTCACCTGGGGCCTGGTGGGCCCCGGCGCCTTCCTGTTCATGGTCGTCGTCCTCGGGCTCATCGTGCTGCTGCTGATGACCTACGACGCCCAGGAGGGGCCGGCGCCCGAGCGTCCCGGGGACGCACCGGGCGGCGACGGCTCCCCGGTCAGTCCTCCTGCGGCGCCCACAGTTCCGTGATGCCCACGCCCAGTTCGCCGAGCAGGCGCCGCAGCAGGGGCAGGCTGATGCCGATCACGTTGCCGTGGTCGCCCTCGATGCCGTCGATGAACGGCGCCGAGCGGCCGTCCAGGGTGAACGCCCCGGCGACGTACAGCGGCTCCCCGGAGGCGATGTAGGCGGCGATCTCCTCGTCGGTCGGGTGACCGAAGTGGACGACCGTGGACGCGGTGGCAGAGGCGTAGCGGCCGGAGACGGTGTCGTAGACGCAGTGGCCGGTCTGGAGCGTGCCGGCCCGGCCACGCATGGCCTTCCAGCGGGCGGCGGCCTCCTCGGGGTCGGCGGGCTTGCCCAGCGCCTGGCCGTCCAGGTCGAGCACCGAGTCGCAGCCGATCACCAGCGCGCCGTGGACCTCGGGCTTCGCGGCCACGACGGAGGCCTTGGCCTCGGCGAGCGCGAGGGCCAGCTCGGCGGGGGTGGGCGCGGTGACGGCGTCCTCGTCGACGCCGCTCACGAGTACCTCGGGGTCGAGTCCGGCCTGGCGCAGCAGCCCCAGCCGGGCGGGGGACTGGGAGGCGAGGACGAGTCGTCGGCGCGGCTGATCTGTCATGCGGCCAGGGTATCGGCGCACACCCGAACGGCCCGACCCGAGCCGCCGTCTCACCCCAGTCCGGTCACGATCATCGCGAGCACCATGGCCAGCGCCAGGAAAACGCTCAGCCGCCGCATCATGACCTGCGCCTGGCGCAGGTCCTCGGGCGGCTCGTTCTCGGGGTCGGACCACAGCATGCCGCCCATGGTCCGGCGCCGGGCGGTGCCGACGCCTGAGTACGCGTACTCAACTTCCCCCCGCCCTGGTGGCGGGGGGAAGGGAGGATCAGGCCCCCGGCCAGTAGGTGCGGGCCCACGACGCCGGGCCGGGCCGGGGCAGGTTCCGGGCGGCGATGCGGGCGGGGTCGGACCAGGAGTCGCGGATGCCGGGCGCGCCGGGCGGCATCGCCTGTGCCGCCGCGGCGCGGGCTCGGACCACCGCCAGGGCGGCGGCGAGCTCCTCGGGGGTGGGGTTGCCCCGTACGACCTTGATCACGGTGGCTCCTTGCCGGGCTAGAGGGGGATGTTGCCGTGCTTCTTGGGGGGCAGGCTCTCCCGTTTGGTGCGCAGCTGGCGCAGGCCGCGGACGATGTGGCGGCGGGTGTCCGAGGGCATGATCACCGTGTCGACGTAGCCGCGTTCGGCCGCGGTGTAGGGGTTGAGGAGGGTGTCCTCGTACTCCTGCATCAGGCGGGCGCGGGTGGCGTCGGGGTCGTCCGCGTCGGCGATCGTGCGGCGGTGCAGGATGTTGACCGCGCCCTGGGCGCCCATGACGGCGATCTGGGCGGTGGGCCAGGCGAGGTTGAGGTCCGCGCCGAGGTGCTTGGAGCCCATGACGTCGTAGGCGCCGCCGAAGGCCTTGCGGGTGATGACGGTGATCAGGGGGACGGTGGCCTCGGCGTAGGCGTAGATGAGTTTGGCGCCGCGGCGGATGATGCCGTCGTGTTCCTGGTCGACGCCGGGCAGGAAGCCGGGGACGTCGACGAAGGTGAGCACGGGGACGTTGAAGGCGTCGCAGGTGCGCACGAAGCGGGCGGCCTTCTCGCTGGCGGTGATGTCCAGGCAGCCGGCGAACTGCATCGGCTGGTTGGCGACGATGCCGACCGGGCGGCCCTCGACGCGGCCGAAGCCGGTGAGGATGTTGGGGGCGAACAGCGGCTGGGTCTCGAAGAACTCGGCGTCGTCGAGGACGTGCTCGATCACCGTGTGCATGTCGTAGGGCTGGTTCGCCGAGTCCGGGACGAGCGTGTCCAGCTCGCGGTCCTCGTCGGTGACCGTCAGGTCCGCCTCCTCCGGGAACGCCGGGGGCTCGGAGAGGTTGTTCGACGGCAGGTACGACAGCAGCTGCTTGACGTACTCGATCGCGTCCTTCTCGTCGCCGGCCATGTGGTGGGCGACGCCCGACGTGGAGTTGTGGGTGCGGGCGCCGCCCAGCTCCTCGAAGCCGACGTCCTCGCCGGTGACGGTCTTGATGACGTCCGGTCCGGTGATGAACATGTGGGACGTCTGGTCGACCATGATGGTGAAGTCGGTGATGGCGGGGGAGTAGACCGCGCCGCCCGCGCAGGGGCCGACGACCAGGCTGATCTGGGGGATGACGCCGGAGGCGTGGGTGTTGCGGCGGAAGATCTCGCCGTAGGCGCCCAGCGAGGCGACGCCTTCCTGGATGCGGGCGCCGCCGGAGTCGTTGATGCCGATGACGGGGCAGCCGGTCTTCAGGGCGAAGTCCATGACCTTGACGATCTTCTGGCCGTAGACCTCGCCGAGGGCACCGCCGAAGACGGTGAAGTCCTGGGAGAAGACGGCGACGGGGCGGCCGTCGACGGTGCCGTAGCCGGTGACGACGCCGTCGCCGTAGGGCCGGTTGGCGTCCAGGCCGAAGTTGGTGGAGCGGTGCCGGGCGAACTCGTCCAGCTCGACGAAGGAGCCCTCGTCGAGCAGCAGTTCGATCCGCTCGCGGGCGGTCAGCTTGCCCTTGGCGTGCTGCTTCTCGACGGCGCGTTCCGAACCGGCGTGCGTCGCTTCCTCGATACGGCGCTGCAGATCCGCGAGCTTCCCCGCGGTCGTGTGGATGTCAGGCTGCTGCTCTTCCGGCTCGGACATCGGGATGCGGCTCCCTGCCTGCTCAAAAGGGGGGACGGTTACTCATTCGTAGAGTAGTCGCGGGCCCACCCGTCGGCAGTGCGGTGTTTCCCACACCTAGGGTGGCTTGCATGACGCCACGAGATGACTCTGAGGCCCGCGGCAACCGGTGGTCCGACCTGGACCGTCCTCCCCTCAACGCCACAGCCCTGCGCCGGGGGCTGGTGCGCGAGGGCGGGCTGTGGCGGGAGGTGGACGTGGTGCAGCGCACCGGGTCCACCAACAACGACCTGGTGGCCCGGGCCGCCGAGGGGACGGCGGACGAGGGCGCCGTCCTCGTCGCCGAGGAGCAGACGACCGCGCGGGGCCGTCTGGACCGGCAGTGGACCGCGCCCGCCCGCTCCGGCCTCTTCTTCTCCGTACTGCTGCGGCCCGCCGAGGTACCGGTGCCCCGCTGGGGCTGGCTGCCGCTGCTCACCGGCGTCGCCGTGGCGACCGGGCTGTCCCGGGCGGCGGGCGTCGACACGTCCCTGAAGTGGCCCAACGACCTGCTCGTGACCGTCGGCGGCGAGGAGCGCAAGGCCGGCGGGATCCTCGCCGAGCGGGCCGGTGACGACGGGGTCGTCATCGGTGTCGGCATCAACGTCACGCTCCGGGCGGACGAGCTGCCGGTCCCGCAGGCCGGGTCGCTGGCGCTCGCCGGAGCCGTGAGCACCGACCGGGATCCGCTGCTGAGGGGCGTGCTGCGGTCGCTGGAGGACTGGTACGGGCGGTGGCGGGCGGCAGGCGGTGACCCGGCGGCGAGCGGTCTGCAGGAGACGTACGCGGCCGGATGCGCGACCCTCGGGCGGACGGTCCGTGCCGAGCTGCCGGGGGACCGGTCGATCACCGGGGAGGCCGTGGCCGTGGACGGCGACGGGCGGCTGGTGCTCGCCACGGCGGCGGGGGTGCAGGAACCGGTGGGCGCGGGCGACATCGTGCACCTGCGGCCGGCGTGAGACAGGGCGGGTCCGCAGCTCGGGCGGGGTGGGGCGCGGTCCGGCGTTGCGGCTTGCGGGAGTGAGCTGGGGCACACCTGACGTAAAGTTGGGGCCGGTCGATACCTGACCGCGGCAGATCGGAAGGGCAGCAGGCGTGACCGTCGACGACACGGGCTCCGGCGCGGACGGGGACGGCCGCGTGGACCCTCCCCCACTCTCGAATCCACCCGAGCGCGGGGAGTCCCATGCCGCCGATCCCGGCGAGGACCCGCTCGCACTGCGCATCGAACAGCTGATCCTCGGCGCCGAGCGCCGTTACACCCCCTTCCAGGCGGCCCGGAGCGCGGGCGTCTCCGTGGAGCTGGCCACCCGCTTCTGGCGGGCCATGGGCTTCGCGGACATAGGCCAGGCCAAGGCGCTCACCGAGGCCGACGTCCTCGCGCTGCGCCGCCTGTCCGGTCTGGTGGAGGCGGGGCTGCTCAGCGAGGCCATGGCTGTGCAGGTGGCCCGGTCCACCGGGCAGACCACCGCCCGGTTGGCCGAGTGGCAGATCGACTCCTTCCTGGAGGGCCTGACGGAGCCCCCGGAACCGGGGATGACGCGCACCGAGGTGACGTATCCCCTGGTCGAGCTGCTGCTGCCGGAGCTGCAGGAGTTCCTCGTCTACGTCTGGCGGCGCCAGCTCGCCGCCGCGACCGGCCGGGTGGTGCAGGCCGGTGACGACGAGGAGATGGTCGACCGGCGCCTCGCGGTCGGGTTCGCGGACCTCGTCGGGTTCACGCGGCTGACCCGCCGGATGGAGGAGGAGGAGCTCGGCGAACTGGTCGAGGCGTTCGAGACCACCGCCGCCGACCTGGTGGCCGCGCGCGGCGGACGGCTGATCAAGACCCTCGGCGACGAGGTGCTCTACGCCGCCGACGACGCGGGCACGGCCGCCGAGATCGCCCTGCGCCTCATCGAGACGATGGCCAATGACGAGACGATGCCGGAGCTGCGCGTCGGGATGGCGTTCGGCACGGTGACCACCCGGATGGGCGATGTCTTCGGTACGACCGTCAACCTGGCCTCCCGGCTCACCTCGATAGCCCCGCGCGACGCCGTCCTCGTCGACACCGCCTTCGCGGAGGAGCTGATCCGCACCGGGGACGCCCCGGCCTCCGAGGCGGAGGCGGCCGAGGAGGCCGCGGCTGCCGAGAAGGAGGGCGAGGAGGCGCCGGCGTACCGCTTCGGGCTGCAGCCGATGTGGCAGCGGCCGGTGCGTGGCCTCGGCGTGGTCGAGCCTTGGCTGCTCAACCGGCGGGGCGGGGAGTCCTAGGTCCCGGTCAGCTGCGGGACGAGGAGTTGTGGGGCTCGGTCAGCCGGCGGGCTGAGGGGTCTCAGGCATCGGTCAGCCGGGGCTGTTCAGCAGGTCCAGGCACAGGTCGATGAGCGGCAGGCACAGGCCGGGGTCCGGCTCGGGCTGCGGGGCGGGCGGGGCCGGCGGGGCGCCTGCGCCCGGCGCCGGATCGGGCGCGGAGCTTGCGGTTCCGGACGGGCGGGTGGTGGGCGCGGGCGCCGGGTTGTCCTGTGGCTCGGGCGGCCGGGTGCGCGGGGCGTCGGACGCCTGCGGGCGGCCGGGGCCGGTCGTCGGGCGTGCGGTGGGCGTGGGCCGCACCGGTATGAGCCCCGTGGCCGGGGGCGTGCTCCGGGCGCCCATGACGGAGGCGGACGACGGACCAGCCCCGGGCGCGGTGGCGACGCCGGCCGGAGCGGTGGTCGCCCGGTCCGTTCCCGCTCCTGCTCGCCTTTCCGTTCCCGCTGCCGTGCCCGTGTCGGGGCCCGGGCGGGGCCCGGCCTCGGTGCCGGGGCCGGCGACCCTCGACTCGGGTGCGAGGTGGGCGAGGCTCAGGGCGCCTGCCGCGAGAACGAGGCCGCCGGCGGCGAGCAGCAGCCTGTGGTGGCGTGGCCTGCGGTGCCGGCCGCGGGGACCCCGCGGCCGCCCGGACTCGGCCGGGGCCTCCGTCGTCGCCGTCGTCGTCATGTTCCCTCCCCGCGCGTGCGCGCCCCCGGTGCGCCGCGTCGGAGCGACGCTATGCGCTCCCGCGGACGAGGGTGCGGGAGTCGGCGGGTTGTCACTCGAACGGGTAAGCGGCGGTGGCCCGGGGTAGGTCGCGTCCGGGCTTTCCCCGGGCGGGCGCGCCTGCGATGATCGAGAGCGGTCGACTGTTAACCCGCGTTAACCGGGAGGGTGTCATGAGCGAGGAGCGGTTCGGGGAGTTCGTCCTGGTGCGGCGGCACGGGGACGGGCATGTCGCGGAGCTCGTGCTCGACCGGCCGAAGGCCATGAACGCGGTCTCGACCGCCATGGCCCGGTCCATCGCCGAGGCCTGTGCGGCGCTGGGCGCGGACCGGGGCGTACGGGCGGTGGTGCTGACGTCGACGCATGAGCGGGCGTTCTGCGTCGGGGCCGACCTGAAGGAGCGGAACTCCTTCAGCGACGCCGAACTGCTGCGCCAGCGGCCGGTGACGCGCGGGGCCTACACCGGGGTGCTGGAGCTGCCGGTGCCGACGGTGGCGGCCGTGCACGGGTTCGCGCTCGGAGGCGGGTTCGAGCTGGCGCTGTCCTGTGACGTGATCGTCGCCGACCGTACGGCGGTCGTGGGACTGCCCGAGGTGTCGGTGGGGGTGATCCCGGGCGGCGGCGGCACGCAGTTGCTGCCGCGCCGGGTGGGGGCGGCGCGGGCCGCCGAGCTGGTCTTCACGGCGCGGCGGGTGGAGGCCGAGGAGGCGCGGGAGCTGGGGCTCGTCGACCAGCTGGTGGACGAGGGCCGGGACCGGGAGGAGGCGCTGGCCATGGCGTCCCGGATCGCGGCCAACTCGCCGGTCGGGCTGCGCGCGGCCAAGCGGGCGCTGCGGCTCGGGCACGGCCTGGACCTGCGGGCCGGGCTGGAGGTGGAGGACGCGGCGTGGCGGGCCGTGGCGTTCTCCGGGGACCGGGCGGAGGGAGTGGCGGCGTTCAACGAGAAGCGTGCGCCGCGGTGGCCGGGGGAGTGACACCGGTTTCCCTGCCCGTGCCCGGCGCGGGTGCGGCAGTCCGGCCCTGACCGGTCGCAAGGCCCTCGCTGCTGTCCGCAGGCCGTGAGGGGCCCCGTTCGCTCCGTCAATGTCCACCTTTGTCGTAAACCTCCTTAGCCTGGAGGGATGGGTGAGGACAGGCGGCTCGCGGCCGTCGTGGCGCTGGCGCAGGGGATGGCCGCCGCGCACAGTGCCGACGAGGCGTGGCGGGCGGCGGCCACCGGTGCCCGCCGGGCGCTGGGCGGCAGCTTCGCCGCGCTGTCGGTGTGGGAGCGGGAGCTGGGCCGGCTCAGGGTCCTGGTGAACGTGGGCGAGCGGGCCGAGGGCGAGGAGGAGTTCCCCAAGGACGAGTCCTACCCCGTGCACCAGTTCGCGGAGATCACCGAGTTCCTGCACGAGCGCTGGGCCGGCGGCGGTGAGCCCGGTGCCTGGGTGGAGACCGCCGAGGGCCCCGCGGCCGGGCGTCCCGGTTACGTCCATCAGCGCGTCGCCGCCCTGCGCCGCCGCGGGCGCGGCTGCTGCGTGGTCGCGCCCATCGTGCTGCACGGGCGCGCCTGGGGCGAGCTGTACGTGGCCCGGCCGGTGGGGGAGCGCGTGTTCGAGCGGGCCGACGCCGACTTCGCCACCGTCCTCGCCTCCGTGGTCGCCGCCGGGATCGCGCAGACCGAGCGGCTGGAGGAGGTGCGGCGGCTGGCGTACACCGACGCGCTCACCGGTCTGGCCAACCGCCGCGCGGTGGACGCCCGGCTCGACGAGGCCGTGGAGCGGCACCGCCGCGAGAACGTGGTCGTCAGCCTGGTCGTGTGCGACCTCAACGGACTCAAGCGGGTCAACGACACCCACGGGCACGCCGTCGGCGACCGGCTGCTGGAGCGTTTCGGCTCGGTGCTGTCGCTGTGCGGGGCGATGGTGCCGGGGGCGCTCGTGGCCCGGCTCGGCGGGGACGAGTTCTGCCTGCTCGCGGTCGGGCCGCCCGCCGACGACGTGGTCAAGGCCGCCGACGAGCTGTGCCGCCGGGCGGCGGAGCTGGAGCTCGGGGACGGCGTGGCCTGCGGGGTGGCGTCCACGGAGGACCCCGTGGGGCCCGTCCGCAGCGCCCGCAGGCTGTTCCGGCTCGCGGACGCGGCCCAGTACCGCGCCAAGGCCGAGCGGGCGGACCGGCCGGTCGTCGCCGGCCGCGAGGGGCCCGACGACCCCGTCGTGCGGCTGGCGGACGAGCCGTCCCGCGGGGAGGACGGCGAGCGGCGGCGGTTCCGGGGGCGGCATTCCCCGTGAGCGGTCCCTGGCCGCATGTGACGTAAGGGGTGCTCCGGGAACCCAGTGGTGACATCTATGAATTCACTGCGTACGCTCCTGAATATGGATATGCACACTGTGGTGGTGGGGACGTCCGGGGTCACCGCGTCCGACGTCCTCGCCGTGGCGCGTGCCGGCGCCCGGGTCGAACTCTCCGAGGAAGCGGTGGCGGCCCTGGCCGCGGCCCGCGAGATCGTGGACGCGCTGGCCGCGAAGCCGGACCCCGTGTACGGCGTGAGCACCGGCTTCGGCGCCCTGGCGACCCGGCACATCAGCCCGGACCTGCGCGCCCAGCTGCAGCGCAACATCGTCCGTTCGCACGCCGCGGGCATGGGGCCGCGCGTCGAGCGGGAGGTCGTCCGCGCCCTGATGTTCCTCAGGCTGAAGACCGTCTGCTCCGGGCACACCGGCGTCCGGCCCGAGGTCGCGCAGACCATGGCCGACGTCCTGAACGCCGGGATCACCCCGGTCGTGCACGAGTACGGCTCCCTCGGCTGCTCCGGCGATCTCGCGCCGCTGTCGCACTGCGCCCTCACGCTCATGGGCGAGGGAGAGGCCGAGGGTCCGGACGGCACCGTACGGCCGGCCGGCGAACTCCTCGCCGAGCACGGGATCCGGCCCGTCGAGCTGCGCGAGAAGGAGGGGCTCGCCCTCCTCAACGGCACCGACGGCATGCTCGGCATGCTGGTCATGGCCCTTGCCGACCTCGACACCCTCTACAAGTCGGCCGACGTCACCGCCGCCCTGACGCTGGAGGCCCTGCTCGGCACCGACAAGGTGCTCGCCCCCGAGCTGCACGCCATCCGCCCGCACCCGGGACAGGCCGCCAGCGCCGCCAACATGCTCGCCGTGCTCAAGGGCTCCGGCCTGACCGGCCACCACCAGGACGACGCCCCCCGCGTCCAGGACGCCTACTCGGTGCGCTGCGCCCCGCAGGTCGCCGGTGCCGGCCGCGACACCATGGCCCACGCCCGCCTGGTCGCCGAGCGGGAGCTGGCGTCGGCGGTGGACAACCCGGTCGTCCTGCCCGACGGGCGCGTGGAGTCCAACGGCAACTTCCACGGCGCCCCGGTCGCCTACGTCCTGGACTTCCTCGCCGTGGCCGTCGCCGACCTCGGCTCCATCGCCGAGCGGCGCACCGACCGGCTGCTGGACAAGAACCGCAGCCACGGGCTGCCGCCGTTCCTCGCCGACGACGCCGGCGTCGACTCCGGCCTGATGATCGCCCAGTACACGCAGGCCGCCCTGGTCAGCGAGCTGAAGCGGCTCGCCGTACCGGCCTCGGCGGACTCGATCCCGTCCTCCGCGATGCAGGAGGACCACGTGTCGATGGGCTGGTCGGCGGCGCGCAAGCTGCGCACGGCCGTCGACAACCTCACCCGGGTGATCGCCGTCGAGCTCTACGCCGCCACCCGTGCGATCCAGCTCCGCGAGGGCCTCGTCCCGGCCCCGGCGTCGCAGGCGGTGATCGACGCGGTGCGTGAGGCGGGGGTCGCCGGTCCCGGTCCGGACCGGTTCCTGGCGCCGGACCTCGCCGCGGCCGACGCGTTCGTGCGCGACGGGCGGCTGGTCGCGGCGGCGGAGACGGTCACCGGGCCGCTGCGGTAGGGAAGGGGCGCGGGGTCCCGTCCGGGGAGGACGGGCCCCGTTTCGACGACCGGGCCGGCCCGCAAGGACGGGCCGGGAACCGGCGCCTCGCCGGGCTTTCCTGAGCTTTCGTCAAAAGAAAGTCAAAGGACCTTAAAAACCAAGGCGTTCCCGGCGCACGGAATACGCGACGAATCCCGCGCCGAGGGTGAGGCAGAGGCTGCCGCCGACGACGTACGGGGTGCTGTCGAAGCTGCCGGTGTCGGCCAGCCGGGTCCCCTCGGCGACGGCCGCCGTGTCCGTGGCCGCGGCTCTCGCCTGCGCGGTGACCTGCGGCGACGGGCTTGCCGAGGAGCCCTTGTCCGCCGGGCCGTCGGGCGTCGCGTTCGCGGACGGGACGAACCACAGGGCGCACAGCAGACCTCCCGCGGCGGCGGCGGTCAGCAACGGACGGCGAGCGGATGACACGGAATATCGATCCCCTTGTGGCGCTGGCGAATTGGCCGTGTGGGGCGATGTTAGTGAAAGGCGCGGGTCACAGGAAAGTCACGGGAGCGACCGGCCGTACGCTCCGGACATGAGCACTCCAGAGACATCACGTTTTGTCCGTCTTCGCGTCGAGCTGGTCCTTGAGATCGACGACGAGGAGGCGGTCACCGGGGCCGCGCTGCAGGCGGTCGCCGACGACTCCGAGCTGGCCGACGAGGAGCGGACGCACGCCGAGAGCGCTGTGACGGAGGACACCGCGGAGGCCCTGGCCTATCTCGTCGACCCGTTCGACCTGGTCAGCGAGGTGCCCGGGGTGGAGCTCCAGCAGGCGTCCTGGAGCAGTGAGCGAATCGACTACGACCCCGACTCGCCCGACTGGGGCGACGACGAGGAAGATGGCGACGAGGACTACGCAGAAGACGACGAAATGACGGCCGGCTGACGCGGCGTGGGGAAAATCGCGACCCCGGGCGGCAACCACCGCCCGGGGTTCCGTCGTCTCAGGGGGCGCACTGACCGACCCCGCACCACCCGCCGCCTGCGCGCGAACGTGGTGTGTCCCACACCCCTCGGCGATGTGGAACGGGACGAACCGGTCGTAGCGTTGAAAGTTCTTGACGGGGTATCTCGGGGTTTCGGGAATCGGCAACGATGGAGAAGCGTGTGATGACGGACGGTAAGCGGCGCAAGGGCCTGGTGGCCGCGTCCGCACTGCTCGGCGGTGTGCTGGTGCTCTCGGCATGTTCCAGCGGCGACGCCGGCGCCTCCGGCGGAGGGGACGACAAGACCTCGCAGGCCCAGGTCGACGAGGCGGCAGCCAAGGAGACGTCCGAGGCCCAGATCAAGATCACGCCCAAGGACGGCTCGACCAACGCCTCCATCAACAACTCCGCCGCCGTGACCGTGAGCAAGGGCACCCTCACGGAGGTGAAGATGACCACCTCCGACGGCACCGAGGTCAGCGGCGAGATATCCGCCGACAAGACGAGCTGGAAGCCCACCACGCAGCTGGAGCGGGCCACCAAGTACAAGCTGACGGCGACCGCACAGGACTCCAAGGGCCGCGCCGCCCACGAGAACGCCTCGTTCACCACGGTCTCCCCGGCCAACAGCTTCATCGGCACCTTCACCCCGGACGACGGCACCACGGTCGGCGTGGGCATGCCCGTGTCGATCAACTTCGACAAGGCGATCACCAACAAGGCCGCCGTCCAGAAGGGCATCACGGTCAGCACGACCAGCGGCCAGGAGGTCGCCTGCCACTGGTTCAACGCCAACCGCATGGACTGCCGCCCCGAGAACTACTGGCAGGAGAACTCGACCGTCACCCTGAAGCTGGCGCTCGACGGAGTCGAGGGCGCCGAGGGCGTCTACGGCGTCCAGCAGAAGACGGTCACCTTCAAGATCGGCCGCAACCAGGTCTCGTACGTCGACGCGCAGACCAAGCAGATGAAGGTCACGCGGAACGGCCAGGTGATCCGGACCATCCCGATCTCCGCCGGCTCGCCCGAGAACAAGACCTACGAAGGCCAGATGGTGATCTCCGAGAAGTTCAAGGAGACCCGGATGAACGGCGCGACGGTCGGCTTCACCGACGACGACGGCAAGGGCGAGTACGACATCGCGGACGTGCCGCACGCCATGCGCCTGTCCACCTCCGGCACCTTCATCCACGGCAACTACTGGGGCGCCAAGTCCATCTTCGGCAGCGTCAACACCAGCCACGGCTGCGTGGGCCTGGCCGACGCCAAGGGCGCCGGCGACCCGAACACGCCGGGTGCCTGGTTCTACGACAACTCCATCGTCGGTGACGTGGTCGTCGTCCAGAACACCGGCGACAAGACCATCGCCCCGGACAACGGCCTCAACGGCTGGAACATGGACTGGGCCCAGTGGAAGGCCGGTTCGGCGGTCTGACGCCGAACTCCCCACGGGGCGTTTCCACTTCGCAACAGGCGCCCGCCACCCCTCGACCAGGGGCGGCGGGCGCCTGCCGTGTCCCCGGCTTCTCATCCTTCTCTTACGCCGGCCTTATCCCTTCATCACGGGCCGTCCCTAGCTTGCGGCCATGTTCTTCACGTACCTGAGGCGCGAACTGCGCCGCCGCAGAAAGGCGGCCCTCGTCGTCGCCTCCGGCCTCGCGCTGGGCATCGCGCTGGTCATCGTCGTCGACTCCGTCTCCTCCGGCATGGGCAGGGCCCAGGACAAGGTCCTGCAGTCGCTGTACGGACTGGGCACGGACATGACGGTCACCAAGGCCGCCTCCCCGACGGCCGGCACCTCGGACCGGCCGCGCTTCCGCTTCGACGCACAGGAGGACGGCTCCGAGGAGGAGCAGAGCACCGACCGCGTCATGGTGCAGGGCTTCCAGACCCTGGCCGACACGACCGTCGGCAAGGTCGCCGGGCAGGACGGCGTCGCCGACGCGGTGGGCGGACTGAGCCTCCAGGTCATGAAGGTCAGCGGCCAGTTCACCCGCGGCCAGTTCCAGCAGGACGGCTCGGGCGGTCAGGGGCAGGGCGGCCCGGGCGCCGGCGGGCAGCAGGCCCCGCAGGGCCGTGTGCAGGGCGGCGGCGCCGACTTCGACGTCAACAGCTACTCCGTCTACGGCACCGACGTCACCGAGCCCGCCCTCGGCCCGCTGACCTCCTCCACCATCACCAGCGGCCGCACCTTCAAGGAGTCGGAGACCGACGCCGAGGTCGCCGTGGCCGACTCCGCGTACGCCAAGGAGAAGAAGCTCAAGACCGGCTCCACGGTCACCGTCAAGGGCACGGAGTTCGAGGTCGTCGGCATCGCCACGGCCGACAGCGGTGACGCGGCGGCCAACCTCTACATACCGCTGAAGCAGGCCCAGACCCTCGCCGACGCCAAGGACAAGGTCACCACGATCTACGTCAAGGCGACCGACTCGCAGCGGATCGACGGCGTCAAGTCCGCGATCCAGAAGAACGTCCCGGGCACCACGGTCACCACCTCCGCCGACCTCGCCGACACCGTCTCCGGCTCCCTGTCCACCGCCTCCTCCCTCGCCGCCGGCGTCGGCAAGTGGCTGTCGATCGTGGTGCTGGCGGCCGCGTTCCTGGTCGCCGGGCTGCTCACCTCCTCGGCCGTCTCCCGCCGGGTGCGCGAGTTCGGCACGCTGAAGGCGCTGGGCTGGCGCTCGGGCCGGGTGACCCGGCAGGTGGTCGGCGAGGCCGTCGTCAACGGCCTGGTCGGCGGCGTCCTCGGCATCGCGCTCGGCCTGGCGGGCGCCTACGCCGTCACCGCGGTCAGCCCGACGCTTCAGGCCCAGCTCGGCGGGGGCGCGGACGGCGGGACGGGTGGACCCGGTGGCCCCGGCGGCGGCTTCGGCGGTCCGGGGCGGCAGGCGGCCGCCAAGACCCTGGACGTCGCCCTCAGCGCGCCGGTCAGCCTCACCACCATCGCCCTCGCGGTCGGCCTCGCCGTGGCCGGCGGACTCGTCGCCGGCGCCTTCG
This sequence comes from Streptomyces griseicoloratus, assembly GCF_014534645.1. Lineage (GTDB taxonomy): Bacteria > Actinomycetota > Actinomycetes > Streptomycetales > Streptomycetaceae > Streptomyces > Streptomyces griseicoloratus. The sequence continues at coordinate 16,163 of NZ_JACVQF010000194.1, forward strand.
GCGGCTGGCGCGCCTCCCGCCTGCGGCCGGCGGACGCCCTGCGCCGCGTGGAGTAGCGAGCGCCGCACCGGCCTGCCACGGGGCCTGCCGCGCGGGCCCCACCCCCCTTACGTTCACCAGGAGTTGCAGCACCATGTACGAGCTCAGAGGCGTCACCAAGCGCTACACCCGCGGCAAGGACACCGTGCACGCCCTCGACGGAGTCGACCTCACCATCGCCGACGGAGACCGGCTGGTCATCCAGGGGCCCACCGGCGGCGGCAAGTCCACCCTGCTGCAGATGCTGGGTGCCCTGGACCGGCCCAGCTCCGGCGAGGTCGTCCTGGACGGCACGGACCTGGCCAAGCTGCCCGAGGCCCGCCTGACCAGGGTGCGCAGCGAGAGCATCGGCTTCGTCTTCCAGTCCTTCAACCTGATCCCGACGCTCACCGCGCAGGAGAACGTCGAGACCGCGCTCGTACCGCTCGGCGTGAAGGCGAAGGAGCGGCGCGAGAAGGCCGCCGAGGCGCTGACGTCCGTCGGGCTCGGCGAACGGCTCGGGCATCTGCCGGGCGAGATGTCCGGCGGCCAGCAGCAGCGGGTCGCCATCGCGCGTGCGCTGGTGAAGCAGCCGAAGGTGCTGCTCGCCGACGAACCCACGGGAAACCTCGACGAGTCGACGCGGGACGAGATCATGGACGTGCTCGACCGCATGTGGAAGGAGCTCGGGCTCACCTTCGTCATGGTCACCCACGACTCGGCGATCGCGAGGAAGGCCCCGCGCCTGGCGACGATCCGCAAGGGCCGCATCACCGTCAAGGAGAACGCGCAGGCGTAGTCCGCCCAGGGCGCAATCCATCGGCTGGGTAACGGAGTTCGTGCGGTGGCGTTACAGCCGCCCGACGGTTTTCTCACCTTTCTCTCATCCGATTGAGCAGTTGATCACCCCTCGGCATACTGCGAGATCCGGGGGAGCACGCGTGTGCGAGACCACCCCCGGCCGGGTGAACGGGGAATTCACCCGGTACTTCCGCAAGGGGGAAAGTTGCGCAGACAAGTGAAAAGAGCGTGCGCGGCCACGGTCGCCACAGCGGCGGCCGTGGCCCTCGCGGCGGGCATGACCAGCCCGGCCGCGGCGGACGGGCAGCCGGCGGCCGGTGCCACCCAGGCAGCCACCGGCACGGCCAAGCACCGCATCACGCTGATCACCGGCGACCGGGTCGCCGTCGACGCCAAGGGGCGGGTCGTCGGCCTGGAGCGGGCCAAGGGACGCGAGCACATACCCGTGCAGATCCGCAGGGCCGGCGGACACACCCTCGTCGTCCCCGCCGACGCCGCCCGTCTGGTCGCCACCGGCAAGCTGGACCAGCGCCTCTTCGACATCACCGAACTGGGCAGGGCAACCACCCGCAAGGCCCAGAAGAACGGCCTGAAGGTCATCGTCGGCTACCAGGGCACCGCCAAGGCCACCAAGGCCGACGTCCGTGACGCGGGCACGCTCCGCCGCACCCTGAAGTCGCTCAACGCCGACGCCGTGCAGACCCCGCACGAGGACGCGCCCGAGCTGTGGGACGCCGTCACCAACGGCGAGAAGACGGCCTCCGGCATCGCGCACGTGTGGCTCGACGGTGTCCGCAAGGCCAGCCTCGACAAGTCCGTGCCGCAGATCGGCGTCCCCAAGGCGTGGGCGGCCGGCTACGACGGCAAGGGCGTCAAGATCGCCGTCCTGGACACCGGCGTCGACACCACCCACCCCGACCTGAAGAACCAGGTCGTCGCGTCCAAGAACTTCTCCGTCTCGCCCGACGCCTCCGACAAGTACGGCCACGGCACGCACGTCGCCTCCATCGCGGCGGGCACCGGCACCAAGGGCGGCGGCAAGTTCAAGGGCGTCGCACCGGGCGCCAAGCTGCTCAACGGCAAGGTCCTCAGCGACGACGGCTTCGGCGACGACTCCGGCATCCTCGCCGGCATGGAGTGGGCGGCCGAGCAGGGCGCCGACATCGTCAACCTCAGCCTCGGCGGCGGCGACACCCCGGAGATCGACCCGCTGGAGGCGCAGGTCAACAAGCTCTCCGAGCAGAAGGGCATCCTCTTCGCCATCGCCGCCGGCAACGAGGGCGAGTTCGGCGACCGGACCGTCGGCTCCCCGGGCAGCGCCGCCGCGGCCCTGACCGTCGGCGCGGTCGACGACAACGACAAGCTGGCCGAGTTCTCCAGCACCGGCCCCGGCCTCGACGGCGCCGTCAAGCCCGACGTCACCGCGCCCGGCGTCGACATCACCGCGGCCTCCGCGAAGGGCAGCATCATCGCCCAGGAGGTCGGCGAGAAGCCCGCCGGCTACGTCACCATCTCCGGCACGTCGATGGCCACCCCGCACGTCGCGGGCGCCGCCGCCATCCTCAAGCAGCAGCACCCGGACTGGACCTACGCCGAGCTGAAGGGCGCCCTCACCGGCTCCACCAAGGGCGGTAAGTACACGCCGTTCCAGCAGGGTTCGGGCCGCATCCAGGTCGACAAGGCCGTCAAGCAGACCGTGATCGCCGACCCGGTGTCGGTGAGCTTCGGCGTGCAGCAGTGGCCGCACACCGACGACAAGCCGGTCACCAAGCAGCTGACGTACCGCAACCTCGGCACCAAGGACGTCACGCTCACCCTCGCAGCGACCGCCACCGACCCCAAGGGCAAGGCGGCCCCGGCCGGCTTCTTCAAGCTGGGCGCCACCACGGTCACCGTCCCGGCGGGCGGCAAGGCGACCGTGCCCCTGACCGTGAACACCAAGCTGGGCGGCACGCTGGACGGCGCCTACTCGGCGTACGTCACGGCGACCGGCGGCGGTCAGTCCGTGCGTACGGCCGCCGCCGTGGAGCGCGAGGTCGAGTCGTACGACGTCACGCTGAAGGTCATCGGCCGCGACGGCAAGCCCGCCACGAACTACGCGACCGATCTGACCGGCATCTCGGGCCTCGGCAAGGAGCAGTGGCTCTCGCCGTACGACCCCGACGGCAACGTCACCGTCCGCGTGCCCAAGGGCGGTTACGTCCTCAACTCCTCGATCTACGTGGGGAAGGACCCGGAGAAGTACGAGGGCGCCGACTGGATCGCCCAGCCCCGGCTGAACGTCACCAAGAACACCACCGTCACCCTGGACGCGCGCACCGCCAAGCCCGTCAACATCACGGTGCCGGACAAGGCCGCCAAGCCGGAGTTCGCCTCCGCGGACTTCACCGTCGAGGCCGGTGACTCCAGCTACGGCTTCGGCTGGTGGCTGGACTCGTACGACAACTTCCGCACCCGGCACCTCGGCCCGCAGATCACCGACGGCTCGCTGAGCCAGCAGTGGGACGGGCACTGGTCCAAGGGCGCCAAGGAGCAGTACGACACCGTCGCCGGCGGCAAGGTCAAGCAGCTCGCCACCGGCTACACCCGCCACTACAAGGCGGGCGAACTGGCCACGCTCAAGGCCGGACTCGGCGCCTCCGCGAGCGGCAAGAAGGGCGCTGTCTCCGCCGTGGGCTGGCTGCCCGGCAGCAGCGGCGGCTCCTCGATCGGCATCCAGCAGACCCTGCCCGGCACGCGCACCCTGCACCTGTCCACCTCGGGCGGGGTGAACTGGGACATCGGGTTCGAGCAGTACGGCGGAGTCGACGCCGAGGGCTTCCCGGTCGTCGAGGCGGCCTACACGCAGGGCGCGTCGCAGCGGTACCAGGCGGGCAAGAGCTACTCGACGACCTTCAACACGGCCGTCTTCGGCCCGCGTCTCACCTCGGACTTCGGCCTCTTCCGCGACGGCAACGCCATCAGCGGCGTCGTCCCGCTGTTCGCCGACGGCAAGGGCCACGCGGGCTCCTCGCTCTTCACCTCGTCCGTCACGACCCTCTACCGCAACGGCACCAAGGTCGGCTCGAACGACGACCCGCTGTTCGGTGAGAAGGAGTTCACGGTCCCGTCCGGCGACGCCCAGTACCGGCTGACCACGTCGGTCAAGCGCTCCGTCAAGGTCGCGGCGGCCTCCACCCGGATCGACGCGAGCTGGACCTTCCGCTCCAAGAAGACCGCCGACCTGACCAAGCTGCCCGCCTCCACGGCCCGCTTCCTCGCGGCCACGGGCCAGGACAGCAGGGTCGCCGCCGGCAAGACGGCCACCGTCCCGGTCACCGTCGAGGGCGCGGCCGCGGGCAAGAACCTGAAGTCGCTGTCGGTGTACGTGTCGTACGACTACGGCAAGACCTGGAAGAAGGTCACCGTCAAGAACGGCAAGATCACCGTGAAGAACCCGGCGAAGGGGAAGGGCATCTCCTTCCACGCCAAGATCGACGACAAGAAGGGCAACAAGTCGACGATCTCGATCTACAACGCGTACTACGGCAAGTAGGCCGCACGAGCGAAGGGCCCGCCGGAGCATCGGCCTCCGGCGGGCCCCTCGCGTTCTCAGCCCGCCTTGACCTCGGTGTTCTGGCAGGCGTGCAGCAGCCAGGTTCCGTCGTCCTGCCTCGTCATGACGTAGAGCGGGGCGCCCTCCGTGTCCCCGTCCGGCGAGTGGTAGACCTGCCGGACCTTGACGGCCGCGACGTCGGGGCGCAGGAACTGCGTGTGCACGGCCTCGTAGGTGACCTCGCCGTCCCAGGTCGCCCCCGGCAGCACGGCCCGGGTGAACTCGGCGATCGCGTCGAGGCCGATGAGGACCTTGCCGTGGGCGGTCGTCCACAGGGCGTCGGGGTGGAAGAGCGTGAGGAATCCCTCGGCGTCCTTGGCGCGCTGGGTGCGCTCGACGGCGGCGACGACGTCCTCGATGGCCTTGATGTCTGCGGCTGTGGTGTCCATGCGGATCAGCCTGCGTCCTCAAGCATGGTCGAGGTCAAGGGCGGGCTTCGGTGGCGTCGCCGCCGGGCCGCGGGGCCAGCAGCCGCAGCCCGCCCGTCAGTTCGCGCAGGCACCGCACCACGAGCTCCGCCGGAGAGCCGGGCCCGGTGGTCTCCGCGTCCGTCGCCGCCCACGCCTCCAGCGCCACCCGGATCGCGTCGGTCGCCGCGGCGGCCACCAGCCGGGCCTCCAGCGGATCGGCGTCCGGCCCCGCCAGGCGGGTCACCACGGGCAGCAGCCGCTCCTCGGACTCCTGGTTCACCCGGTACCAGACCGCCCTCAGCGCCGGGTCGTCCTGGGCCGCCCGCAGCAGCCCCCGGGTCCAGCGCAGCCCCTCCTGCGCCACATCGCCCGGCGTCGACAGCGACGCGACCGCCGCCGCCTCCAGGGCCTCGGCCAGGCCGGCCCCGGGCCCCGTCTCGGCGAGCAGCGCGCGCCAGCGGTCGCCGCCGGTCGACAGCAGCGGCCCGACGGCGTCCTGCTTGCTGCGGAAGTACCGGTAGAAGGTGCGCAGCGCGACCCCGGCGCGGTCCGCGATCTCCTCGGCGGTCGTGCCGTCGGGCCCCCTCTCGGTGAACAGCTCGGCCGCGGCCCGGGCGATGTCGAGCTGCGTGGCGGCCTTGCGGCGCTCGGTCAAGGAGGTCGTGGCGGAGCGGGACGTCCGGGGCTGGTTCGTCCTGGGCTGGTTCATGCGGAAAGCGTACGTGCAGCAGCGTCAGGCGGGCACGGGATGCCGTTGTGGCAAAACGTGCCACTATGGCGTACGGTGGACACCGCGCGGCCTCCGGCCGCCGCACGACGCACACCCCAGGGAGACGACATGAACCGCTACGAAGGACGCCGGGCACTGGTCACCGGCGGCGGCTCGGGCATCGGCCAGGCCACCGTGCTGCGCATCCTGGCGGAGGGCGGCCGGGTGGTCGCCGCCGACGTGAGCGAAGCCGGACTGAAGGACACGTGGGCCCGGGCGGGCGCCGACGCCGAACGCCTGACCACGCTCGTCGTGGACATCTCCGACGAGGCGTCCGTCCGCGCGGCCGTCGCCTCCGCCCGCGCGTCCCTCGGCGGCCTGGACGTCCTGGTCAACGCGGCCGGCATCCTGCGCTCCTCGCACACCCACGAGACGTCCCTCGCGGACTTCACCAAGGTGATCGCGGTCAACCTGACCGGCACCTTCCTGATGATCCGCGAGGCGATACCGGCACTGCTGGAGGGCAACGCCCCTGCCGTGGTCAACTTCAGCTCCACGTCCGCGATGTTCGCCCACCCCTACATGGCGGCCTACGCGGCCAGCAAGGGCGGCATCCAGTCCATGACGCACGCCCTGGCCGCCGAGTACAGCAAGCAGGGCATCCGGTTCACCGCCGTGCAGCCCGGCTCGATCTCCTCCGGCATGACCGACGGCTCCGGGCAGAGCAAGCAGAGCCAGGGCCCCGGCCTGCCCGAGGACACCGACTGGAGCCTGTTCGCCAAGCTGTCGCCCGCGCTCGGGGAGGGCTTCGCCGGACCCGAGGCCGTGGCGGGCGTGGTCGCCATGCTCGCCTCGGAGGACGGCAAGTTCATCACCGGCACCGAGATCCGCATCGACGGCGGCACCCACTTCTGAACCCCGCGACGGGCCCCTGCGCGGCGGGTCCCGGCTCCGTGGGTCTCTGCGCCGTGGGTCCCTGGGCCGGCCGCAGGGTCCGGGCTCGGCGGGTCTCTGCGCGGCGGGTCCCCTGCGCCGCGGTCCCCGGGGTCGCGGCTCCTTGCGCCGCGGGTTCCGGGTTCGCGGGTCTCTGCGCGGCGGGTCCCCTGCGCCGCGGCCCCCGGCTTAGCGGGTCTCTGCGCCGAGGGCCCTGCGCTGCGGCCCCCGGCTTCGCGGCCCCCCTATGCCGCCCCCGCCCGCTCCGCCAGGAACTCCTCCCATGTCCGCTTCCCCGTCTCGGCACCCTCCAGGGTCAGGTTCGCGCCGGCCCGGTAGGCGCGTCCCGCCTTGCCGGGGATGCGCACCGGCAGGGCCGGGCGGCGGCGCCGGCCGTGGAGTTCGAGGTACGGCGCGACGAGCTCCCGGATGCCGTACAGCTTCGGACCCGTCATGTCCGGGACCAGCCCCGACGGCCGGGACAGCGCCAGCTCCACCAGTCGGGCGGCGACCTCCCGGGAGTCGACCGGCTGGAGGCGCAGGCCGCCCGGAACCGGCAGCACCGGGAGCCGGGTCATCTTCTCGGCCATGGTCAGCGCCAGCTCGTGGAACTGGGCCGCCCGCAGGGTCGTCCACGGGATGCCGGAGTCGGCGACCGCCCGCTCCGACTCCAGCTTCGTCCGCAGCCAGGCCAGCGGGACGCGGTCCGCGCCGACCACCGAGATGTAGAGCAGGTGCCGCACGTCCGCGCGCGTGGCGGCGCCCACCAGGGCGCGGGTCGCCACGTCGTCGCCCTTGGGCCCGCCCGCCAGGTGCAGCACGGTGTGCGCGCCCTCGACGGCGGCCTCGACGCCCTCACCGCGCAGCAGGTCACCGGTGACGTACTCGACGCCGTCGGCGGCGGGGCGGGCCCGCCGGGTGAGGATCCGCACCTCGTGGCCGGCCGCCCGCAGCAGCGGGACGACGTGGCCGCCCAGGGTGCCCGTGCCGCCGGTGACCAGGATCGGGGCGGAGGTTGAGGTCATGACTGCTCCCGGAGGTCTTGGCGCCCGGGCGGGCAGGTGTCCGACCTGCCCGCCCGGGCGTCCGCCGTGTGTTTCTACGGCGGTATGACCCGGGGCGCCTCGGCCGTGTGACAGGAACGGGGAGAAAATTTCCCGGCCCGGGCCGGAGAACCCCCGCCCCGGTCAGATCGTCGCCGTGTCGATCACGAAGCGGTACCGGACGTCGCTGGCCAGGACCCGCTCGTACGCCTCGTTGACCTCGGCCGCGGCGATCAGCTCGATCTCGGCGCCGATGCCGTGCCCGGCGCAGAAGTCCAGCATCTCCTGGGTCTCGGCGATGCCGCCGATCATCGAGCCGGCGAGCGTCTTGTTGCCGCCGATCAGCGAGAACAGGTTGAGCGAGACCGGCTCCTCGGGGGCGCCGACGTTCACCAGGGCGCCGCCGGTCTTCAGCAGGCCCAGGTACGCGCCGAAGTCGAGCGGGGCCGACACCGTGGAGAGGATCAGGTCGAAGGTGCCCGCCAGCTCCTCGAAGGTCTTCGGGTCGCTGGTGGCGTAGTAGTGGTCCGCGCCCAGCTTCAGCCCGTCCTCCTTCTTGCGCAGGGACTGCGACAGGACCGTCACCTCGGCGCCGAGCGCGTGCGCGATCTTGACGCCCATGTGGCCGAGGCCGCCCAGACCGATGACGGCGACCTTCTTGCCCGGCCCGGCGCCCCAGTGCTTGAGCGGCGAGTAGGTGGTGATGCCCGCGCACAGCAGCGGCGCGGCGACGTCCAGGGACAGGCCGTCGGGGATGCGGACGACGTACTTCTCGTCGACGACGATCTTCTGGGAGTACCCGCCGTAGGTGGGCTCGCCGTCCTTGCCGACGGCGTTGTACGTGCCGACCATGCCGGAGCCGGTGCAGAACTGCTCCCGGCCGGCCCTGCAGTTCTCGCAGTCGCCGCAGGAGTCGACCATGCAGCCGACGCCCACCCGGTCGCCGACGGCGAACCTGGTGACGCCGGGGCCGACCTCGGAGACGATGCCCGCGATCTCGTGACCGGGGACCATCGGGAAGATGGCCTCGCCCCAGCCCTCGCGGGCCTGGTGGATGTCGGAGTGGCAGATGCCGGCGAACTTGATGTCGATCAGGACGTCGAACTCGCCCACGGCTCGCCGCTCGATGGTGGTGCGCTCCAGCGGAGCCTTGGCGGCGGGTGCGGCGTACGCGGCGACAGTGGTCATTCCGGGTTCTCCGGGATTCTCTAGCAGGATCTGTGGTGCGCCTCCAGCCTGCCTTCGCGGCAGGCTGCCACCCAGACCACCGTTCTGCCTACGTCCAGCGTGCGTACCACTGGCAGGGACAGGCTCCCGGTCGTACGACCAGGAATAATTGAGGTCATGGATGGACAGCTGGACCGGCGAGCCGAGCTGAGCGAGTTCCTGCGCACCCGGCGGGCCCGGCTGAAGCCGCAGGACGTGGGGCTGCCGGCGTACGGGCGGCACCGCCGGGTGCCGGGACTGCGCCGGGAGGAACTGGCGCAGCTGGCCGGCATGTCCGTGGCGTACTACACACGCCTTGAGCAGGGCAACGGGCGGAACGTGTCGGCGGAGGTCCTCGACGCGATCGCCCGCGCGCTGCGGCTGTCCGACGCCGAGCACGCCCACCTGATGCACCTGGCGAAGCCGACGCGGACGAGGAAGAGGTCGGCGCCGCGGCCGCAGCAGGTCCGGGTGGCGCTCCTGCAGCTGCTGGAGTCGATCGAGACGGTCCCGGCGTACGTCGCCGGCCGGCGCACGGACATCCTCGCCTGGAACCGGACGGCCGCGGCCCTCTTCGGGGACTGGGGCCGGCTGCCGGCGCAGGAACGGAACTGGGCGCGGCTGGTCTTCCTCGACCCGCAGTCCCGGGAGCTGTTCGTCGACTGGGACCAGAAGGCGTCCGACATCGTCAGCTTCCTGCGCATGGACGCGGGCCGCCACCCGGACGACCCGCAGCTGTCCGCACTGGTCGGCGAGCTGTCCGTGAAGAGCGAGGAGTTCCGCCGCCTGTGGGCCACGCACGACGTCAAGGAGAAGACGTACGGCGTCAAGCGCATGCGGCACCCGCTGGTCGGTGACCTGACCCTGTCGTTCGAGACGTTCCGCATGGTCGACGACGAGGACCAGTCACTCATCACGTACCACGCCGAGCCGGGCTCTCCGTCCGCCGAGGCCCTCCGCCTCCTGGCGAGCTGGGGCACCGACGCACCGACCCGGCAACCCGCGGCCTGACACCCGGCCCCACTCGTCCGCGCAGCGCCGTCCGTCAGGTGCAGACCTTGCCGGCGGCCGGGAGCCTGCCCTGTGTCAGGTAGTGGTCCACGGCGCTGTCGACGCAGGTGCTGCCGCGCTGGTAGGCGCCGTGCCCGTCGCCGTCGTAGGTGAGCAGGCGGCCGGAGGAGAGCTGGCGGACGAGCGACTCGGCCCAGTGGTACGGCGTGTCGGGATCGCGAGTCGTGCCGACGACCAGGATCGGAGGGGCACCCGGCGCCGTGACGGCCCGCGCGGGCTGGGTCGCCGGGACGGGCCAGTGGGTGCACTGCCCCAGACCGGTCGCGTCGGACGCGCCGAACAGGGGCGAGGTGCGCAGGAACTGCGGCAGCGCCGCCTCGGCCTCCGCGGAGGTGAACCGCGAGTCGAAGGGAGAGCTCAGGCAGCCGATGGCGTAGAAGGCGTCGGCGGCATTGCTGAGCGGGCTCTCCGAGGCGCCGAGGAGTTGCTGCAGCGCGGTGGTGTCCCCGTCCGGCACTCCCCGGAGCGCGGCGCGCAGCAGCTCCCAGTCGGCGGAGCGCAGCGCCTTCCTGATCGCGTTGACGAGGTCGTACCCCGTGACGGCGATGTCCTTGCCCTGCCGGAGGGGCGTATCGTCCAGGGAGCCCAGAAGCGTGTCCAGTTCGCGGTCGATCTCCGTGACGGAGTGCCCCAGGGGGCAGTCGGCGCGGGCGGCGCAGTCGGCGGCGAAGGACTCCCAGGCCAGCTGATAGCCCGCCGTGGTCTCCAGGAGGTTCTCGTACCCGTCGAGGGTGGGGTCGACGACCCCGTCCAGCACCATCCGGCCCACCCGGGTCGGGAAGAGATCGGCGTAGGTCGCGCCCAGGTAGGTGCCGTACGAGACGCCGACGTAGTGCAAGGAGTCATCGCCCAGGAGCGCTCGGAGCACGTCCATGTCCCGGGCCGCGTCCAGGGTGCCGACGTGGGGAAGCAGCTGCCCGGCGTTCCGTGCGCACGCGTCGGCGCGCTGCTCGAACTCCGCGTCGAGGGCGTCGAACGCCGCCGAGTAGGCCGACTTGCGGCGGCCGGCCTCCAAGGGGGGCGTGAGGGCGTCGATCTTGCAGTCCACGGGGGAGCTGTACCGCACGCCGCGAGGGTCCATGGCGACCAGGTCGTACGAGGCGCGCACGGACGGGGAGAAGAGGTCGGCGCCGCCCCCCACCAGGGCATCGATCGCGGAGAGTCCGGGTCCGCCGGGATTGACCACCAGTGAGCCGATCCGTGCGCCGTCGCCGGTGGCCTCCTTCCGCGCGACCGCCAGGAGGAGGTCGCCCGCATCCGGATGGGCGTAGTCCAGCGGCACCGTCACTTCGGAGCACTGGAACGAAGGGTCGGGGCAGGGCCACCACACGAGCTCCTGCTGGTAGTAGCGCCGCAGTCCCGGCGGGACGGCCGCGTCGGCCGCGGTGCCGTCCGCCCCGGCCGGCCGCGTCACGGCGGGGGCGGCTTGGGGCCAGGCGGCGTACGGAGCGGTCAGCAGCAGCCCGCAGGCACCCAGCAGTGCCGCCCTGCGCCACAGCCTCCGCCTGCGTATTCGGTCACCGTCGGGGATGGGGTCGGTCTCTCGTGCAGTGGTCATCGCCAAGCCTCCCTCGTGCGCCCAGGCGATCCGGGGCCGCCGGATGGGGTACGACGGTCCCGAGCGGACTCGCCGGCCACTTCCATCCGGTCTGTGATCAGAACATCACAGACCGTGTCCAATGGGTGACTTGACTGGGCCGAACGCGTGAACCGCGTCGAGTGCGCGTGTGGGAAGCCTGATCAGGGGAAAGAAGACCGGATTGCGCCGGCGCCGGCACCGGCTCCGCATACGAAGCGGGGCCACCCGAAGCCGTTCGGGTGGCCCCGCTCGGGGAGGCTCGGAACCGTCAGCCCTCGGCCGCCGCCACGCCGACCGGGCACGAGACGCCCGTACCGCCGATGCCGCAGTAGCCCGCCGGGTTCTTGTCCAGGTACTGCTGGTGGTACGCCTCCGCCGGATAGAACGGGCGGTCCTGTGCCGGCAGGATCTCCGTGGTGATCGTGCCGTGGCCCGAGGCCGTCAGGACCTTCTGGTAGGCGGCGCGGGACGTCTCGGCCGCGGCCGCCTGTTCGGGGGTGTGGGTGTAGATCGCCGAGCGGTACTGGGTGCCCACGTCGTTGCCCTGGCGGAAGCCCTGCGTGGGGTCGTGGGACTCCCAGAAGGTCTTCAGGAGCTTCTCGTACGAGATGAGCTCCGGGTCGTAGACCACGCGGACGACCTCCGTGTGGCCGGTCAGGCCCGAGCAGACCTCCTCGTAGGTGGGGTTCTCGGTGTAGCCGCCCTGGTAGCCGGCCAGGGTCGTCCAGACGCCTGCCGGGAGCTGCCAGAACTTGCGCTCGGCGCCCCAGAAGCAGCCCAGCCCGAAGTCGGCGGTCTCCAGGCCCTCGGGGTAGGGGCCGAGGAGCGGGTTGCCGAGGACGGTGTGGCGGTCGGGGACCGTGAACGCCGGTTCCGGGCGGCCGCGCAGGGCCTGCTCGGGGGTGGGCAGCTGCGGCGTCCGGTTGTACAGGAACATGCGGTCTCCAATCCACGGGTGCGATGACAACGCCGGCGGCCGGGCCGGCATTCCGGTCGGGCCGCGTCCGGGCTCTCAGCGCGGCAGGGTCGCCGGGCTGCCGCCGTTCGCCTCGTAGCCCGCCACCGCCAGGGCGCGGTAGACCGCGAACTCCGCCGCCGGGTCGGCGGACAGGGTCCAGGGGAGGGCGCCCACGTGGCCGTCGACCTCTATCAGCTGGTTCATGGCCTCCGCCCAGCGCTCGCCGCGCACCAGGAAGAAGACCAGCAGATGGCGGACGTGCGCCTGCATCGGGTCGTCGGGACGGGCCGAGTGGACCGCGTGCAGGGCGCCGTGGATCGCCTTCGTCACGACCTCGCTCTGGTAGAAGCCGCTGACCAGGTTGACCTCGGGCAGGTGCTCGAAGACCGCGAAGAGCGGCATCGCGGCCAGCAGCGAGCCCTGGGGGGCGCGGGCCGCCGCCGCCTCCGCGAAGGAGTAGGCCAGCTCACGCGAGCCGTGCCACTTCTCGCACCAGTAGTGCAGGGCCGCCAGGTGCGCGCCCATGTGGTTCGGGGCGCGGTCGAGGATCTTCAGCCACAGCTGCTCGAAGTCCTCGCGCGAGTAGCCGAGACCGCGGGCCACCGACAGCTCGATGATGTACGGGACCGGGTCACCGGGGGCCAGCAGCGCCGCCTCGCCGCACACCGCCTTCGCCTCCTCCATGATGATCCGGAACTCGTCCGTGCCGGGCGTCGCCGTCCGCCACGCCTGCTGCACCAGGAACTCCGCGTGCACCGCCGCGCCGCCCGCGTCCTTCGGGGCCTCGGCCCGCCACACCCGCAGCCACTGCCCGCCCGGCGCCTCGCTCACGCCGCCGGGCCGCTGCCGCAGCTCCAGCGACGCGGCGCCCGCGAAGGCCTGCACCCGCTGCCAGCGCGGCTCGCCCTCCGCCGGAGTACCGGCCAGGAGCTGCTGCGCCGCGCGGTAGTCCTGGGTGCGCTGCACCACGTCCAGGACGTCGAGCAGGTCCTGGTCGGGGCCGGGCATGCGGATGTCCAGCTCCTCCTCGCGGGCGAAGCCGTAATTGGCGGGGTCCGCCGCGTCCGGATGGCCGGGCGGCACCAGGCCGATCGCGCCGCGCCGGCGCCGCAGGACGGGGATCAGCACGAAGCCGAGCATGACCAGTGCCATCAGGACCCAGAGAATCTCCATGCCTCAAGCGAACCAGACTGCGGCGACAATTGGCCAACCTGCGCCGCACCCCTGTGGAAAACCCGCGAAGGCCCCGGCGGCACTACCCTCGGTGCCCATGAGCGACAGGCACATCAGTCAGCACTTCGAGACGCTCGCGATTCACGCGGGCAACACCGCCGACCCCCTGACGGGCGCGGTCGTCCCGCCGATCTACCAGGTGTCGACCTACAAGCAGGACGGCGTCGGCGGACTGCGCGGCGGCTACGAGTACAGCCGCAGCGCGAATCCCACCCGCACCGCGCTGGAGGAGAACCTGGCCGCCCTGGAGGGCGGCCGCCGCGGCCTCGCGTTCGCGTCGGGACTGGCGGCCGAGGACTGCCTGTTGCGCACCCTGCTGCGCCCCGGCGACCACGTGGTCATCCCGAACGACGCCTACGGCGGCACCTTCCGGCTGTTCGCCAAGGTCGCCACCCGGTGGGGCGTGGAGTGGTCCGTGGCCGACACGAGCGACCCCGCCGCCGTACGGGCCGCCCTCACCCCGAAGACCAGGGCCGTGTGGGTGGAGACGCCCTCCAACCCGCTGCTCGGCATCACCGACATCGCCGCCGTCGCCCAGGTCGCCCGGGACGCCGGGGCCCGGCTCGTCGTCGACAACACCTTCGCCACCCCCTACCTCCAGCAGCCGCTGGCGCTCGGCGCGGACGTCGTCGTGCACTCCCTGACCAAGTACATGGGCGGCCACTCGGACGTCGTGGGCGGCGCGCTGATCGTGAACGACCAGGAGCTGGGCGAGGAGCTGGCGTTCCACCAGAACGCGATGGGCGCGGTCGCCGGGCCCTTCGACTCCTGGCTGGTGCTGCGCGGCACCAAGACGCTCGCGGTGCGCATGGACCGGCACAGCGAGAACGCGACGAAGGTCGCCGAGATGCTCACCCGGCACGCGCGCGTGACCGGCGTGCTGTACCCGGGGCTGCCCGAGCACCCGGGGCACGAGGTCGCCGCCAAGCAGATGAAGGCGTTCGGCGGCATGGTGTCCTTCCGCGTCGAGGGCGGCGAGGAGGCGGCCGTCGAGGTCTGCAACCGCGCGAAGGTCTTCACGCTCGGCGAGTCCCTGGGCGGTGTCGAGTCGCTGATCGAGCACCCCGGCCGGATGACGCACGCCTCGGCGGCCGGCTCGGCCCTGGAGGTGCCCGCCGACCTGGTGCGCCTGTCGGTCGGCATCGAGAACGTCGACGACCTCCTGGAGGACCTCCAGCAGGCGCTCGGCTAGCGGCCGGGGCTCACCAGCCCTCCCAGCCCGTCACGGGTGGGGTCGTCTCCGACGGCGGCTCCACCCAGGGCCGGGCGGTCACCGCCCACACCGTGAACGCCACCACCGCGGCGCACAGCAGCAGCCACATCAGCCGGCGGGCCGCGGTCCTGCGCCGCAGCAGACGCGAGCCGCGGCGCACGGCGTCCGCGTGGATCTCGGGCGGCACCCGCGGCGGCGACTGCTCCATGATCCGCCGCACGGCCGCCTCCCGCTCGGGCCGGTTCACCGCCGCCTCCCGGTGCTCCACGCGCGCGTGCCCCTCATGAGGCCGCCGCCTCGGCCTGCGCCACCGGCCGGGCCGGTCTGCCCGGCGGGTGCAGCAGCGTCGCCGTCGCCCGGTCGCAGATCGTCCGGACGCGTTCCGCGGGCAGGCCCAGCAGGGCCGCCGTCTGTTCCTCGGCGACCCCCTCGTAGAGCCGGAGCACGAGGACCAGACGCTCCTGCGGGGTGAGTACGCCCAGGGTGCCGGCGGGCTGTCTGCGGGCCCGGCCGAAGCCGCCGTGGCGGTGCCAGGCCTCGCGTGCGAACCGGGTGGCGAGGTACTGGCGCGCCCGGTCGTACGGGTCCTCGCCGCGCAGCCGGTCCCAGCAGGCGTAGGTGTGGGCGAGGGACAGGGCCAGCAGGCGCCGCGCGCGCGGATTGTCGTCCCGCGGCTCGGCCGTGAGCAGTGTGGCGGCGTGCAGCAGCCGCCCTGCCGCGCCCGCGACGAACGCCTCGAACTCCCGGGCCCGGCGGGCACCCTGGGACGCATGCCGTTCTCGCACCGCGCCTCCCGCCTCTGCGGCCCCTGTGAGGAGGACCCCGCCACTGAGGAGGACCCCGCCGCGGGCGGGACCGCGTCCGCGCGCACCGGGGGTCCGGTCTCATATCAGGCCAGGGGTGACCCGCCGGTCAAGAGCCGGGCGGCATCGGTCCCGTAAACGTGGTTCAGGAGGCCGGTGCCGGCTCCGTGCCCGGCGCGCCGGATGCGGCCATACGGGCGGACAGGGCGCTGTTGAAGCGCGTGAGGAGCGTGCAGAACGCCTCGCGCTCCTCCGGCGCCCAGTCGTGGGTCAGCTGGGCCATGAGCTCGCGGCGGGAGGAGCGCACCTCGTCCAGCCGCGACAGCCCGCGCGGGGACAGCTGGAGCACCACGGCGCGTCCGTCCTCGGGGTGCGAGGTGCGCTTGACGAGTCCGCTGTCGACGAGCGGGGCCACCTGCCGGGTGACGGTCGAGGAGTCGATCCCCATGCTCGCGGCCAGGGCTTTCACACCCATCGGGCCCTCTTTGTCGAGGCGGTTGAGCAGCAGGTACGCGGCACGGTCCATGGAGTTGCGCACCTGAGCGACCCCGCCGAGCCGGGTCTGTTCGGCACGGCGGGCGAACACCGCCACCTCGTGCTGGAGCGCGTCGAGAAGACCGGTGTCACCGGCGGTCGTCATGTCCATCGACATTTCAGGTGTTGTGGGCATGGCCGGGGGCTCACTTCGTGGAGGGCTGCTGGTTGGGGGACAGGGTACGCGGCCGGGGGACGAGGCGTACCGGCGCTGCGCAAAGCCGGTCTCGGAGGTTGGTCACAACGGCCGACGGCTGCCGTGAACTGCGATGCTGGAGTCATGAGCTACAGCACGGCCGACTCCGTGTGGCCGGTCACCCTCGACGACGTGCGCGGAGCCCAGAAGATGCTCTCGGGCGTGGCACGCGTGACGGCGATGGAGGGCAGCAGGCACCTGTCCCGCCTGGTCGGCGCGCCGGTCCACCTCAAGTGCGAGAACCTCCAGCGGACGGGTTCGTTCAAGCTGCGCGGCGCCTACGTCCGTATCGCCGGGCTGCTGCCGGAGGAGCGGGCCGCCGGGGTGGTCGCCGCGAGCGCCGGCAACCACGCGCAGGGCGTGGCCCTGGCGTCGTCGCTGCTCGGCGTGCGCTCGACGGTGTTCATGCCGAAGGGCGCGCCGCTGCCGAAGGTCAGCGCCACCCGGGAGTACGGCGCCGAGGTGCGGCTGCACGGCCAGGTGGTGGACGAGACGCTGGCGGCCGCGCAGGAGTACGCGGAGCGGACGGGCGCGGTGTTCATCCACCCCTTCGACCACCCCGACATCATCGCGGGACAGGGCACCGTCGGCCTGGAGATCCTGGAGCAGTGCCCCGAGGTGCGCACCGTCGTGATCGGCGTCGGCGGCGGCGGGCTGATCGCCGGGACGGCGGTCGCGGTGAAGGCGCTCCGGCCGGACGTACGGGTCGTGGGGGTGCAGGCGGAGGGCGCCGCGGCGTATCCGCCGTCGCTGGCGGCGGGGCGTCCGGTGTCGGTTGACCACCCGGTGACGATGGCCGACGGCATCAAGGTGGGGCGGCCCGGTGACGTGCCGTTCGGGATCGTCGGCGAACTGGTGGACGAGGTCCGCACGGTCACCGAGGACGAGCTGGCCACCGCGCTGCTGCTGTGTCTGGAGCGGGCCAAGCTGGTCGTGGAGCCGGCCGGGGCCAGCCCGGTGGCGGCGCTGCTGAGCGAGCCCGGTGCCTTCGAGGGCCCGGTGGTGGCGGTGCTGTCCGGCGGCAACGTGGACCCGGTGCTGATGCAGGGCGTGCTGCGGCACGGCATGGCCGCGCAGGGCCGCTACCTGGCGGTCCGGCTGCGGCTGACGGACCGTCCCGGCGCCCTCGCCACCCTCCTGGGGGTGCTGTCCGGGGTCGACGCCAACGTCCTCGACGTCAGCCACGTACGGACCGACCCGCGGCTCGGGCTCACGGAGGCGGAGGTCGAGCTGCACCTGGAGACGAAGGGCCCGGAGCACTGCACGGAGGTCGGCCGCGCCCTGCGCGAGGCGGGTTACACGGTCATGGTCTGACGCGGGCCGCACGGTCGTGGACCGGACGAAGCCCTCGTGGACAGGACGAAGCCCCCCGCGTCACCAGGACGCCGGGGGGCTCGTCGACGACATGTCGGCCGGGCGGACCGGCCGGGGCCGGCGGGTCAGCCGTTGTAGGGCTCGGCCTTGAGGATCTTCACGGAGGCCGTCTTGCCGTTGGGCAGCTCGTACTCCGCGTCCTCGCCGACCTTGTGGCCGATGACGCCCGCGCCCAGGGGGGACTGCGGGGAGTAGGTCTCGATGTCCGCGCTCGCGTACTCGCGCGAGGCGAGCAGGAAGGTCAGCGTGTCGTCCTCGTCGCCGTCGAAGGCGATCGTGACGACCATGCCGGGCGCGACCGCACCGTCCGCCGCCGGGGGCTCACCCACCTTGGCGCTCTCGAGGAGCTGGGTCAGCTGGCGCACCCGGAGCTCCTGCTTGCCCTGCTCCTCCTTCGCCGCGTGGTACCCGCCGTTCTCGCGCAGGTCCCCCTCCTCGCGTGCCGCCGCGATCTTGGCAGAGATCTCGGTGCGCGCGGGACCAGTAAGGTACTCAAGCTCCTCCTTGAGCTTGTTGTACGCCTCCTGGGTCAGCCAGGTGACGTTCTCGCTGGTCTGGGTCACAGGTGCTCCTCGTCGGTACTGGGAATACAAAGCAACGCCCTACCCAGAAGAATGTTCCTTCACGGAAGGGCGAAACCACGAGCCTAACAATTCGATGGGCACAGGGGGAGGACATATCGCCTCCGCACCCACATCAACGCAGGTCGGCGCCGGGGGATTCCCGGCGGCCTCAGTCCGCGTGGCAGCCGAGGAGTTCGGCCGTCGTGCCCGGGGCCTTGGTACGGAGAGTGACGACCTTGTCGATGCGCGTGTCGTCGCCGTCGAAGCGGAAGTCGGCCCGGCCCACCTCGCCGCCGTCCTCCGCCTGGGAGCGCAGCGTGCAGTAGCCGGCCGCGTCGGCGTCCTTGCGGACCTCCAGGTGCACCTGCACCGAGTCCTCGGCGAGCTCGAAGCCGATGACCTCGGCGCTGATCTTGTTCTGGCCGACGTAGTGGTAGCCGAAGTAGCCGATCAGCACCACCAGGAGGGCGCCGAGGACACCGCCGACGATCTTGAGGGTGCGGTCGGCCCGTTCGTCGGAGGAGCGGCCGTACCGGCTCTCCGGCAGTCGCGTGGTCGACGTGCTCATGATCGTCCTCTCGGCGGGAGCGGTGCGGATGTCCCGAACGGGGCCCCGGAGCCCGGCCCCGGAATTATTCGCCTCCCGATTCGGTCACTATAGAAGCCGCCGATTGCGCCGACGCACACAGGGCGCCGACTGACCGAGGATTGAGTCTTGACTGACCAGCTGCGACTGATGGCCGTTCACGCCCACCCCGACGACGAGTCGAGCAAGGGCGCGGCCACCATGGCGAAGTACGTGTCCGAGGGGGTGGACGTGCTGGTGGTGACCTGCACGGGCGGGGAGCGCGGCTCCATCCTCAACCCCAAGCTGCAGGGCGACGCATACATCGAGGAGAACATCCACGAGGTGCGCCGCAAGGAGATGGACGAGGCCCGGGAGATCCTGGGCGTCAAGCAGGAGTGGCTCGGCTTCGTCGACTCCGGGCTGCCCGAGGGCGACCCGCTGCCGCCGCTGCCGGAGGGCTGCTTCGCCCTCGAGGACGTCGACAAGGCGGCCGGTGAGCTGGTGCGCAAGATCCGCGCCTTCCGTCCCCAGGTGATCACCACCTACGACGAGAACGGCGGCTACCCGCACCCCGACCACATCATGACCCACAAGATCACGATGGTGGCGTTCGAGGGCGCGGCGGACACCGAGAAGTACCCGGAGTCGGAGTACGGCCCGGCGTACCAGCCGCTGAAGGTGTACTACAACCAGGGCTTCAACCGCCCCCGCACCGAGGCCCTGCACCGGGCGATGCTCGACCGTGGCCTGGAGTCGCCGTACGGGGACTGGCTCAAGCGCTGGGACGAGTTCGAGCGCAAGGAGCGCACGCTCACCACGCACGTGCCGTGCGCCGACTTCTTCGAGGTCCGCGACCGGGCCCTGATCGCGCACGCCACGCAGATCGACCCCGAGGGCGGCTGGTTCCGGGTGCCGATGGAGCTCCAGAAGGAGGTCTGGCCCACCGAGGAGTACGAGCTCGCGAAGTCCCTCGTCGACACCTCCCTCCCCGAGGACGACCTCTTCGCGGGCATCCGGGACAATGCCTGACATGAGCGCAAGCGCAAGCCTGGCAATGACGCACCTCGTCACTCTCGCCGAACTGGACGAGGACAAGGTCACCCCCGGCGTCCTCGGCTTCATCGTCTTCGCGGTGATGGCCCTGGCGGTCTGGGGTCTGATGAAGTCCATGAACCGGCACATGGGCAAGGTCGACTTCACCGAGGCCCCCGACCCGGAGTCGGAGGCCTCCGGCAAGTCCGACAGGGCCTCCGGCCGGGTCGAGCCCCAGCAGGGCTGAGGGCCCCGCCCGACGCGGGACCGGAGCGCCCTGCGTGGGGCCGGAGCGCCCGGCGCGCACGTCGCGTGGGTGTGTGCGTCACGGTGTCC
>NZ_JACVQF010000195.1 GCF_014534645.1 Streptomyces griseicoloratus
CTCAGTCCTTGATCTCGCAGATGGCGGCGCCGGAGGTGATGGAGGCGCCGACCTCGGCGGTGAGGCCCTTGACGGTGCCGGACTTGTGGGCGTTGAGGGGCTGTTCCATCTTCATGGCCTCCAGGACGACGATGAGGTCGCCTTCCTGGACCTCTTGGCCCTCCTCGACGGCGATCTTGACGATGGTGCCCTGCATGGGCGAGGCGAGGGTGTCGCCGGAGGCGGCGGGGCCGGACTTGCGGGCGGCGCGGCGCTTGGGCTTGGCGCCGGCGGCGAGGCCGGTGCGGGCCAGGGACATGCCCAGCGACGAGGGCAGGGAGACCTCCAGGCGCTTGCCGCCGACCTCGACGACGACGGTCTCCCGGCCGGCTTCCTCGTCCGTCTCGGTGTCGGCGGGGGAGGCGAACGGCTTGATGTCGTTGACGAACTCGGTCTCGATCCAGCGGGTGTGGACCGTGAACGGCTCCGTGGAACCGGTCAGCTCGGGGGCGAAGGCCGGGTCGCGGACGACGGTGCGGTGGAAGGGGATGGCGGTGGCCATGCCCTCGACCTGGAACTCGTCCAGGGCGCGGGCGGCGCGCTGCAGGGCCTCGGCGCGGGTGCGGCCGGTGACGATGAGCTTGGCCAGCAGGGAGTCCCAGGCGGGGCCGATGACGCTGCCGGACTCGACGCCGGCGTCGAGGCGGACGCCGGGGCCGGCGGGCGGGTCGAAACGGGTGACCGTGCCGGGGGCGGGCAGGAAGTTACGGCCGGGGTCTTCGCCGTTGATGCGGAACTCGAAGGAGTGGCCGCGCAGCGGCGGGTCGTCGTAGCCGAGTTCTTCGCCGTCGGCGATGCGGAACATCTCGCGGACCAGGTCGATGCCGGAGACTTCCTCGGTGACCGGGTGTTCGACCTGGAGGCGGGTGTTGACCTCCAGGAAGGAGATGGTGCCGTCGTTGCCGACGAGGAACTCGACGGTGCCGGCGCCGACGTAGCCGGCCTCCTTCAGGATCGCCTTGGAGGCGGCGTAGAGCTCGTCGACCTGCGCCTCGGACAGGAACGGCGCGGGGGCCTCCTCGACCAGTTTCTGGTGGCGGCGCTGGAGGGAGCAGTCACGGGTGGAGACGACGACGACGTTGCCGTGGGTGTCGGCCAGGCACTGGGTCTCCACGTGGCGGGGCTTGTCGAGGTAGCGCTCGACGAAGCACTCGCCGCGGCCGAAGGCGGCGACCGCCTCGCGGACGGCGGAGTCGTACAGCTCCGGGACCTCTTCGAGGGTGCGGGCGACCTTGAGGCCGCGTCCGCCGCCGCCGAAGGCGGCCTTGATGGCGATGGGCAGGCCGTGTTCCTTGGCGAAGGCCACGACCTCGTCGGCGCCGGAGACCGGGTCGGGGGTGCCGGCGACCAGGGGGGCGCCGGCGCGCTGGGCGATGTGGCGGGCGGCGACCTTGTCGCCGAGGTCGCGGATGGCCTGCGGCGGGGGGCCGATCCAGATCAGGCCGGCGTCGAGGACGGCCTGGGCGAACTCGGCGTTCTCGGAGAGGAAGCCGTAGCCGGGGTGGATCGCGTCCGCGCCGGAGTCCTTGGCGGCCTGCAGCACCTTGTCGATGTCCAGGTAGCTGGTGGCCGGGGTGTCACCGCCCAGGGCGAACGCCTCATCCGCGGCGCGGACGTGTGACGCGCCCCGGTCCGGGTCCGCGTAGACGGCCACGCTCGCGATCCCGGCGTCCCGGCAGGCACGGGCGATACGGACGGCGATTTCGCCGCGGTTGGCGATGAGCACCTTGCGCACGAAGGCTCCTCGGATACGTCACGGACGTCGGGACGGACGTCGGGCACACGGCGGCCCGGCACCGGCCGGACACTGCCTGATCGGAAGGGTTCGGAACGTGGGGGTGGTGAGGTCGCTGGGGCTGCTGCGCAGGCGGAACAGCACCGTTCGAACGTATCGGTGTCCGTTCCGCGCACCGATCACCGGCCGGTAATCTCCGCCGCCGCCCACCGGGACCGGCGGATGACCGTCCGCTGGGCCTCCTGGGCCGTGCCGCCACGGCCGCCGTCCGGGTTCCCGCCGGGTTACCCGGCCATGACGAACGGCTGGAAACGTTCGCGCACGGCACGACACTCGTGCGGATTTCCGACGTTCAGGTCACATGGAGGCATGCGATCATGACCGAATTCTCCCGGCGCGGGCTGATGAGGGGCGCCGCGGCGACCGGTGGGGCGCTCGCGCTGCCGTCCCTCGCCGCGACGCCCGGCGTTGCTGCCGCCGCCGACGGGATCGACGGGGCCGAGGGTGCCGTGCGCGCCGCCGCGGCCGTCCACGTCACCCCCGCCGACCCGCGGTACAAGGGCCTCATATCGGGTTCGAACCAGCGCTGGGTCGGCTCACCCGACTACATACGCGTCGTCAGCAGCGCCGACCAGGTGGTCACCGCCGTCCAGGAGGCCGTCGACCGGAACCTGAAGGTCGCCGTGCGCAGCGGCGGGCACTGCGACGAGGACTTCACCGCCAACCGGGACGTCCGTGTCGTCATCGACATGGCCGGCATGAACACCATCGACTACGACCCCGCGATGCGGGCCATCGCCGTCGGCCCCGGTGCGCTCCTCGGCTCCGTGTACCGCACGCTCTACAAGCGCTGGGGCGTCGTCCTGCCCGGCGGCACCTGCCCCACCGTCGGCGCGGGCGGCCACATCACGGGCGGCGGGTACGGGGCGTTGTCCCGCTCCCGCGGCCTGACCGTCGACCACCTGTACGCCGTGGAGGTCGTCCACGTCGGCGCCGACGGGCGGGCCCGCAAGGTCGTCGCCACCCGTGAGCCAGGTGACCCCAACCGCGAGCTGTGGTGGGCCCACACCGGCGCCGGCGGCGGCAACTTCGGCGTCATCACCCGCTACTGGCTCCGCTCGCCCGGCGCCACCGGCACCGACCCGTCGCGGCTGCTGCCGCAGGCGCCGTCCGAGGTGCTGCTGTCCGACGTCAGCTGGTCCTGGAGCGACCTCGACGAGGCGAGCTTCACCCGGCTGCTGCGCAACTTCGTCGACTGGCACGCGGCCAACTCCGCGCCCACCTCGCCCGGCCGCCATCTGTTCAGCCAGTTCAAGGCGATGCACAAGGCGGCCGGGTACTTCCGGATGAGCACCCAGGTCGACGCGTCCGTGCCGGGCGCCGAGGAGCTGCTGGACGACTTCCTCGCCGCGGTCAGCGAGGGCACCGGCGTCAGCTACCACGTCGGCGACCGCTACCGGGCCCCCTGGCTGTACGCCGTCAGCGAGTGGTCCGGCTTCGTCGAGGCCGCCGTGCCGCGCTGGAAGGCCAAGTCGGCGTACGTCCGCAAGAGCATGCCGGCCGAGCAGCTGAAGGCGGTCTACCGTCAGCTCACCCGCGACGACTACGCCGGCCCGTACGGGATGATCGCCGTCGTCGGCTTCGGCGGCAGGATCAACGAGGTGGCGAGCGCCGACACCGCCACGGCGCAGCGCGACTCCGTCGCCAAGATCCTCTACTGCAGCCTGTGGAGCGACCCGTCCGACGACGCCGCCCAGACGAAGTGGGTCCGCGAGGCGTACGCCGACGTGTACGCCACGACCGGCGGCGTGCCGCGCACCGGCGGCGTCAATGACGGCTGCTACATCAACTACGCCGACGCGGACCTCGCCGACCCGGCGCTGAACACCTCCGGTGTCCCCTGGCACCAGCTGTACTTCAAGGACAACTACCCGCGCCTGCAGCGGGTGAAGGCGGCCTGGGACCCGAAGAACGTCTTCAGCCACCGCCTCTCCATCCGCCTGCCGTAACCCGCGGCACCGAACGGGAAGGGCCCCGCCGGCCGAAGCCGGCGGGGCCCTTCCGTGCGTGCCCGGAGGGGACGCGGGTCACGCCGTCGCGGGGAAGTGGCCCTCCTCCACGAAGAAGCGCACGTACTTCTCGAACAGTTCCTGCGTCAGCTCGGGGATCGCGATCCCCGAGCCCTCCAGGGCCCGCTCGGTCTCGGTGGTGTCGATCGGCGGGTAGAACCCGTCGGTGTCCGACGTCATCATCTCGAAGGCGTCCAGCAGCGGCAGCAGCGCGTTGTCGCCCGACTTCACCGTCGACGTCCAGGTGTCCCAGTCCACCTCGTCCAGCTCGTACCCGATGGCGCGCAGGTACTCTGCGCACCGCGTCAGCGCGAGCGAACCCGAGTTGAACAGGTGGTACGTGCCGCCGGCCGTCTCCGGGCGGCCCGCGATGCCGGTGATGGCGGCGCTGACGTAGTCGACCGGCAGCAGGTGGAAGCGGCCCTCGGTGCCCTTGGGCACGCTCCGCGCCTGCACCAGGCCCTTGAGCGTCAGCCACACGAAGTCCCGGGTCTGGCAGGCGCCGTTGACCTGGTCGCCCGAGATGACGTCCACCCGGTACACCGACACCGGAAGACCGCGCTCCCGGGCCAGCTCGATGACCTGCTCGGCGACCCACTTCGAGCGCAGGTAGCCGCTCGCGAGCCGCTCGGCGGGACCGGTCGGGTCCGTCACCTTCAGCGGCACGCCCGGCTCCCGCACACCGTTGAACACGCCGACCGTCGACACGTAGTGCACCGGCACCGTGCGGTGCCGGGCCGCCAGCCGCAGCACCTCCTCGGTGCCCCCGACGTTGGCGGCCTTCAGCGTCTCGTACGGCTGGAGCCAGTGCACCCGCGCACCGTTGTGGTAGACCACGTCGACGGTACGGGCCAGCTCGTCGAACGCCTCCTCGGTGAGGCCGAGGCGGGGCTCGGCCAGGTCGCCGCGGACGACGACGATCCGCTCGGGGTCGATGTCGTCCCACACCCGGTACCAGCGGGCGTTGTCCCGCAGCCGCTCCAGCGCCGCCGCGTCGTCCTCGCCCCGTACCAGGCAGTGCACGCGCGCCGTGGTGGTGCGCATCAGGTCGCGCAGCAGGAACGCGCCGAGGAAGCCGGTCGCGCCGGTCAGCAGGATCTCCCGCGGGTCGCCGGCCCCGGCGGCCGCCTCGCCGGCCGGCCGCACATCGTCGGCGAGCCGTACCTCGGCGGCGAAGTCGACGCCGCCGCGCCCGCCGCCGGAGGCGTCCGCCGGGGCCAGGGACGCCACCACCTCGCCGTACAGGAACGCGGCCAGCGCGTCCGGCGTCGGGTGGTCGAACACCAGCGTCGGCGGCAGCTTCAGACCCGTCGCCGTGCCCAGCTGGTTGCGCAGCTCGACGGAGGTCAGGGAGTCGAAGCCGAGCGCCGAGAACGGCTGGTCCGTCGGCACCCCGGACGCGTCCGAGTGCCCGAGCACCTCCGACACCCGGCCCAGCACCAGCTCCAGCACCGCCGCCCGCTGCTCCTCGTCGGACAGCCCCGCCAGCCGCTCGGCCAGCGAGTCCGTGGCGACCTCGGTGTTCTGCGCGGTCCGCCGCCCCGACGAGCGGGCCAGCTTCCGCAGCAGGACCGGCACCTGCACCTGCTCCCGCAGGGTCTGCAGGTCCATGGGCGTCGCAGCGAGCGTCGCGTGACCCGTCGTCAGCGCCAGGTCCAGCAGCGCCGGACCCTGCTCCGACTCGACGGGGCGGAAACCGCTGCGGGCGATGCGCTTCAGGTCGGCCTCGTCCAGGTGCCCGGCCATGCCGCTGGTCTGCGCCCACAGGCCCCAGGCCAGCGAGGTCGCCGCCAGGCCCCGCGCCCTGCGGTGCTGGGCGAGACCGTCCAGGAAGTGGTTGGCGGCCGAGTACGTCGACTGGCCGGGGCCGCCGACGACCGCGGCGATCGACGAGAACAGCACGAACGCCGACAGGTCCATGCCCTCGGTCAGCTCGTGCAGGTGCCACGCCGCGTCCACCTTGGGCCGCAGCACCGCCGCCAGCCGCTCCGGCGTCTGCGACCCGATCAGCCCGTCGTCCAGGACACCGGCCGTGTGCAGGACACCGGTCAGCGGGCGGTCCTCGGGTACGGAGGCCAGCAGCGCGGCCAGCGCCTCGCGGTCCGCCACGTCGCAGGCGGCGATCGTCACCTCGGCGCCCAGCGCCCGCAGCTCGGCCTCCAGCTCGGCCGCGCCCTCGGCGGCCGGGCCCCGCCGGCTGGTGAGCAGCAGGTGCCGCACCCCGTGCTCGGTGACCAGGTGCCGGGCGAACAGGGCGCCCAGGCTGCCGGTGCCACCGGTGATCAGCACCGTGCCGTCGGCGTTCCAGGACCCGGTGGTGCCGGACGCCGACTCGGCGACCCGGCCCAGCCGCGGGATGTGCACGCGCCCGGCGCGCACCGCCGCCTGCGGCTCCCCGGCGGCGAGCACCGACGGCAGCGCGGCCGCCGACGAGGACTGGCCGTCCAGGTCGACCAGGGCGATCCGGCCCGGGTTCTCCGACTGCGCGGACCGCAGCAGGCCCCACGCCGCGGCGGCCCCCAGGTCGGTGACGTCCTCCCCGTCGGTGACGGCGACGCCGCCGCGGGTGAGCACCACCAGCCGGGTGTCGGCCAGCCGCTCCTCCGCCAGCCACCGCTGGACGAGCTCCAGCGCGTCCCGCGCCACCGCGTGCGCGACCGCCGCCACGTCACCGGACGCCTGCGCCGCGCCGTCGGACATCGCGCCCAGCGGCGCCAGCACGACGTCGACGCGCTCACCGGCGGCCACCGCCCCCGCGACCGCCGCCACATCGGCGAACGCCCGGCCGGCGGCGAACGGACCCTCGCCCAGCGCCGCCCAGTGCTCGGGCTCCTTGGCCGGCATCAGGGGATAGCGGGCCCAGTCCACGTGGAACAGCGAATCGCGGTTCCTGGCCAGGGCGTTGGACAGCTCCCCGACGGCGATGGCCCGGCAGGCGACCGCCGACGCGGCCGCCACCGGCTGCCCCGCCATGTCCGCGAGCCGTACCTCCAGGGCCCCGTCCGGGCCGACGGTCAGCCGTACGCGCAGCCTGCGCGCGCCGGTCGCGTGGAGCCGGACACCGTGCCAGTCCGTCGAGATCCACACCGCGCCGGCCGGGCTGCTGCCGTACGTGGCCAGGCAGGAGGCGGCCAGTGCCATCTCCAGCAGCGCCGGGTGCAGCCCGAAGCCCTCCACGCCGGTGCGGCTCTGCTCGGGCAGGCTGACCTCCGCGTACACCTCGCTCTCGCCGAGCCGCCACACCGCGTCCAGGCCCCCGTACACCGGCCCGTACTCGTAGCCCTGCGCGGCCAGCTTCTCGTAGGCGCCGTCCAGCGGCACCTCCTGGGCGTCGGCCGGCGGCCACTGGGTGAGCTCGAACGGCGTCTCGGGCCCGCTGAAGCCGAGGTGTCCGCGGGCGTTGAGGGTCCACGGCACGTCCGCGCTGTCGGGGCGGGAGTAGATCGCCAGCTCCCGCCGGCCGGCCGGGTCCGCGCCCCCCACGCTGAGCTGCACGTGCACGCCGCCCTTCGCGGGCAGCACCAGCGGGCCGAGGACCGACAGGTCCTCCAGCACGGTGCAGCCCAGCTGGTCACCGGCCCGTACGGCCATGTCCACCAGCGCCGTCGCCGGCACCAGCGTCTGCCCCAGCACCACGTGGTCGGCCAGCCACGGATGGGTCCGCGCCGACAGCCGGCTGGTGAACAGCACCTGCTCGACGCCCGCGACGGTCACCGCCGCGCCCAGCAGCGGATGCTCCGCCGACTCCAGGCCCAGGTCCGAGGTGTCGGCGACCACACCCGAGGTCTCCACCCAGAACCGCTCGTGCTGGAACGCGTACGTCGGCAGGTCGGTGCGCCGCGCGCCGGTACCGGCGTAGAAACCCTGCCAGTCCACCGGGACACCGCCCGCGTGCAGCCGGGCCACCCCGGTGACCAGGCCCTCCGGCTCCGGCCGGCCACGCCGCAGCAGCGCCACCGCGGCGTCCGGGCCCGCGTCGACCGTTTCCTGCACCAGCGCCGTCAGGACGGCGTCCGGCCCCACCTCGGCGAACGCGGTCGCACCCAGCTCGTGGAGGGTGGTGAGGGCGTCGGCGAAGCGGACGGCGTGGCGGACCTGGTCGGTCCAGTAGGCGGGGGTGCGCAGGTCGTCGCCGGTGGCGAGGCGTCCGGTGAGGGTGGAGACGACGGGGATCTGCGGCTCGTGGTAGGTGAGTTCGGCGGCGGTGCGCTGGAACTCGTCGAGCATGGGGTCCATGTGG
>NZ_JACVQF010000196.1 GCF_014534645.1 Streptomyces griseicoloratus
CACACCGGCGTGCGCGAGATCCGTGACGTCCTCGCCGTCACCGGTCGCCACCGCGCCCCGCGTCGTCACCACCAGCCTGCCGTCCGCGAAGCGCTCGTCCGCCAGCCACGCCTGCAGCGTGGTGAGGGCGTCCCGCAGGGCGGCGTGCGCGTCCCCGGCGACGTCCGTGCCCGTGCCGGCCGGCGGTGCGTACACCACGGTGCCGGCCTCGGTGACGGTGTCGAGGCCGGTGTGCCGCTCCGCGCCCGCCACCGTGACGTCACCGATGACCGCCCAGCCGGAGCCGTCAGCCGCGCTCGTGTCCACGGGCCCGGCGAGCGGGGTCCAGCCGATGCCGAACAGCCCGTCCCGGGTCGCCGCGGCCGCCTCGCGCAGGGCCTGCGCGGACACCGGCCGCAGCAGCAGCGACTCGACCGTCGCCACCGGCGCGCCCGTCCCGTCGGCCACCGTCAGCGACGCCTCCAGCGTGTCGGTGTCCTGACCGGACACCGCCAGCCGCACCCGCAGCACGGAGGCGCCCACGGTGTGCACCGTGACCCCGGACCAGGCGAACGGCAGGCGCGCCTGCCCCTTGTCGTCGACGACTCCCGGCAGCAGCGGGTGCAGGGCCGCGTCGAGCAGGGCCGGGTGCAGCAGGAACCGCCCGGCGTCGCCGCGCACCGGCTCCGGCAGCACGACCTCGGCGAAGATCTCCCCGTCGCCGCGCCACGCCCGGCGCAGGCCGCGGAACGCCTCCCCGTACACGTACCCCTGGAGGGCCAGGCGCTCGTAGACCTCGCCGAGATCCGCCTCCGCGGCCCCCGCGGGCGGCCACGCCGTCAGCGCGACACCCGGGGTGCCGTCCGCCGGGGCGAGCGTGCCCGAGGCGTGCGCCGTCCAGGGGCGTTCCCCGGACTCGTCGCCGCCGTCCGGCCGGGAGAACACCTCCACGGAGCGGCGGCCCGCCCCGTCGGCCCCGCCGACCACCACCTGCACCTGTACGGCACCGTCCTCGGGCAGCACCAGCGGCGCGGAGAGCATCAGCTCCTCGACCCGCTCGGCGCCCAGCCGGTCTCCGGCCCGGGCGGCCAGCTCGACCAGTCCGGTGCCGGGCAGCAGCACCGTGCCGTGCACCGCGTGCTCCACCAGCCACGGGTGGCTGCGCCGGGACAGCCGGCCGGTGAACAGGTGCTCGTCGCGGTGGGCCACGCCGACCGCCGCACCGATCAGCGGGTGCTCCGTCGCGGCGAGCCCCAGCCCCGCCGCGTCGGCAGGCTGCTCCGAGCCCTCCAGCCAGTACCGCTCGCGCTGGAAGGCGTACGTCGGCAGAGCGACCGGACGCGCCCCGGGGAAGACCGTCGACCAGTCGGGTGCGGCGCCCCGCAGGCGCAGCCGCGCCAGCGCGCCCATGACGGTCTCCTGCTCCGCACGGTCCCGGCGCAGCGCCGGCACCAGCAGCCCGGCCTCCTGCTCCAGGCAGGACTGGGCCAGCGCGGTGAGCACCCCGTCCGGGCCCAGCTCCACGAAGTCCGTGACGCCCTCGGCCTCCAGGCAGCGGACGCCGTCGAGGAAGCGCACGGCCTCCCGGATGTGCGTGACCCAGTAGTCCGGCGAGGTCAGCTGCTCGTCGGTGGCGAGGGCGCCGGTCACGTTGGACACGACCGGGATGCGCGCGGGGCGGAACGTCAGCCCCGACGCCACCTCGCGGAACTCGTCCAGCACCTCCTCCATGTGCGGGGAGTGGAAGGCGTGCGACACCGGCAGCCGCTTGGTGCGGGCGCCCTTCGCCCGCCAGGCCGCCGTCAGCTCGTCGACCACGTCCGCGTCACCCGAGATCACCATCGAGTCGGGGCCGTTGACACCCGCGACGGCCACGGCGTCGCCGTACGGCGCGAGCGACGCGCGGACCTCCTCCTCGGTGGCCTGTACGGCGGCCATGGCACCGCCCTCGCGGGCCGCCTGCATGAGCCGGCCGCGCTCGGCGACCAGGCAGCAGGCGTCCGGCAGGTCCAGTACGCCCGCCAGGTGGGCGGCCGTCACCTCGCCGATGGAGTGGCCCAGCAGATAGTCGGGCGTGATGCCGTGGTGCTCGAACAGCCGGAACAGCGCCACCTCCACGGCGAACAGCACGGCCTGCGTGAACACCGTCTGGTCGATCAGCGCAGCGTCCGCCGTCTCCGGACGGGCGAACAGCACGTCCTTCAGGGGGCGGGGCAGCTCCCTGTCGATGTGGGCGCACACCTCGTCCAGGGCCCGGGCGAACACCGGGCTGTTCTCGTACAGTTCACGGCCCATGCCGAGCCGCTGGCTGCCCTGTCCGGTCAGCAGGAAGGCCCGCTTGCCGGGGCGCGCCGGGTGCCCGCGCACGACACCCGCCGGTGAGGTCTCGCCGTCGGCGAGGGCGGCCAGGCCCCGCAGCAGCTCCTCCCGGTCCCGGCCGATGACCGCCGCTCCCCGCTCCAGGACGGCACGCTCGGTCGCCAGGGACAGGCCGATGCCGGCGACGGGCACCTCGGGGTGCTCGGTGGCGTACCGGTGCAGCTTCGCGGCCTGGGCCCGCAGGGCTCCCTCGTCCTTGGCGGTCACGATCCACGGCACCACCGCGGGCGCCGCCTCCTCCGGGCCGGCCGCCGGGGCGGCGGACGGGGCCGGCGGGGCCTGCTCGATGATCACGTGCGCGTTGGTGCCGCTGATGCCGAACGAGGACACGCCCGCACGCCGTGGCCGTCCCGTCTCCGGCCAGGGCGTCTCCTCCGTCAGCAGGGCGAGCGCGCCGGACTCCCAGTCCACGTGCGGCGACGGCTCGTCGACGTGCAGGGTCTTCGGCAGGACGCCGTGCCGCATCGCCCCGATCATCTTGATGATGCCGCCGACGCCGGCCGCGGCCTGGCTGTGGCCGATGTTCGACTTCAGCGACCCCAGGTAGAGCGGGCGCCCGTCGGGCCGGTCCTGGCCGTAGGTGGCGAGCAGGGCCTGGGCCTCGATCGGGTCGCCGAGCCGGGTG
>NZ_JACVQF010000197.1 GCF_014534645.1 Streptomyces griseicoloratus
GTCAGGGGCACATGTGGCGGGGCACCATAGTTCGGGGACTGGGTATGCGCGCGGCCACCATGCTGACTCAAGGAAGCGCGGTTCAGGGGCCCGGCGAGGCCGCTAACGAGCGCTGTCCGGGAAGTGACGTTCAGGATGATTTGGTGTCGCAGTGCTGACTCCCGTGCTGGTTTGGTGCTGACTAAAAGCCCACGTCATCACCTGTCTTCACCCATCCCGTGCTGACTTGGTGCTGACTACGCTGCGTCGAACTCGGGCATATGGTGTGCTGCTCGGACAGGGGCTTGCCCCCTGGTTGCCGTCGCTGGCTATAGCAGGGCGCCTTGAGGCGAAGGGGCGTTCTGCGGCTCTTTACTCCGGCAAGCAGTCGATGCTCCCCAGGACGATCAATCCGGCCCCACCGGTTCCGAACATTGGCCACCAGGGGACGGTTAAAGAAGGGCGCATGGTGCCCTTGAGGATCAGGCGCGATCCGGTTGTTCTGGAACTGGGTCGGTGGCGCAGATTGTGCAGGCCCGCCGGGACTGGATGGAAGGGACGCGGTTCGGCGAGGTGAGGGCCCGCTGAGCTGCGCAAGCCGCTGATCGTCGACACCGGGTAGCTGACATGCTGCGGGACATCGTCTCCGGTAGCTGAAGACCCTATGAAGGCGCCGGCATCGGTGCCTTGCTCGAGCACGACGTTTGCGACCGCCAGCCTTCCGGCGTTGTACTTGTGCAGGCGGCGGACGTCGCTGGTGTACCTGCCGGGAGCACGCCGGGCTCCTGTGAAGGTGTGAGTGATCGTGGCGCCGGTTCCGTGGCCGCTGATCTGGATCAGACGAAGTGGGTGGGAGGTGACGGCGTGCCGGTGGCGAGGGCGTCCAGGGCCGCACGGGCATCGTCCAGCATGGTCGGGGGGACAAGGTCTGCCATGGCGAGCACGGCACGGTACTCCGTCTCCGCATCGGCGAGCTGACCGAGGTGGACGAGTGCGTGAGCCAAGTGCAGGTGGGCCATGCCCGCCCGTTCGTGCCAGCCGTGGGCCTCGAGCCTGTCCCCGGTGACACGCAAGGCGTCGACGGCCTCCTGCCAGCGCCCCTGGTTGAGATGTGCGAACGACACGTAGAAGGTGGCGAACGTAATCGTGGTGTCCCGCACGTTGGGCGGAATGCGGTCGCGGTAATCGGGAGCGGCGAGGAGGTCCATCACCTCGTCATAGGCAGCGACGGCTTGCCGTGGGCGACCCGCCTTCTCCGCCACCCTGATAGTCATGTTCGACGCCGCCAGGTACCCGTTGACCTCGTCGGCCTGCGCGAACAGCTCCTTGGCACGCTGATAGTGGTCTGCGGCAGGCGGCAGGTCGTCGACCAGAGCGTGCAGTCCGCCGAGATGGTGGTGGGCCCACGCCTGCTGAGTCACGTCCCCGCACTTCTCTGCGATGGCGAGCGCACGCCCGGCTTCGGCGACGGCCTTGTCGTGGCGGCGTTCGCCGATCCAGTAGGCCCCTGCCAGGTTGTTGCGGTGCGTGGCCTCCCGTACGAGGTCGCCCAGGGCTGCCGCGGCTTCGGCGGCGCGTTCGTAGACCTCGATCCAGTGCCCCCAGGACACCCAGTGGTCGGAGAACCAGGTCGTCGCGTCCGCGACCTTGATGACCTTGGCGTGTTCTCCGGCCTCCACGGCCTCACGGAAGGCGGCGAGCCAGTTGTCGCTCTCCGTCTTCATCCACCGCATCGCCTGCTCGCGGTCGGCGAGGGCGACCAGCCTGCCGGTGGCCGGCGGCGGTGCACCGTGGTCCGGCTCGTACCAGCGGCCCGCGAGGACAGCCATGTCCAGCAGCCATGCGCGCAGGCGGGCTTTCGCGGCAACCGACGCCCCGTCGCCGTCCTCGGCACGGTGGCGAGCCCCCGCGTACAGCCGCAGCAGATCGTGAAAGCGATAGCGGTCGCCGCGGGAGGCCATCAGCAGGCCCGCGTCGAGTAGCTCCTCCAGCAGGTCTTCGGCCGCCGGCAGGGATGTTTCCGCGAGCACGGCCGCCGACGGAACGCTGAAATCCGCCCCGGGCACCAGCGACAGCAACCGGAACATGCGGGCGGTGCCAGGTGCCAGCCGCGAATAGGAGAGGGCGAAGGCGGTGTTGACACGAAGGTCTCCGGCGCTGAGAGCGTCGAGCCTGCGCTCCTCGTCAGTGAGTCGGTCGGCGAGCCGTTGCAGGCTCCAATTGGTGCGGGTGGCTGCCCAGTTGGCGGCCACCCGCAGGGCCAGGGGAAGGTGCCCGCACAACTCGGTCACGGCGAGGACAGCCGCGGGCTCCGCGTCTGTGCGGTCGGCGCCGACCACGGCCCGGAGCAGTGAGGCGGAGTCCTCCCGGGTCAGTGCGCCGAGCTCCACACGGTGCACTGACTCCAGGCCGGCGAGCGTGCGTCGGCTACTCACCACGAGTAGGAGCCCGCCCTCGCGCGGCAGCAACGGTCTGACCTGTGCCTCGCTGCCGACGTTGTCGAGGACGACGACCGCGCGGAGAGTGGCTGCGGTCGCGTGATACCGGGCGAGACGCTCCTCGGCACTCTGCCGGCCCAGCTCGGCGTCGGCCACGCCCCAAGCGCCCAGCAGGCTCAGCACGGCCTGATCCGCCGAGAGCGGCTGTGCGTCGAGGCCCCGCATGTCGATCAGGAACGCTCCATCCGGAAAGGACGGAGCGGACTCCTCGGCCAGTCTGATCGCCAAGGTTGTCTTGCCGCTGCCGGGCGGCCCGAACAGCACCGCCACCGGTGCCGGTGAGCGCACCGCCTTGTTCCCCGTCCGAGACTCGGTGACGGACTGCTGAACGAGGGCACGCAACGCGGCCAGCTCCGCATGCCGGCCCACAAAGTCCCGAACACCTCGGGGCAGCGCGCAGGGCGACGCCGGCGGGATGGAGGGGTTCGCCGCGGGACGTCCGGCGCGGAGGGCCGCCAGGAGTTCGGAGTGCGCCGCCTCGTCCAGTTCCAGACCCTGGGCCAGCGCGGTGACCGTTCCGCGCTGCGGACGAAGACTGCGGCCCCGTTCCATGTCACCGATCGCGCGCACCGAGACGCCGGACGCCTCGGCAAGCTCCTCGATGGTCCAGCGGCGGGCCAGCCGCAATGCTCGCAACAGTCGACCGAACGGCGTCCCTCCGACGCTTCCCCCACCCGCTCCCGTACTCACGACGCCGATTGTATGCATGACGCACGAGCTGGGTCCCTACGGAGGCCGAGAGCCCTGCTGCTCCCTTGCTGTGCGTTACTTCCAGGCGATCGTCTCGATAGCCTGCCGGTGATCCCGCCACCGGCCACCCGGTTCGGAGTTCAAGGGACCCAACGGCCGGAGACGCAGTTCATGTCGCGCCCGGAGCGTGCTGCACAAGTAACGCCGGGAACGCCGCGCCCCCACCCGGCGGAGGGACCGTCCGCGACCAGATCGCCGACAACCCGCCGTCCGGTACACCGGCCGGCCGGAACCACCCCCCGCAAGGGCCTCCTGTACAAGACCTGGAAGGCCACGCCGTGACAACCGCCAACACGTGGTGACCCGTCCTGCTCCCCTCGAACGGGTCACCCTCTCAGTCTGAACCCGCCCCATCCTCCGGCCTGCTGGGCGACACACCGGCCGCCGTGTGCCGCCGCGCGGAATGACCGCTCCGTATCGCCTGTAATCGTCCCCTCACCTCCCGTGGTTGGCACGTTCACGAAGACCCATCCGGCGCCGTGGATGTAGAGGATCACCGGCAGCATGCCCTCCGCACCTGCGGGCTTGACGATCCGCGCACTGTTGACCGGACCGGGCCGGTGCCCCTGGTCGGTCGCCGTAGGATTCTTCTCGCCGCTGGGCGCTTCGCCCCTGTTCAGGAGCGATGTCGGAGGCGTCGGGCGTCAGTGTCCGAGGGATCGGTGATCTGGAGCGCGGTCGGCGGGCGACTCCCCAGCGGAGAACGGTCGCCGCGCTGGCGGACGGGCTGGGGTTGGGCGAGCAGGCGCGGGAGCGGCTGCTGGCTGCCGCCCGGTCCGGTCGCAGCCCTCGCCACAGTCCGGCCGGCGTGCGTGCCTTCCCGCGCAGCATCGACGACTTCGTCGGCCGGGAAGCGGAGCTGACCCAACTGGCGGCACTGGCCGACAGGGCGACCGCCGGGCTGCCTGTGGTGGCAGCGGTGTCCGGGCCGCCGGGAGCGGGCAAGACCACCTTGACGCTGCAGGCCGCCCGCGATCTGGCCGGGCGTTTCCCGGACGGACAGCTGATGCTGGACCTGCGTGGCTTGGACGACAGTCCGCCCGACACGGCCGAGCTCCTGTTGCGTGCGCTGAAGGCGTTGGGCGTGGCCGACCGGGACCTTGCGAAGGACGGCCCGCAGGGTCACCCGGAGCTGTAGCGGAAGGTGCTGGCCGAGCGGCGGTGTCTGCTGGTGCTGGACAACGCCCGGGACGAGGCCCAGGTGCGCCCGCTGCTGCCGGGGGCGGGCGCGGGGATGGTGCTGATCACCAGCCGGAGGATGCTCACCGGCCTGGAGAGCGTCCACCGCCTGCCCATCGGCGAACTCTCCCCCGTCGAAGCTGCCGACTTCCTGATCGCCCTGGTGGGACGGGAGCGCGTTGACGCGGACCCTGGCGCGCTGGCCGAGGTCGCCCACCGCTGCGGGCATCTGCCACTGGCGCTGCGCGTGGCGGGCAACTGGCTGGCCACCCGCACAGGCTGGACGATGCGCCGCCTCGCCGACCGCCTCGCGCTGCAAGAACGCCGCCTGGACACGCTGACCGCCGGCGACCTCCGCCTCTCGGCGGCCTTCGACCTGTCCTACCGCCAGCTGACTCCCACCGCGGCACGCCTGTTCCGGCTGCTTCCCCTGGTCGACGGCCCCGATGTCAGTGCCGCCGGGCAGCTCAGCTGACCGGGCAGTCGCTGTTCGACGCCGAGGACACCGTCGAGGAACTCGTCGAGACCGGTCTGCTGGGCACCGACCAGGACCGCTACCGCCTGCACGACCTGCTGCGCCTGTATGCCCGCAGCCGGCTGCACGCCGAGGAGCCCCCCGGGAAGTCCGAGACGGCGCGGGCGGGGCTGCACCGCTGGCTGCTGGAGACCACCGTCGTGGCCGGGCGCTGGTACGAACCCGACCACGGCACCCCATCCGCTACCTGGAAGGGCACCGTCGACCTGTCCACGGCCGAGCACGCCCGCCAGTGGCTCCAGGCCGAAGGCGACAACTGGCTCGCCGCTTTGCGATCCGCCGCCGCCGCGGGCGACCATGCCACCGTCGTGGAGGTCGCGGAAGCCCTGCACTGGTTCTCCGACCAGTGGATCTACTGGGGACATTGGCCCGAGGTCTTCGCCACCGCCGCCCACTGCGCCCGTGCCCTCGGCGACCCCCTCCTCGAAGCCACCCACCTCAATTACCACGCCTGGGCCCTGCTGCTCTGCGAGGGCCGCCACCACGACAGCCTCGCGCGTGCCGCACAGGCCCTCACGGCCGCCCAGCGTGCCGCGGACTTCCCTCAGCAGGGCTGGGCCCACTTCTACAGTGCCTGGACCCTCTCTCTGCTCGGTGACCACGCTGCCGCGACATATCACAACCGCGAGTCTGCCAGGCTCTTCGAGGCCGCCGGTGATCTCCACGGCACCCTCCAGGCCATGGGCAGTGCAGGCCACAACCTGTTTTTCGCGGGCCGGCACGAGGAATCCATCGCGGAGCACCTGCGCACGCTCGCCTTCCTCGACCAGGTCGGCGACCGCATTGAACCGCATATCGCCGATTGCGCTCGCTTGAACCTGGAGGCGTGCATCGGCCACTCCCACGCTTACCTCAAGAACTGGCCCGAGGCCATCGGCCACCTGAAGGCCGCCGTGAGAGTCGGGCGCGACAGCGGCAACGAAGGCTTGGAGAGCCGCACCCTGATCCGCCTCGGCGACGCCCTGCTGGGCGCCGGGCACCGCGACGAGGCTCGGGATGCCTTCACCCGATGCGTGTCCCTCGGTGAGGCAGCCGACCCCAGCTTCCTCACCGAGGCTCGGGAACGCCTCGCCCGCCTCGACACCCCCTGAGCACCGCCTCGGTAACCCACCGCACGAATGAGGGTCCTGCCCGAGAAGGCGCTCTCGGTCTGGTTCGAACCGGTCCTGGACCAGGTGCAGCCCCGCTCCCGTCAGGCTTGATCACAAGCTGGGGGAGCGGGGCTTTCGTGGTTCAGTGCGTCAGCGTCTGGTCCAGCCACCTACGGATCTCGGGGGTCACCGGGTCAGCGAGGTCTGCGAACTCGTCGTGCCTGGTCAGGTACTTCGCCACGTAGGGGCAGACCGCGACGACGCGCTTGCCCGCGTCACGGACATCGGTCAGGGCTTGCTGGACGAGCTGCGAGGCCAGGCCCTGACCGGCGAACGCGTCGTCGATTTCCGTGTGGTAGAAGACTCGCTGGTCGTCGCGGTCCCGGTACGCGGTGAAACCGGCCATGCGACCGTCGACGTGAATCTCGTAGCGGTGCTTGTCGTCCACACGCTGGACGGTTGGTGTGCTGGTGGGTCGGGTCATGATGAGCCTCTCAGGAAGCGTCGGGGTTCTTTCGGGGGGCGATGATGGCGTTGGGGAGGGCGGGGGCGGGCAGGCGGTCACCGTCGTAACCGTCGACGTCGCCGAAACGGTCGGACCCGTCCTGCCACGCCTGCCTGGCCTCGACGATGTCCTCGTGGCTACGGCCGATGAAGTTCCACCACATGACGATCTCTTCGCCGAACGGCGGGCCGCCCAGCAGGACGGCGCGGGCGGGCACGTCCGTGTCGTTCACCAAGGTCAGCGTGTCGTGCCCGGGGGAGAGGTAGCCCAGGTCCGCGGGGTGCAGGAGAGTACCGCCCATGCCCACCTCCCCCTGGTCGACCAGGAGACCGTGCTCGAAGGCCGGATCGACCGGGAGGGTGGTTGTCGAGTGCGGATCGAGGAGGATCTCGGCACCGAGGAGCGGGGTGAACGTCGGCACCGGTGAGGTCCGGCCGGCCAGACTCCCGAGGAAGA
This sequence comes from Streptomyces griseicoloratus, assembly GCF_014534645.1. Lineage (GTDB taxonomy): Bacteria > Actinomycetota > Actinomycetes > Streptomycetales > Streptomycetaceae > Streptomyces > Streptomyces griseicoloratus. The sequence continues at coordinate 6,994 of NZ_JACVQF010000197.1, forward strand.
CCCTCAGCGTGGAGCCGTGCCGCCGAAGCGGTGTCGGTACGTGGTGGCGGAAGGAACGGCCGGCGCGCCGGTGCTCCCGTGGCAGTGCCACCCACAGCTGGACGCCGTGCAGGATCCGGGTACGGGCGGTGGAAACCTCTGAGTGGCTGATGCCGCGTCCGCCGGTCATCAGGTTCAGTTCGCCGGGCCGCACGAAGGCGTGATTGCCCTGGCTGTCCCGGTGCTCGATCTCACCGCTGAACAGCCAGCTGACCGTCTGCAGGCCGGTGTGCGGATGCGGGGCGACATCCATGCCCCCGGTCTCGGACACGTCGTCGGGACCGTAATGGTCCACGAAGCACCAAGCGCCGATCAGCGTCCTGGCCCGCTGCGGCAGTGTGCGCCGCACGGTCATCGCCCTCGGGCCGCCCAGGGGGACGTCCCGCGCAGTGAGGATCTCGACCTGCGGAGGGAGGCCACCGTGCTGATCAGTGGTGCGCAGTCGTCCGGCGGGGTTCGGTCCATGGCCGCTCATCGCGGTGCCTTTCATTCTCGTCGGATGCCGTCATTCCCCGGCTCCGTGGCCACCACGGGTCCGGCGGTGGCGTCGAAGGCATGGGTGACCGCGGGTGCGGTGCCGTCCACGAGCAGTTCGCGCGCCTGTTCCTCGTAGCGGCGGTCATTGGCTGTGAGGCGGCTGTGGTGCTGGGCCAGGTGCTCCGCCCAGGAGGCGACCATGTAGGTCTCGACGAACCGGCCGGGGTCCGCGCCGTCCTGGAACAGCCCCCATGTCAGCGCTCCGGTGCGGCGTCGCGAGCGGGCCACGTGCTCCATGCGCGCGGTGAAGGCAGCCCAGTTCTCCGGGGCGATCCGGTAGGTGACGGAGACGAGGACCGGTCCCTCGGCCGGTCCGGGTTCGAACATCAGGTGCGGTACCGGCCAGTGGTCGGACGGGCTCGGATCCACACCGTCCGCCGCGTACAGGGGCCACCGGCGCACACTCAACGCGCCGGCGAGCAGCAGACTGGCACCGATCAGGAGAGCGACACTGAGGCCGAGGCCGTCGGACAGAGCGCCCCACACCGGTGCGGTCAGCGCCTGCCCGCCCTGGAACACCACCAGATAGACGGCGAGTCCCCGGCCTCTGACCCAGCTGGGCAGCCGCTGCTGCAGGGCGGCGTTGAGGGTGGACAGCACGCCGATCCAGGCGAGACCCGCGGGCAACAGAGCGGCGCCCGCGAGCCAGGGCTGGCCGACCGTCGCCAGGATCACCAGCGTCCCGGCGAAGACCACCGCACCCGCTGCCAGGGCGCCGTTCGCCCCCAGCCTGCGCCGGATCGCTGGCAGGGCGACGGCGCCGCCCACCGCACCGGCCCCGACAACACCGAGCAGCAGCCCGTACCCGCCCGAGCCCAGCCCCAGCGAACGGCTGGCCACGAGCGGCAGCAGCGACCAGAGCGCCGCTCCGCCCGGGATGAACAGGGCCGTGCGCAGCAGCACCCGGCGGACGCCGGGGGCGTGCCAGACGTAGCGTCTGCCGGCCTGCACCGCAGCCAGGAGCCCTTCGCTGTGAGCGGTGGTCCGGGACGTCGTCGGCCGTCGCCACAGCAGCAGTACCGCCGCGATGCCCAGATAGGACAGGGCGTTCAAGGCGAAGACCCAGCCTGCGCCCGCCGCGGCGACCACCGCGCCGCCGAGAGCGGGGCCCACGGCGCGGGCCAGGTTCATGTTCACGGCCCCCAGCGCCGCCGCCTGACCCAGTTGTTCGCGCCTCACCAGATCCGGCTGGATGGCCTGCCAGGCGGGACCCATCAGCGCGGTGCCGCACCCGAGCAGGAAGGTAAGGACCAACAGGGCAGTCGGGGTGAGCGCGTCCTGGAACGCGAGCACCGTCAGCACGGTGGCGACGGTGAGCATGGAGAACTGTGCGGCCAGGAGCATCTTGCGGCGGTCGTACCGGTCGGCCAGGACACCGGAGGGCAGGGCGAGCAGGACGACCGGCAGGCTGGACGCGGTCTGCACGAGCGTCACCAGGGACGCGCTGTGCCCGACGAGCAGCCATTGGGCGCCGACCGTCTGCATCCAGGTACCGGTGTTCGACACCAGCTGCGCGATCCACAGCGCGCGGAAGACGCGCGCCGCCAGCGGAGCCCAGGCCGGTTCCTCGGGGATGCTCATGTGGGGGGCCTGGTCCAGGTGGGGGTGGAGGCCGAGAGGCGGTGTGTGGTTGCCGAGGTGGCGGTGAGGAGGAGCAGGGTGAGTACGAGGATGGTGAGCAGGTCGACGTGGTGCAGGAGGAGGGCGCCGGCGAGGGCTCCGAGGAACATGGCGAGGACGGAGAGGATGCGCCGGCCCGGCTTGGCTCCTGCGGTGGGTGAGGTGTCGGCGGCCAGTCCTGTGAGGGTGAGGGTGAGGACGGTGGTGGTGAGGTCGGGGACTGAAAGCCGTCGGGCGACTGCGTTCTGCATGCCCATGGCGATGCCCAGGAGCACGATGAGGGTGTAGCGGACGGGGGTGGTGACGTCGCCGTGTGCGGCCGCGACCGCGATCACGGTGCCGGCGACGAGGACGGCCTGGATGGCCGTTGTCACGGTCAGCAGCCGGCCGCGGTGGGCGGCGAACCGGGTGCCGTACTTGCCTCCCGCCAGTGCTCCCGCCAGGAAGGAGGCCATCGAGACGAGGGACGCCGCCGCGGACAGGCCGGGCGCGCCTGCCAGGGCGAAGCCGAGGAAGACGACGTTGCCGGTCATGTTGGCGACGAAGACCCGGCCGAGTGCCAGGTAGCTGACGGCGTCGATGAGGCCGGTGACCACTGTCAGCACCAGCATGAGTGGTGGCAGCGGCCCGTGCGGGTCGCCCTTGGGTGGCAGGAGTGTGTGGGCGGCGTCGGTCAGCAGCCTACGCATGCGGCCTCTCTTCGTGCGTGGTGTCGCCGGTGGCGGGCGGGTGGGTCAGTGCGGCGCGGGTGATCAGCCCGCTGACCGGTCCGGTGACGATCGCCGCGAGCGGGACCCACAGCGGCCAGGCGGTCAGTCCGAAGGCGTGGTCGAGCGACCAGCGGCCGGGGCCGGTGAGTGCGAGGGCCGCGGCGACGGTGACGAGGACCAGGGGGTACTCGTATCCGTCGTTCTGCACCCACAGCCCCTTGTGCCGTTTGACGGTGCCGGCCACCGTCATCACTCCCATGGCGGCCATCGCCGCCAGGGGAGTGAGGAGGCCGGCCGCCAGGAACAGGCCGGCACCGATCTGGCTGCCGCCCGCGGCGAGTGCGGTGAGTCTCCCGCCGCAAAAGCCGTCACGGCGGAACTCCTCGGTCCCCCCGGCCAGTCCGTTGCCCCCGAGCCGGAAACTGACTTTCTGCACTCCGTGCCCGGCGATGAGGAGTCCCACCACCAGCCGGAGCACCAACAGTCCGCTGTCCATCGCGTTGTGCCTGTTCCTGACGTGTGTCGTCAACCGTGTAAAGCGGGTCAGCCGGCGGCGTGCTCGCCGATGACGGACTGCGCGTAGACGACCCCGAGACCGTAGGTGCCGCCGTGCTCCTTCACGACGTCCATGACGGGCATGTACGTCTCCTGACGGGCCCAGTCACGCTGGAGCTCCAGGAGCACCTGCACCCAGGTCACCGGCACCACGCCGGCCTGGACCATCCGCTGGACGGCGTGCTCGTGGGCCTGCGGGCTCACGCCGCCGGAGGCGTCGGTGACGACGTAGACCTCGTAGCCCTGGGCGAGCGCGGACAGCGCGGGCAGGACCACACAGACCTCCGTCCACAGGCCCGCGATCACCAGCTTCTTACGCCCCGTCGCCTTGACGGCCTCGACGAAGGCGGTGTCCTCCCAGGCATTCATCGTGCTGCGGTCGATGATCTCCTGACCGGGGAAGACGTCCGCGAGCTGCGGCATCAGCGGACCGGAGAAGGACTCCGCGGCCACCGTGCTCAGCACCGTGGGAACACCGAAGACCCTGGCAGCCTTGGCCAGACCGACCGTCGCGTTGATGATCGCGGTACGGTCACCGCTGCCCGTGCCGAAGAACATCTGCGGCTGGTGGTCCACGAACAGCACCGCACAGTTGTCCGGAGTCAGCAGGTCCGGGCTCGGAGCAGCAGTGACCTGAGCAATGTCGACCATGAGAATACCTTTCAATGATGGGTTGCAACGATCACGGACGGTCGCCCGCGATCCGGAAAAGAAGG
>NZ_JACVQF010000198.1 GCF_014534645.1 Streptomyces griseicoloratus
GGCCGACGGTGTCGATGGTGACGGGTGCGGTGTAGTCCCGGTATGCGGCGCCGTTGAGGGCGTACTCGATGGTGTCCACGCCGGACTCGGTGTCCGAGGCGGTCAGGGTGACGCTGGCGCTGGAGATGTAGTTTCCGGCGTCGTCCCTGGTCCCTGACACAGTTGCTGATGTGTCCGGGGCGGTGGTGTCGTCGCCGGGCGCGGCCGTGACGACGAGCTCGCCCGCCATCATCTGGTGGCCGGGCATCGCGCAGAAGTAGCGGTAGACGCCAGGTGTGAGGGTGACTTCGGCCGTGTGCCTGCCTCCCTGGGAGTCGAAGGGACTCGCCAGGATGTTGAGGCTGACATCGTCGTTGTAGTCGGGGTTCGAGGTGTCGAACGTCAGGGTGTGCGTCAACCCCGTCGTGTTGCCGGCCGCCGTGCTGTTGTCGAACACGATGGTCGCCTTGCCCGCCACCGCCGTGGTGGGGGCCGACGTGTACTTCATGTAGTCGTCGCCGGCCGTCCAGGTGAGTACCTGGTCCGCTGCGGACTCCTCGGCGCTGTTCACCGCCGCGTACGCGGCCGGAACGGCCAGTGCGAACGCCGTGAACACGACGGCCATCATCGCCATCAGCACCGGATGCGCCCGGAATCGTTCACGTAGCGCGGATCTTGAAGAGGGCGGATCCGTCTGGGTATGGAGCAGTCTTCCGAACACCGCTGCACCTTTCGGGAATTCGCTTGTGCGGCACCGCGCAGGACTCGCGGTCCCACCGGGTGGACGATCAGCCGCCGGGATGACGCGAGTCCTCCGCTCACCCGGCCGGCGCCCTGGACGGAACGGGGCGAGTGCCGCGCTTCGGTTGATCGCCCGCACACGACTACGGCGGGGCAGCCGTCACTCGAGCGCGGGCGGCATCCGCCCCTGTCACTGCGAGGCCGCTGGAACCGCGAACCCGAGGGCGGGGCTCACGCAACCTCATTCATGCGGCAACGAGGGGAAGTTAGCGGGCCTTTTGACGGCGCGCCAAGACCTATGACCGCAATCCAACCAACTTTGTTCTGAGTCTGGAAAAACTGGAGAGGCCCCCGCTACGGTGTCCACGTCCCGAGGCGAACCCTGTTCGCCCCAGCCGATCCGATCCCGGCGGCCGTAGCCGGCACACCGAGCAAGCCGGGCCCGTCTCCACGGGAGTCCGGCCCGATGACCGCTCCGCCTTCCTCGCGGCGCCGACGCCCGTCGCACCACCGCGTACCGCTGTGACGGGACAGCTGCCGTCGGCGGCGGCTCACACCACGACCACGAATCGCCTTCGGGCACGCACGTGTTTCGAGGATTGGAGAACGATGACCGACTCAGGCGCAGGCAAGAGACGCCTCTTCTCCCGGCGAGCGTTCGCCACCGGCGCGGCCGCGGCGGCGGTCGTGCCCACGGTGCTCGGCGCCGCCGCCCCGAAGGACGGGTCCGGTGAGGGAAACGGTCAAGGAAACGGCCAAGGAAAAGACAAGGGCACCGTCCGCGAGTTGACGCTGTACATGGAGAAACTGCCGAACGGGGAGATGGGCTACGGCCTGGAGCCCGGCAAGGCGACGATTCCCGGACCGCTCATCGAGCTGACCGAGGGCGACACGATGCACATCGAGGTCGTCAACAACCTGGACGTCGCCGCGAGTCTGCACGTGCACGGAGTGGACTACGACGTCGCCAGCGACGGCACGGCGCTGAACGACAGCGTTGTCGAGCCGGGCGGCCGACGGACCTACGTCTGGCGCACCCACGCCCCGGGACGGAACAAGGACGGGACGTGGGACGCCGGCAGCGCCGGCTACTGGCACTATCACGACCACAACGTGGGGACCCCACACGGCACGGGCGGCCTCAAGAAGGGCCTGTACGGCCCCGTGATCGTGCGCCGCAAGGGCGACGTGCTGCCCGACAAGCAGTTCACCGTCGTGTTCAACGACATGACGATCAACAACAAGGCCCACCACGACGCCCCCACCTTCACGGCCGTCCGCGGCGAACGAGTGGAGTTCATCGTCATCACCCACGGGGAGTTCTTCCACACCTTCCATGTGCACGGCCACCGCTGGGCGGACAACCGCACCGGCATCCTGGACGGTCCGCGCGACGTGAGCCGGGTCATCGACACCAAGACCGTCGGCCCCGCGGACTCCTTCGGGTTCCAGGTGATCGCGGGCGACCACGTCGGCGCGGGCAACTGGATGTACCACTGCCACGTGCAGAGCCACTCGGACATGGGCATGGCCGGGATCTTCGTCGTGACCGAGACCGACGGCACGGTCCCCGGCGGCACGCCCCACCACCACTAGAAAGCAGCGGCGCGGGGTCCTGATGCGGGCTCCACCCCCGAAGCCACCCCGAAGCCACCCCAGAGACCACCCAGAAGCCGCGCGTCAGGCCTGCCCGACGGCCCTCGCGCACCGGGCGGGGTCCCTGCGGCAGCCCTCGCTCCATCCCTGATCGCTCTTCCGTTGCCGGATCGAGTCAAGGAGCAAACATGGGTAAGACAGACCGGTTCGCCCTGTCCAGACGAAGAGGATCGCCACCGTCGCATCCTGTTCGCACCCACCCGTGGTCCTGGCGCCGTGCGGTCGTTCTGCTGTCCAGCGCCGCGCTGACCATGGGGCTGACCGCGCTGCCGGCCGTGCAGGCACAGGCGCAGCCGACCGCCGAACGCAGCAGCCAGGACCAGGGCGAAGCCGTCGGCTCCCAGGTGAACGTCCTGGTCTTCCACGGACCGGCCGCCAAGCAGGACGACCCCGTCAAGAAGGCCACGGCGGCGATCGAGAGCCTCGGCGAGAAGAACGGGTTCAACGTCGTCGAGTCCGAGGACGCGAGGGTGTTCAACACCGCCGACCTCGCCAAGTACCGAGGGGTGGTGTTCCTGTCGGCCGACGGCGTCACGCTCAACGCCGAGCAGGAAGCCGCGTTCCAGTCGTACATCAACAACGGCGGCGGCTTCGTCGGTGTCCACGACGCCGCCCGGGCCCAGGCCGACTCCTCCTGGTTCACCGGGCTGATCGGCACCCGTCCGGCCCTTGGCCTCCCCGATGCCGAGAAGGTCGTCGAGAGCGCGGCCAACGGGGAGAACCCGCCGAACGAGACCAAGGACAAGCTGTTCGACGGCAAGGACGACACCAAGTGGCTGACCTTCACGCCGACCGGCTGGGTCACCATGAAGCTGGACAAGCCCGTCGCGGTGGTCAACTACGCGCTGACCTCCGCCAACGACTCCTCGGGACGGGACCCCAAGGACTGGAAGCTGCAGGGCTCGCAGGACGGCGAGACCTGGAAGACCCTGGACACCCGGACCGGCGAGACCTTCCCGTCGCGGTTCCAGACCAGGCAGTTCCAGTTCGCCAACAGCACGGCCTACCAGCACTACCGGCTGGAGATCACCGCCAACAGCGGTGAGCCGCTGACCCAGCTGGCCGAGCTGCGGCTCTTCAGCGCCAACCCGACGCCTCCGCAGGACTCCAAGGTCCAGGAGGCCGTCGTCGACGTGACGGACCGCCAGCACCCGGCCAACAAGGGACTGCCACTCAACTGGACCCGCTCCGACCAGTGGATCAACTGGGAGCCCAACCCGATCGGCAAGGTCCACACCATCGCCCAGGTCGAGGAGTGGAAGTACAAGCCGGGAGCCGGCGCCAACGGCGCGTTCCACCCGATCTCGTGGTGCCGCGACTACGACGGCGGCCGGTCCTTCTACACCGGCATGGGCCGCACCGAGGAGAGCTACACCACCGACACGAAGTTCCAGAGCCACCTCCTCGGCGCCATCCAGTGGACCACCGGCATGGTCCGCGGCGACTGCCAGGCGACCATCGCGTCCAACTACAAGACCGAGCGGCTGACGGCCCAGAACCAGCCGGGGCAGCTCGACCAGATCGGTGAGCCGCACGGCCTGACCATGGCCCCTGACGGCAAGGCCTTCTACATCGGCAAGGCCGCCTGCCCGTCCGGCCCGATCAGCTCCTGGAACGACCCCAAGGTCGGCCTGGGCTGCGGCACCATCCACCAGTGGGACCCCAAGACCAAGAAGGTCAAGCTGCTCACCACACTCGACGTGATGGGCAACCGGGGCAGCGGTGACGAGCTGGTCAAGAACGAGGAAGGCCTGGTCGGCATCACCCTCGACCCGAAGTTCGAGAAGAACGGGTGGATCTACATCTACTGGATGCCGCACGAGTCGATCGACCGCGACAAGCGGATCGGCCAGCGGACGGTCTCCCGGCTCACCTACGACTTCGCGACCGAGTCCATCGACAAGGGCACCCGCAAGGACCTGCTGCACTGGGACACCCAGATCCACAGCTGCTGCCACGCCGGTGGCGGCATGGCCTTCGACAAGGACGGCAACCTCTACATCGGCTCCGGTGACAGCAACTCCTCCGGTGGCTCCAGCGGCTACTCCGGGAACAACTGGACCCAGGACTACAAGGGCACCTCCTTCCAGGACGCCCGCCGTACCGCCGGCAACACCAACGACCTCAACGGCAAGATCATCCGCATCCACCCCGAGCCCGACGGCACCTACACCATCCCCAAGGGCAACCTCTTCCCGCCGGGCACCGCCAAGACCCGCCCCGAGATCTACGTGATGGGTGTCCGCAACATCGCGCGGCTCTCCGTCGACCCGGTGCACAACTGGCTGAACGCCGGCTGGGTCGGGCCGGACGCGGGGGCCCCGGACCCCGAGCTGGGCCCGGCCAAGTACGAGACGGCCACGATCATCACCTCCGCGGGCAACCAGGGCTGGCCGTACTGCATGGGCAACCGGCAGCCGTACCGTGACCGCAGCAACACCGACGCCAGTAAGCTCACCGGCTGGTACGACTGCGACAACCTCAAGAACGAGTCACCGCGCAACACCGGCCTGGTGGACATCCCGCCGGCCCGCGACAACATGATCTGGTACTCGCCCCAGGGCGGCGGCCCGGTCTTCCCCGAGCGCCCCGACGGCAGCGGTCTGCCCTCCTACAAGTCGAGCGAGGCCACCTACACCCAGCCGTACCTCAGGGGCGGCGGCCAGGCCGTCATGTCCGGCCCGACCTACCACCGCTCCGAGGTGGACACCAAGAGCGGTGTCGCCTGGCCGGAGTACTGGAACGACAAGTGGTTCATCGGCGACCAGTCCAACGCCGGCAACCGCGTCGCGGTGACCGTCGACCCGGACAAGGTCAAGGACGCGGGAGCGCCGGCCTTCGCCGAGGACCTGCGCAGCATCATCCCGGCCGGCGGCGGCTCCACCCAGCTGCAGAGCTGGATGGACGCCAAGTTCGGTCCCGACGGTGCGCTGTACATGCTCGACTACGCGGGCGGCTTCTTCAGCCTGCACTCCAACCAGAAGCTCATCCGCATCACCTACCAGGGTGGCCCGGCCACCCCGAAGCCGCAGGACGCCGGGGCGCGCGTGATCAAGCAGAGCGAGCCCAGGACGGTGGCGTTCTCCAGCGCCAGGACCGGCGGTGTGGCCTGGGAGTGGGACTTCGGTGACGGCAGCAAGCCGTCCAACGAGGCCAACCCCACGCACACCTACGCCGACTACGGCACGTACAAGGCGAAGCTGACGGTCACCTACGCCGACGGCGAGAAGGCCACCGCGACGTTCGACGCCGTGGCCGGCTGCCCCGCCCCCGACGCCCGGAAGACCGTCAAGCTGCTCGACACCGACACCGGCGTGGCCAACCACCGCGCGGGCGGCGGCTGCACCGTCAACGACCTGATCGACGACGAGGCGTCCTGGCCGAACCACGGCGAGTTCGTCAGTCACGTCAGCGGCGTGGTCAACGACCTACGCAAGGAGGGCGTCCTCGACAACCGCGAGTCGTCGGCGATCCAGAAGGCGGCGGCGAAGAGCGAGATCGGCAAGGTCGCCGGGTACAGGCCCCTCTTCGACGGGACCGCGGCGAGCCTGGCCGACTGGCGCCAGGCCGGGCCCGGGAAGTTCTCACTGCTGTCCGACGGCACCATGCGCAGCTCCGGCGGCATGGGCATGCTGTGGTACGCCAAGCAGGAGCTCGGGGACTTCTCGGTCAGGCTCCAGTTCCGGGACGTGGCTCCGGGCAGCGGCAATGCCAACACCGGTGTCTTCATCCGGTTCCCGGACCCGCGTACGCCGCTGGCCGACCGCCCGGCCGGCAGTTGCGGGACGGTCGGCTCCGCCCGGACGGCACCGGAGTGGGTCGCGATCTACTGCGGTCAGGAGATCCAGATCTACGACGGGGCCACGGGCGAGGCCCAGAAGACCGGCTCGGTGTACAACTTCAAGCCGGTGGGACTGGACAAGGCAGGGGTGACCCCGAAGGGCCAGTGGAACGACTACGAGATCCGTGCGGTCGGGCAGCACTACACGATCATCCGCAACGGCGTGGTGATCAACGAGTTCGACAACACGCCCGGCAAGTCGTCGTCCCGGGCGGGTGACCCGCCCACGGACCTGCGCCAGTTCCTGAGCGGTTACATCGGGTTGCAGAACCACGGCAACAACGACCTGATCGAGTACCGCAACATCCGGGTGCGGGACCTGTAGGCGCACAGCGGCGGGTGCCGGGCCCGGGGCAGCAGCCCCGGGCCCGGCACCCGCCCGGGTCCGTGGACTCCGGGTCCACACCCCTGGCGGCCGGCATCACCAGCCGCGAAATTGCGTGGCCCCGCTCTCAGACCTCTCCCTACACTCACCGAGCAGGCGCCGCCCGCCGTCGGGCGGCGCATCCATGACCAGTGAGGGGAGCCCGGCCGTGCGTGATCGCGCCGCTGCTGTCGCTCTCCGTTCCCGGTCCCGTCGGTCCGTGGTGATCCTGGTGTCCTGGTCCGTCCGGTGCCCGCTGCGCGGCCGGTACCGGATGCCCGTGACGCACGTCTGATCCTCGTCGCCGCCTGCCACGCCCCACGCGTCAGGGGCGTGCGGCGTCGTGCGCCGGGCGAATCGCGCCGCCCTTTTCCGGACCATCCGAAAGGCCACGGGGCCATGCGCAACAACCCTCTCGCCACCGTCCGCAACCTCGGCATCCTCGCCCACGTCGACGCCGGCAAGACCACCGTCACCGAGCGGATCCTGTACGCCACCGGCACCACGCACAAGCGTGGTGAGGTGCACGACGGCACCACCGTCACCGACTTCGACCCGCAGGAACGCGACCGGGGCATCACGATCTTCGCCGCCGCCGTCAGCTGCGACTGGGACGGGCACCGCATCAACCTCATCGACACCCCGGGGCACGTCGACTTCGCCGACGAGGTCGAGCGCTCCCTGCGGGTGCTCGACGGCGCGGTCGCCGTGTTCGACGCGGTCGCCGGGGTGGAACCGCAGAGCGAGTCGGTGTGGCGGCAGGCCGACCGGCACGGCGTACCGCGCATCGCCTTCGTCAACAAGATGGACCGGGCCGGCGCCGACCTCGATGCGGCCGTCGCCTCGATCCGGGACCGGCTGCACCCCGCACCCCTCGTCGTGCAGCTGCCGATCGGCGCGGAGGGCGGCTTCACCGGCGTCGTCGACCTGGTCCGCATGCGGGCCCTGACCTGGACCGACGACGGTGACGCCGTCGACGGGGCACCGGTGCCGGACGACCTGCGGGAGGAGGCGCGCCGCCGGCGCAGGCTGCTGGAGGAGGCCGTCGCGGAACTCCATCCGGGCGCGCTGGAGGAGTTCTGCGACAGCGGGGCGCTGCGCACCGGCACGCTCGCCGCCGCCCTGCGCGATCTCACGCGCGGCGGAGACGGCGTAGTCGTCCTGTGCGGCTCCGCCTACCGCAACCGCGGGGTCGAACCCCTGCTGGACGCGGTCACCGCCTACCTGCCGTCGCCGCTCGACGTGCCGCCCGTACGCGGAACGGGCGACGACGGCACCGCACAGCAGCGGCCCGCCGACCCGGCGGCACCGTTCACCGCGCTCGCGTTCAAGGTGAACGCCACCGCCACCGGACGCCTCACCTACCTGCGCGTCTACTCCGGAACCATCGGCAAGGGAGACACCGTGTGGGACGCGACCGCGGGCCGCGGCGAGCGCATCGGGCGCATCCTGCGCGTCCAGGCCGACCGGCACGCCCAGCTGGACCGGGCGGTCGCCGGCGACATCGTCGCCGTCGTCGGACTGAAGTCCGCCCGCGCCGGCTCGACCCTGTGCGCGCCGGACGCCCCGCTGCTCCTGGAACCCCCGGGCGTGGCCGAGCCGGTGGTCTCCGTGGCGGTCGAGGCGGTCAGGGGCACCGACACCGGGCGCCTGGCGTCGGCGCTCGCGCGGCTGGCCGAGGAGGACCCCTCGCTGACCGTGCGCACCGACCCGGAGACCGGTCAGACCGTGCTGTCCGGCATGGGTGAGCTGCACCTGGAGGTCGCGGTGGAGAAGATCCGCCGGGACCACGGGCTGGGCATCAACGTCGGCCGTCCGAGGGTGAGCCACCGGGAGACGGTCGGGCGCGGGGTGTCCGGGTTCGTCTTCCGGCACGTCAAACAGGACGGCGGGGCGGGCCAGTTCGCCCACGTGGTCCTCGACGTCGAGCCGCTGGACGCGGAGTCGGGCACGGGCCCGGGCTTCGAGTTCCGTTCGTCCGTCGTCGGAGGGAGTGTGCCGCAGGAGTACGTCCGCGCGGTCGAGGCCGGCTGCCGGGACGCCCTGGCCGAGGGGCCGCTGGCCGGGCATCCGGTGACCGGCCTGCGGGTGACGCTCACCGACGGCCGGACCCACGTGAAGGACTCCTCCGACACCGCGTTCCGCACCGCCGGCCGGCTCGGTCTCCGGGAGGCGCTGCGGGCCTGTGCGATGGTCCTGCTGGAGCCGGTCGCCGAGGTCACGGTCACCGTTCCCGAGGACGCGGTGGGCGGGGTGCTCGGCGACCTCTCGGCCCGCCGCGGCCGGGTGACCGGCTCGGCCACCCGGGCGGGCGCCACGGCGGTCACCGCGACCGTGCCCCTGGCCGAGCTGTTCGGCTACGCGACCCGCCTGCGCAGCCGCACCCAGGGCCGCGGCACGTTCACGGCCCGGCCCACCGGGTATGCGCCGGCGTCGGTCACGGCCCCGCTCCGCTAGCCGGCGGGCGGCCCTTCCCGCACGCGCACACGGGAAGGGCCGCCCCGGCCCCGCCGGATGCCGCCGACCGCATCCCGAAAATATGTACGCGTATGTGTCGCGAGCCTGGCACCATGGGGCGCTGCACCGTGTGCGTTGTCCGTGGGCCGTGTGTCCGGACCGAGAGGGAAGCCGTGGCGGACTGGATCTACATCCTCAATCCGAACAAGGACACGCTGGACGGTGATCCGCCCGACAAGGACACGATCCGCCGACTGGCCGAGGAGGAGCCGGAACTGGAGCTCTGGCTCAGCCGCCGGAACCGCATGCAGCCGGGCGACCGCCTCTGGTTCCTCTTCACCCACCCGGAGCCGGCGGTGGCGGCCGTGGCCCACGTCGACGAGGAACCCTGGCACGAACCCGACGTCTCCTATCTCGTCGCCGTGACCCTGCTGACCGAGGCCACGAAGGCGCTGTACGGCGACCCGGTGGCCCCGGACCAGCTGGGCCTCGGACAGGTGAGGACGGTGCAGAAGGTGAAACCGGAGGCCCTGCCCGTGCTGCTGGACAGAGCGGGCCTCTGACAACCGCCGCCGCATGCGGGCGCTGAACGTGCGGCCGGGTCCGATGGCACCGGACCCGGCCGCACGCCGCCGTCACGTGCTCGCGAGCAGGGACTCCAGGGCCGTCGCGGTGTCCGGGTGGCGGGTGGTCAGCGCGGCGCCCGGGGAGGACGAGCCGGCCGTCGCCCACCCACTGTCGCAGCCCAGCAGGTCCGCCACCGCGTCGCACGTCTCCGGATGGGCGGCCAGCAGCGCAGCCCCCGACGGGGCGTGGGTCTCCGGCCGCGTCCAGTCGCGCGGGCACCCCAGCAGGTCCGCCACCGCGTCGCACGTCTCCGGATGCGCCGTGAGGAGTGCGGCGCCCCGGGGGCCGTGCTCCGCGGGAGCCGTCCGGCGGGCGGCAGGCGGAGCCGGGGGCGTCCGCCACGGTGGTATCCACGCGTCCAGCGCCGCGAGCCGGCCCGGGAAGATCCGCCCGGCCTCGCGGATCAGCAGCGGGGCGAGTTCCGCCGCGCCGGACCGCAAGGTGGTGATCAGAAGCGGCAGCCACGGCAGCAGCACCGCGTCCGGCAGGCGTCCGAACGCGTTCGACACCGCCTCGACGACCACGTCCGCCAGCCCCGGCACCGGCTCCAGCGCGTGGACGAAGCCGCTGAGGTAGCGCGGATAGGCGGGTACGACCAGCGGGTTGTCCAGCAGTTCGTCGCACCGCGCCCGTAGCTCGGTCCGGGACAGGGTGCCGAGCTGCACCTGCGCCGCCCACAGCAGGGCCGTCTTCGACGGGTCCTCGGGGTGGGACTGGGCGACCGCCAGCTCCAGCTGGGCCCGGTCGCAGCCCAGCGACAGGGCGAGGCTCTCCATGCTGAACAGGAAGCCCAGCATCGCGGCGACCTGGCCGACCGTGGCGTCCTCGTCCTGGAACGCCGTCGGCAGCAGCGTGCAGTAGTGGGCATAGCCGGTCTTGACGAAGGACTCGATCCACGCCGGCAGCACCGGCTCGCTGGTGCGGTAGTACGCCAGCAGCGCGCGGGCCCGGCGCAGCACCTCCGGCGCGCCGTCGACGCTGCGCTCGGTGGCGAGCACCTTCAGCGCGTGCGTGCCGAGTTCGTCGGCGAGTCGGCGGCTGCGCAGATACAGCGTCGCGTCCTCCACCGCGGCCAGCACGGTCGCCGTCGTCGCCTGCGGTGCGTACGCGTCGCGCCGCAGGCGCTGCTCCAGGACCTGCTCGATGCTGACGCCCTCGTAGCCCAGTTCGATCAGGGCCCGCTGGTGGGTGCCGATCGCCAGGTCCCACGACTCCTGGATCGAGCGCTCACCGAGCCGCCGTTCGCCCATGATGGGCCGGGCCGCGCCGTGCGGCATCAGGCGCCGCAGCATCCACAGGACGTCGGAGCACGCCTGGAGCTCCGGCCGGGAGGCCATGTCCAGCAGGGCCCGCTGGACCCCGCGCTGCTGGAGCTTCAGGCCGAGCGGCGCCAGCCGGTCGTGCACGTCGCGGGCGAGCGGCGGCAGCGCGTCGTAGCCGACCTGGCCGATCCGGTCGCCGCCCATCATGATCTCGACGAGGCGCCGCACGTCCCGCCGCCCGGGGACGGTGTCCTTCTCGATGCAGGTGACCGCCGCGTCCTGGAAGTCGTACGGCGTGGGCTTGGCCCGGTCCCGCATCCCGGCGAGCAGGATCGACGTCTCGAAGACCGCGATGGCGTCGGCGGTGGAGGCGAGGTAGCCGTTGCGCCGGGCCGCGCGCACGATGTCCACCGACCAGCCGAGCAGTTCGGCCTCGTCCAGGCCGTCGAGCACGGGCGGCCTGCGCAGGAAGCCGGAGAGCCGGTCCGCGGCGGCCGGGTCCGATGCCGGGACGACGGCCGCCCCCTGGGGCTTGTGAGCCGGAGCCTTCTTCGCGGGGGACTTCTTCGCCGCGGCCTTCTTCGCACCCACCTGACCCGCCAGCCGGTAGGGCTGCACACGGGTGCGCTTCAGGCTCTTCGCCCACTCCGTCGAGGCGATCGACACCGAGCCGGCGGCGAGACCGAACTGCGCCTCGATCGCCGCGTGGCTGGACGGGATCAGCCCGTACTGCCAGGTCGTGGCGGTCCGCGGGGAGATCGTGAACGTGTCGGTGCCGTGCACGCCGAACTCCGCCACACGGCTCGCCGCGTGGAACGCCCCGCACACGTACAGGCAGTCCGCCGGATCGGCACCCGTCGCCGCCAGGTGCTCGCGCATCCGGGTCCACATGTAGCGCTCGCGGTCCTCGTCCACCCGGACCCGGGCGCCGTC
This sequence comes from Streptomyces griseicoloratus, assembly GCF_014534645.1. Taxonomy (GTDB): domain Bacteria; phylum Actinomycetota; class Actinomycetes; order Streptomycetales; family Streptomycetaceae; genus Streptomyces; species Streptomyces griseicoloratus. The sequence goes on from NZ_JACVQF010000198.1 coordinate 11,861, forward strand.
GCCGGGGGCGAGCCGGCGGAACAGGCTGCCGATGAGCAACATGACCTGGCGGTAGGTGTCGTGGTCGCTGTCGCCGAGCGGCACCTCGACGTACTGGTGCCACCACTCCGACCAGTGCCGCACCTTGCCGTGGCGCAGCAGGTGCTCCTCCAGTTCGGCGAAGCGCGGCCGGAGGTCGCCGATCTCGACGCCGACGGCCTCACCGTGCAACGCGGCCTCGGCCGGGGCGTCGGAGCCCTCGGTCCCCTCCGCCGCGGGCTCCGGTGTCCGTGCGGTGCCGGTGTCCCACTGGAAGACGTGGTCCGAGGAGCGGTCGACCAGGACCAGTTCGACGCCCGGGGTGTCGAGGGCGTACGCGATGGCCTGGTACTCGGCGGACGCCTCGGTGATCGGCGCGACCACCGACAGCGGCGCCCACTCGGCGGGGAAGCCGTCGACGTCTCCGGCGAACGCCTGCACCGCCACCGGCAGCCGGCAGTTGCGCAGCTCGGTCAGGAGCGGCGCCATGTCCTCGCACAGCTCCAGGTACACGACCTTGGGCTGCTTCTCGCGCAGCCGGCGGGCCATGGCGGTCGCCGAGGCGGGCGAGTGGTGGCAGACGGGGAAGATCTCCAGCGGCTCGCGCACCGCGCGGTCGACGTCGTCGACCATGCCGAGGAGGATGCCCTCCAGCGCGTCGGGGCCGCCCGCGAACGTCGCCGCCGCCTCCTGCAGTTGCCCGCGCAGTGCCGCGAACGTGCTGCTCTCGTGGGGCCCGGTCATGACAGCGTGGCGATCGCGTCGCGGCCGCCCTCCAGGAACTCGGGCCAGGAGCCGCCCTCCTCCTTGCTGCGCGGCTCGACGACACCGTGCAGGTACTTGTTGAGGATGGCCAGGTCCTCGGGCTCGCGGCGGGCGAGGGAGCCGACGAGCGAGGAGGCGAGGGTACGGGCGGTGAGGGTGTGCTCGCCGAAGAAGTTGCTGTGCAGGACGGCGTCCTCCAGGACACCGATCTGCTCGGCCGTCGACAGCGCGGACTCCAGCTTCTCGTCGTCGCTGCCGGCCGCGGCGGCGGACGCGCGCAGGTCGGCGAAGCTCTGCAGGAGGACGTCGAGCAGGGTCGGCGGCACGTCCAGGTCGATCGCGTGCCGGCGCAGCAGCTCCTCCGTGCGGAACCGGACGATCTCCGCCTCGCTCCTCTTGTTCGTCACGACGGGGATGCGCACGAAGTTGAAGCGGCGCTTGAGCGCGGACGACAGGTCGTTGACGCCCCGGTCGCGGCTGTTGGCCGTGGCGATGACCGAGAAGCCGGGCTTGGCGAAGACGATGTTGTCGCTGCCGCCGCTCTCCAGTTCGGGCACCGAGATGTACTTCTCGGAGAGGATGGAGATCAGCGCGTCCTGGACGTCACTGGTGGACCGGGTCAGCTCCTCGAAGCGGCCGATGGCGCCGGTCTCCATCGCGGTCATGATCGGCGAGGGGATCATCGACTCCCGCGACTGGCCCTTGGCGATGACCATCGACACGTTCCAGGAGTACTTGATGTGGTCCTCGGTCGTGCCGGCCGTGCCCTGCACCACCAGCGTGGAGTTGCGGCAGATCGCGGCGGACAGCAGTTCGGCCAGCCAGCTCTTGCCCGTGCCCGGGTCACCGATGAGCAGCAGACCCCGGTCGGAGGCGAGGGTGACGATGGAGCGCTCGACGAAGCTGCGGTCGCCGAACCACTTCTGCGAGATCTCCCGGTCCAGGCCGTCGGCACGCTCGGAGCCGAGGATGAACAGGCGGACCATCTTCGGGGACAGGCGCCACGAGAACGGCTTGGGGTTGTCGTCGATCGACTCCAGCCAGTCGAGCTCCTCGGCGTACTTGATCTCGGCGGGGGCACGCAGCAGGTCGGACATGAAGAGGTGAGCCTTTCTGAAGGGCGGGTGTGGGACGGAGCGGCCGGGTCAGGTGAGGAACGTCTTGAGTTCGTGCACGAGCTTCTTGATGTGGCCGGAGATCACCGGCGTGCCGAGGTCCTTGAACTTCTCCCGGAACCACGGATTGACGCTGCCGCGGCCGGCGCTGGTCACCGAGCCCACCGGGATGAACTTCGCCCCGGAGCGGTGAACGGCGGCCATGCTCTCGAACAGCTCGTGGGTCCGCCACTCGTAGAAGTCGGAGATCCACACCACGACGGTGTTGCGCGGCTCGGCGATCTTCGGCTGGGCGAGTGCCATGGCGACGGTGCCGTCGGTGCCGCCGCCGAGCTTGGTGCGCAGCAGCGTCTCGAACGGGTCGTGCGCCCAGGGAGTGAGGTCCAGCGCCTGGGTGTCGTAGGCGATCAGGTGCACGTCCACCTTCGGCAGCCCGGCGAATATGGAGGCCAGGATGGTGCAGTTGACCATCGAGTCGACCATGGAGCCCGACTGGTCCACGACGACGATCAGCCGCTGGGGCGTGGTCTTGCGGCTGGTGTGCCGGTAGTAGAGGCGGTCGACGTAGAGCCGCTCCTCCTCCGGGTCCCAGTTCGTGAGGTTCTTCCAGATGGTGCGGTCGAGGTCGAGGTTGCGGAACACGCGCTTGGGCGGGACGGACCGGTCCAGCTCGCCGACCGTGGCCTTCTCCACCTGGGTGCGCAGCACCTCGGTGACCTCGTCGACGTAGCGCCGGATCAGCGCCTTGGCGTTGGCCAGGGCCACGCCGGAGAGGTTGTTCTTGTCGCGCAGCAGCTGCTCGATCAGGGACATGCTCGGCGTCAGCCGGGAGGCCAGCTGCGGGTCGGCCAGCACCTCGCGCAGGTGCATGCGCTTGACGAGACCGGCCTCGATGGAACCGAGTTCCGGGCCGATCGCGGGGATCAGACGGCTGAGGTCGGGCGTGGGACCGCCGATGCCCGTACCGGTCGGGCCGACGCCGCCGCCCGCACCCGCCGGCCCCGTACCGCCCCGGCCGCCGCGCAGTTCGCCGGGCCGGCAGCCCAGCGCCCGCTCCAGCCAGCCGGCGTCGGACTGCCAGCGGGCCAGCTGCCCGGCGGTCACGGTGCCGGGGCGGGAGGCGAAGACGTTCAGCAGCACCTTCGAGGCGAGTGCCGCGCGCCGCACCTCGGCGGCGCGGTCGCGTGCGCCGTCCTCCTCCGTTTCGGGCGTCATCAGCCCGTCGAACTCGGCGGCCAGCTCCGGGTGCCGCTGCACGACGGAGTCGACGGACGCGTCCGGGTCGAGCAGCGCGGGCGGCAGGCCGATGTCCTCGACCACGGCGAGGCTCGCCGACTCCAGACCGGCCTGCTCCTCGTGGTCGAAGAGGCGGGCCAGCAGCCGCCAGTAGAGGACCTGCCGCCGGTTGTCGTACGGATCGGGCGCGGGGACCTGCCCCGCGGTCTGCCCGGTCATTTCCGCAGCAGCTTTCCGGCACGCTCACGCAGTACCTTGACGGCGTCGGTGGCGGCCTTCTCGGCCCGGACACCCGCCTTGTCGGTCGTGCCCCCGGCCCAGGCCCCGGCGTGGACGGCGACGGCCTTCTTCCGCACCGTCCTCTCGACGGCGAGCGGCTGGAGCAGGAACTGCCCGGCGTCCCACCTCAGCAGCCCGAGACACGCGCCGGACGCGGCGACGACATCGGGCGTGAGCGGACCGGCGGCCGGGACACGATCGGTGTCGACGGGCAGCCGGCACCCGGCGACCTGGAAGACGAGCCCGTCGTCACCCTCCTCCACGCCGTACCCCTCCACCAGCACGGGCACCGCGATCCGGGCCGGGTGCCGGTCCAGCGGCGAGACGGCGAACGCGGCGGCGGTGGGCAGGGCCACCCGCGCGCTGGTGAAGATGTCGGCGGGCTCGCCCGCCCGGGCCCGTGCGTCGTCCCATATCAGGTCGCCCTCGGCGGTGACGGGCATCGCGTCGAGCTCCATGGCGCGGCCCTCGCCGACGGCGGCCAGCAAGGACATGTGGGGCCGGAGCAGCTGCCACAGCCCGGCGGCGACGACCGTGTCGGGCTTCGGCGCGGACACCGAGGCCCGCACCAGCCGGGGCGTACCGCCGTCCGCCGGCTCGAACACCGCGTGGACCTGGGCCTGTACGGCGGTGGCGTGCTCCTGGACGTCGACGCCGAGCGGCAGCAGACGGCCGGTCGCCTCGCCCACGGCGGCGGTACGGGCCGCTCCCGGCAGCGCCAGCAGCAGGGCACGCGACCACAGGTCGGCCCAGCGGCGCACCGGAACACGCTCCAGGGCCGCTCCCGGGCAGCAGGCCGCGAGTTCGGCGGCGAAGCCGTCGAGCAGTGTGGCCAGTCGGCGCAGCGCCGGGTCGGGCAGCATCGCGGAGACGACGGGCGCGGCCCCGGCGACGAGTTCGTGGTCGATGCCCTGCCAGCCGGCCCGTGCCAGGTCGCACAGCCAGCCGCGGGCGGCGGCGTGCAGGTTCGCCGCGTGCTCCTCGCCGGAGGCCGGGGCGGTGCTCCCGTCGGTCCGCGGCCGGCCGACGGCCTCCTCCACGCGGGCGGTCAGCGCGTCGTGGACGGAGCCGAGCAGCGCGGTGCGGGCCGCGGCGAGCGCGACGAAGTGGTCCTCGCCGGCGGCCCCGGCGGCCGCCTTGTCGGCGGCCTCGGCGACCCGGGCAGCCAGCGGCGACCCGGCGACGGCGTCGGCGAGGGCGGCCAGCCCGCCGGCCTGGTTTGGCTGCGGACGGAGCAGGCCGCCGACGAGGGCCTCGTCGAAGCCGTCCACGGCGGCAAGGGCCTCGTCCAGACCGTCGACGGCGTCGGACAGCAGATCGGCACGCATCAGGCCGCCACCGCCCCGGTCGTCGGGAACCACTGCATCTCGGGCAACGGGCCGGTGGTGGGCGCGAGTTCGAGGTAGGCGAGGTGCCGCAGGAACCGGCTGAACACCTGGGCCGCGGCCGAGCTGTCGCCCTGTGCGGGCCGTGCGGCCGTCATGGCGGAGGTGACGGAGTGCGCGTCGGCCTCCGCCGCGTCGGCCTCGACCCGCAGATACCGGGCCACGCGCTCGGCGCCGTACTGGAGCACGGCCTCGCCGATCATCGCGCGGATGTGGTTGCAGAACATCCCGCGGGCCCCGCCGCAGGGACGGTTGTTGTTGGTGCTGCACGCGAACGCGTACGTCCCCGCAGCGACCGAGGACACGTACACGCGCCCGATGTCCGAGCCGCTGGACACGACGCCCTGCAACCGCCCGTCGGCCAGCTCGACGAACGGCACCTTCGCGAGCTTCCGCGGCCGCGCGGACGGCACCACCCGTGCCGTGCTCGACTTCTCCCAGACCGACAACGCACCATCTCCCATGCATGCGAAAGGGGGGCGTTCGCGCCACCTCGGCGGAACACGATCGAATCTATCGGGGGGCACTGACAACGCCGTCCGGCCCGGCACGGCCCGCTTCCCGCCCCGTGCGAGGATGGCCCGGATGATCACGGTCGGGTGAGGCCGCGGCCGGCGCGAAATCCGGAGGCGGCCGCCCGCGCCCGCCGAACACCCAGGGGAAAGGCATGCCGAAGAAGAAGATCGTCGACGAGGGGGAGGTCATCAGATGGTTCGAACAGGGCTGGTCCTACCAGCAGATGACCGATGAGTACCGGCGCAAGTACGGCATCGACACCCGGCTTTCGATGTGGGGCAACTTCCGGCAGCGCCGTGGACTGACCCGGCGGATCGCCCGGGACGACGACCTGCTCCCGTGGGCCGTGGCGCCGCAGCACCGGCAGGTGTACGCCGTGCAGATGCTGCGGCTGGAAGCCAGGGTCAGGGCCGGCATGGACATCGAGCCGGACAAGAGGAAACGGCTGCGGTCCTGGCTCGAGACCCTGCGGAGGGACAACACCGTGGTGCACTACGACGCCGCCACGGAGGAAGGTTTCTCCTACGTCCCGCGCGAGCCCGGCGACGACGACATCATCCGCCGGCCGCCGCGGAAGACGACCCAGCGCCGGAACGCCGACACCCGCTGATCCGTACCACCCGCTGATCCGTACAACCTGCTGATCCGTACCGGTCGCGCGACGCGGAAAGCCGCTCCGTAGCCTCTGCTCATGGCCGACATCTACGAACTCCAGCTCATGCTGGACCTGCCCGCCTCCCTTCCCGCCCGCGATGTGGAGCTGCTGCGCTGGCACTTGGGCCAGGAAGGCGGCCGGCAGGACGACGGGTACGAGTACCCCCTCTGGGACGCCCGGGGACCGGCCCGGCGGATCGGGGGCGCCGCGCTCGGAGAGCTGAGCACGGACGACGAGGGCTGGACACTGACGGTACGTCAGGAGGCGCATCCCGACGAGTTCGACGACCTGCGCAGGATCGTGCTGTGGCTCGGCGCGCGCACGACGACCATCGGTGTCATCGGGCACCTGCGCTTCTACGAGGCGCACGTCCCCGATGTGCTGATCGCCCAGGGCGGGACCGTGAGCTGCGCCCTCCTGCGGGTGGACAAGGTCGTCCGGTCCCCGGCCGAGGTGATCCCCGACCCCTATGCCTGAGCCGTGGCCGGGGGCCCGCTCCGGGGAAACCGGGGATGGCCTCCGGCGTCTGCGGCTCACCGGGTGCCTAGGGCTGGACACCCCGCTTCATGACAGGGCTCCGTGGCGCGGCGACAGCCCGACGAACGCGAAACGTCGGCGCATGGCCGCGCCGACGAGCGCGAGGGAACGGTCGGCCCGTGTTCATCGTCCCGCCCCCACACGGACACCGGCTGAAACTCCCATTGGCGTCCACTGACATCCGGCCGCCCCGTCGCCCTTGACGCTGAGCCGGAACCGACCGCTACTTGTGCAGGGTTCGGTCGGATGTCGACCACCCGCGGTCAGGTCCTCACGCCCAACGATCCAGGCGGTGCAGATGAAGAAGAGACTGTGCACGGTGGGTGCCGTCCTCGGCGTCCTCGTCACGGTGGGTGTGCTGCCGGCGCAGGCGTCCCCGGCCACCCGGCCGGCCCGGGACGCCACCCTGCCCCTGGGCCCCGCCGACCTGACCGAGACCCGTACCACGACGACCCTTCAGCCGGGAGTGACCCTCACCCGCATCGTGCGCGGCGAGGAGGACCCGGCCGCGCACTGGACGGTCGAGGTGTCCATTCCCGGCGGTGACACCTCGCCGGACCCCGACGCCCCGCCGACCGCGCTGAAGGACAGGGCGAGCGCGGACGAACTGGCCGCCGCACTGGAGCGGGACGGCTTCCGGCCCCGGGTGGAGGAGGTGACGACCCCCGAGGCGGCCGACTACGCCGGGGGCACGCTCGGCTGGCGGGTCCGCGTCGGATCGTTCGCGTCGCAGGCCGCCGCGACATCCGAACGCGCACGGTTGAGAGCGGCCGGTCACACGGGGTCGGCCGTGTACACCGGCTGGGACGGTGACGCCGCGGACCGCGGACCGTGGCGCGTCGACGTGCTCACCATCGACCCGCGCCGGTTCCGCGGCAGCCTCCACGCGTCGTACGGCCCGGACCTGGAGAATCGCGAGACGACCAGCCAACTGGCGGAGGCGGCCGGCGCGAGAGCGGCGGTCAACGCCGGGTTCTTCGTCCTCGACCCGCAGGCGGGCGCGCCGGGCGATCCGGCGGGCGTGGGCGTGTACGACGGGCGTCTGCTGAGCGAACCGGTCAGCGGGCGCCCCGCCCTGGTCGTCCACGACAACGGCCGGCGGACGGAGATATCCCGGTTCACCTGGCAGGGCCGGGTCACCGGACGGGACACCTCGCTCGGCCTGAACGGCATCAACCGCGTGCCGGGTCTGATCAGGAACTGCGGCGGCACTGCCGGCGACCGGCCGACCTCTCTGCCGCTGCACGACGTGACCTGCACGAACACCGACGAACTCGTCGCCTTCACCTCGGACTTCGGCCGGCACACGCCGCAGGGCGACGGGCTCGAAGCCGTACTCGACGCCCACGACCGCGTGGTCGGGCTGCGCTCACCACGCGGCGGACCGCTCCCGGCCGGCGGCAGCTCCGTCCAGGCGACCGGCCGCCGTGTCGCCGAGCTGAGCTCCCTCGCCCGCGTCGGCGACCGCCTGAGTGTCCGGACGACCCTGCTCGACGAGCACGGCCGACGGGTCTCGCCCGCACCGGGGACGGACATCGTCAACGCCGGCCCGGAACTGGTCCGTGACGGACGGCTCCACGTCACTCCCGCCACCGACGGGATGGTGCGCCCGGGCGACCCGAGCTTCTACTACGGCTGGGTGCACAAGCGGAACCCGCGCACCCTGGCGGGAGTGGACGCGGCCGGCCGCACCGTGCTCGTCACCGCCGACGGGCGCAGCACCGGCGCACTCGGCCTCAGCATCGGCGAGAGCGCTCGCGTCGCCGAGGCACTGGGACTGCGCGACGCGGTCAACCTCGACGGCGGCGGCTCGACCACGATGGTGACCGACGGCGACGTGGTCAACGACCCCTCCGACACCGCAGGCGAACGTCCCGTCGGGGACGCCTTGTTGATCCTGCCCGACAGGAAGTGACCCAGCCCGGCCGAACCGTCCGTGCAGCGACGAACCGCACCACAGGGAGCCGCCGTGTTCACGCCCGTGTCCGCCGTCCCGACCCTCAAAGCCCGTGTCCTGCTCGTCCTCGCCGTCCTGCTCGCCACCCTCGCGCCGACCGCGCCGGCGCTCGCCGCCCCGCCACCGGCGGACACCCTAGCCCCGCACGGACGCGGTGCGGAGGTCGTCGCGGTCACCCGGGTCGCCGACCGGCAGGTCGACCTGTCGGTGCGGTCACAGGCCCTCGGCGGCCGGACGGTCAAGGTCCGCCTCCTCACCCCCGACGGCTGGAACCCCGGCGACCGGCGCCGGCACTGGCCGGCCCTGTGGCTGCTGCACGGCTGCTGCGGCGACTACACCTCGTGGACCGCCCGGACCGACGTCGCCGAGATAGCCGCCCTGCGCGACGTCCTCGTGGTGATGCCGGAGGCCGGCTGGAACGGCTGGTACAGCGACTGGTGGAACCACGGCCAGGGCGGCGACCCGGCCTGGGAGACCTTCCACACCGTGGAACTGCGGCACCTCCTGGAACGTGACTGGGGCGCCGGTACCAACCGCGTAGTGGCGGGCCTGTCGATGGGCGGCCAGGGCGCCCTGCTGTACGCCGCCCGCCACCCCGGCATGTTCAAGGCGGCCGCCGCGTACTCCGGCTCCGCCCACCCCTTGCTCAACGACGAGTCGGTCAACCGCATCCTGGGCTTCTTCGCCGGCCAGGGCAACGACCCGCTGAGGGTCTGGGGAGACCCGGTCGCGCAACGCCGCATCTGGGAGGCCCACGACCCGTACCACCTGGCCAGGCGACTCAGGTCCGTCCCCGTGTACCTGTCCTGCGGCGACGGCACCACCGGCCCCCTGGACCCGCCGGGCAGCACGAGCGCGCTGGAGGCCGACTTCAACCGGCAGAACCACGCGCTCGCCGCAGAACTGGAGCGCGTGGGCGCCAAGCACGTCACCACCCACTTCTACGGACCGGGCACCCACGGATGGCCGTACTGGGAGCGCGAGCTGCACGCCTCGCTGCCGATGCTGCTGGGGGCTCTGGAGACCAGCGGCTGAACCCGTCACAGCGCCAGAAGCTGCACCATGTAGCCGGTGCTCGGGGCGGACGCACGCCCGGCATATGGTTTACCCATACATCAACTCCGCCTGCCGTTAGCGCAGTCAACAAGGCAATCATTGAACGGCTGGTCGACGCTGTGTACGGTGGCGTACATGGCGGACACTCCCGCGGCCCCGGCCGGCCCCATGATCACCGGCTCCGAGATCGCCCGGCTGGCAGGCGTCACGCGTGCCGCTGTCTCCAATTGGAGACGACGTTACGACGACTTTCCCGCGCCCGCCGGTGGGAGTGTGAACAGCCCGCTCTTCGCTCTGACAGAGGTGCAGACGTGGCTGAACAGGCAGCGCAAGGGTCAGGACGTCTCGCAGGAGGTGCAGCTCTGGCAGGTGTTGCGGGCTGCGTACGGCGACGACATGGTCGGAGGGCTCGTAGCGGTCGCCCAGCTCCTCGCCCGGGACGGCGAGAAGACCCCTCACCCGTTGCCGGAGGAAGCCGTCCGCCTGGCGCATGTCCTCGCTGAGCGCGGATCGGCGGGTGAGGTGGTCGAGGCCCTCGCCGAGCGATTCACGGACTCCGTGCGGAGGGCTGGATCGGATCAGGTCACCTCTCCGCGCATCGTCCGCGCCCTTCGGTACTTCGCGGGCGAGGTGGCGCCGGACGCCACGGTCTTCGACCCAGCCTGTGGCATCGGCACCCTGTTGCTCGCCGTTGGCCCGGAACGAGGGCCGAGACGCTGCGGGCAAGAGGCGGATCCGCGCAGCGCTCGGCTCGCGCAACTGCGCGCGGACCTGACGGGCCGTACCGGGGTGGACGTAGTCGTCGGAGACTCCCTGCGCGATGACAGGTGGCCGAACCTCAAGGCGGACCTGGTCGTCTGCGATCCTCCTGTCGGCGACACCGACTGGGGGCGGGAGGACCTGCTCCTCGACGCCCGTTGGGAACTGGGGACGCCCTCGCGCGCGGAAGGGGAGCTCGCCTGGCTTCAGCACGCGTACGCGCACACCGCCCCCGGCGGCCGAGTCGTCATGGTCATGCCTGCATCGGTCGCCTACCGCAAGGCCGGCCGCCGCATCCGTGCCGAGCTCGTACGGCGCGGCATCCTCACCCAGGTCACCGCCCTGCCCGCCGGCACCGCCGCCTCGCACGCCCTCCCGGTGCATCTCTGGCATTTGCGACGCTCGCCATCCGTGGGCGAAGCCGCGACGAGCGTCCGTGTGATCGACCTGACGTCGAACGATCCGGACGGATCCCTGGAGCCGGCACCCGACCAGATCGCGGACGTCTCCCTCATCGATCTCCTCGACGACACGGTGGACCTCACACCGGGTCGCCATGTGAAGGAATCGCGCCGCGACTACGCGACCGAGTACCAGGCCGTTCGCCAAGAGCTGGCCGAGCAAGTGCGGACGATTTCCGAACTGCTGCCGGAGCTGGTTGCGGGAGAAGGCCCTGGCGCGCTGGACGGTTCGTCGGTGAGCATCGCCGACCTCGCGCGCGCTGGTCTCGTCGAGCACCCAGGCCCGGAACCCGTCTCGACCAGCGACCAGCTCGACACGGACTTCCTACAGGGATTCCTGCGCAGCGCGGCCAACACCCGACGCTCCACGAGTGCCAGCGGCACCTTCCGACTCGACGGGAGGGGAGCCCGCATCCCGCAGATGGACATCACCGAGCAGCGCCGCTACGGAACCGCCTTCCGTAGACTCCAGGAGTTCGAGGAACGGGCGCGACGGGTGGCCGAGCTCAGCAGGCAGGCCGCTGAGCTGGCCCGCGACGGGCTCGGCAACGGAGCGCTGACACCGCAGGAATGACGTCCGTCACGAGACGGCCGGAAGGAACGGACTGACCGCTCCGCTCCACGAGACGGCCAGTGCCTCGCGCGCCCTGGTGCAGGCGACGAACAAGAGGCAGCGCTCCCGCAGCATGTCGGAGTCGTGCTGCAACGCGTCCACGAAGGCCGGAGTCACCTCACGGGCGAACGGCACCGCTCCCGCCGTCACTCCGAGCACGGCTACGCAGCGGAACTCCAGCCCCTTCATGGCGTGCATCGTGGCGATACGCACTCCCTCCACATCAGCCCCCGGGCTGTCCCTGACCCGGGCGACCGGCACCCCGGCCGCCGTCAGCTTGTCGTACGCCTTGTCCAGCAACACGTTGAACCGGGCGCACACGCCGATCTCGGAGGGGCTGATGCCCTGCGCCATCCAGCCCTGAACCCGCTCGACGAGCGCCGCGACCTCCCCGTGCTCCGAGCCGTGCCCCTCCACCTGCGGCTTGCGGCCGTGCAGCAGGGAGCGGTACCCGGCGAGTGTGTCGCTGCCCTCGCCTCCCAGGTCGTCGATGGACACGGGAGTGAGGATGCCTGTCGACCAGGAAAGGATCTCCTCCGTGCTGCGGTAATTGATGCGCAGCCGGTGACTTCGCCCGGCCACCGCGATGCCGAGGGAACCGAGCGAGACCTTCGAGTCGTAGATCCGCTGATGAGGGTCGCCCGTGAGGAAAAGGTCGTCACTGCCGGGCGCCACCGCACCGCGAAGCACGCGCCACTGGGCGGGATGCAGGTCCTGCGCCTCGTCGACCACCACGTGGTCGTGCGTCGGCGCCGAAGCGGCCAGAAGCTCGGCGGCCCGAGCACACACCTTCAGATGCGTCGTCGCCTTCCGGTCGCGAAGAATGGACTCGAACAGCTCGACGGCGGGCCACAGCTGCTCCCTGCGGGCCGGTGACAGGGCGCTGCCCCGCCCGCGCCGGGAGGCGGCGCGGTACGCGTCGAGGGTGCGCAGGTCCTGGGCGAGGACGACATGTCGGTACTCCTGCGCCAGGAACTGCTCCGTCCAAGGAAGTCCCAGCTTCTTGACGACTTGCTGCCACACCTGCCGCTCTTCCCGGTCGCCGATGGGAGAGGGCACCTTGCCGTCGAGACGGGCCACCACACCGTGCGCGTAGGCGTTGACCGTCGTCACCTCGACCCGGCCGAGCAACGACGCGTCGCCGTCCAGGAGAAGACCGAGGTTCTCGCGCAGCGAGGCGGCCAGTGCGTTGGTATAGGTCGTGAGCAGGACCCGGGTGTCGGGTGACCGGGTCAGGAGGTGCTTGACCCGGTGCAGGGCGGCGACCGTCTTGCCCGTTCCCGGACCGCCGGTGACCTGCACCGGACCGGCGTACGACACCCGGTAGGCGACGCGGCGCTGTGACGGATGCAGGAACACCCGCCAGGCGGCGAACGGCTTCTCCAGGATGTCCGCGAGCTCGTCCGGACCGCTGACCAGCGTGATCCGGCTAGTGGTATTGGCGATGGCGGCGGCGAGAGTCTCGTCCGGGTCAGGGCCCGCGTCCACGGGACGGCGCACCGCGACCACGTCCCGGTACACCTCCTCCGGGCTGAATCCCTCGGCGAGGTACTGCAACACCTCGAACTGGTCCTCCGGCAACAGGGTCCCGAAGGCCTCCAGTTGGGCCTTGTCGATGATCGTGCGCACCGCCCGCAGAACCTGGTCGTCGACGCCCAGCTCGCGCAGGACCCTGTCCGAGTACTTGGCGAACAGCAGTGATTCGGCCGCGGCGGCCGCCTTCTCGAGCTGCGGGGTCAGTTGCTCGATCCCCCGTACGTTGCGGACCTCCAGCGCCCGCGTCGCGGAGTTCGTGGTGTACAGCCGCTTGGCCGCCCAGGAGTACGCGTCGTCGTGCGGCACCACATTGACCAGCAGGAACACGTCACTGCCGTCGTCCGGGGCCAGTACGACGCCTCGCCAGAAGTCATTGATGCGGATAGTGCGTATGCGGCGGTCGGCGGCCTTCTCCACCGACTCCAGGTGCAGCCCCTTGTCCTGCTGCAGCTCCGGCACAGTGAGCTGCTGGAACTTCTGCATCGCCTTGCGAACGCCGTTCCTGACGGGCTTCTCGAGGGCGTCGTAGCTCTCCCAGAAGCTGTTGGCAAACGCAAGCTGCGGCACGATGCGCACTCCCCACCCCGGACTGACCCTGCGTGGTCGATCATACGGCGGGACCTGGTACGGACCGGGTGCGGTCGCGTCAGCCGGCCCTCATCCGCCGTGCGACCTGAGCGACGTCGGCGAGCAGGCCTGCGGGGTCCTGGTCCAGGTCGAGGGCGTGCTGGTGGATCAGGATGCCGGAGCGGCGCACCCGGTGGGTCACGTGTGAGGCGTTGCCCTTCGCATAGACCAGGTGCCCGTCGCTCAAACCGAGGGCGGTGCAGTAGGCCAGCATCTGGTACAGGTCGGCGTCCGGATAACCCCCCCGTTTCTCCGCCTTGTACTTGGCGTCCGCAACCGCGCACGGAATGCCGTCCGGCCCGTACAGCACGAAGTCCGGACGCATGCGGATGGCCGAGGCCTCGTCGAGGTGGTGGCTGTCCTGAAGTCGGACCTTCTGGCCCGCCCGACGCACTGCCTCACGCAGGGCGACGGTGACGAAGTCCTCGAAGAGCCGGTTCATGTCGAAGAGGAACCCGTCGACGCGCAGCCCTCCGGGCGTGTGCTCGGCCGAAGCATCACGGAGGCAGACCTCGGCGAGGCGCAGGGCGTTGTGGTACCGGGCGTTGAGACGGGTCGGCTGCCAGCCGGGCAGCTGCTGCCCCCGTGCGACCGGAGTCACATCGACGAGCCGGGCACACTGGTGCAGCAATCTGCGCCGGACCTCCCGCGGAACGCCGGGCAGACGCAGCAGGCGCTCGACGGCCGTGCGCAGAATGCGATTCTCGGCGATGTCGGCGGTGAACTCGTCGTACGTCACCTCCACAGGCAGCACCGCGCCGAACCGCCGCCGGATGTGTTCCGCCTCCTTGATCCGGCCGCGGACCACCAGAGAACTTTCCTCCGTGGAGCGGTAGCCCTGCAGCAGTCCCTGACGCAGGGCGTGGTCGACCCGTCGCTCCATGGCATGGGCGAGGGCGGGCAGCAGGTGGCGGTGCTCGGCCACGTCCACCGCCCCGTCGCGCCAGCCGCCCTCGGGGTCGAGGCTGTAGCCCAGGAGGAAGAAGAACCGGGCGATGGGCACCTTGGGGGCCACGCGCACGGTGAACGGCTCCTGCAGCCCCGGCGCGGCGATCCTCACCGCCCCCACCTTGCTGCCGGCCCGCAGCGACCAACGGCCCGGCGTGTACGGGTCGGGCGCCGCGTCGACGACATCTCCGGCGGCCAGCGCCGGGCCCACGCCGTCGGGCAGGACGAGGCCCGTCGCGGTCCCGTACTCGACCAGGTCGAGGCAGGAGCGGGCCTCCGTCGCGACGGGACCTGGACGAGAACCGTCTCCGGCCGCCGTCATGCCAGTGACTCTCGCAGAGCGGCCAGCCCGTACCGCTTCTCGATGTCGACGCCTTCGCCGTAGTGGTGTTCCTCCAGCAGCGGCAGGATCTTCGTCCGCCAGGTCCGCTCCAGCCCGCCTTCCCGGTAGACACCCTTCTTCATCAGGTACGAGGGCCCGATACGGAAGTCGGGGTCATCGATCCGGGAATTGAGGGCCTCGAGAAGGTCGGCAGGCTCCGGGTCCTTGCCTTCCCGCTTCAGCCAACGGCGCAGCAACCCCCTCGTCGGCTCGCTGCGCGGCGACAGCTCCACGAACGCGAACCGCCGCCGCATGGCCGCGTCGACGAGAGCGATCGACCGGTCCGCGGTGTTCATCGTGCCCATGACGAACAGGTTGGGCGGCAAGGCGAAGTCGTCACCGGAGTACGTCAGACGCACCGACTTGTTGCGGTACTCCAGCAGGAAGTACAGCTCACCGAAGACCTTGGCGAGGTTGGCCCGGTTGATCTCGTCGATGATCAGGAAGTGCGGGATGTGCCGGTTGCCCTCGCGGGATGCCAGATCCGCGAGCTCGCGCAGCGGGCCGGCGGTGAGCCGGAACGCCACCTCGCGGGACTCCGGGTCCTCCTGTGGCCGGAAGCCTTCGAAGAAGTCCTCGTAGGAGTAGGACGGATGGAACTGCACCAGCTTCACCTGTTCCGGGCCGCCGCCCAGGAACTCGGCGAGCTTGAGAGCCAGGTAGGTCTTACCGGTGCCGGGAGGGCCGTAGAGCACGAGTTGCCGCTCGTCCCAGAGCAGATCGCGTACTTCTTCCAGCCACGCCACGTCGTGCACGAGCAGATCGGCGGCCAGCCCTTCCGCCGGCCGGGGCAGCTGCAGCTCACGACGGGCCGTGAGGGCCGGGATCTCCACGCTGGGGTCGCGATCGGTGGCCTCGGCCTCGTCGATCAGGTCCTGGTCGCTCAGCCCGAGGCCGTCGATGAGGTCCTTGACCACCGTGAGGTCGACCACGTCGTGCTGGGCGGAGAGACGCTGCTGCAGTTCCTCCGGCAACTCGTCATAGGAATGTCCCTGATCCGCCCAGTCCACCGGACGGCGCAGATTGGACCGTCCGTCCTCGGAGTCGACCTGCTCGGCGGGGCCCGCGATCTCACCGACGTGGAGCCGTCCACTGGAGATCGTGCACATCGTGTCGCCGGGCCGCATGCGGGAAAGGAACGCGTGCATGTCCTCCACCAGTTGCATCTTCTGGTTGTACGTCGCGGTGGAGGCGTAGTCCTCGTCGACGGCCGTACGCAGCCGGTCCTTGCTGACGCCCTGCTCGACGCCTTTGCGCAGGTGGCGGGCCGAGAGGGAGACCAGTCCCTCGGGCAACCACAGCCGCTGCACCAGGTCGAGACCGGAGACGTTGGAACCCCGCACCAGCCAGGCCCGGCTGCGTCCCCACCAGACCTGGTCGAGATAGTCGGCGAGCGGATGCCCGTCGGCCGACTTCCACTCCGTCCACCCGTTGGCGCTGCGTCCGACCAGGATCTCGGCGGCGGCCGACGGGGAGTTGCACTCGACGTCCCGCGTCGTCTCCAGCCATCCGGGCCAGCGCGCGGACTGGACCAGAGCGCCGTCGTCGAGCAGGCGGCGCCGCAGCCGGTACGACGACGGCATGCGGTGCGGGAACGACGGCACGACCTCCGCCCGGCCGGGCGACCCGGCCAGGACGACGAACTTCTGACTGCCGTTGGTGCCTCTATCCGCGAGGAGCCGTCCCCGGGCCTCGGGCCCGCCGTTGGGCAGCCGCAGCCGGAACTCCGGGTACTGCGCCGTCCCGGAAGGGGGTTCGTACTCCTCGCTCACCCGTACTCCTCGTCCGTAGAGACCCTGGACCGTCATCCAGGACCCTATTTCGTCCGCCGACCCGCCCGCTCGCGTCCGCGGAAAGCGGAACCGTCGATCCGGGCCCGGATCTTTGGCGGGGCGGGGGCAGTTCGAGCGTGGTACGCGCCCCGCGCCAGAAACTTCCGTACGGCAAAGAACCGCCGGAGTGCGCCTGATGGACGGGTGGGACGAGGACGGGTGTACGGGGTCCGTACGGCTGCATCAAGCGGGCGGCCGTCGGCGGGTGACACCTTGTGCTCATGGAACCACGGTGGCGGGTGCGCGGGGCGTGTTCCAGAGGAGATCCCCGGATGCCGCGTCACCGTACGGAGTCATCTTTCAACGCCTTGCGGTCAGAGATCCCAAACTTGGTCCGGGTCGTCCAGCGCTGCCCGGACCTGGGAGAGGTCTCCCATGTCCGCGAGCGGCGAGCTCCTGGCGATGTCGACGATGCCACGCACGACACTGTGCAGTACTTCGCCGTTGCCCTCGTCGAGAGCTCTGTCCAGCCTGGCGAACATCTCCTCGAAGAGGTTGCGCCGTTCCGCGAACGCCTGTGTGAAGTAGTCCTTGAGGACGGCTTCGGCGGCCCGGATCCGAGCGACCTCTGTGGCCTCGTAGGCCTCCAGCCGGGCCCTCTTGGTGCTCTCGACCTCATGGATGTGGACACACTCACGGGCGGCTTCGACAATCTGGTTCAGCGCAGCGAAGCCGTCCACCGCATGGACGGAGCCCTTGGCCGCCTTGAACACCTTGCCGACGTGCACCTTGGTCTGGTCGGGCACCTTAATTCTCCTTGGTCAAGGGTCTGTACCTGATGGTGAGATTTGCGCTGCGCTCGTCCAACTCGCCTTCCGCATCGACTATCGGAGTTGTCGCCACGTCACGGACCGCCATGACCAGGGTCATGGCCCGCTGGAAGCGTTCGGCGTGACGCCGTGAATCGAACGGTTCGGAGTCCAGAAGGTCCAGCGCTCCAAGCCCTCGGGAGGTGAGGTCGGAGAGGAGCTCGCGCAGCTCGGTCACGCGGGCATCGACGCCCTTCAGGCGGGTGTCTGTCTCATCGAGTTCAGCGATCGCCACGGCGACCTCCGCCTCGCGTTCCCTTGCCCGGGCGATCGCCTTCTGGCCTTGGCCCTTGAAGACCAGGCCACCGACGAGCAACGCCGGGCCGAAGGTAACGAAATTGAGCGCTGCCGCTCCGAGCGCCATCCCGCCGCCCCCCGACGCAAGCGCCCCACCACCCAGGAAGGCCAGGGTCGCGCTCTCGGCTGCGGCACCCGTCAGGCCGGAGATCGCAGCTCCGGTGCTCGCGACTCCGAAGCTGCTCGCTGCCGCCGCGACTTCAGCACCTGCGCCTGCGCCCGCCGCCGCGGATCCGAGGACCCCGCCGATCCAGACCACCGCGTCGACGTCGAGGCCGCGCAGCCCAGGGATCTCGGTCATGGTGACGTCGATGCCATCCGCCAGCAGCCGCTCGCTCTCGCGTACCTGTCGCTCGTGGTGACGCAGGAAGTCGACCATGCGTACGACGACATCAACGAAAGCCTGCTCCTGCTGCTCGCCCAGTGCCTTGAGGGCGGTGTTCGTCGCCGCCAGCGCGTCCTCGGTTCGGGCTCGGCGTCGCTCGTAGTCCTGGCCTGCCTTTTCCCAGCGGGCCTTCGAACGCTTGAGGTCGTGGATACCTTTGCCGCCGAGGGCGACTCCGCTGCCACCGGTCGCCACACCGACACCGATGAGTATGACCGGTATGAAGAATGGCACATTCCCCCCTTGATCCCATGCCCTCTGCGTGAACCGACGGGTCCATCCGTCCGTTCCCCGTGCTGGGTGCGAAGGGGCCATGCATGCCGTTGATGCGCCTTGTTGGCGCTTTGAGCATGATGATGAGCTGTTACTGCTGTCAACACGTTGCCGGATGCCGAGTATTCGAACTTCCGGAGGTGCTGGACTCGTCGGGCCAGCCCGGGATGTACACGCACCCTCACTTACTTCGCGATCAGCTTCTTGCCATAGCAGCCCAGCAGGGACAGCGGGTGGGGCGGAACAGGTCAGGAGGAGCGCCAGCGGTTGCGGCCGTCGGAACCGGGGCCGCAGACCATCGGGGTTCCTGCCTTGCTCACGTCGGTGGCACCGGGCTGGGAGCAGAAGGAACCGGGGTGCACGGTGCCGGCGTTACTGCCGTCGTCGGACGACGACGAGCAGTCGCCGTCGGTCGAAGCCCCGTCCCCGTTGGTGCGGTTGTCGTCGCTGTTGCCACTGGCGTGGTAGTCGGGGTCGTTGGCGGGGATCTTGTAGGTCGTGTTCTTCTTCGACGGGCACTCCTGGACGAGATCGACGTCGGTCCACCGGCCCAGGTCGAGGTAGACCGTGGTGGTGGGAGTGACCTCGCTGTCCACTCCGGGCGTTGGAAGCACACCCGCCACTCGTCGCCTTCCTCGGCGGCCTTCGCCGCCGGGGGCGCGTCGATGTCGAGGTAGACGTCGTCGAGGGTGACGCTGTCGAGGTTGATGCCGACCCGATCCAGCTTCTTGACCGCCGTGTTGTAGGCGTCGCCCACGAGATCCGGCATCGTCGGCGACGGGAGCGGGCCGCCGTCCTTCGTGGGGCAGGGTTCGCCGGCTCGCACGGCGGCGAAGGCGACGGACTTCGCGATGGTGTCGGCCTTTTGGAAGCACACCGTCCACGCCGACCGGACGATGATCGGTCGGCCCTCCGCGGACGCGTCGTGACGGCCGGGCGTGAACCCGGCCGCACGCGCGCCCTTCTCCGCCTTGTCCAGTGGCTTGCCCGTGTAGTCGGTGAGTTCGGGGATCTTGGTGGGAGCGGGGGCGGCGTGGTTCCGGCGCCCGCGTCGTCCGCATTCTTTGCCCTGGCTTCGGACTTGTCCGCCCGGCTGTCGTCGAGTTGCCCGCTCATGCCAGCGCTGATCAGCAGCAGGAAGAAGGCGCCGAACGTGGTGCCGAGCCTGGCGTACCAGCGCCATGAGGGCAGGACCCACACGGCCACTATGGCGGCGATCATCACGAGGAAAGCCGAGCCCGAGGCTCACTGCGCTGAGTAGGGCCACGAGGGCCAGGAGGCCGAGCAGGGCGGGGGTGGTCCTCTACCAGGGCTGGGACGGGGGCGGGTTGGTGTTGTGCGGGTTCACTGGTGCTCTTGATTCTCCGGTGCAGATCGGGTTGGGCCCGGACTCGTGTCACGGGCAAGACGTTCAACAGCCCCGGCCTCGCCGCCGTTACGCGAGCATCGGGCGCGTGCAGTGTGCAAGCGCACGTGCGCATCCCCGAAAGAACCCGCCCACCGTCCCTGGCCCTCCGCACGATCAGCTTGGCGCGCCGTTCGACTTGCCCTTGCCCGTGCGGAGGAGCACGCCTCCCAGGAGGAAGAACCCCGACGCGACGGACACGGCCCAAGGAGCCCCACTCGTGGAGAACTCCGGATCGATGAACATGCCGGAGGCGGCCAGCGCGAGCAGCGTCCCGGTGGCCAGCGGACCGGTGCCGGAAGGCATCGGACTCGCTGTCCGCCAGCGCCTGCGCGGGATCCACAGGCGAACCAGATCGACAACTATGGTCAGGGCCACGAGTCTGGTACCGATGCTGAACCACAGGGGTGCTGTGGCGTCCGGTTCGCCCGCGCCCGCCATCGCTGTCATGGCGAAGAAGACGATGGGCACCAGCCAGCCGAGACTCGCCCGGACTCCGGGAGCCGGCTGCGGCTGAGGTCCTCCTGTGGCCTTGATGAGGCTGACCCTCGGATGCGACGTTCCGGTGATGGGCGATTCGGAATCCGAGGAGGTGCGGGGCGACGGCATGGCGGGCAGGAGCGGTACGTCCGGAAGCGGACGCAGCGCCCGGGCCTGGGCGCGGGTGATCCTGCGGCCCGCGTCGCCGTACCGGTCGATGTGCGCGGACAGCCGTGCCTGCAGATCGCGCAACTGCTCGGCCATGGAGTCGAACTCGGCGCGCCGCTCGCGGGCGCGCTCCGCTGCCTCGCGGTGGCCGGCGGCGAGCCGGTCGAGGACCTCGGCGTGCGACCGTACGGCTTCGGCGCGTGCGGCCTCGGCGGTACGGGGTACCTCCGCCAGCTCCTGGCCCAGCCGCGTGCGTTCGGCCTCGATGATCTCGGCGATGCGGTGCCTCTCGTCCGGCGGCAGCTCGCGTGGCGCACGGGCCTCGGCGCGGGCGACAGCCGACCGGCGCCAGTCCATGAGGGGCCGGCCGCGGTGTTCGCCGATGCCGTTGATGTGGACCTTGCCGCCCTTGGCGCGGTGGATGTAGAGGACGTCGCCGCCCCTGCCGTTCGGTGCCCTGCCCCAGCTGACGCGTGTGAAGTCGGCGGCCGTCCGGATGCCCTGGGCCGCGAGGTCGCGGACGAGCCCCCTGCCGATGCCGTTGACCTCGCTCGAGGTCAGGTACGTGCTGCCGAGCGTGCGCTCGATGGACTCGCGGCGCAGGACGGCGAGGGCCTGCCGCTCCTGACTGTCGCGCTTGCCGTCCAGTCCGTTCAGCCGGCGGGTGAGCGAGGCTTCCTGGCGTGCCTGCCTCTCGTGGATGCGCTGGAGGGCCTTGCCGTGCGCCGCTTCCGCGCGGCCGCGGTCCCGCGCCTCGCGGTTCAGGCGTCGCCGGTCGGCGAGCTCGAAGGAGCGTCGCCCGCCGAGCAGACGGCGGAGCGCGCGGATGGACTCGATGAGCCGGCGGCGCTCCGCGCGGACGTCGGAGGGGGAGAGGGAGGGGACGGTCGCCGCGCGGGCGGGTGCGGACCCGTCCCGGCGCGTGGTCGTGCTGTCGGTCAAGGGAGTTCTCTCAGCGGGCGGGGTGACGGGGGCCGTGGCCCGGGGGCGGGGTGAGGGTGCTGGTGTGGTTCTCGCCGTCCACCAGGGGGTCGGTGAGGCTCACGCCGGCTGCGGACATGCGGTCGTACTCGGCGAGGATCAGCTCCTTGGTGCGGTAGCCGCCGTACGCCGCCTCGTCCTTGCGCCTGACGATGGGGAAGGTGTCGAGGATGTAGTCCACGTCGTCGCGGGAGATTCCGTAGAGGTGGAACAGGAGCGCGTCGAGTTCGGCCCGTATCACCTGGCGGCGGGCCTCGTCCCAGAGGAAGGGGGCGCCCGTGTCGCCGAGGTCCGCCGCGAACGGCCGCATGTCCCAGGACGTGTAGCTCAGCTCCAGCGCCCGGGGGGCGATGAACGCGTCGTGCGGGGCGACCATGCGGGGTGTCAGGGTGGGGAGCTGTTCGAAGATGAAGAAGTTCAGGTTCACCCCGCCGGACTTCTGCCGGGCCACGAAGTCGAAGACGAACGAGGCCGCGACCGTGTGCAGGGGCGTTCCGGCCGGCGTCCTGCGGGAGTAGGTGATCACGGGCATGCTGTTGCCGACGGCGGCCACGGGCAGCGCGGAGGTGATCACGGACCGCTCGTCCGTGCTCCGGCACACGTTGCGGAACCCGGTGAGCCACGGTGTGCCGGGCGACAGGGCCGCCTGCACGTCACGCTCGGCCACCCAGTAGCGGGGCAGCGCGACGGTCTCCGCGCCCCGCTTCTCCTCCGGTGAGCGGTCCCTGGTGCTGCCGTCGGGCGTGTAGGTCGCCCAGCGGTGGTCGTAGTGGTGGAGCATCTTCGCCTCGTACAGCGGCAGCATCCGCGCCCCGTCCCGCGAGAAGACGTTGCCGGCCAGGTGCCAGCCGTCCGCTTCCAGCTCCTCACGGGTGCAGAAGAGATGCGAGTCGTTGGACATGTCGAACATGCGCATGAACGACACGCCCCACGGGTTGCCGTCGGGGTCGCCCTCCTTGATGAGGACCGGGACGCGGCGGTAGACGCCGAGGGTGATCTCGGCGTCGCGGCGGGAGCGGAAGACGGGACAGGTGCCTGTGTTGGGATTGAGGAGGGTGATCTCCTCCGGGGTGAGGGTGAACACCTTACCCACGTCGTCCAGTTCCGACGGGTCGTGGACGAAGAAGGCGAACCGCGCGGCCGGTTCACGCAGGGCACGGCCGGTGAGGGACAGGACGCTGAACTTGAACGAGCGGTGCACCCCGGGAAAGAGCGGTGCCGCGTTCTCGAAGTCGTACAGCGCCGCGATCGACGCGCCGCGCACCAGGTCCTTGAAGAAGTACTGCGTCGTCGCGTCCGTCGCGATGCCCGTCGGGACGATGACGCCCATGCGGCCGTGCGGGCCCGTCATCGTACGGTCGGTCTCCGCGAAGACGGCGTAGGTGTTGATGTCGCCGCGGCCGGTGAGCGGGTAGCGCATCGACGCGCGCAGGAACTGGCTCTCGCCCTCCGCCTGGCGCTTGGCCGCCGAGAACTCGGAGAAGAGGCCGGGGTTCGTCTCCGGCAGGGCCGCGATGAGCCGTTTGCGGGCCGCTGCGGTCGGGGCGTCGGCGATCTCCGTGTCACGCTGGGCGAAGAACTCCTGCTCCTGCAGCTTGATGCGTTCCCACGGCGGATTTCCCAGTACGCAGGAGAAGCCGCCGGCCCACCCCACGGACGGATCGACGTCGCCGTCCTCGGTCTCCGGGACGGTGAAGACCTCGGGGAACTCCAGATGCCAGTGGAAGAACCGGTACTGCCGCGCGAGCCGGATGATCTCCTCGTTCGTGCTCACCGGAATGCCGGCGCCCGCGCTCTGCAGGTCCCGGAAGACGCCCTCGGTGACCGGGGTCGGCGCACCCTGGACCTTGGGCCAGACGAACGCGGCGCACCAGGCGTCGCCGATGTGCAGCGCCCGGAGGTAGTCCGCGGACTGCTCCAGCGCACGGAAGCGGCTCGACTGGAGCCGGACGTCGCGCAGGCTGTCGGCCCGGCTGGCGGTGATGTCCCGCAGGCTCGCCGCGAAGGCCACGTTGGAGACCCAGATGCGTTCCTCGGTGTGGAAGCTCAGCTGACCACCCCGCTCGGCGGCGTTCCGCTTCCTGATGGCCGCCGCGACCTTCTTGTCGTCCCCTTCGATCGGCTTGAACGCGTCGTCGGGGACGCCCTTGGCCAGCAGCGCCGGCGTCGCCCCGATCAGCGCGTTGCCGTGCTTGATGTGGGCGTCCAGGAAGCCCAGCGGGCGGCCCGGCTCCAGGGCCTCCAGCCACAGCGACACCTTGGCCAGTTCGACCGCCATCGGGTTGAGGTCCACGCCGTAGACGCAGCGCGCGACCACCTCGTGCAACGCGTGGCGCACCGCGTCGACGGTCGGCTCGGGGTTCTGTTCCCGGACGGCGGCGACCCGCTTGGCGATCCGCCGTGCCGCGGCCACCAGGAAGTGCCCCGAGCCGCAGGCCGGGTCGCAGACCGTCAGGTTCAGCAGCTCGGCGACGACGTCCGGGCCCGGGTCCGGGCGGCCCGAGCGCGCCGCCCGGATCTCGCCCCGCTTCACCGCGTCGTCGATCACCGGGTCCAGCGCCGAGTCCAGCAGGCACTCGATCAGCGACGACGGGGTGTAGTAGGAGCCCGTCGTCTTCCTCGCGTTGCCGGCCAGCTCGACCAGCTCGAAGGTGCGCTCGGTCGCGTTGTGCTTCGGGACCAGCTCCAGCAGGGACTCGTAGACCGAGCCCAGCTCCTCCGCGTCCAGGTGGCGGTAGTCGACCACCCGGTTGCGCCTGCTGTCCGCGTCCCGCACGACCGACAGCGCCCGCACCGCCTCCAGCAGGGACTCGTTCGACAGGGACAGGCCGTGCAGGACCTTGTCCGCCTCCGTGTCGTCGAAGATGCCGCCGAGGCCGGGCAGGCCCAGCTCCGGCAGGCCGTCGTCGTCGCCCAGGCCCGACAGGACGAGGCGCAGCGCCCGGTACAGGTCACCGTGCGCCGTGCCCCGGCGCCGCCGGGCGTGCCGGCGCAGACGGGCCGACGAGAAGTACCTGGTGTAGCGGTCCTTCGCCGTCGCGTCCGCCGACGGGGACAGCAGGACCTCGCGGTCCTCGGCGACGAACAGGAACAGCAGCCGGTAGACCAGCCGCAGGAGCGCGTAGTGGAAGGTCTTCACCTCCAGGCTCTCGCGCAGCCCGCGGTTGTCCGGGTGCTTCAGGAAGCCGGTCCCGAGTGTGGTGATCGCCCGCTGGACGCCCTTCCTGAGCTGGTCGAGGGCGCGCGTGCCCTGCGCGATCGCCTCCGTGCGCCACTCCTCCAGCCGGCACGTCGACGGCGCGGCGTCCTCGGCGACCTCGAAGCGGGACACGTGCAGCAGCCGGTACAGCAGCAGGAACTCACTGAACAGCTCGCCGTCGAAGATCGCCTCCAGGTCGAACTCGACGTACGACGCGGTGGCCAGGGCGCTGGAGTCGCGCAGCAGACGTATCCGACGGCCGTTGGTCAGGATGCCCCACAGGTGCGCCTCGGTGCGGTTCAGGCACTCCTGGAGCATCGACTGCGGCGGCACCGTGCCCGCTCCGCCCGGACGCCTGTCCAGGTCGGCGTTCCACGGGGTCTGGTGGATGAGCGCGTGCCGCCAGCGGTGCGAGACCTGGAAGCGCTTCCGCGTCTCCGAGTCGGCCGGGACGCCGTCCGCGCCGATCGGCGTCAGCCGGCCGAAGCCCAGCTCCCGCCACAGCGGCGCCAGCCAGTCGGCGGCGGCACGGCCCGTGGGGTCGCCGGCGGGCCGGCCCGTCTCCCGGTCGTGGGGAAGGTGCCGGCGCAGGTCGCGCCAGAGCGGCTTGAGGTACTCCCAGCCGCGCTCCGCCTCGTCGCGCACCGAACGGGACGACGGCAGGCCGTAGTCGGCGGACTTCGAGCCCGGAACGTCCTTGCCCTCGCTGATGCGCAGCAGCATGTCGGCCGGCAGCAGACCTCCGACCGTGTGGACGGCGGTGAACACCTGGTGGCGGGTCGTGGCGGACATCAGGCGGACGCTCCAGACACGGCAGCAGGGGCGGGGGAGGACGGCGACGGGCCGGCGGGGAGGTAGAGGTAGGCGCCCAGGACGTCGGCCGGCTTCTGGACCGTCACCGACAGGCCGCGGACGATCTCGCCGGAGGCCTGGCGCACCCGGCGGTGCGAGGCGTCCAGCTCGGCGGCCAGCTCCTCGCCGTACGTCTCCAGGTGGCCGTTCGTCTCGGAGAGCCGACCGAGGACGCGGCCCATCATGCGCTCGCCGAAGTGCGGGTCCGTGTTCGCGGACGCCGTCGCGTCCAGCAGCGCGGCCGCGCGTTCCGGCGGGAGCCAGACCGCGTTCCCCGGGGTGCCCTCGAAGGCGAGCAGCCGCGCGTCCTCGGCGACCAGCTGCTTCTCGCCGCTCCGGGACGGCAGGGTCAGATGGAAGCGGTAGCGGACCAGCAGCAGTGTCGTGCTGGTCGTCACCGCGTCCGTCGTCACCACACCGCAGCGGCGCGCCGGGCGCGCGCCGTCCGCCCCGGTGTCCAGCGCCGCGTTCAGGACGTGCGACGCCAGCGCGGCCACCACCGGGTCCGTGCGCACCAGCGCCGCCTCACCCCGCGCCACCGCCGGGTCGACGCGGAACGGGATCGGGCGGTCCAGCTCGATCACCTCCGCGCCGACGGCCGTGGCGAGGGCGTCCCGCAGACCCGCCGGGGTGCCGCCCACCTGCGCCGTGAAGCCCTTGCCCGCACCGGACCCGCGCAGCACCGCGCCCAGCGCGCCCAGCGACTCCCGGACGAACGTCTCCACCTCGCCGGTGCCGCCCAGCGCCTCCCTGACCGCGGCGACCTCGCGGGCCACCTCCTCCGGGTGGACCGAGCGCTGCGCGAACCGGGAGCGGGAGGCCTTCTCGCGCTCCGCCGCCGAGTTCCAGTCGCGCTCCAGCCTCGCCGTGCTCACCTTGAACGCCTCGGCGCCGAACAGGGCGCCGTCGTCCTCACGGCCGCGCATCAGCAGCCACTCCACGATCGCGTCCGTCACACCCGTCGACAGCTCGTCCGGAACCGACACCGAGATGCCCAGGTCCTTCTTGATCTGCCGGTGCTTCTTGATGAGGACTTCGAGGACCCTGCCGTCGATGCCGTTGTCCTCGCCGTAGAGCGTGATGACGCGGACCTCGTCGCGGCGCTGGCCGTAGCGGTCGACGCGGCCCTCGCGCTGGTCGTGGCGGGTGGGGTTCCACGCCAGGTCGTAGTGGATCACCGCGTCGAAGTGGTGCTGGAGGTTCACGCCCTCCGACAGGCAGTCCGTGGCGATCAGCACCCGGCGGGCCGCCGCGTCCCCGCCCGCTTCCGCCGCCAGGGCCTCGATCCGCTCGATGCGCTGCTGCGGCGACAGCTCACCCGTGACCGCCTTGACGGCGGTCTTCGCGCCCAGCGGGCCGCGCTTCTTCTTCTCCGGGTCGTTCGCCAGCTGCTCGGCCAGGTACTTGGCCGTCGGGATGTACCGGCAGAAGACGATCGGGTGGTAGCCGTCGGCCAGCAGGGCCTTGAGGTGCTTGATGAGCGCCTTCAGCTTGAGGTCCTTGTCCGGCCCCTCCAACCGCGCGGCGTACTCGGCGAGTTCGGTCAGACGGGACTTCGGCGCCCCCTCGTCCGTCTCCGCGCCCGGCGCCACGTCCATGCCCTCCATGGCGTCGCTGTCGGCCGCGTCGCTGTTCAGCGGGGCACCCAGCTGGTCGGCCTCCTCCGCGCTGGCCGCGACCGCCGCCGCCGAGCGGGTCGTCAGGGTCTGCGCGGCGGCCCGCGGCGACGACACCAGCGAACGCAGCAGCGCGATCGCCGACCACCACGCGATCCGGGACTCCCGCTTGCCCCGGCCGCCCGCCTCCTCGACCCGCTCACTCGCGTACGCGATCGCGTCGTCCAGCAGGGCCCGGTACTCCGGGGACAGCTTGTACGTCTCGTCCTTGAAGTAGCGGTCCGAGGGGAAGGCGGTGCGCTCGGCCAGCGAGTCGTCGGCCAGGCCGTCCTCCTTGGTGAGGTACTGGCGTACGTCCGCGCGCTTGCGCGCCACGAAATGCCGGGCCAGCAGCTTCCTGCCCGACTCCGACTCCAGGTCCACGGAGGCCAGTTCGGGCCGGACCAGGCCCAGCAGGCTGCGGAAGGCGGACTCCTTGCCGCTGTGCGGGGTCGCCGTCACCAGCAGCAGATGCCGGTCCGGGTCCGCGGCCACCCGTCGCAGCAGCTCGTGGCGCAGCTGGCTCTGCGCGCCGGACGTGCCGTCGTCGGCGGCCACACAGGTGTGCGCCTCGTCGACGATCACCAGGTCGGGACAGTGCCGTACGAAGTCGTCGCGGTGCCGCGTGGACTTGATGAAGTCCGTGGAGACGATCACGTTCGGGTACTTGTCGAACAGGGACTGGCCCAGGTCCAGCCCCCGCTCCAGGCGCGTGACCGTCGACGCCAGCACCAGCTCCGCGTCGATGCCGAACTTGCCGCGCAGCTCCTGCTGCCACTGCTCGGCCAGCGCGGGGGAGCACAGCACCGCCAGGCCCGTCGCCTCGCCCTGCGCGAGCAGTTCGCTTGCGATCAGGCCCGACTCGACGGTCTTGCCGATGCCGACGTCGTCGGAGATCAGCATGCGGACGGTCTTCTGGCGCAGGGCCATCAGCAGCGGGACCAGCTGGTACGCGCGGGGTTCCACCGCGATGCCGGCCAGCGAACGGAACGGGCCCGCGCCCGACCGGAAGCCGACCCGCAGCGCGGTGCGCAGCAGGCCGGCCGCCCGCTGGTCGCCGAGGTCGCTCGGTTCCGGGGCGGCGAACCGGGCCTCCTCGACCGTCTCGAACGCCGGGAAGACGGCGGCGACGTCGTCGTCCGAGCCGCCGAGCGGGCGCAGGACGAGCAGGTCGGGCTCGCTCTCGGGGAGTACCACCCATTCGCGGCCGCGGGCCCTCACCAGGGAGCCGGCGGAGTACGTCAGTGCCATGTGTGTCGTCGAGTCCTCAGCAGAAAGTGGTCAGTTGGCGGCCGGAGTGCCGAAGTAGCGGGCGCTGGCGGCGGCGATGGCGTCCCAGTCGGCGTCGTGCGGGAAGCGGACGACGTCCCAGCTCGCGTTGAAGAGACGGTCCTCGGCGTCCTCGTCCCGCAGGGCGTCCTGCTCCGTGCCGGGCATGTCCACGAAGACGGCCACGTTTCCGCCGGGCAGCCGGTACACGAAGTCGGGCCGGGCGTTCGCCTCGGTCAGGAACGGTCCCGCCTCGTCCGGCAGGTTCAGTCCCCGGGCCTTCGCCCAGCCCAGGAAGTCACCGTGGGCGGCCGGCCCGGCGGCCGAGGTCTCGACCGGTGTCGGTGCGGCCGGAACCCGGTCGAGCAGCCGGCGGTACTGCTCCGACCGCGACTCACCGCGTGCCGCGCCCCGCGCCGTCGCCGAGGCGAACCGCACCAGCGGGTGCCGGGCGGCATGGCGGTCGATCAGGGCGTGGTCGAGCTGGTTGCCGTACGTCAGCAGGCACTCGTAGCAGCCGAGCGCGCAGGGGCGGTCCGGGTGCGGTCCGCCCAGGTCGGTGCCGTCCTCGTCGAAGTGGCAGATCGACAGCGCGTACCGGGCGGCCTTCGCCAGGGCGTCCGGCTCGGCCTGGAGACGGCGCAGCACGCCCGCGCCGCCCTCGGCGGCCTCCATGAACAGGAACCGGCCCCGCGGTCCGCCGTCCGGCGGCAGCAGCTCGCTGGACAGCTCGGCGTCCTCCAGCTCGAACGCGGCCTCGATGCCCCGCTCCAGCGCGTACATCAGGGACAGCGCCTCCGGCTCGGGCAGGGCCTCGGCGAGGGAGAGGACGAGGATGTTGCGGCGGTCCTCCACGTACGGGATGACCCGCTTCCTGCGGCGCCGCTCCGTGCCGTCCTCGCCGACCACGGGCAGTTCGCCGAAGTCGCCGGAGGCCTCGGCGGCGTCCCTGTCGTTCATCCAGCGGCCGTCGGCGAGGTCGAGCCAGTAGCCGTCCGGCTCGTCCTTCTTGGCCCGCACCCGGCCCAGGTTGGTGATCCGGACGGTCGCCGAGTCGCCGTACGCCAGGCCGGCGAGCGGGGCGCCCGAGGCGTCCGTGACGGACGCGTCGAGGCGGCCCCTGCGGGTACCGTGGTCCTGGAAGCGGTACGACGTCTCCAGCCGGAAACCGGCACGGCGGCGCTCCTCCTCGTCGGAGGAGATCCGCTCGCGGCGCGTGGTGTACACGGTGTGCAGCTGGAGCAGCCCGTGGGTCGCCGCGCCGAGCGGCTCGTCGCACAACTGGCAGCGGTCCTGGCGTTCGGCCGGGTCGTGGTGGTAGCCGCAGTGCGCGCAGCGGCGGGCCTCGCTGGTCGCCAGGTCGCCGGAGGAGTCCGGCGGCAGCTGGATGCGGGTCACCTGGTAGCGGGCGCCCTCGTGGTAGATGAGCGCCCCGGGCCCGAACTCGCGGATGGCGAGGAAGCGGGGCCGCTGGAGGTAGTCGCCGTCCCCCCGGCGGCGGCCGCCGGTCGGGACGTACGCGGCCAGCGGCAGGCGCGGGAAGCTGTAGCCGGGCAGGAAGCCCTCGGAGGCCAGGTACCGGTAGGGGTTGAAGTCCGACAGCACCGACTTGCTGTCGACGCTCTCGTTCATCAGCAGGTTCAGCTGCGTCTCCGCCTCGCGGCGGCGGGCGTTGGCCCGGTTGCGGTCGCTCTCGGTGAGGCTGTAGTCCAGGCGCCGCCGGTTCTGGACGTACTGGTCGTCGAGCGCGGCGCGGAACAGCTGACGCCACCGGTCGAAGGCCCGGTCGAACCGCTGGGGCACCGTGCGCACCCGGTCCTGGATCCAGTCGTCGTGCCACCACGTCGTCTCGGCGGCGAAGCCGGGCAGCAGGGGGCCGAGCACCCGGAGCGCCGCGTCCACCGTGCGGTGCTGCGCGCTCTCGTCCAGGGACGCGTCGAGGATGCCGGGCAGCAGCTCCAGCGCGGGGTCGGGGCGGTCGCCGGTGTCCGGATAGGACACGTCCAGGACGTCGGGTATCGCGCGGCCGAGCTTCAGACCGGCCTCGGCCATCCAGATGCCCTGGAGGTGCGACAGGACCAGGTCCTCGTTGGCGAGGTCCAGGCGGGGCGGGGCCACCGCGCCCGCCACCATCCGCTCCGAGCGGCGGAAGTAGTACTGGTCGTGGCTGTTGCCCGTCGCGCAGTACGTCGTCACCAGCGCGGGCCGGCCGCTGCGGCCCGCGCGCCCGGAACGCTGGGCGTAGTTGGCGGGAGTGGGCGGGACGTTGCGCATCATCACCGCGTTGAGGGAGGAGATGTCGACGCCCAGTTCCATGGTGGGGGAGCAGTACAGCAGCTTCAGATCCGCCCTGCGGAAGGCCTCCTCGCGCCGCTCCCGCTCCTCCGGGGCGACCTGGGCGGTGTGCTCGCGGGCGAACAGGCCGGACAGCGCGCTCGCCGCCTCCTTGTACAGGTCGCGGAAGAACGTGTTGACCCGTGGGCCGTCGCCGCCGGGGTAGGTGCGCGTCAACGGGTCGTGCGTGCCCGTCTCGCCCTTGCCGGCACGCCAGACCAGCGACTGAGCCGCCACCCGGTACCCGGTCCTCGGCCCGGTGGCGGTCCTGGGGTGGCGGCCCGCGCGCTGCGGGGCCTCGGACACCTCCTTCACCAGCCCGTCCGTGGCCAGGACCGTCAGCAGTTCCGCGATGACGAGCTGGAGGTCGTCGGCGGACAGGTCCCGGAACGAGGCGTCGGTGCGTCTGAGGTACTTGCCGAACTTGCCGCGGGCCGACAGGAACAGGCCGGAGCGGTCCAGTCCCCGGCCCGTCGACGGGTGCGGGTAGGCCGTGCCGACGCGCGGCCGGTCGGAGGCCGACAGCACCCACGGGTCCACCAGCCGCTCCTCGCTGGCCCGCTGCAACACGTCGAAGTCGTCGCGGAAGTACGACACGTCGATGGCGAGGGAGCGGCGCATCTCGTCGAGCAGCGCCTTCGCGATCTCCGCCCGCAGCGCCGGGTCGGCGTTCCGCAGCGCCGCGTGGGTGCGCGCCCAGCGGTCCTGCCTCCGCGCGACCCACTGCAGGTCCGCGTAGTCGATCTCCAGCAGACCCGTCTGCTCCAGGTTCGGCATGGTGATGCGCCAGCCGCGCTCCAGGTCGAGGTAGAGCCGGAACGCGACCACGTCGCGCAGCGTCCTGGCCGCGGCGCGGGCGAGCGACGGGGGCTGGTCGGCGTCGCCGGTGTAGTCCCCTGGGGCGATCGCGAGCGCGTTCGTCACCGCGGAGGCCAGCTCCTCGTGTGTGAGGCCGTCGTCGCCCGCCTCCAGCGCCGCCCGGTACAGGGCCCCGCGCAGCTGGGTGATCTGGACGAAGTCGTTGAAGTGACCGGCCTGGAGGGCGGCGTCCTGACGGTTGTCGACGAAGGTCAGGAGCTTGCGGGCCTCCTTGTCCAGAGCCTGCTCCGGCACGGACTTCAGGGACCGCACCACGGAGGCGGAGATGAGCGAGGTCGCCGAGGAGCGGCCCTCCTGGTCCAGCGTCGCGAGCTTCGCGAAGTCCCGGCCGCGGGTCTGCTCGTAGGTCACCCCGCAGTGCAGGCAGAACAGGAACGGGGACGGGATGAACGCGGCCCGCAGCCCGCCCCGGCCCTCGTGTCCGAGCGGGTCCACCGTGACGGCGCGCGGCACCCGGTCGCGGTACGTCTTCCGGACGACCTCCTGACCCCCGTCGTCGAGCTCCAGCCAGGACTCGGGCAGCCGCCGGTCGCCGACGGCGTACCGGACGTCGGCGGGCCAGGGCCGTTCCTGGTCGACGAACAGGTAGCCGTCGCCCTGGCGCCCGCCCGTGGCGGAGGTGTCCCGGCGGGCCTCGTAGCGGACCTCGCCGTCCTTCTCGGTGCGCCAGACGGTCAGATACTCCTGGCCGCACTCCCGGCAGAAGGCGAGCGGCATCAGCAGCTTGCCCCCGCTGCCGGGCTGCTGAAGCTGGTAGGAGCGGGTGAGGTGGCGGGAGAGCTTGTCCTCCAGGGTGACGTACACGGTGTCGCCCTTGGAGAGGAACTGGTGCAGCCGGAACGCGAACAGCGGGCGGCCGGTGACCGGGTGCCGGGCCTGCGAGCCGGCCTCCAGCGTCGCCTCGACGGCCCTCGCGCAGTCCTCCCTGGAGACCCCCGACAGCTCCGCCAGCTCGCGCGCCGCCATGGCGATCGTCGTGGGCCGCCGGCGCACCAGCCGGCCCGTCGCCTCGTCCGTGGCCAGGCCGAAGCGCGTCTCGATCCAGCGGGCCAGCGGGTCGCGCACCAGGTCGGCGTACGCGCGTGGCGCGGCCGGCGAGGTCAGGCGCTCGGCGGGGACGGTGCCGGGCGCCTCGTCGGTCGCGCGCACCAGCGTCTCGCCGATGACGTCCCCGGGGTCGACCGTCGTGCCGAACAGTCTGCTCGCCACGTCCGCGACGGCCTTCTTCCGGTCCTCGACGGTGCCCTCGGACGACATGGTGGCCGAGGTGCCGATGCACTGCACGCCGGGTGCCCGGCAGGCCTCCCGGACCCGGCGGACCAGCAGGGCGACGTCGGCGCCCTGACGGCCGCGGTAGGTGTGCAGTTCGTCGAGGACCAGGAACTCCAGTCCCCTGGCCATGGTGATGAGGCCGGCCCGGTCGGCGGGCCGGGTCAGCATCAGCTCCAGCATCACGTAGTTGGTGAGCAGGATGTCCGGCGGGTTGTCGCGGATCCGGCGGCGCTTCTCGTCGTCCTCCTGGCCCGTGTAGCGCGCGAAGGTCACCGGCTCGCGGCCGTCGCCGTAGCCGTCGCGGAGGTACTTCTCCAGCTCCTTGAGCTGGCTGTTGGCCAGCGCGTTCATCGGGTAGACGATGATGGCGCGGACGCGTTTGCCGGCCCCGGGGCCCTCCGCGTCCCGCTCGTGCAGGACGCGGTTGACGATCGGGACGATGTAGGCGAGCGACTTGCCGGAACCGGTGCCGGTCGTCAGCACGTACGAGACACCGCGCGCGGCGGCGTCGATGGCCTCGCGCTGGTGGCGGTGGAGGGTGAGCGGCCGGCCGTCCGGAACCGTGCCGCCCTCCGTCTTGCCGGCCTGGAAGATGCGGGCGCACTCCGGGTGCAGCACTTTCTCCCCGACCAGCTCGGCGACCGTGCCGCCGCTCTGGAAGAACGGGTTGAGCGACAGCCAGGGGTCGGGCCACTGCGACTTGTCGTCGAGGTCCTTCTCCACGAACGCGGCGATGCGGTCGTCGCGGATGACGGTGCCGCCCTCGGTGAAGTCCCGGTAGTCCTTGATGAGCGCGCGGTGCACCCCGAACACGTCCATCGCCGTGCCGGAGGCGGTGACCGGCGCCGGCCGCGGGGCCGGCCCGGGCGGGGCGGCGCCGGCGTGGGCGCCTGCGGCGGCCAGGGGCCGCGTCGGGTCGAGGGCGCTCCAGTGGGGCAGCAGGGGCGTGTCCGCGTCCCGGACGGCCAGCGGGTGCAGGGCGTCGCGGACCTCGGCCGCGCTCGCCGGACGGTCGGCCGGGTCCTTCGCCAGCAGCCGGCCGACGAGACGGACCAGCTCGGCGGGGATCTCACCGCGGATGACGCCGAGGGGGGCCGGCTCGGCCTCCAGGTGCCTGCGGGCGAGTTCGAAGGGCGACTCGCCGGTGAAGGGCGGTACGGCGACGAGCATCTCGTAGAGCACACAGCCGAGCGCGTACAGGTCGGCGGCCTGGGTGACCCGGCGGGCCTCGAACTGCTCGGGTGCCATGTACCGGGCGGTGCCGACGCTGACGCCGGTGCTGGTCAGTCGCGCCTCGTCCGGGTCGTCGACGATGCGGCCCATGCCGAAGTCGAGGATCTTGACGGTTCCGCCGCGCGTCAGCATGACGTTCGCGGGTTTCAGGTCGCGGTGCACGACGCCGGCCGCGTGCGCCGCGCAGAGGCCGTCGGCGATCTGGGCGCCGATCGCGGCCACCCAGGACAGGGGCAGCCGGCTCTCCTCCTCGACGAGGTCGCGCAGCGTCTCACCGTCCAGGAACTCCATCGCCAGGTACGGCAGTCCGGCGTCCTCGTCGACCCCGCCGGCGACGAGCCGGGTGAGGTTGGGGTGCTCCAGGCGGCGCATGATGCGGACCTCGCGCGCGAAGCGCTCCACCGCCTTGGTGTCCGCGCCGGTGTCGATCAGAGCGCCCGTGCGACGGCGCAGGATCGTCTTGACGGCCACCAGGCGTCCGGCGCCGCCCTCGGGGGCCAGCAGGTCCTCGGCCCGGTGGACCTCCCCCATGCTGCCCTTGCCGACGACCTGTCCGACTCGGAACCTGCCATCGATCAGCTCCTGGCCCACGGCCGCCCCACTTCCCTCACTTCGACGCCCCCGGGTCAGGCACCCGCCTGCCCCCTCGGTGGGCCCTCCCGGCACTCCGTTGACGCCATGTCAGGAGACTGAATCCCGTGGCACCGTACACGATTGACGATGCCTCCGGTAGAGATGCGATCCGTTGACGTTGTCAACGTGCCGCGCTAGTGTCTGACGCGTCATCGGGGTGGGGGTGGAGGTCGTGGGGCGTCGACGGGCAGGGGAGTCCGGCGCACCTGTGTCGCGGGCGGCGCTGGGTGAACTGCTGACGCGATTGCGGCAGGTGGCGGTCGACGGCGTCGTGCCGGAGCGCGAGTTCCTTCAGGGGGTGAGCGCCCTCGCCCTGAGCGGCGACGAACGGGACCGGTTGCGCGACGAGCTGGCCCGGCTCGGCCTGCTCGTGCGGGAATTGCCTGTGCACGCTGAGGACGACCCGCGCGCCGGTGAAAAGGTTGTACGTGAAAATGAAAGACATGTGACCCCACGTATCGCGGCGGCGCGGGCCCTTCTCGCGCGGTACGCCGACGCCTCCGGGCACGTACCGTCCCGGGCGGTCGAGGGGGTCGTACGGCTCGCGGGGCTCGACGACAGGGAAGCCGCCCGGCTCCGGGCCGGCGCCAGGGTGGAGCCGGCCGCGGACAGTGCCGCCGAGGCGCCCCGGGCCACCGTGACGGCCACGGCGGACGACGCGGCCGGAGCGGCGGGCGGCGACCTGGCCGACGCCGTCGCGGCCGCACTGGCCGTGCTGGAGGCGGACCGCTTCGAGCGGCGGCCCGGCAAACGGCTGCTGAGCCCCGAGGCCGAGGTGGGACTGGCCGTCCTCGTACGGGGCGGGCCGCAGCGGATCGCCCGGGAGCCCGACGAGGAGGAACTGAAGTCGCTGCCGAGGAACGACCTGCGGATCCGTGCCCGGGACTGCCTGGTCGTCCACAACCAGGGACTGGTGCACTCACTGGCCCGGACCATGGTGGAACAGGGCCTGGACTACGAGGACCTGTTCCAGCACGGTGTCATCGGCCTGATGCGGGCGGCGCGGAAGTTCGACCCGCGGATGGGCAACAAGTTCTCCACGTATGCCACCTGGTGGGTCCGGCAGTCGATCACCCGCGCCATCGCGGACGAGGGTGCTCTCATCCGCATCCCCGTCCACATGCACGAGCAGATGCGCAAGGTCGCGAACGCCGAGCGGAGTCTTGCCGCACAGGGCCGGCCGGCGACCGCGGCGGACGTGGCGGTGGCCTGCGACCTGAGCCTGCCGAAGGTCGAGGAGATCCGCAGGCTGAGCCGTCGGACCGACTCGCTCGACCGGGTCGTCGGCGACGGGGCGACCCTCGCCGACTTCGTCGAACGGGCCCGGCCGCTGCCCTCGGTGGAGCGCGAGGTGCTGGGCGCCATGCACGTGCAGGAGATCATGGCCGTGGTGAACACGTTCACCGGCCGTGACCACCGGATTCTCGTACGCCGTCTGGGACTCGACGGAGACGATCCGTCGACGCTGGACGAGGTGGGCCGGGAGTTCGGAGTCAGTCGCGAGCGCATCCGGCAGCTGGAGCGCAAGCTGCGGCCCGAGTTGGAGGAGCGGTTGCGCAGGGCTCGCGTCTTCGGTGTGGAGGCCGTGCCGGCGCGCACGGAGCGGGACGGTGCCGCCGTCCGGGCCAAGCCCGCCCACGCCGACGGCACCAGGACCCGGCCCACGGACCGCACTCCGGCCACCCCGTCGTCTCCGGCCACTGGGGCAGCCCCGTCGTCTCCGGCGGCTCCGGCGTCCCCGAGGCCCCCGGAGTCCCCGGTCATCCAGCCCTCGGGCATCCGCTCGTCCTCGGGCACCCCGTCGTACTCGGCCACCCCAGACACCGCGGCGCCCCCGGTCTCCCCTGCTACCCCGTCATCCCCGGCCACCCCGGGCGCACCGTCCTCTCCGGCCGCCCTCTCGCCCGACGCGGCCGCGGGCGAGAGGGCTGGAGCGACGGCTCCGGCCGTGGCCCCGGCGGACTGGGACCGGGCCCGTCGGCTGGCCGGGGAGCTGTCCGGCCAGGGCCGGCTCGCCGAGTACGCGCTCGCCGCCATGGGGCACGAGGCCCTGGTGGTGATCCTCGGACGGCCGGCGGCCGACGCGGTGGTGCGTGTCGCCCGTGACCGGGAACCAGCGGACCGTCAGGTGCTGACGGCACTCGAAGTGCTGCGCCGCGTCTTCGACAACGTCGCCGAGGCGGGTCTGCGCCCCGAGGACTTCTTCGACCGGCCCGCAGAGGCGCTCGGTGGGCAGACTCCCCGTACCTACCTCGCGAGCCGGCCGCTGGTGCACGGCGAGTCGCGACTGGCCGTGCGCGACGCGCTCCGGGAGTTCCGCACCGCGGCGCCGTCCCTCCCGCGGGAGCCGGAGCGGGTGGACGACGCGCAGGAGACCCGCAGGGAACCGCAGAGGGCGGCCGACGCTCCCGCAGCGCCCTCACCCGGGGTGGGAGCACCGCGGACCGCCGCCGCCGACTGGGACAGGGCCCTGAAGCTGGCGCAACCGCCCCTGGGCGGTGGCGTGGCCTGGCTCGCGGAGTACGCGCTGCTGGCCCTGGGGCACCCGCAGCTGTCCCTGCTGCTCGGTGCGTCCGCCGCGGACGCCGTGGTGCGGGCCGCGCGGCAACGGGGCATGCTCGACCGGCAGGTGGTCAGGGCCCTGGAAGCACTCCGGGGCGTCTTCGACGCGGTCAAGGAGCTGGGCCTGAGGCCCGAGCAGTTCTTCGAGCGGCCTGCCGAGGCGCTGGCCGGGGCCAGTCCCCGGGCGTACCTGGCCGCGAAGCCCCTCGTGGTGGCCGAGTCGGGCCTCGCCGTCCGGGACGCCCTGCGGGAGTTCGTCGAGGCACACGCGGAACGGACCGAGCCCGTGCCCGGCGACGACGGTGACGACGGCGACCGCGGGGCCGGGGAACCGGCGGCGCCCGCTGCGCAGGCCCGTCCGGCACCGGCCGCACCGCCGCCGGCGGAAGAGCCCGCGGCGGAAGAGCCGGCGGTCGACGCCGACAGACTGCTCGCCGAGGTCCGCGCCCGGCACGAGGCCGCGCTCGCCGAGCTGGCGGAGGAACACGAACGCCGGCTGCGGGAGGAGCGGCACGCCGCCGAGGCGCGTCTCGCGGCCGTCCGCGCGGAGGGCGAACGACAGCTCGACGCACTGGAAGAGGCGCTGCTGAACCGCGCCGACCGATCGCGGGAACGGCGCGAGAGGCATGTGCGGCGCCAGTCCGAGGAGCACTTGAGGCGTCTGAAGGAGCAGCACCGCGAGGCGTACGAGACGGTGCTGCGCAGGGCCGAACACGCCGAGGAGGCCGCCCGCCGGGCGGCCGGCACGGAGCAGCGGGTGCACGAACTCGAGCAGCGGCTGCACGAGTACCGCGACGGCGCCGAGGCCCGCATCAGGGACCTGGAGTCGCGGCTGCGGCAGGCCGAGGCGACCGCCGCCGAGCGTGAACGTGCGGCCGGGGCGCTGGTGGCCGAACTGGAGACCGGACTCCACAAGGCCGAGGCGGCCGTCGCGCAACGGGACCTGTTCGTCGAGGCGGCCCGCCGGCGCGCCGAGGAGGCCGAGCAGCAGGCGGCCCGGCGCATCGCGCAGAGCGAGCACGACGCCTGGCTCCGCGTCACCGAACTGCAGAGGCAGCTCGGTGACGTCCGGGCGCAGCTCGCCGCGGCGCAGGAGGCGGCCCAGAACCGCACCTCGCTCCGGGACCGCTGGCGCAGGTCCTGACCCGCACACCCGCCGTCCGGTGCCGGCCCGTCCGAGCCCGTCACAGCCCCGACCACCAGGAACAGCATGGATCCCCGACAGGAACTCGTCTCCTACCTCCGACGGCAGCTCGTCGGTCCGGCCGGCGGCGACCACGAGACGCTCGACGCCCCGCCCGACCGGCAGTACCTCATGGGCACGCTCTACCCGCAGGAGGCCGACCTCCAGCGCCGGCTGGACGCGGCCGCCGAGGAACTGGAGGGCGCCGGTACGGAGGGCCGCGCGGAGGACACCGCGCCCGCCACCGACCCCGTTCCCGAGTCCAACTCCTGGCTGCCCTCCTCCCTCGGCTTCAGCTTCTTCACCGATGCGGACACCGTGGAGATCAGCTGCTCCGCCGCCCGCTACGAGACCCGCGCCGGCACCAGCGAGCGCGGCCGGAGCTGGCAGCGGATCCCGCTGCCCGCCGAGACCCACCGGCTCACCCCGGACGACGACCAGGTCACCGTTTTGGACGGGCGTGCGGAACTCCGCGTCCGGCGCCGCGCCTTCGGCACCGGCCGGCTCGTCACCGTCGCCCTCGTCAACGCCGCTCGCCACGAGCCCGGACTCGGCAGGGCCGCCCACTGGGACCGGATGCTGTTCCAGGCGGAGCTGCGGGCCCGGCCCGTGGACGGCAGGGTGCTCCAGTACCCGAGCGTGCGTCTGGCCAGCCGCGACCCGGAGGAGCAGGAGCTGCGCCTGCAGTACCGGCATGTGCGCACGCACGCCGTCGGCCACGGATGCGCGGTCGCGGAACGGTACGACGACACCGGGGAACGGGTGACCGAGCTGAGCGCGGCCGTCATGCCGGAGGCCGAGGTCACCGGCGTACGGGCCTCGGGGCTCAGCGGGGCACCGGTGCTCAACCTGCTCCACCTCGCCGACCCGGACGTCCCGGCGGAGCAGCTCCGGGAGGAGCTGACGGAGTTCGCCGCCGACTACCGGGCGTGGTACGTCGG
Organism: Streptomyces griseicoloratus; assembly: GCF_014534645.1. GTDB lineage: Bacteria > Actinomycetota > Actinomycetes > Streptomycetales > Streptomycetaceae > Streptomyces > Streptomyces griseicoloratus. The sequence goes on from NZ_JACVQF010000198.1 coordinate 51,348, forward strand.
ACAGCTCGACGAGGACGTCCCCGAGTGGGGGCGCGAAGCCGCCGCACGCATCCTGGACCGGATCCGCACCGCCGTCACCCGCATGGAGTCCGGCGTCCGCACCCTCTGCGACCCGCGCCGCCCCGAGCTGCTGCACGCCTTCCGCGCCGCCAACCGCGCCATGGCCCTGCAGATGCGCCACTCCGCACCCGACCTGGCCGGCACCCGGCGCGCCCGCCGGGACGCCGTACCGCCCGCTCCCGAGCCGCACCCGGAGGCCACCTGGCGTCCCTTCCAGCTCGCCTTCTTCCTGCTCGCCGTGGACGGCACGGCCGACCCGGGGCACCCGGACCGGTCCGTGACCGACCTGATCTGGTTCCCGACCGGCGGTGGCAAGACGGAGGCGTACCTGCTGCTGGCCGCCTTCGCCATGGTGCTGCGGCGTACCGGGCCGGCCGGCGGGGGCACGGCCGTGCTCAGCCGGTACACCCTCAGCCTGCTCACCACCCAGCAGTTCCAGCGCGCCGCCACCACCGTCTGCGCACTGGAGACGCTGCGGCGCGCCGATCCGGCGGCGTACGGCGAGGAGCCGTTCTCCATCGGCCTGTGGGTGGGCGAGACCACCACCCCGAACACGTACGAGAAGGCCCGCACGGCCTTCGAGGACGCACGCCGGGCCGCCCAGCCCGACGACGTCTTCATCCTGGACCGGTGCCCGTGGTGCGGCACCCGCATCCTGCCCGCCCACAAGTCGCCCGACATCGGCGACTACGGCGTGCGTGCCACGGCCGGCTCCTTCGCGTTCTTCTGCCCGAGGGACGAGTGCGTGTTCCACGACGAACTGCCCGTCGCCGTGGTGGACGAGGCGCTCTACGACCGGCCCCCGACGTTCGTCCTCGGCACCGTGGACAAGTTCGCCCGGCTCGCCTGGGAACCGCGCGCGGGACGGCTGTTCGGCGCGGGCGGCGAGGACGGCACGGGGAACCTGCCGCCGTCGCTCGTCATCCAGGACGAGTTGCACCTGCTCACCGGCCCGCTCGGCACCACCGTCGGCCTGTAGGAGTCGGCCGTCCTCGGGCTGTGCACCGGGCCCGACGGGACCGGCCCCAAGGTGGTGGCGTCCACGGCCACCATCCGCCGCTCCGGCGAACAGGTCCGCGCCCTGTACGGCGGGGGAGTGCAGCTCTTCCCGCCGGCCGGACTCGATGCCCGCCACTCCTACTTCGCGGAACCGGACACCTCCAGGCCCGGCCGCCGCTACCTGGGAGTCATGGCCCAGGGTCACACGGCCGGCCGCGCCGCCGTGGCCACCGCCGCCGCGCTGCTCCAGGGCGCGTGGGAACTGCCCGAGGAGCACCGGGACGACTACTGGACCCTGGTCGCCTACCACCACAGCCTGCGCGAGCTCGGCCGCACCGTCACGGCCGCGGCCGACGACATCCCCGCCCAGCTCGCCGGGCTCGACGCCGGCAACGGCGTACGAGCGCTGACGGACCACCAGGTCCAGGAGCTCACCAGCAACCTGCCGCGCGCCGAGCAGCCCGTCCTGCTGGACCGGCTGGAGAAGAGCTGGGACGACCCGCGGTCGGTGTCCTTCCTGCCCTGCACGAACATGCTGTCCGTCGGCGTCGACGTCAAGCGGCTCGCGCTGATGCTGATGCAGGGCCAGCCCAAGACCACCGCCGAGTACATCCAGGCCACCAGCCGCGTGGGCCGGCACACCGTCCCCGGACTCGTCGTGACGTTCTTCAACGCCACCCGGCCCAGGGACCGTTCGCACTACGAGACCTTCGACGTGTACCACCGCTCCCTCTACCGGCACGTCGAACCGACCAGCGTGACCCCCTGGTCCGTGCCGTCCCGGCGGCGCGCCCTGCACGCCGCGCTCGTCGTGCTCGTCCGGCACCGGCTCGGCCTCGCCGCCGAGAACCAGGCCGGGCACGTCCTGGACCGCCTCCCCGAGGTCGAGGCGATCGCCGAGCAGCTCGCCGCGCGTGCCGAGGCCGCCGAACCCGCGGCGGGTGACGCGGTGCGCAAGGAACTCGCGGGTCTGATCGCCGACTGGGAGGACGCGGCGCGCGAGGCCCGCAAGGACGGCCGGGAGCTGTACTACCGCAGCCAGGGCAAGGGCCAGTCCAACCTGATCAAGAGCTTCGAGCAGAACCACGGCCTGTGGGAGACACCGAACTCCATGCGCAACGTGGACCGGGAGTGCCAGGTGACGGTGAAGGGAGCCGACCTGTGAGCCGCACACTGCGGGTACGCCAGTCGCAGACGGTGGTGCCGTTCGGCGTCGGCGCCGTCTTCGACATCCAGGGCGAGTCCTTCGTCGCCACCGGCATCGGAGACTGGCCGGCCAGGGGCAGGCAGCGGATCGAGTCCGCCCGCCTCGCCTCCCGGCTGGGCGTCACCGGCTTCTATGCCGCACCCGCGACGGCCAACGACCGCTTCGACGTCCCCGACGCCCCCGGGGCGCCGTACATCCGCTTCCCCTCCTGGCTGTTCTGCGGCTCCTGCCGCCGGATGAAGCGCTGGCGGATCGCGGACGAGAAGCCCGGGCAGCCGCCGCGCTGCCCGTCCTGCTCGCCCGCCCGGACACTGGCGCCCATGCGGTTCGTGCAGATCTGCCAGGCCGGGCACCTCGGCGACGTCGACTGGTGGTTCTGGGCGCACTCCCGGCGCGACGCCGGTGAACGGCGGCGGTGCGAGGAACGCGACAGGCTGCGCTTCGTGGTGTCCGAGCGGGCCTCCGGCCTGGAGGCGCTCTCCGTCGTCTGCACTGCCAAGGGCTGCGGCGCGTCCCGGGACCTGCTCGACGTCCTCGGCACGCACGGCATGCGCTGCCCGGGGCGCAACCCCTGGCAGCGGGCCGACGAGCGGGTGGAGTGTCCCCGGCCGGTGCAGATCGTGCAGCGCACGGCCGGCAACCTCTACTACCCGGTCGTCCACTCGGCACTCGACATCCCCGAGACCGACGTACCGGCCGCCCACGCCGACGAGGCCCTCGCGGCCAGGGTGCGGGAACACGACCTGTGGGTCTCCCTGTGCCGGGTCGCCGACACGCCCCGCGCCACGGTGTTCCGCACGATGATCCAGGAGGACACCGGCGCCGACGACGCCCTCCTGGACGCGCTGATCGCCGAGGAGACCGGGCAGGCCCCCACGGGCACGCCGTCGTCCGGGGCCGCCCCCGCCCGCCCCGACCTCAGCCGCGAGGAGTGGGCCGCCTTCACGGCACCCGTCCCGCCGGCCACCCGGGACTTCGCGCTGCGCGAGACCACCCTCGGCACGGCCGGGGAGACCGCCGGCCCGTGGGCCGAGCTCGGCCGCCGCTTCGGGCGGATCGTCCTCGCCGACCGGCTCCGCGAGGTGCGCGCCCTGTCCGGCTTCACCCGGGTCTCCCCGGACGCCACCGTCGTCCCCGCGGACACCTCCCGGCGGCTGAAGTGGCTGCCGGCCGTGGAGGTCTTCGGCGAGGGCGTCTTCCTCACCCTGGACCCGGCCGGACTGGCGGCCTGGGAGGCCGACCGGAACGTGCGGCAGCGGGTCGCCGGCCTGCGGGCGGACCTGGACCGCTCCTTCCAGCGGGACCGGCTGGAGGCCCTGACCGGCACGGAGCTCGCGCCCCGCTTCGTCCTGCTGCACACACTCGCGCACCTGCTGATCCGCCAGCTCTCCTTCGAGTCCGGATACACCACGGCGAGCCTGCGCGAACGGATCTACGCGCGCCCCGAGCAGGACCAGTACGGCATCCTCGTCTACACCGCCGCAGGCGATGCCGAGGGCACCCTCGGCGGCCTGGTCCGCCAGGGCGAGCCCCCGCGGCTGGCGGAGACACTGCTGCGCATGACCGAGGCCGCCGCCTGGTGCTCGGCCGACCCGCTCTGCGCGGAGCACACCGGCCAGGGCTTCGGCAACCTCAACCGCGCTGCCTGCCACGCCTGCGCCCTGTTGCCCGAGACCAGCTGCGAGACCGGCAACACCCTGCTCGACCGAGCCCTCGTCGTCGGTGGTGACCAGGTGCCCGGCTACCTGGAACCGATCGTCACCGCGGCGCGTGCCGCCGCGGCCCGCGCCCTGGAGCAGCAGTGACCGTCACGTACCTGGATCTCACGCCGTCCCAGCGCGCCGCCCTCGACGGCCTGCCGTTCGAGGGCAACCACCTGGTCAGCGGGCCGCCCGGCAGCGGCAAGAGCATCCTCGCCGTCCAGCGGGCCGTGATGCTCGCGCTCACCGGCACCCCCGTGACCCTGCTGACCCGCTCCAACCTGCTGCGCCAGTCGCTCGCCGGTGTCGCCCGCGCACTCGGGCCGTCCGACCGCCCGGTCCGTGTCGCCACGGCCCACGGGTGGCTCACCGAGTGGTACGGGGCCCGACCGCCGGGCCGGGGCGACGGCTGGTACGACTGGAACGCCCTCTTCGACCGGGCCGCCGGGACGGACCCGGCCCCCGCACCGGCCCTGGTCGTCGACGAGGGGCAGGACCTGCCTCCCGAGTTCTACCTGCTCTGCCGCATGCTGCAGGCCCGGACGACCGTGTTCGCGGACGAGTGCCAGCGGCTCACGGACACCAACTCCACGCTCGCGGAGATCGCCCGCAACCTGGGCAGGTGCACGCGCCACGACGTCGACGGCAACCATCGCAACACCCGGCAGATCGCGGCCTTCGCCGCCCATTTCCACACCGGCGCCTGCCTGCCGGATCCGCCCGGGCGACAGGGGCCGGTGCCGCGTCTGCACAGGTTCCCCGAGCGGGGCGCCGCGGACCTGCTGATCCTGCTGGCACAGGCACACCCCCGCAAGCGCATCGGCGTCATCGCGGGCTCCCGGCACACCCAGTTCTCCCTGCTGGGCAGCCTCCAGCGCCGGGCGCCGCGCCTGCGGCCGCAGCTCTACACGTCCGAGGCCAAGGGCGGCCAGTACCGCACGCTCGATCTGGGGCGCCCCGGCATCGTGATCGTCCACCGCGCCAGCGCCAAGGGCCTCGACTTCGACACGGTCGTCATCCCCGACACGCACCACGACGCGGCGGCGGACCCCACCTCCGCCGCCCTGCGCATGAGCTACTACGTCCTCGCCACCAGAGCCCGTCACGAACTCCACCTCGGCTACGAGGGCGAGTCGGAGCCGCCCCTTCTGGCACAGGTGAGCAGCAGGGAGCTGCAGCGGGGCTGAGCCGAGCGCGCTCGCGCCGGTACCGCCGGGCTTCCAGCGGCTCCCACCCGCATGATCGGCTCAGGGGCTTAATGCATATGATGCGCAAGTGCACCACCGCGACTACAGCATCAGGACCGCCACCCGGGAAGACCTCGACGGCGCCCGAGCCGTGATGCTCGACACCGTCTACCACGAGTTCGGCACGGGGTACGTGCCCCGCTGGCACGGCGACATCATCGACCCGGCCGGTGCGTATCTGGAGCCGGCCCGGCACACCCTGCTCGTCGCCGTGGACGGGGGCGGGGACGTCGTCGCCACCGGTGCGCTCGACTCCCGCGGACCGGCGCATCCGCCGAACCCCCGGCACGTCGCCGAGCGCTACCCCTCCGGGGCGACCGCGCAGCTGCGGCGCGTGTACGTGCGGCCCGAACACCGCCGGCGGGGGCTGGCCCGGCGGCTCGTCGAGGAGCTGCTGGCCTTCGCCGCCGCCGACGGCGGATACCGGGCCGTGTACCTGCACACCGACCCGGCCGTCACCGGTGCCGAGCCGTTCTGGCGGTCCCTCGCCAAGGTCGTGCACGACGAGCGCGAGGACGCCGGCGGCGGGCAGGGGATCGTGCACTTCGACGTGCCGATGGGGTGACTGGATCATGGAAACGGTTTTCATATAGGCTGCCGTTTCCCCGCACCCGTACGCCCCTGGCGCCGCCGCGCCCCGATCCACCCCCACCCGCACCGAACCGAGGACCATGCGCTCCCACCGCCGCTCCCGGCTGCTCGCCCCGCTCCTGCTCCTCCCGCTGATGTCCGGCTGCTTCGCCTCCGGCGGCGGCAGCAACTCCGGCTCCGGCGCCAAGGACGGTGACGGCTCCCGGCTCCGCGTCGCCCTCGCCTTCCCGCCCGCCGAGAACCTGTCGCCCTACGGCGCCGACGCCACCCTGCTCAGCCGGCTCGGCGTCACCGAGGGCCTCACCGCGCTCGACGCCAACGGCTCCGCCGCCCCCGCGCTCGCCGAGTCCTGGCGGCGGGACGGCGAGAAGACCTGGGAGTTCACGCTGCGCGACGCCACCTTCCAGGACGGCACCGAGGTCACCCCGGCCGCCGTGGCCGACTCCCTCACCCACGCCACCGAGGCCGAGCCCGTGCCCGCCGCCCTCTCCGGCGTGACCATCACCGCCAAGGCCGACGGCGACCGGACGCTGCGCGTCACCACGACCGAGCCCGACCCCGTCCTGCCCCTGCGGCTGTCCAGCCCCAGCCTCGCCGTCCTCTCCGCCAAGGCGTACGGCAAGAGCGGCCGCGTCGACCCCGTCGGCACCGCCACCGGCCCCTTCGAGATCACCAAGGTGAACGGGGCCACCTCCGCCACCCTCGACCGGTTCGACGAGTACTGGGGCGGACGCGCCCAGGCCGCCGGCGTCGACGCCCGCTTCATCGCCGACGGCACCGCCCGCGCCAACGCCCTGCGGACCGGCGAGCTCGACATCGCCGAGGCCGTCCCCGTCGCCCAGGCGGCGACCCTGGAGAAGGACACCCGGCGGGACACCGCCACCACCCGGACCACCAGCCTGCTGCTCAACACCTCCAAGGGGACGTTCAAGGACGCCGGACTGCGGGCCGCCGCCCGTGCCGCCGTCGACACCTCCGTCCTCGCCGAGGACGTGTACGAGGGGTACGCCGACCCCGGCGCCGGCATCTACGGGCCCGCCGTCACCTGGGCCGAGGGCAAGCGGACCGAGCCCGTCGGACGCGCCGCGGCCGGCCGGGCCGCCGGCGACACCGTCACCCTCGCCACCTACGACAACCGGCCCGAGCTGCCCGAGGTGGCCCAGGTCGTCAAGCAGCAGCTGGAGAAGGCGGGCTTCAAGGTGAAGCTCACCGTCCGCGAGTACTCGCGGCTGGAGAGCGACGCCCTGGAGGGGAAGTTCGACGCGTTCGTGCTCGCCCGCAACACCCTCCTCGACACCGGCGACCCCGTCGCCGTCCTCGCCAGTGACTACACCTGCGACGGCGGCTTCAACATCGCCCAGCTCTGCGACAAGGACGCCGACCGCGCCGTCGCCGAGGCCGAGAAGACCGCCGACAGCGGTGAGCGGCAGGACGCCGCCATGGCCGCCGAGGCCCGGGTCCTCGGCAGCGACGCCGTCGTGCCCCTCGTGCACCAGCGGATCATCACCGGTGTCGCCGCCGGCGTACAGGGCGTGATCCTCGACCCGTACGAGCGCACCCTCGTCGGCACCGGCACACGGCGCTGAGCCATGCGGCAGCAGGTGGCCACGGTCGTGTGGCGGGTCGTCCTCGCGGCCGGGCTGGTGTGCGGGATCGGTCTGCTGCCCCGGCTCACGCGGACCGACCCCGCGCTGACCGTCCTCAAGGCCCGGTCGGCGGAGCGCGACCCGTCGCCCGAGGTGCTCGCCGGCATCCGTGCACAACTCGGCCTCGACGACGGGCCGCTGCACCTGCTCACCCGGTGGCTGGGCGGGCTGGCCCGCGGTGACGCCGGGCAGTCGTGGATCTCCGGCTCCGACGTCCTGCCCGACGTGCTGCGGGCTCTCGGCGCCTCGCTGCTGCTGATGGCCGCGGCGCTCGTCGTCGCCGCCGTCACCGCCGGGCTCGTCTGCGCCCGTACGCTCCGGCTGGGGGCACGGCGGCGGCTCGGCGGACGGCGGCGCGCCGGCTCGGGCTCCGCCGTCGTCGCCGCGCTGCCCGAGTTCCTCGTCGCCTCCGTCCTCGCCACCGTGGTCGGCGTCCAGCTCGGCTGGCTGCCCGCCCTCGGCTGGTACGGGCCGCGGTGGACGGTGCTGCCCGCGCTCGCCCTCGGGCTGCCCGCCGGAGCCCTGATCGGACGGCTGCTCGACGATCTGCTGCCCGGCGCCTTCGGCGAGCCCTGGGCCCTGGCCGCCGCCGCCCGCGGACTGACCGGCCGGCGGATCGCCCGCCAGGCGCTGCGGCGCTGTCTGCCCGCGCTGCTGCCCAACCTCGGCCTGTTCGCCGTCGGACTGACCGGCGGGGCCGTCGCCGTGGAGCAGATCTTCGACATCCCGGGCCTCGGCCGCACCACCCTCCAGGCCGCCCTCGCCCAGGACCTGCCCGTCCTGCAGACCGGCACCCTCGCCCTCGTCCTGCTCGCCGCCCTGGCCACCGGCGCCACCCGCCTCGCCGCCCGCCTGCTCACCGGGCCCGCCCCGCGCGACGGCGCCCTGTCCTCGCTGCACCGGCCCACGCCGCCGGCCCGGACGGTGCCGCCCCTGCTCTACGGTGCCGTCCTGCTCGCCGTCGTCGGATTCGGACTGCCCCGCGATCCGCTCGCCGTGCACACCGGCGACCGGCTCCGGGCGCCCTCCTTCGACCACCCCTTCGGCACCGACGCCCTCGGCCGCGACCTGCTCGCCCGGGTCGGCCACGGTGCCCTCGACACCCTGCTGCTCGCCCTCGCCATCAGCGCCGCCGCGCTCCTGACGGGCGTGGTGCTGGGTCTCGTACCCCGGGTGTCCGGGCCGCTCGTCGACACCGTCAACGCCGTGCCGCCCGTACTCGCCGCCCTCCTCGTCACCGCGGTCGCCGGCAGCGGTCCGGCCACCCCCGCGTTCGCCGTCGCCGCCGTCGCCTGGGCGCCGCTCGCCGCCCACACCTCGGCGCTGCTGCGGCAGGAACGCGCCACGCTGCACGTGACGGCCACCCGGGGACTGGGCGCCGGCCGCTGGTACCTGCTGCGCCACGAACTGCTGCCCGCCGTGCTGCCGCCGGTCGTCCGGCACGCCCTGCTGCGCCTGCCCGGCGTCGCCCTCGCGCTCGCCTCGCTCGGCTTCCTCGGCCTGGGCGCCCAGCCGCCGTCCCCCGAGTGGGGCCTGCTGCTCGCCGAGAACCAGCCCTACGCCGAACGCGCCCCCTGGGCGGTCCTCGCCCCCGCCGCCGTCCTCGCCCTGCTCGGCGCGCTGGCCGTCACCGCGGCGGGCGGACTGCGCCGGCCCCGACGGCGCGCGCGTGCGTCGGCCGTCGTCCGGGAGGAGCCCGCCGAAAGGAGAGAGCCGGTGGCCTCCCGATGACCGCGCCGCCCTCGGCCGGGTGCCTCGCGAAGGCATCCGGACGCAGGCCGCTCTCCCCGCTGCTGCGGCTGCTCGTCCTCACCCAGCTCGCCTTCAACATCGGCTTCTTCGCCGTCCTGCCCTTCCTCTCCGAACACCTCGGACAGGGCATGGGCATGGCGGGCTGGCTGGTCGGGTTCGTGCTCGGGCTGCGCACCTTCAGCCAGCAGGGGCTGTTCGTGGTCGGCGGGGCGCTGGCCGACCGGTACGGCATCCGGCCCGTCGTGCTCGCCGGATGCGTGCTGCGCATCGCCGGGTTCGTGTGGCTCGGGTACGCCGGGCGGACCTGGGCGGTCGTCGGTGCCGTGCTGCTCATCGGGTTCGCCGCCGCGCTGTTCTCGCCGGCCGTCGAGTCCGAGGTCGCCCGGCAGGCCGTGGCGTGGGAGGAGGCGGGCGGCGGGCCCCGGACGCGGGTCCTCGCGCTGTTCACCGTCGCCGGTCAGGCCGGGGCCTTCATCGGGCCGCTGCTGGGCGCGCTGCTGCTGGCGGTGGACTTCCGTACGGCCTGTCTGGCCGGCGCCGGCGTCTTCGTGCTCGTCCTCGCCGGGCACGCGCGGCTGCTGCCCCAGCACATCCCCGGGCGGGCCCGCACCCGGGTGAAGGGCGGGGCGCGGCTGCTGCTGCGCAACCGCCGGTTCCTGGCGCTGTGCTGTGCGTACGGCGCCTACCTGCTCGCCTACAACCAGCTCTACCTCGCCCTGCCCGCCGAGGTGGAGCGGGCCGCGGGCTCCCAGGCGCCGCTGGCCTGGCTGTTCGCGCTGTCCTCGCTGCTGGTGGTGACGGCGCAGTTGCCCGTCACCCGGTGGGCGGGGGAGCGGCTGTCGCTGCGCCGGTCGATGGCGGCCGGGCTGGTGCTGATCGGGGCCGGGTTCACGCTCGTCGCGCTCGCCCGGCCCGCCGGGTGGACGGGGGGTGCCGGGCTGGCGCCCGCCGCCGGGTTCGTCGTCCTGCTGACCCTCGGCCAGATGCTCGTCGCCCCCGTCGCCCGCGCCTGGGTGCCCGACCTCGCCGAGGACGGGCGGCTCGGGTTGTACACGGGGGCGCTGTCCTCGGTGTCCGGGCTCATCGTGCTGCTCGGCAGCTCGGTCACCGGATCCCTGCTGGACAGCGGCCTGCCGCCGGCCGCGCCGTGGCTCGTCCTGGCCGCCGTACCGCTGGCGGCGGCCGGACTGCTGCCGCGCCGTCACTGAGGGACGGGGACGCGGACCCCACGACCGGTCACTCCGAGTCGACGTGGGGCTGGATCTCCACCGTGAAGACGCCGTCGTCGGGGCCGGTGCCTTCCTCGTCCGCCCACACGATCACGCGCACGTGCTGCTCGCCGATGCCGTTCACCCTCCACTCGGTCACCAGGTCGGTGAGGACGAGCGCGGCGACGTACTCGGGGCCCTGCCTGGGCGTGTCGGTGGTGATCCTTCCCCGCCAGCGAGGGGAGTGGCCGCCGAGGGGGCGCCAGCCGGCGGAGCCGTGCGGCTCCTCGACCCGGTACGCCCACGCCCTCTCGGTGCCCATGGCACCAATCCTGTCACCGTGAGGAGCCCCGCGCGCCGGCGATCACGCCGCGTCGATGTCCGTCCGGGGCCGGACCTCCACGACGAAGTCCGCCTCCTCCATGTCGCCCGCCTCGTCGTGCCAGAGGAAGACCCGCACATGCATCGCGTGATGGAGGCCGCTCCTCTCCCACTCCGTCATCAGATCGCCGACGATGCGGCTGATGGCGTACTTGGCGCCCTCGGGCGAGTCGGGGGCGGTGATCGCGCCCTGCCACCGCTCGGGCTCGCTGCCGTAGGGGCGCCAGCCCTCGGAGCCGTGCGGCTCGAACACCCGGTACACCCAGTCCGTCTCGGTGTTCATAACACCGATCCTGCCACCGGGGAGTCCGATGCGCCGCATCGGACCCACCCACCCCTCCGTTCACTGTCGGTCGACGTCTTGTCAGCGGACCGTATGGCGGATCACACTGCCATGTGAGTGATCACCGGAGATGGCCGAAGGCGTAGGGGACCCCGCGCGCGGACCGCCCTCCTCCCGAGCGCGTGAACTGCACGATCCGTTGATGTCCGGATGGAAGGTGGAGCAGCTCGTGGGTCACCTACGCAGGACGGGAGTGAGCCGGCGGCGTGTGCTGGGCACGGCAGCCGGACTGGCCGCGACCGCGGCGGGAGTGCCGTCCGCGGCCGCGTTCGCGGCACCGGAACGGACGCTGCCCGAACAGGCCCGCTGGCGCAGACACGCCGCCCGCGTGACGATCACCCGGGACGACTGGGGCATTCCCCACATCGTGGGCAAGACCAATGCCGACGCGGTGTTCGGAATGATGTACGCGCAGGCGGAGGACGACTTCAACCGGATCGAACAGAACTACCTCGTCGCCCTGGGCCGCCTCGCCGAGGCCGAGGGCGAGAGTGCCATCTGGCAGGACCTGCGGCAGCGGCTGTTCCTCGACCCGGAGGCGCTGAAGAAGGACTACGCGAAGTCTCCGGCGTGGCTGCGCACGTTGATGCGGGCCTGGGCGGACGGGCTCAACTACTACCTCGCGACACACCCCGAGGTGCGTCCGCGCGTGCTCGACCGGTTCGAGCCGTGGATGCCGCTGAGCTTCTCGGAGGGCAGCATCGGCGGCGACATCGAGTCGGTGCTGCTCACCCGGCTCGAAGCCTTCTACGGCCGGCGGGACGTGCCGATGACCGACGAGGAGCGCGGGCTGGTGCTGCGCGAACCCACGGGGTCGAACGGCTTCGCGATCGCGCCGAGCCACACGCGTGACGGCCACGCGCTGCTCCTGATCAACCCGCACACCAGCTTCTTCTTCCGCTCGGAACAGCATGTGACGAGCGGGGAGGGGCTCAACGTCTACGGTGCCGCCACCTGGGGCCAGTTCTTCATCTACCAGGGCTTCAACGCGCACACCGGGTGGATGCACACCACGGCCGGCGTCGACAACATCGACGAGTTCGCCGAGACGATCGTGACGGGGGCCGACGGAACCCGCCACTACCGCTACGGTGACGAACTGCGCCCCGTCACCACGAAGACGATCACCCTGTCCTTCCGTACCGAGGACGGCGGACTGGGCGAACGCAGCTTCACCACGTTCGCCACCCATCACGGCCCCATCGTGCGCGAGGCGGACGGCAAGTGGATCGCGTGCGCGCTGATGAACAAGCCCGTCGAGGCGCTCAAGCAGAGCTTCCTGCGCACCACGACGGGGAGCTACGCGGACTACCTCCGGGTGGCGGGCCTGAAGGCGAACAGCTCGAACAACACGCTCTTCGCGGACTCGAAGGGCGAGATCGCCTTCCTGATGCCGCAGTTCATGCCGGTGCGAGACGACCGCTTCGACTACCGCAGGCCCGTCGACGGCAGTGACCCGGCGACCGACTGGCGCGGACTGCACAGCCTGGACAGCATGCCGCACGTCGTGAACCCGGAGAACGGCTGGGTGTTCAACGTGAACAACTGGCCGTGGACCGCCGCCGGCGCGGACAGCCCCAAGGCGGCGGACTACCCCCGGTACTTCGACAGGGTCGGCGAGAACCCGCGCGGCCCCCAGGCGGAGCGGGTGCTGTCCGCGCGTGACGACTTCACCCCGCAGACGCTGATCGAGGCCGCGTTCGACCCGTACCTGACGGCTTTCGCGCGACTGGTCCCCGGGCTCGTCGCGGCCTGGGACCGGCTGCCCGAGGGCGACGGACGGAAGGCGACGCTGGCGGGCCCCGTCGGTGTGCTGCGTGACTGGGACCACCGGTGGGCCGCCGATTCGACCGCGACGTCGGTGGCCGTGTTCTGGGGTGAGGACCTCTGGGCGCTCACGTCCCAGGCGGCGGCGGACGCGGGAACGTCCGTGTGGGACTACATGGCCGACCGCGCCAGTGACGCGCAGCGACTCGACGCGCTCGAGACCGCGACACGGCGACTGGCACGGGACTTCGGCAGCTGGAAGGTGCCCTGGGGCGACATCAACCGCTACCAGCGCAACGACGGAGCGATCGTCCAGCGGTTCAGCGACGCGAAGCCGAGCATCCCGGTGCCGTTCCCCTCGGCGCGCTGGGGCTCCCTCGCCTCGTTCGGGGCGAGGGCCTACCCGGGAACGAAGCGCTACTACGGCACGAGCGGCAACAGCTTCGTGGCGGTGGTGGAGTTCGGGCCGCGACTGCGCGCCTGGGCGGTGACGGCGGGCGGCGCCAGCGGCCACCCCGACTCCCCGCACTTCGACGACCAGGCCGATCGCTACGCCAGGGGCGACCTGCGGCCGGTCTACTTCTACGCGGATGACCTGGAGGGCCACATCGAGCGGAGATACCGTCCGGGCAGCTGAGGCCGGTCCGGCGAAGGGCAGGTCGTCGTAGCCGGAGACGTCGTACGACGACAGTGAGCCGTCGGCGACGGCGTTCAGCAGGGCCGGGGCCCGTTCGATCGACTCGTGGCAGACGGCGCCGGCAGAGCGTCTGGACAGATGTGTTAATGTCGCCGGCACAGTGACGACAAGGTCGGCTGCAGAGATCGAAGGAGGTGAGTTGATGACTGTCGTGGAGACCACTGCGGTGCGCAGTGCCCGGATCATCCTCACTTCCCGGAACTCCTCCTGACCTGCACCTGTTTCCTCTTCCCGTAGGAGCCTTCGCGGCTTCTTCTCCGGGTGATTCTCGTGCGGTGTCCGGCGGGGCCCCTCTCAAGGTGGATGACGCCGGGCCGCGTCGTGCGGCCGAGCGTGGCCCGTGTGGTCGCCGGCGTACGCCTGCGTGCCGAACCTGAACGGCCCGAGAGGGACATCAGCCTCACCACCTCACAGAATCCAAGGAATCCCACCTGTGGACCTTCCACGCATCTTCACCATTCGCGAAAGCAGCCACCGCATCCACAACCCCCTGACCCCTGCCAAGCTCGCCGCCTTGGGACAGGCACTCCACCTGGCCCCCGGCACGCGAGCGCTCGACCTCGCCAGCGGTTCGGGCGAGATGCTGTGCACCTGGGCGCGTGACCACGGCATCAGCGGGACAGGGGTGGACGTCAGCACGGTGTTCACCTCCCAGGCCCGGGCCCGCGCCACCGAACTCGGTGTCGACGGCCAGGTCGATTTCATCCACGCCGACGCCTCCGGCTACGTGGCCGACGACCCGGTCGACCTCGTCGCGTGCGTCGGCGCCACCTGGATCGCAGACGGCGTCGCCGGAACAGCGGAGTTGCTGCGCCGCAGCCTCCGCCCCGGAGGACTGATACTGATCGGCGAGCCGTACTGGCGTCGGACGCCGCCGGACCAGGAAGCCGTCGAGGCCTGCCACGCCGCGAGCGAGACCGACTTCAAGCTCCTCCCGGAGCTGATCGAGCAGTTCGGCGACCTCGGGTACGACGTCGTCGAGATGATGCTGGCCGACCAGGACAGCTGGGACCGGTACCGCGCGGCGCAGTGGCTCAACCTCCGCCGCTGGCTCGACCGGAACCCCGACGACGAACTGGCAGCCGAGGTGAGGGCCGAACTCACCACCGAACCCGCCCGCTACGCGCGCTACGGGCGTGAATATCTCGGCTGGGGAGTCTTCGCCCTCATGAGCCGCTGACCGTTGCCTCGGCGCGGGGCCGGGCGGTGTGCCGTCCGGCCCCGCGTGCATGCGGTGGACCGACGGCAAGGGCGGTGCAACAGGACCGCGGGGCCGCTCCCGTCACCCGGCGACCAGTTCCCGCACCTCGCCGGCCGGAACCGCCGCCCGTACCCGCGACGTCCGCCACAGCCACGCCACGTCCCGGCCGAACGACCACACCAGCAGCGCGAGCGCCAGCGCCACCACCCCGGTGCCGGCCGCGTGCGGCAGCAGATCCGCGCCCGCCAACAGCAGCAACACCCCCTGGAGCGCGGCCACCGTCTTGCGGGCCGTGCTCGGCGGCAGCGGCGCGGTCAGCCACGGCCACACCCGGGCCGCCGCGACGAACGCGTACCGCATGCCGCCGATCAGCAGCACCCACGGGCCCTGGTCCGTCGCGACGTACACGCTGAGCACCAGGATGAGGAACGCGTCCACCTCCATGTCGAAGCGCGCGCCCAGCGGCGAGCAGGTGCCGGTGCGCCGGGCGACCCGGCCGTCGACGCCGTCCAGGACCAGGGCGACGGCGGTCAGGCCGATCAGGAGCGGGACGGGCGGCGCGGCGCGGAAGGAGTCCGCGACCAGCGCCGTGACCCCGCCGACCAGGGTGGCCCGGCCCAGGGTGACCCGGTTGGCCGGGCCGAACGACGGCAGCCGGGAGCGGTGCAGGGCCCGGGAGAGCACCGCCCAGGAGGCGAACGCGAACGCGAGCCCGGTCAGCCAGCCCGCCGTGCCCATGCCGATCGCCGTGCCCAGCAGCGTCAGCAGCAGGACCTGCACGCCCGCCCCCAGGGCGGTCTCCTGCTGTACGGGCCTCGCGTCGTAAGTGTTGTCCAGGGCCACCGAACATCCTCCGGCCGTGTGTGACAGAGTCCATCGACGCCGCTGCCTCGGGCGCGGCCTGTGCATCCCTCGGTACGTGAGCAGCTTCCCGACCGTTCAGGAGGAACCCGATGACGCGCGCCGCACATGCGTTCTGGATCGACTCGCCCGGGCGAGCCGCCGTCCGCGAGGTCGCCCTGCCCGAGCCCGGTGCGGACGAGGTACTGGTGCGCACGCTCTTCACCGGCGTCAGCCGCGGCACGGAGACCCTGGTCTTCGGGGGCCGGGTGCCCGAGAACCAGTACGCGGCCATGCGGGCACCGTTCCAGGAGGGCGACTTCCCGGGACCGGTGAAGTACGGCTACCTCAACGTCGGCGTGGTGGAGGAGGGACCGGACGCCCTCGTCGGCCGTACCGTCTTCTGCCTCTACCCCCACCAGACCCGGTACGTCGTCCCGGCCGCCGCCGTGACCCCGGTGCCGGAGTCCGTGCCCGCGGGACGCGCCGTGCTCGCCGGCACCGTGGAGACGGCCGTCAACGCCCTGTGGGACGCGGCGCCCCTGGCCGGCGACCGCATCGCCGTGGTCGGCGGCGGCATGGTCGGCTGCTCGGTGGCCGCCCTGCTGGCCCGTTTCCCCGGCGTCCGCGTCCAGTTGGTCGACGCCGACCCGGGCCGGGCCCGCGTCGCCGAAGCCCTCGGCGTCGACTTCGCCCCGCCCGCCGACGCCGCCGGCGACCGCGACCTCGTCGTCCACGCCAGCGCCACCGAGCAGGGCCTCACCCGGTCCCTGGAACTGCTGCGGCCGGAGGGGACCGTCGTCGAACTGAGCTGGTACGGCGACCGGCACGTCGCCCTCCCGCTCGGCGAGGCCTTCCACTCCCGGCGCCTGACCCTGCGCAGCAGTCAGGTCGGCACCGTCTCCCCGGCCCGCTCGGCCACCCGCACCCACGCCGACCGGCTCGCCCTCGCCCTGGACCTGCTCGCCGACCCCGCGCTGGACGCGCTCGTCACCGGCGAGTCCCCGTTCGCGCAGCTGCCGGACGTCATGCCGCGGCTCGCCTCGGGGGAACTCCCGGCCCTGTGCCACCGGATCCGGTACGGCGACGGCCCCGCCTGACGAGGGGAGGCGGGTGCTGAACAAGGGAAGGCATCGGGCCGTACTAGACGGCACCCCGCGCGGCGATCGGCGGGGGATCAGACGCGCCAGACCTGGAGGGTCGTCCGTTGTTCAGCATCACCGTCCGCGATCACATCATGATCGCCCACAGCTTCCGCGGCGAGGTCTTCGGGCCCGCGCAGCGCCTGCACGGAGCGACCTTCCTGGTCGACGCCACGTTCCGGCGCGAGCAGCTGGACGAGGACAACATCGTCGTCGACATCGGGCTGGCCACCCGGGAACTGGGCGCCGTCGTCAGTGAGCTGAACTACCGCAACCTCGACAACGAACCCGACTTCGCCGGGGTCAACACCTCGACGGAGTTCCTGGCCAAGGTCATCGCCGACCGGCTCGCCGAGCGCGTCCACAAGGGCGCGCTCGGCGAGGGCGCCAAGGGCCTGGCGGGACTCACCGTCACCCTGCACGAGTCGCACGTCGCCTGGGCGAGTTACGAGCGTGCGCTGTGACCGGGACGACCACCGGCGCGACGGGTACCCGCACCGGGCGGGCCCGGCTCGCCCACGTGCCCGCGCAGCCGTCCGCCCCGAGGAACGGTGAGGTCGTCCCCATGTCCCTGCGCTCCGTGCACTTCGTCATGCCGGGCGGCGTCGACGACCCGGCCGCGCCCAGCGGCGGCAACGCCTACGACCGGCGCGTGAGCCTGGACCTGCCGGGCTTCGGCTGGCGGGTGCGCAAGGTCGCCGTGGCCGGCGCCTGGCCCCGGCCGGAGCGGGCCGCCCGTACGGAACTCGCGCGCGTGCTGCGCCGGTTGCCGGACGGCGCCGTCGTCCTCCTGGACGGACTGGTCGCCTGCGGCGTACCGGAGATCGTCGTGCCCGAGGCCGAGCGGCTGCGCATGGCCGTCCTCGTCCACCTTCCGCTCGCCGACGAGACCGGCCTCGATCCCGCGGTGGCCGCCGGACTGGACGCCGGGGAGCGCGCGGTGCTGCGGGCGGTCCCGGCCGTGGTCGCCACCAGCGACTGGGCGGCCGGCCGCCTCGTCTCCCACCACGGCCTCGACCCCGGCCGGGTCCACGCGGCCGCCCCCGGCGCCGACATCGCGCCCCTCGCGCCCGGCACCGACGGCGTGTCCCGGCTGCTGTGCGTCGCCGCGGTCACTCCCCGCAAGGGGCACCACCGGCTGGTGGAGGCGCTGGCGGCGGTGGGCGACCTGCCGTGGAGCTGCGTGTGCGTCGGCGGGCTCGGCCATGACCCCGGGTACGTCGAGCGCCTGCGGGCGCTGATCGGACGGCACGGCCTCACGGGCCGGCTGGAGCTGGCGGGGCCGCGGACCGGCGCGGAGCTCGACGCCGGTTACGCCGCCGCCGACCTGCTGGTCCTCGGCTCGTACGCGGAGACGTACGGCATGGCCGTGACCGAGGCACTCGCGCGCGGCGTACCCGTGCTGGCCACGGACGTCGGCGGTGTCCCGGAGGCCGTGGGACGCGCTCCCGACGGCACGGTCCCCGGCATCCTCGTCCCGCCGGGGGACCCCGCGGCGCTCGCCGCCGGGCTGCGCCGCTGGTTCGGCGACGCGGACCTGCGGCGCCGGCTGAAGGCCGCCGCACGGGGCCGCCGCGCGGCCCTGCACGGCTGGGCGACGACAGCGCAGAGCCTGGCCGGAGTACTGCGCCGGCTGCCGGACGAACCGCGGAGGGCGGCATGAGGAAGCCGACGGCACCCACGGAACACGTGACCCGTCCGCGCCCGGACGACGCCCCCGGTGACCGGCCGGGTGACCAGCCCGGTGACCGTCCCGCGGGTCGTGTCGGGGCGAGCGGCACGGTCCGTCTGCGGGGCTCCGGTGAGGCGGCCGTGCGGGTGCCGCGTTACGCGCCCGAGTGGCTCCGGCTGCGGGAGGGCGCCGACGCCCGCGCGCGGGCGCGCGATCCGCTCGGTCCGCTGCGGGCCCGCGTCTCCATGCCGCCCGGCCGGGCGGACGGGCTGGTCGTCCACGACCTGGGGTGCGGCACCGGCTCCATGGGCCGGTGGCTCGCCCCGCTGCTCGACGGCCCCCAGCACTGGGTCCTGCACGACCGCGACCCGTACCTGCTCCACTTCGCGGCCGCCGCCTCCCCGCGCTCCGCCGCCGACGGCAGCCGGGTGACGGTCGAGACACGGCGCAGCGACATCGCGCACCTCACCCCGGACTCGCTCGCCGGCGCCTCGCTGGTGACGGCGTCCGCGCTGCTCGACGTCCTCACCGCCGACGAGGCCGGCACCCTCGCCGCCGCCTGCGCCGGGGCGGGCTGCCCGGCCCTGCTCACCCTCTCCGTGACCGGGCGGGTCGAACTCGGCCCCTCCCATCCCCTGGACGGCGAGATCACCGAGGCGTTCAACGACCACCAGCGGCGTTCCGGCCTGCTGGGGCCCGACGCCGTCGCGGTGGTGGCCGAGGCGTTCGCCGGGCACGGCGCGACGGTCCGGACGCATCCGAGCCCCTGGCGGCTGGGGCCCGGCGAGGCCGCGCTCACCGCTCAGTGGCTGCGCGGCTGGGTCGGCGCGGCGGTCGAACAGCGGCCCGCGCTGCGTGAGCGTGCCGACCGGTATCTGACGGAGCGCCTCGCGGCCTGCGCCGCCGGGGAGTTGCGCGTCGTGGTCCGGCACAGCGACCTGCTGGCGCTGTGCCGGCCGACGGGCGCAGCCTCGTGAGCGCACCCACGGTCCGGGCGGGCGCCGCGCCGACCGCCGTACGCGGGACCACCGCACCCCGCGCGCTGCGTGCCCGCCTCGGCACCCTGGCCGGTGCCGCCGTCCTCGCCGTGCTGCTGTGGCGGCTGGGCACCGGCGTCTTCCTGGACGGGCTGCGCCGGATCGACGCCGCGGACCTGCTCGCGGCGCTCGGCATCGGGCTCGTCACCACGGTGTGCAGCGCCTGGCGCTGGGCGCTGGTGGCCCGGGGCCTGCGCATCCGGCTGCCGCTCGGACCGGCCGTCGCCGACTACTACCGTGCGCTGTTCCTGAACGCGGCCCTGCCCGGCGGCGTCCTCGGCGACGTGCACCGCGCGGTCCGCCACGGGCGGAGCGCGGGCGACCTCGGCCGAGGCGTGCGGGCGGTCGTTCTCGAACGGGCCGCCGGGCAGGTGGTGCTGGCCGCTGCCGGCCTGGTGGTGCTGCTGACCATGCCGTCCCCGGTGCCGGTCGGAGCCCGCCACCTCGCCCCGCTGCTCGCGGTCGCCGTCCCGGGCGTGCTCGCGGTCGTCCTCGCCCTGCGGATGAACCGGGCGCCGTCGCGCCGCTGCCGGGCCCTGCGGGCGGTGCTCGGCGAGGCGCGGGAGGCTCTGCTGTCCCGGCACAACTGGCCGGGGATCGTGGGGTCCTCCGTCGTCGTCCTCGCCGGGCACCTGGCGATGTTCGTGCTCGCCGCCCGGGCCGCCGGAAGCTCAGCGTCCGTGCCCGTGCTGGTGCCGATCGCCGTTCTGGCGCTGCTCGCCATGGCGCTGCCGCTGAACGCCGGCGGCTGGGGCCCCCGGGAGGGCGTCACCGCCTGGGCGTTCGGCGCGGCCGGACTGGGTGCCGGCACCGGACTGTCCGTGGCCGTGGCCTACGGGGTGCTCAGCTTCGCGGCGAGCCTGCCGGGCGTGCTCGTCCTCGTCGCCCGCCGGTCCGCGCGCCCGCCCGGCGGCTTTGGCACCGTGGCACCGGGCCCCGAGCCGCACCACGCGCCCGGCGGACACTACCCGCGCTCGCCGCCCGTGCCGGTCAGCAGGGAGAAATACGCGCCGAAGGAATCCACGAGGCTCGCCAGAAGGGCCTTGCCCTTTTCCGCCGAACCCAGCGAAGGACGCCCGACGACACCGGAATCGGTATAGGCGGACATACCGAGGGAGAGCAGATGACGCCGGTCGTCCGCGATGAAATCGGCCGTCTCGTGACCGGGCCGGACCCATTCCGGGTGCGTGTGCAGAAGGACGGAGGTCTCGATCTCCCCCGCGTGCATGTCGGTGAGCAGCGAGGTGGCCACCCCCGCCCGCTCCCGTGCCGTCTCCCAGTCCTCGGCGGCCGGGAACAGCGCCATCCGCTCGCCGCGCGCGGAGGCCTCCTGGACGACGTTGCCCAGGACGTAGTTCCCGCCGTGCCCGTTGACCAGCACCAGGGCGTCCACGCCCGACCGGCGCAGCGAGTCCGCCACGTCCCGTACCACCGCGTGAAGGGTCACCGAGGAGATGCTGACGGTCCCCGGCCAGGCCGCGTGCTCGTGCGAGCAGGCGATGGTCACCGGAGGGAGGAGGTGCACGGGATGGACCGCGGCGATCTCCCGGGCCACGGCGCAGGCGACGAGCGTGTCGGTCGCCAGCGGCAGGTACGGGCCGTGCTGCTCGTAGCTCCCGACGGGAAGGACCGCGACCTGCCGCGCGACACCGGCCCCCCGCCTGCGCACGTCCTCCGTGGTGTCCGCCGGCACCAGGCCGTGCCCCACGTCCCCGGCGCCCCTCGTCGTCGAACCACCCATGTCCACACGGCCTTTCGTCTCGTCACAAGAACTCGCCACAAGAACTCGCCACAGGAACTCGGCACAGAACTCGGCATAGGAACTCGGGAATCATGACAGAAAAAATCGGCGTACTCGGCAAGAAGGCACCGCAGCGCACGGACGTGGAACGCGTCGTGAATGTCCCGCTGCCGACCGCGTACGGGAATTTCCAGGCGATCGGATACTTCGACCACGAGCGCGGCGACGAGCAGGTCGCCCTGGTCCACGGCGAGATCGGCACCGAGGACGTGCTGACCCGGCTGCACTCGGAGTGCCTGACGGGGGACGCGTTCGGCTCGCGGCACTGCGAGTGCGGCGACCAGCTAGCCTCCGCGCTGCGTGCCGTCGTCGCCGAGGGCGGCGGTGTCGTCGTGTACCTGCGCGGGCACGAGGGCCGCGGCATCGGCCTGCTGGCCAAGCTGCGGGCGATGGCGTTGCAGGCGGAGGGACTGGACACGGTGGAGGCGAACCTCGCCCTCGGCCTGCCGGTCGACGCCCGGGACTACGGCGTGGCCGCCCGCATCCTCGACGACCTGGGCGTGGGGTCGGTCCGCCTGATGTCCAACAACCCCCGCAAGCGGGAGGCGTTGGTGCGGCACGGCATCCGGGTCGCCGAGCAGGTGCCGCTGCTGATCCCGCCGTGCGAGTCCAACATCACCTACCTGCGCACCAAGCGGGAGCGCCTGGACCACCACCTGCCCCACCTGGACGCGGTGGCGCACCTGTCCTGACGGCCGGGGGCCCGCCGTCGGTGGGCCCGGCCGGCCGGGCCCACCGGGGTCAGACCGTCACCGTCTCCGGCTGCGCCGCCTCCCGGCGGCCCCGCTCGCCCAGCTCCTCGGTCGGCACCCGGTGGGTCTCGCGGGCCGAGAGCGCGGCGATCACCGGCGGGACGCACAGAGCGGCCGTGAACAGGGCCACCGCGAACCAGTCGTCACCGTCCGGACCGGCGATCTGCGCCGCGAAGGTGACCGCGAACCCCGCCACCGCGAAGCCGATCTGCGTGCCGATCGCCACGCCGGACAGCCGGACCCGGGTGGAGAACATCTCGCCGTAGAAGGCCGGCCACACGCCGTTCGCGGCGCTGTAGACGACACCGAAGGCGAGGATGCCCAGCAGGAACGTCAGCGGGTAGGAGCCCGTGGAGATCGCCCACAGGTACAGGAACATCGCCACCGCGCTGCCGGCCGCGCCGATCAGGTACACCGGGCGGCGGCCCAGGCGGTCCGACAGCGTGGCCCACAGCGGGATCGCGGCGAGCGCGACGACGTTGGCCAGGGCGCCCACCCACAGCATGGCGGTACGGGACATGCCGACCGAGTCGCTGGTGGCGTACGCCAGCGCCCACACCGTGAAGATGGTGCTGACCGAGGCGATGAGCGCGCCGGCGATCACCCGCAGCACGTCCGCCCAGTGGTCGTGCGCCAGCACCGCCAGCGGCATCTTCACGACGCCCTCCGTGGCGGCCTGCCGGGCGAAGGCCGGCGTCTCGTCCAGCTTGCGGCGGATGACGTAGCCGACGACGGCGACCACGACGCTCAGCCAGAACGGCACGCGCCAGCCCCAGGACAGCAGGTGCTCCTCGGGGAGCGCGGCGACCGGCAGGAACACCAGGGTGGCGAGCAGCTGTCCGCCCTGGGTGCCGCTGAGGGTGAAGCTGGTGAAGAAGCCGCGCCGGTGCGGCGGCGCGTGCTCCAGCGTCATGGAGTTGGCGCTGGCCTGCTCGCCGGCCGCCGATATGCCCTGAAGGACGCGGCACAGCACCAGCAGGACCGGGGCGAGGGTGCCGACCTGGTCGCGGGTGGGCAGACAGCCGATGAGGAACGTCGACACGCCCATCAGGATCAGCGTGAACACCATGATCTTCTTGCGGCCGAGGCGGTCGCCGATGTGCCCGAGGAAGAACGCCCCGACCGGGCGGGCGGCGTACGCGACGCCGAACGTGGCCAGCGACAGCAGGGTCGCGGTGGCCGGGTCGGACTCGTCGAAGAAGATCTCCGGGAAGATCAGGGCGGCGGCGCTGCCGTAGATGAAGAAGTCGTAGTACTCCAGGGCGCTGCCGATCCAGGCGGCGGTCGCGGCCTTCTTCGGCTGGCCGGGCGGGGCGGCGTCGCGGGGGGCGGGGACGGACACGGCGTTGCTCCTTCGGGGGGACTCCACCGTAGGCGGAGTGAGCGGAGGGGAGAAGTGCCGATCGGCTAATTAACCCACTGGATAGTTAGTCGCGGTTGGGTAGGGATGTTGCGCCGAGGTGTCCCGGGTGTCAAGGGGTGGTGACGTACGCAAGCCGCCGGGCTCAGTCCCCGGCGCGCTCCGCGGTGAGGTAGGCGATCACCATGTCGCCCAGCATGGTGCGGTAGTGCTCGCGCTGCTCGGGAGCGACCAGGTCGCGGCCGAACAGGGCCCCGAAGGTGTGCCGGTTGGCGACCCGGAAGAAGCAGAAGGAGCTGATCATCGCGTGCAGGTCGACGGCGTCCACGTCGGCCGTGAACAGCCCCGACTCCTGGCCCGCCGCCAGGATCCGGCGGATCACGTCCAGCGCCGGCGAGCCGATCTTCCCCAGCCGTTCCGAGGCCGCTATGTGCTCGGCCCCGTGGATGTTCTCGATGCTGACCAGGCGGATGAAGTCCGGGTGCTGCTCGTGGTGGTCGAAGGTCAGCTCCGCGAGGCGCCGGATGGCGGCGACCGGGTCCAGGTGCTCGACGTCCAGTCGCTGCTCCGCCTCGCGGATCACGCCGTAGGCGCGCTCCAGGACGGCCGTGAACAGCTGCTCCTTGCCGCCGAAGTAGTAGTAGATCATCCGCTTGGTGGTGCGGGTGCGGGCGGCGATCTCGTCGACGCGCGCCCCGTCGTACCCCGCCCGGGCGAACTCCTTCGTGGCCACGTCGAGGATCTCGGCCTGGGTGCGGGCGGCGTCGCGGATGCGCCCGTTCGGTCGTGCCGGTTCGTCGACGCTGGTCATCGGGTTCCTTCGGCCGGGGCGGGGGGCAGTGCGGTGATTGTAGAAGCCCGGTCCGCCGGCCGGGCCGGGAGCGGGCAGGTCTTCCCCTGTCCCTCACCTGGCTGCTATGACTAACGTACTGGTTCGTACATTAACTTGCTCTCGGGCGGCAGCCCGAGCCGCTCAGGAGGTCCAGGTGGCCAAGGACTCGTATCTCGTCGGACTGATCGGTTCCGGCATCGGCCCCTCGCTCAGCCCGGCACTGCACGAGAGGGAGGCCGACCGCCAGGGCCTGCGCTACCTGTACCGGCTGATCGACATCGACAACCTCGGCGTCCCGCCGGAGGCCGTCGGCGACCTGCTGCGCGCCGCCCGCGACCTGGGCTTCGACGGGCTGAACATCACGCACCCGTGCAAGCGGCTCGTCATCGACCACCTCGACGCGCTCTCCCCGCAGGCCGAGGCGCTGGGCGCGGTCAACACCGTCGTCTTCGACGGCGGCCGGGCGACCGGCCACAACACCGACGTCACCGGCTTCGCCGCCTCCTTCGCCCGGGGGCTGCCCGACGTGTCCGTGGAGCGGGTCGTCCAGCTCGGCGCCGGCGGTGCGGGCGCGGCCGTGGCGCACGCCATGCTCACCCTGGGCGCCGGGCGGGTCACCGTCGTCGACGCGCTGCCCGAGCGCGCCGCCGGCCTCGCCGCCTCCCTCGGCCGGCACTTCGGCGCGGGCCGGGCCCAGGCCGCGGCACCGGACCGGCTGCCGGAGCTGCTGGCGAGGGCCGACGGCCTCGTGCACGCGACCCCCACCGGCATGGCCGCCCACCCCGGACTGCCCCTGCCCGCCGGCCTGCTCCACCCCGGTCTGTGGGTCGCCGAGGTGGTCTACCGCCCGCTGGAGACGGAGCTGCTGCGCACCGCCCGCGCCCTGGGCTGCGCCGTGCTCGACGGCGGCGGCATGGCCGTCTTCCAGGCCGCCGACGCGTTCCGCCTGTTCACCGGGCGGGAACCCGACAGCGCACGGATGCTCGCGGACATCGCCGGCCTCGCGGGCGCCGTCCCGGCCCGCAAGTAGGAGAGATCCGGACACCGCAGGACCGCAACCAAGTCCGGAACACAGAGAGGTACCGACGTGCGCACGTCCATCGCCACCGTCTCCCTCAGCGGATCCCTCACCGAGAAGCTCACGGCCGCCTCCCGGGCCGGCTTCGACGGCGTGGAGATCTTCGAGAACGACCTGCTGGCCAGCCCCCTGACCCCCGAGGAGATCCGCGCCCGCTGCGCCGACCTCGGTCTGACCATCGACCTCTACCAGCCGATGCGGGACGTCGAGGCACTGCCGCCGCAGGAGTTCGCCCGCGCCCTGCGCCGCGCCCGGCACAAGTTCGAGCTGATGCGCAGGCTCGGCGCCGGCACCGTCCTGGTGTGCTCCAGCGTCTCCCCGCACGCCGTGGACGACGACGCGCTCGCCGCCGAGCAGCTCGGCGCGCTCGCGGACCTGGCGCAGGAGTCCGGCATCCGCGTCGCCTACGAGGCACTGGCCTGGGGCCGCCACGTCAGCACCTACGACCACGCCTGGCGCATCGTCGAGGCCGCCGGCCACCCCGCGCTCGGCACCTGCCTGGACAGCTTCCACATCCTCTCCCGCGGAAGCGACCCCAAGGGCATCGAGGACATCCCGGGCGAGAAGATCTTCTTCCTGCAGCTCGCCGACGCCCCCCTGCTCGCGATGGACGTCCTGCAGTGGAGCCGTCACTACCGCTGCTTCCCCGGCCAGGGCGGCTTCGACGTCGCCGGGCTGCTGCGGCACGTGCTGCGCACCGGCTACGACGGTCCGCTCTCCCTGGAGGTCTTCAACGACGTCTTCCGCCAGTCCGAGGCCGGCCCCACCGCCGTGGACGCCCAGCGCTCCCTGCGCGTGCTCCAGGAGACGGTGGGCCTGACCGCGCCGCCGGCACCCGTCGTCCCGAGCGGGTTCGCCTTCGCCGAACTGGTCACGCCCGACGCCGAACCCGTCGCCGCCCTGCTCGCCGCCCTGGGCTTCGCCCGCACCGCACGCCACCGCGGCAAACCCGTCGACCTCTGGCAGCGCGGCGAGGCGCGCATCCTGGTCAACACCGGCCCCGCCGAACGCCGCGACGGCACCCGGCTCGCCGCCGTCGGCCTGGAGTCGCCCGACCCCGAGGGCGCCGCCCGCCGCGCCGAAGCCCTGCTCGCCCCGGTGCTGCCACGCCGCCGCGGCCCCGGGGACGCCCCGCTGGAGGCGGTCGCCGCCCCGGACGGCACCGAGCTGTTCTTCTGCGCCACCCGGCGCCCCGGACTGCCCGACTGGCGGGCGGACTTCGAGGACACCGCGAGCGCCTCCGACGCCGACGACGGATGGCGCGTGGACCACCTCTCCCTCACCCAGCCCTGGCACCAGTTCGACGAGGCGGCGCTCTTCCACCGCAGCGTCCTCGGCCTGCGCCCGCAGGAGAGCGTGGACGTCGCCGACCCCTACGGACTGCTGCGCAGCCGCGCGGTCACCAACGACGACGGGAGCGTCCGGATCGTCCTCACCGTCGGCGCGGCCCCGACCGACGACACCGCGCACGCCCAGCACATCGCGCTGGCCACCGACGACGTGGTCGCCGCCGCCCGCCGCTTCCGCGCCGCCGGCGGCCGGCTGCTGCCGATCCCCGCGAACTACTACGACGACCTCGCGGCCCGCTACGAGTTCGCCGACGGCGAGCTGGAGACCTACCGCGACCTGGGCATCCTCTACGACCGCGACGACCACGGCACCTTCCGCCACTGCTACACCCGCACGGTCGGCCGGGTCTTCCTCGAACTCCTCCAGCGCGACGGCGGCTACCGCGGCTACGGGGCGGCCAACGCCCCCGTGCGCCTGGCCGCGCAGCACGCGGTGCGCGGGTTCACTGGCGGCTGACGGTGCGGGTGACACCGGCGACCACCGTGGTGGCCAGGATCCAGCCCATGAGGATCAGGAAGTACGACAGGGTCTGGTACCAGCCCTCCGGGGCGAAGGCGTTCTCCTGGCCGAAGGAGATCACCGGCAGCAGGAGATCGAGCGTGTAGAACACCGGGTTGAAGTCCGGGGACTCGGCCGGCTTGAGCGGTGGCGGATGGCGCAGGCCGTACACGACCGAGCCGACGGCGAGCAGCGACAGCAGCCAGCCGCAGGCGCGCAGCGGACGGAAGCCGTAGCCGACCGTGGCGTCCTGGAGGTGTCCCCAGGCGCGGGCGTACCAGGGCAGGGTGCGGCGGTGCCGGCGCTGCTTGGCGAGCTGGACCAGGCGGGCCGCGTCATCGTCGCCGCTCCTGCGGTACGCGGCCGTCAACTGCTCGTAGGCGTAGGGCAGATAGCCGTCGCCGTCCCGCTCCAGCATGGGCAGCCGCTGCTGCGCGGGCACGTGGGGCAGCAGGGCGGTGTAGGTCAGGTCGCCGAGGTACACCTCGTCCGGCACCATCTCGGGGGCCAGGGTGAGCATGTCTATCTGGGAGCGGCGCAGCCTGAGCGCGCCCTCGACGCTGCCGGGGCGGAACAGCCACAGCTCCCCGATGACGCAGCTGCTGGCGCGCAGCGCCGTGCCGCCGGGGCAGGACAGGTGCGCGTGCGCCAGATCGAGGGTTCCCGGGACACGGGCGCCCTGGAAGTCGAGCCGGCCCCTGGCGCGCAGACACGTGGCGGTGACGCCCGAGCCGACGGACAGGCCCTGCGCGTCCAGCGCGGTGCCGTCGCCCGCGTCCAGGTCGGCGTCCCTGAGGGTGAGCCGTCCGGCGACGGAGGCGCCGCTGATCCGGACCTGGCCGCGCGTGCGCAGCCCCGGGGCCCACAGGTCGGCGCCGAGGACGGCCTGGTTCAGCTGGAGCACCGGCCCTTCGGCGTCCGGCGCGTCGATCTCGGCGCCCTCCAGGTACAGGCTGCCGGTCACTTCCGCCCCGCCGAGCCGGACCATCCCGCCGAACCGGGTGCGGGTCAGCCGCAGTACGCCGTCCACCCGGACCGCGTGCGCGACCAGCCCGGGCAGGACGGATTCGCTCAGGTTCACCTCGCGCAGCCGCGCCGCGTACAGCCTCGGCACCTCGTCGAAGTGGCAGTGCCGCAGCCGCACGGGATGGTCGACCGTCGCGTACTGCAGCTCCAGGGGGCCGGTGATGCGCGCGCCCGACAGGTTGAGCGCGGCCGTCTCACCGTCCTGCTGGGGGCCCGCCAGGAGCAGCGCCCGCAGCACGCCGGCCCGTACGGTCCGCTCCGGTCCCCAGGTGCCGCCGCCGGTTGCGTCCTCGCCCCGCGCGGCACGGAAGTCCACCGCCTCGCCGGTGGCGAACGCCCGCCGGACGCGCGCCTCGGCCGGTGTCAGATCGTTGAGCTCCATCGCGGGGACTCTGACCCGAACCGAGCGGTCACGTCAACGCCCCCGCTCGACAGGACTGTTGGGCGAGGGCGTGGACGGCGGGCAACAGGCGTTACTTCTTGGCGGCCTCCACCGCGTGGCCGCCGAACTGGTTGCGCAGCGCGGCGATCATCTTCATCTGCGGCGAGTCGTCCTGCCGGGAGGCGAACCGGGCGAACAGCGACGCGGTGATCGCGGGCAGCGGGACGGCGTTGTCGATGGCCGCCTCGACGGTCCAGCGGCCCTCGCCGGAGTCCTCGGCGTAGCCGCGCAGCTTGTCCAGGTGCTGGTCCTCGTCGAGGGCGTTGACGGCGAGGTCGAGCAGCCAGGAGCGGATGACGGTGCCCTGCTGCCAGGAGCGGAAGACCTCGCGGACGTTGTCCACGGAGTCGACCTTCTCCAGCAGCTCCCAGCCCTCGGCGTAGGCCTGCATCATGGCGTACTCGATGCCGTTGTGGACCATCTTCGAGAAGTGCCCTGCGCCGACCTTGCCCGCGTGGACGTAGCCGTAGGGGCCCTCCGGCTTGAGCGCGTCGAAGACCGGCTTCAGGCGCTCGACGTGCTCCTCCGCGCCGCCGACCATCAGCGCGTAGCCGTGCTCCAGGCCCCACACGCCGCCGGAGACACCGGCGTCGACGAAGCCGATGCCGCGCTTGCCGAGCTCCTCGGCGTGCTTCTCGTCGTCCGTCCAGCGGGAGTTGCCGCCGTCGATGACGATGTCGCCCGGCTTGAGCACGCTCGCGAGCTGGTCGATGACGCGCTGGGTGGGGCCGCCGGCCGGGACCATGACCCAGACCGCGCGGGGCGCGGCGAGCTGGTCGGCGAGCTCGACCAGATTCTTGACGTCGGAGAGCTCGGGGTTGGTGTCGTACCCGACGACCTCGTGGCCGGCGTTGCGCAGGCGCTCGCGCATGTTGCCGCCCATCTTGCCGAGACCAACAAGACCGATCTGCATGTCAGTGCACTTCCTTCAGTTCGCGGTAGGCGGCCACCAGCGCGGCCGTGGAAGGGTCGAGGCCGGGCACCCGGGCACCCTCGGTCAGGGCGGGCTCGACGCGCTTGGCCAGGACCTTGCCGAGCTCGACGCCCCACTGGTCGAAGGAGTCGATGTTCCAGATAGCGCCCTGGACGAAGACCTTGTGCTCGTACAGCGCGATGAGCTGGCCCAGCACCGACGGCGTCAGCTCGGTGGCCAGGATCGTCGTGGTGGGGCGGTTGCCCTGGAAGGTGCGGTGCGCGACCTGCTCCTCGGGCACGCCCTCCGCCCGGACCTCCGCGGCGGTCTTGCCGAAGGCCAGCGCCTGCCCCTGGGCGAACAGGTTGGCCATCAGCAGGTCGTGCTGCGCCTTCAGCTCGTCGCTCAGCTCGGCGACGGGCCGGGCGAAACCGATCAGGTCGGCCGGGATCAGCTTGGTGCCCTGGTGGATGAGCTGGTAGTAGGCGTGCTGCCCGTTGGTGCCGGGCGTGCCCCACACCACCGGCCCGGTCTGCCACTCCACCGGGTGGCCGTCGCGGTCCACCGACTTGCCGTTGGACTCCATGTCGAGCTGCTGGAGGTACGCCGTGAACTTCGACAGGTAGTGGCTGTACGGCAGCACCGCGTGCGACTGGGCGCCGAAGAAGTTGCCGTACCAGACCCCCAGCAGACCGAGCAGCAGCGGGGCGTTGGCCTCGGCCGGGGCGTTGCGGAAGTGCTCGTCGACGATGCGGAAGCCGTCGAGCATCTCCCGGAAGCGGTCCGGGCCGATGGCGATCATCAGGGACAGGCCGATCGCCGAGTCGTACGAGTACCGGCCGCCGACCCAGTCCCAGAACTCGAACA
Organism: Streptomyces griseicoloratus; assembly: GCF_014534645.1. Taxonomy (GTDB): domain Bacteria; phylum Actinomycetota; class Actinomycetes; order Streptomycetales; family Streptomycetaceae; genus Streptomyces; species Streptomyces griseicoloratus. Next base: position 81,757 of record NZ_JACVQF010000198.1, read on the forward strand.
TGTTG
>NZ_JACVQF010000199.1 GCF_014534645.1 Streptomyces griseicoloratus
GAGGAACCCCTCGTCACACCCGCCGAGCAGGCGCCGTCCCCTCGCTCCCGCCCTGCCGCGGGGGCGTGAGGCCGACGCCGCGGGCGAGGCGGTCCGCGGCGTGCCGGAAGAACGTCTCCCGGTCCTCCACCACCCGGTTGAACTGCCCGAACACCTCGAACCCGATCAGCCCGAACAGCTCGGCCCAGGCCGCGACGAGCGCGGTCACGGCCTCGGACGGCAGGTCGGGGGCGAGGTCGGCGGTCATCCGCTCGGCCTCGGGCCGCAGTCCGGCGGGCAGTTCGGGCAGGGCGAGACCGGTGCTGCGGTGCGCGTCGCGCGTGATGCCGAAGAACACCTGGCCCACCCGGGCGGCGGGGGGGACGGTGTCCTGCGGGGCGGTGTACCCGGGGACGGGCGACCCGTAGATCAGCGCGTACTCGTGGGGATGCGCCAGCGCCCAGGCCCGCACGGCCTCGCACACGAGGGTCCACCGGCGGGCGGGGTCGCTGCCGGAGGCCGCGTCGTGTGCCGATTCGGCGGCGGCGCCGATCGCGTTGTAGGCGTCGATGATGAGGGCGGTCAGCAGATCGTCGCGGCTGGGGAAGTAGCGGTAGAGGGCGGAGGACGCCATGCCCAGCTCTCGGGCGACGGCCCGCAGCGACAGCTTGGCGGCGCCTTCCTCCGCGAGCTGTCTGCGCGCCTCGTCCTTGATGGCGGCGGTGACCTCGATCCTGGCTCGGGCGCGGACGCCCCGTGCGGTGCTGCTCATGCCGACGAGTGTCCCATGGATCCGGAGCAGTGCACACGTATGAGAGCACTGCTCTTGCTCTGGAGCGCCGCTCTCATGCACACTGAGGGCACGAACGAGAGCAGCGCTCACAAAAAGGAGCAGCGCTCTCCCTATGCTCCCCGGGGGTCACCCATGTCGTCGTCCTCGCCGTACTACCTCAAGGGCAGCCGGCTCAACGTCCGGCTCAACAGCGTCATCGGCTGGCTGGCCCGCCACGGCATCAGCCTCGCGGGCACCGCGGAGATGTCCGTCCGCGGCCGCAAGAGCGGACGCATGCAGCGCATCCCGGTCAACCCGCACACGTACGACGGCGGGCAGTACCTGGTCTCGGCCCGCGGCCACTCGCAGTGGGTGCGCAACATGCGCGCCGCCGGCGGCGGAGAGCTGCGCGTGGGACGCCGGGTCCGCGTCTTCACCGCGGTGGAGCTTCCCGACGAGGAGAAGCTCCCGATCCTGCGGACCTACCTGGAGAAGTGGGGCTGGGAGGTCAACCAGTACTTCGACGGGGTCACCGCGAAGTCCTCGGACGAGGCGATCATCGCCTCCGCCCCCGACCACCCGGTCTTCCGGATCGAGGTCACGAACTGACCTCGTCGGCCGCGGGACCCGCGGGACGGCGGTCCATGGCGGCGAGCGCCCGCTGCGCCAGAGGGTGGGCCCGGACCAGCTCGCCCAGGGACGTGGAGCCCTGCGTGATGTCCTTGAACGCCCTCCAGGCGGGACGGAAGCCGGTCAGCGCCGCGTGGAACAGGCCGGGGCGGCGCTCGAACACCGCCAGCATCCGCTTGCCCACGCTCATCTCGACCCCGAGCCCGGCCTTGACGGCGAACGCGTAGTTCAGCGCCTGCTTGCGGGTGTCCACGGCGTCGTGGGCCTCCGCGATCCGCACCGCCCACTCCCCCGCGAGCCGTCCCGACCGCAGCGCGAAGGAGATCCCCTCGCGCGTCCACGGCTCCAGCAGCCCCGCCGCGTCGCCGCACACCAGCACCCGCCCGCGCGACAGCGGCGAGTCGTCGGCACGGCAGCGGGTGAGATGACCGGAGGAGATGCTCGGTTCGAAGCCGGACAGACCGAGCCGGCCGATGAAGTCCTCCAGGTACCGCTTGGTCGCCGCGCCCTCGCCCCGGGCCGAGATCACACCGACCGTCAGGGTGTCGCCCTTGGGGAAGACCCAGCCGTAACTGCCGGGCATCGGACCCCAGTCGATGAGCACCCGCCCACGCCAGTCCTCGGCCACCGTCTCGGGCACCGGGATCTCCGCCTCCAGGCCGAGGTCCACCTGGTCGAGCTTCACCCCGACGTGCGCCCCTATCCGGCTGGCGCTGCCGTCCGCGCCGACCACGGCGTGGGCCAGCACCGTCTCGCCGCCCTGGAGGACGACGGCGACCGTTCGCCGGTCCGGCACCGCCGACCCGTGCTGCTCGACCCGCGTGACCGTCACGCCGGTGCGCAGCTCGGCGCCCGCCTTCTGCGCGTGCTCGACCAGCTGCTGGTCGAACTCGGGCCGGTTGATGAGCCCGAACAGCATCTGCCGGGAGCGCCGGGTGCGGGTGAAGCGGCCGTTGTGCGAGAACGTCACCGCGTGCACACGGTCACGGAAGGGCAGCTCGAAGCCGGGGGGCAGCGCGTCGCGGGAGGGGCCGATGATGCCCCCGCCGCACGTCTTGTAGCGGGGCAGCTCCGCCTTCTCCAGCAGCAGCACGCGCCGCCCCGCGACCGCCGCCGCGTAGGCGGCCGAGGCCCCTGCCGGTCCCGCGCCCACCACGACGACGTCCCACACCTGACGCGCGTCGTCCGCCGAAGAGTTCTCGCTGCTCACGATGGTCTACTGCTCCGATCAAACCGCATGCCGCACCTGACCCCCGCATCCTACGGCGGCATCGCCGCAGGCCACTGTGGGAGGATCGGCCTACCAGCCCAAGTACTCCTCGGTACAACGTCGCACCCACAAGGAGCGTGCCCATGTCGTCGAATCCGGTCGCCGAGACCGTCGCCTCGTTGATGCCCCGGGCGAAGGCGGAGCTCACCGAACTGGTGGCCTTCAAGTCGGTGGCGGACTTCGACCAGTTCCCCCGCAGCGAGAGCGAGGGCGCCGCGAACTGGATAGCGCAGGCGCTGCGCGCCGAGGGCTTCGAGGACGTGGCGCTGCTGGACACGCCGGACGGCACGCAGTCGGTGTACGGCTACCTGCCCGGCCCCGAGGGCGCCAGGACGGTTCTCCTCTACGCCCACTACGACGTGCAGCCGCCGCTGGACGAGGCCGGCTGGGTCACCCCGCCGTTCGAGCTGACCGAGCGCGACGGCCGCTGGTACGGGCGCGGCGCCGCCGACTGCAAGGGCGGCGTGCTGATGCACCTGCTGGCCCTGCGCGCGCTGAAGGCGAACGGCGGCGTGCCGGTGCACGTCAAGGTGATCGCCGAGGGCTCGGAGGAGCAGGGCACGGGCGGCCTGGAGCGGTACGCCGAGGCGCACCCGGACCTGCTGGAGGCGGACACCATCGTCATCGGCGACGCGGGCAACTTCCGGGTCGGCCTTCCGACGGTCACCTCGACGCTGCGCGGCATGACCCTGGTCCGGGTGCAGGTCGACACGCTGGAAGGCAACCTCCACTCCGGCCAGTTCGGCGGCGCCGCCCCCGACGCGCTGGCCGCGCTGATCCGCGTACTGGACTCGCTGCGCGCCGAGGACGGCTCGACGACCGTCGACGGGCTGACCGGGGACGACCGGTGGGACGGCCTGGAGTACGACGAGGAGCAGTTCCGCCGGGACGCGAAGGTGCTCGACGGCGTGCAGCTGATCGGCTCCGGCACGGTCGCCGACCGCATCTGGGCCCGCCCCGCCGTCACCGTCCTCGGCATCGACTGCCCGCCGGTCGTCGGCGCCACCCCGTCGGTGCAGGCGAGCGCCCGGGCGCTGATCAGCCTCCGGGTGCCGCCGGGCGTGGACGCCGCCGAGGCCACCAAGCTGCTCCAGGCGCACCTTCAGACGCGCACGCCGTGGGGCGCGCGGGTGCAGGTCGAGCAGATCGGCCAGGGCCAGCCCTTCCGCGCCGACACGACGAGCCCGGCGTACCAGGCCATGGCGGACGCGATGGCGGTGGCGTACCCCGGGCAGGAGATGCAGTACGCGGGACAGGGCGGCTCCATCCCGCTGTGCAACACCCTCGCCGCGCTCTACCCGCGGGCGGAGATCCTGCTGATCGGCCTGAGCGAGCCGGAGGCGCAGATCCACGCCGTGAACGAGAGCGTTTCCCCCGAGGAGCTGGAGCGGCTGTCGGTGGCGGAGGCGCTGTTCCTGCGCAACTACGCGGCGAGCTGAGCACGCCACCCGCTCTGCCGACCGCAGAAGGCCCTCGCCACCGGACGGGGGCCTTCCCTACGGTCGTCCCATGGACGTCATCGAGCTCCTCCCCCGACTGCGCCTGCTGCGCTTCCCGGTCGGCCAGGCCTACCTGTGGCGCGACGGCGACGAGCTGACGCTGATCGACGCCGGACCGGCCGGGTCGGGCGCCCGCATCACCGAGGCCGCCGAAGCACTCGGCCGCATCAGGCGCGTGGTCCTCACCCACTTCCACGAGGACCACGCGGGCGGCGCCGGGGAGGTCGCCGCGCTCACCGGCGCCGAGGTCCTGGCCCACGCGCTGGAGGCGCCCGTCGTGCGCGGCGAGGTGCCGGGCCCGCCACCGGTGTTCGAGGACTGGGAGCGCCCCCTGCACGCGGAGGCCGTCCGGCGCCTGCCCCGAGGCGGCTTCGAGCGCCCGGCACGGGTGACGGAGGTGTCCGGTGGCGACGTCCTCGACTTCGGCGGCGGCGCGCGCGTCGTGCACGTCCCCGGCCACACGGACGGCAGCGTCGCGCTGCATCTGCCGCGCCACGGCGTGCTGTTCACGGGCGACACCGTCGCCGCGTCACCCGTCGACGGCAGCGTGATGCCGGGCGTGTTCAACACCGACCGGGACCGGACCGTCGCCTCCTTCCGCCGGCTGGCCGGACTGGACACGGAGGTGGCGTGCTTCGGCCACGGGGACCCGGTGACCGCCCGGGCCGGCGAGGTGCTGCGGAAGGCGGCGGGGACACGGGCGGCTTCCGGCTGAGCTCAGCCGACCGGAGTGCCGGCCTCCAGATAGTGCGCCGCCCCGCGTTCCCGGGCCCGCAGGGCCCAGCGCAGACGGGCGTAGCGGACCGGGGGCAGCAGGTCGGCGGCCTCCTCCTCGGTGACGAACCGCCAGTCGCGCAGCTCGGGACCCGGCAGCAGCAGCCGTCCGGCGGCCGCGGAGTCGAGCCGTCCGCCGTCGAAGAGCAGGCGCAGCCCTCCGAAGCCCGGAGGCGCGGGCGACTCCCAGTCGACGACCAGCAGGGCCGGTACGTCGTCCAGGACGATCCCGGTCTCCTCGGCGACCTCGCGCATCCCCGCGCGGGCGGGTGCCTCCCCGGATTCGACGACGCCGCCGGGGAACTCCCAGCCGGGCTTGTAGGTGGGGTCCACGAGCAGGACCCGGTCCTGTTCGTCGAAGAGCAGGACGCCGGCGGCGAGGGTCTCGGAGGTGGGTTCCGGGGTCTGCACGATGTCACAGGCGGGCACGGTGCCCGCGCTGACCGCCTCGGCGATGCGGGAGGCGGCCTCGTACGGGGTGAGGCTGCTGGTGTCCACGGGGTGGGCGTCGGCGGTGAGCCAGGAGGCGAGGGCGGCGCGGTACGGCTCGATGTGGTCGTACGCCCACTGCCGTACCCGCAGTTCGCCGTCGGGGAGGTCGGGCGGGACCTCGCGGCAGGCTATTCGTTCCCGCAGGATCGTTTCGGCCGGGGCCAGGAGAATGTGCCTGACCGGGATCCGGCGGGCCGCGAGACCGCCGAAGATCTCGTCGCGGTACTCCTGCCGCAGCAGGGTCATGGGGACCACGAGGGTCCCGCCGAGCTCGGCGAGCATCGCGGCCGCCGTGTCGATCACGAGGCGGCGCCAGATCGGGAGGTCCTGGAAGTCGCCGGCCTCCGCGAGGCGTTTGGGCGGCAGCAGGTGTGCGAGCGCTCCGCCGATGACCTCGGGGTCGAAGAGCGTGCTGTTCGGGATCAGTTCGATCAGTTCCCGTGCGGTGGTCGTCTTCCCCGCACCGAACGCGCCGTTGATCCAGACGACGGTCACAGGTCCCCCTCTTCCGTTGGCCCCCTGTGGCTTGCCCGCTCCACCCTGCCACGGAAACCAGCCCCAGTTGAGGGCGCACGAAACGGCGCCGGCGCCCCCGGACGAGGGGCACCGGCGCCGCGCGGAGGATCCTGCGGGTCAGCCCCTCGCGCCGAGGACGGCGTTGTCGAGGGGCAGGTTCTGGGCGTCGACGGTGCGCTCCACCGTGCCGAGGGTCTCCTCCACCTCGACGGTGACCGGGAGTTCGCCATGGGCGTGGGACGGGGTGACGGCCGCGACGACGAAGCCGGTGGCGAGGGAGGCGATGGCGAGCATGCTGCGCTTCTTCATGCCGGACTCAACGCGCTCACCGCCCCGGGGTCACGGCCGGGCCACGGATGGCGCCCGCGGCCGCCGCCCGGCCGGCCACTGTTCACTCGAACGGCGGCCACCGGCCGGGCAGAGGCGGGCTGACGACTACTCGGTGGCTGCTGCCGGGGCCGGTGGCTCAGGTCCGGGTTCGGGCGACGGCGGTTCGTGCCGCCGCGGTGACGGTGGGACGTGCCGGCACGGTGACGGTGGTTCGTGCCGCCGCGGTGACGGTGGGACGTGCCGGCACGGTGACTGTGGGACCTGCCGGCACGGTGACGGTGGGACCTCCCGGCACGGTGATGGTGGGACCTGCCGGCACGTCACCCTGGGACCGCCCCGGCCGGCCGGCCACCCGCCCACGGCCCCCGGGGGAGCCGACGCCACGTCAAGGCCCTGGACAGCGGCGCCGATCGCCACCCGGAGCGCCTTCACGCCACCGTCGGCCCGCCCAGCCGGCCGACCACCTCCCCGCGGCCACCGGGGAGCCGGGGCCAATGCCAGGGCCACCACCGGCCGCGCCGACGGCTGCCCCGGAAGGCGCCCTCACACCACCGTCCCCCACCCGGGTGGCCCCGCGCGACCCGCGCAGGGCTGCCGGGGCGCCAGGCCGGGCAGGGCCCGTCTCAGACGCCCGCCGCCGTCACTCCCGCCGTCCTGCTGAGCGCGGCCGCGGCCGCTCCCACCAGGCCCGCGTCCGTGCCCATCTGCGCCGGAACCACCGCCAGGCGCTGCACGAAGGACAGGGTCGCGTACTCGGTGAGGGCCTTGCGGAGCGGGGCGAAGAGCACGTCGCCCGCCTTGCCCACGCCGCCGCCGATCACGGCGATGTCGATCTCCACGAGGGTCGCGGTGGCGGCGATCCCCGCGGCCAGCGCCTGCGCGGCCCGCTCGAAGGAGGCCACCGCCACGGGATCGCCCCGGCGGGCCGCCGCGGCCACCGCGGCGGCCGACGTGTCGCCGTCCGGGCCGGGCCGCCAGCCGTCGTCGAGGGCGCGCCGCGCGATGTTGGGGCCGCTCGCCATGCGTTCGACGCAGCCGCGCGCACCGCACGGACACGGATCGCCGTCCAGGTCCACGCTGATGTGCCCGATGTGGCCGGCGTTCCCGGTCGGGCCGGGGTGCAGGCGTCCGTTGAGCACCAGACCGCCGCCGACCCCCGTCGACACCACCATGCACAGCGCGTTGTCGTGTCCGCGGGCGGCGCCCTGCCAGTGTTCGGCGGCCGTGATGGCCACCCCGTCGCCGATCAGCTCGACGGGCAGGTCACCGGCGGCGGCGCGGACCCGCCGGACCAGCGGGTAGTCGCGCCAGCCGGGCACGTTCACCGGGCTGACCGTGCCCGCGGAGGCGTCCACCGGGCCGGCGCTGCCGATGCCGACGGCCGTGGCCCTGTCCCACAGCGGCGAGGCGATCAGCTCTCCGAGCACCCCCTCGACGGCCCGCATCACGGTCTCGCCGTCCTCCCGGGCGGGCGTCGCGCGCTGCGCCCGCGCCTGGATCCGGCCGTGGCCGTCCACCAGCGCTCCGGCGATCTTGGTGCCGCCGATGTCCAGCGCGGCCACGAGGTCGGTGTGCATCAGTGTCGGATCTCCCCGTCAACCATGAGAATCACAAGAAGAACAGCAGGCCGGTCGCACGGTGACGGCACGGACCCGAGTTTGCGATGGACAGTGTCCCCCGCATCTGACAACGTTGTCCAGGCTCTATGCTCGACGCCACATCCTCATACAAACGCATGACCGACACATCCCCTGTGGAACGACAGGAGCCGACGCAATCCCGTGGACGACAGGACAGGACACCGCACCGTGCCCGACACGCCCCGCCGCGCAGGACGCCTCCCCGGGACCCGCTACGGCAACCGTCCGACCATGAAGGACGTCGCCGCCCGGGCCGGGGTCGGGCTGAAGACCGTCTCCCGGGTGGTCAACGGGGAGCCGGGGGTCACCCCGGAGACCGAACGCCGCGTCCAGGAGGCGATCGACGCGCTCGGCTTCCGCCGCAACGACAGCGCGCGGGTGCTCCGCAAGGGCCGTACGGCCAGCATCGGCCTGGTCCTGGAGGACCTGGCCGACCCGTTCTACGGGCCGCTGAGCCGCGCGGTCGAGGAGGTGGCCCGCGCCCACGGCGCCCTGCTCATCAACGGCTCCAGCGCGGAGGACCCGGATCGCGAGCAGGAGCTGGTGCTGGCCCTGTGCGCGCGGCGCGTGGACGGGCTGGTGGTGATCCCGGCCGGTGACGACCACCGGTACCTGGAGCCGGAGATCAAGGCGGGCGTCGCCACGGTGTTCGTGGACCGTCCGGCGGGGCGCATCGACGCCGACGTGGTGCTGTCCGACAACTTCGGCGGCGCCCGCGACGGCGTGGCCCACCTGATCGCCCACGGGCACCGCAGGATCGGCTTCATCGGCGACATGCCCCGCATCCACACCGCCGCCGAGCGGCTGCGCGGCTACCGGGCGGCCATGGAGGACGCCGGCATACCGGTGAAGGGCTCCTGGATGTCCCTCGGCGTCACCGACCCGGAGCGGGTGCGCCGGGCGGCCGAGGAGATGCTCGCCGGCCCGGACCCGGTCACGGCGATCTTCACGGGCAACAACCGGGTGACGGTCACCGTGATCCGGGTCCTCGCCGAGCACTCCCACGCGGTCGCCCTCGTCGGCTTCGACGACATCGAGCTCGCCGATCTGCTCCAGCCGGGCGTCACCGTGGTCGCCCAGGACGCGGCGGCCCTCGGCCGCACCGCCGCCGAGCGGCTCTTCCGGCAGCTGGACGGGACCCTGCTGACGCCCGAGCGGATCGAACTGCCGACCCGGCTCGTCACCCGCGGCTCCGGCGAACTGCCGCCCGCGGGCTGAGCGCCCGTGGAGGACCGCACGCGGGACGAGGAGCCCGCTCACCGCGACATGCGGCCCCCGGGGCCCGGAGAGGACCGGTCCCTGCGGGCGCTCGGGCTGGACGAGGCGCCGCGGGACCGTCCGCTGCTGTATCCGGGCGCGTGGCCGGCCGAGTCCGGGCTGCTCGTCGGGGACCGGCTGCTGCCGCTGGACGGGCCGGTCCACGAGGACCGCGTGCCCGTCCTCGCGATCGGCTCCAACGCCAGCCCGGGCCAGTTACGGCACAAGATGGCCGGGTTCGGCATCACGTCGCCGATCCCGATGGTCAAGGCCCGGGTCACCGGCGTCGACATCGGCGTCTCGGCCCATGTGAGCCGCCTGGGCTACGTCTCCGCCTCGCCGGTCAGCGCCCCGGACACCGTGCGGGAGCTGTTCGTGATCTGGCTCGACGCGGAACAGCTCGCCGTGATCGACGTCAGCGAGGGCGTGCCACTGCCGATGGGCAACTTCGACCGTGCCTGGCTGCCCGCACGGGACGTGCGGATCGAGGCCGACGGCGTGGTGCTGAGCGGCGCGTACGCCTACGTCAACCGCCACGGTGTCCTGCACAACGGCACCGGAGCACCGCGCACCCACCCGGGGCAGCGCGCCCTGCTCACCGAACTGCTCGTCCGCTCGGCCCGGCTGCGGGAACTGTTCGGGGTCACGCCCGAGGAGTTCTGCGCGCGGGCGCGGGCCGACCGGCGGTTGTGCGAGCGGGGGACGCGGCTGTTCGCCGAGGAGAAGTGGGTGACGGCGTCCGGCCTGGAGCGGTACGTGGACGGTTCCCGGACGGAAGGTCCGGGAACCGCCTGAGGACCGGTGCCGTCGGCTACGCGGAGGCCGTGAGGTCGCCGCGCCGGGGCGAGGCGAAGCCCTCCAGGTCGGCGCGGGTGAGGCCGGTCAGCCGGGCGACCTCGGCGATGTCGAGGGCACCGCAGTCCAGGCCGCGCAGCAGGTAGCCGCTGAGGGCCTTGGCGGTGGCGGGCTCGTCCATCACGTCGCCGCCGGTGCGGTTGGCGTAGCGGGCGAGGCGTGCGGCGGCCTGCTCGAAGCCCTCGCGGTAGAAGGCGAAGACGGCGGCGTACCGGGTGGGGATGTGGCCGGGGTGCATGTCCCAGCCCTGGTAGTAGGCGCGGGCCAGGGCGCGGCGGGTGAGGCCGTAGTGCAGGCGCCAGGCGTCGTGGACCTTCTCGGTGGGGCCGACCGGCAGGACGTTGGTGGAGCCGTCCGAGACGCGTACGCCGGTGCCGGCGGCGGCGACCTGCATGATCGCCTTGGCGTGGTCGGCGGCGGGGTGGTCGCTGGCCTGGTAGGCGGCGGAGACGCCGAGGCAGGCGCTGTAGTCGAAGGTGCCGTAGTGCAGCCCGGTGGCGCGGCCCTCGGCTGCCTGGATCATGCGCGCGACGGTGGCGGTGCCGTCGGCGGCCAGGATGGACTGGCTGGTCTCGATCTGGATCTCGAAGCCGATCCGTCCGGGCTCCAGGCCGCGTGCCTTCTCGAACGCCTCCAGGAGCCGCACCATGGCGGTGACCTGCTCGGGGTAGGTGACCTTCGGCAGGGTGAGGACCAGCCCGTCGGGCAGGCCGCCGGCCTCCATGAGGCCGCTGAGGAAGACGTCGAGGGTGCGGATGCCCCGGTCCCGGACCTGGGCCTCCATGCACTTCATGCGGATGCCCATGTACGGGGCGGCCGTGCCGTCGGCGTACGCCTCGGCGATCAGCCGGGCGGCGCGGGCGGCGGCCTCGTCCTCCTCGGCGTCGGTGCGGTTGCCGTAGCCGTCCTCGAAGTCGACGCGCAGGTCCTCGATCGGCTCCCGCTCCAGCTTGGCGCGCACGCGGGTGTACACGGGCTCGGCGAGTTCGTCGGACAGTCCGAGGACGGCGGCGAAGGACGCGGCGTCCGGGGCGTGCTCGTCGAGTGCGGCGAGGGCCCGGTCGCCCCAGGAGCGGATCGTGTCGGCGGCGAAGACGTCACCGGGGACGTAGACGGTGTGGACGGGCTGGCGGGTGCCCGGGTCTCCGGGGTAGCGGCGCTCCAGCTCCGCGTCGACCGGCGCGAGGGAGGCACTGATCTCCTCGCTGACGGCGCCCGCGAGGCTCGTTGCCACCTTCTCCTGCTGACCCATCCCATGCCCTCCTATTTTCCGCTGTACGGAATCAACAATCCGTAGAGCGAAGTTATCCGGCGACGTTCCCGTCGGTCAACACCATCCTGGACACAGGCCGAGGCCCCCGCGACCGGCGACGGTCGCGGGGGCCTCGGCCTGTGGTCCCGACGGGATGCTCAGCCCTTGCGGGTCTTGACTTCCTCGGTGAGCTGCGGGACGACGTCGAACAGGTCGCCGACGACGCCGTAGTCGACCAGGTCGAAGATCGGGGCCTCGGGGTCCTTGTTGATGGCCACGATGGTCTTCGAGGTCTGCATGCCGGCCCGGTGCTGGATCGCGCCCGAGATGCCGGAGGCGATGTACAGCTGCGGCGAGACGGACTTGCCGGTCTGGCCGACCTGGTTGGTGTGCGGGTACCAGCCCGCGTCCACCGCGGCACGCGAGGCACCGACGGCCGCGCCGAGCGAGTCGGCCAGCGCCTCGATGATCGCGAAGTTCTCCGCGCCGTTGACGCCACGGCCGCCCGAGACCACGATCGCGGCCTCGGTCAGCTCCGGACGGCCGGTCGACTCACGCGGCGTACGGGCGGTGACCTTGGTGCCGGTCGCCTGCGCGGAGAACGACACGGACAGCGCCTCCACCGCACCGGCGGCCGGGGCGGCCTCGACGGCGGCCGAGTTCGGCTTGACCGTGATGACCGGGGTGCCCTTGGACACGCGGGACTTGGTGGTGTAGGCGGCGGCGAACACCGACTGGGTGGCCACCGGGCCCTCGTCGCCGGCCTCCAGGTCGACGGCGTCGGTGATGATGCCGGAGCCGATGCGCAGCGCCAGGCGGGCGGCGATCTCCTTGCCCTCCGCGGAGGACGGGACCAGGACGGCGGCCGGGGAGACGGCCTCGTAGGCGGCCTGCAGGGCGTCGACCTTCGGCACGACCAGGTAGTCGGCGTACTCGGCGGCCTCGTGGGTGAGGACCTTCACCGCGCCGTGCTCGGCCAGCGTGGCGGCGGTGTCGGCGGCGCCGTTGCCCAGCGCGACGGCGACCGGCTCGCCGATGCGGCGGGCCAGCGTCAGCAGCTCCAGGGTCGGCTTGCGGACGGCACCGTCCACGTGATCGACGTAGACGAGAACTTCAGCCATGGGAATGGATCTCCTTGCGACAATCGCGAAGTCTGAGGGGCGGGTGAGGGAGGCGATCCCTCAGATGAACTTCTGGCTCGCGAGGAACTCAGCGAGCTGCTTGCCGCCCTCGCCCTCGTCCTTGACGATCGTGCCCGCCGTGCGGGCCGGGCGCTCCGCCGCGGCGTCGACCGTGGTGTAGGCGCCCTCCAGGCCGACCTCCTCGGCCTCCAGGTCCAGGTCGGACAGGTCCCAGGACTCCACCGGCTTCTTCTTGGCCGCCATGATGCCCTTGAAGGACGGGTAGCGGGCCTCGCCCGACTGGTCGGTCACCGACACGACCGCCGGCAGGGAGGCCTCCAGCTGCTCGGAGGCGGCGTCGCCGTCGCGGCGGCCCTTGACCGTGCCGTCCTCGACGCTCACCTCGGACAGCAGGGTCACCTGCGGCACGCCCAGGCGCTCGGCCAGCAGGGCCGGGACGACGCCCATGGTGCCGTCGGTGGAGGCCATGCCGGAGATCACCAGGTCGTAGCCGGCCTTCTCGATCGCCTTGGCCAGGACCAGGGAGGTGCCGATGGCGTCGGTGCCGTGCAGATCGTCGTCCTCGACGTGGACGGCCTTGTCCGCGCCCATGGACAGCGCCTTGCGCAGCGCATCCTTGGCGTCCTCCGGGCCCACCGTCAGGACGGTGATCTCCACGTCGTCGTCGGAGTTCTCCGAGATCTGCAGCGCCTGCTCGACCGCGTACTCGTCCAGCTCGGAGAGCAGACCGTCCACGTCGTCGCGGTCGACGGTCAGGTCATCGGCGAAGTGCCGGTCGCCAGTGGCGTCGGGCACGTACTTCACAGTGACAACGATCCTCAAGCTCACGCCGGCTCTCCTACTGCATCGTCTTTTTCAGTGCTGCCTGCTTGCAGGCAGCATAGGCGCCCCAAGCGGCCGATCCCGGTCGGGGCGACCCGCGCTCCCGCCCGGAATATTACTCGTCAGTACACCCAGTTCATTCCCGCTAAGCAAGCGCTTTGAACTGTGACCTTTGCAACGCAGCGTAACCGGAACTCGACGGCTTCGCAGGAGAGCCCCCCGCCTGGTCATTCGCGCAGGCCACTGAACCGTCCCTGGTGGTACAGCAGGGGACTGCCGGTGCCCGTGGGATCGCCGAGGAGGACCTCGGCGATCACGATGCGGTGATCGCCGGCGGGGACGCGCCCGACGACCCGGCACACCAGCCAGGCGAGGACGCCGGACAGGACGGGCACACCCCGCGGACCCTCGCGCCAGGCCGTGGGCGGGCCGAAACGGTCGGCGCCGCTGCGGGCGAACGTGGCGGCCAGTTCCTCCTGGTGGTCACCGAGTATGTGGACGCCGACGTACTCGGTCTCGGACACCGTGGGCCAGCTGGAGGAGCCGGTGCCGATGCCGAAGGAGAGCAGCGGCGGCTCGGCCGAGACGGACGTGAGGGACGTGGCGGTGAAGCCGACCGGGCCGGCCTCGCCGCCGGCCGTGATCACGGCGACCCCCGACGCGTGCCGCCGGAAGACGGACCGCAGCAGGTCGGCGGTGGCGAGCCGGGGCGCGCCGAGGTCGGGCGTGGCCGTCATGCGGGGTGTCCTTCTGCGTTGCGCCTCCGCCCTGAAGGAAGGGGACCGAAGGCGTGGGGTGGGCGCCGGCGACAGGTGGTACGCACAGTCAACTACGTCCCCGCGGCCGGAAGATGTGGCAGATGCCTCACGGCCGGCGTGGCAGCGGTCACAGCGCCTCCCCCAGCGCGGCGATCACGTCCGCCTTGCGCGGTTGCCCGACGGCCCGTCGCACGACCCGCCCGCCGGCGTCCAGGACGAGCACGGTCGGGGTCTTCAGCACGTCCAGTTCCCGCACGAGACCGAGGTGCGCCTCGGCGTCGATCTCGATGTGGGCGACGCCGGGGACCAGCCCGGCCACCTCACCGAGGACGCGCCGGGTGGCCCGGCAGGGGGCGCAGAACGCGCTGGAGAACTGCACGAGCGTTGCGCGTGCGCCGAGTTCCGCACCCAGGTCGGGCGCGCCGAGCCGCCTGCCGTCGTCCTGCCCGCGCACCCGCACACCCCGCTCCGCCGTCACCACGGCACTCCATGGGCGCGCGTCGACACGCGCGCCGCCATTCCGGTCGTTCTTCCGTGCAGCGTTCCCGAGATGGTGGAGATTCCCGGCCGACCGTGGTGTTTTGGCCATCACGTGGCCGACGACGTGATGAGGATCTCGCCCAGGGCGGGCACCAGGACTGGTTCCCGGGCCGTTATTGGGGCACGATCTGCGACATGCCGTAAACCTACGGCTGCGTAACTTTCGGCTGGGAGACCCCTTCCCAGGCAGAGCAGGAAGGGCCCGACCCGCCCATGGCAGAACTCGTCTACCGCCCGGTCATCGGTCTCGCCCGCACCATGTTCAAGGTGTGGGACCTCAAGATCGACTGCCGTGGGTCGGAGAACATCCCGCGCTCGGGCGGCGCCGTGCTGGTGAGCAATCACATCAGCTACCTGGACTTCATCTTCAACGGCCTGGCCGCGCTCCCGCAGAAGCGGCTCGTCCGCTTCATGGCGAAGGAGTCGGTCTTCCGCCACCGGGTCTCGGGTCCGCTGATGCGCGGGATGAAGCACATCCCGGTCGACCGCAAGCAGGGCGAGGCCGCGTACGCGCACGCCCTGGACTCGCTGAGGTCCGGTGAGGTCATCGGGGTCTTCCCGGAGGCCACCATCTCCGAGTCGTTCACCTTGAAGAGCTTCAAGTCGGGCGCCGCGCGCCTGGCCCAGGAAGCGGGCGTCCCCCTCGTCCCGATGGCGGTGTGGGGCACGCAGCGGCTGTGGACCAAGGGCCACCCGCGCAACTTCAAGCGCAGTCACACCCCCATCACCATCCGGGTGGGCGAGGCCATGGAGGCGTCCCGCGAGCAGTACGCGGGGGCGATCACCCGGCGGCTGCGCGAGCGGGTCCAGGAGCTGCTGGAGGCGGCTCAGCGGGCCTATCCGGTACGGCCCAAGGGCCCGGACGACACCTGGTGGATGCCGGCCCACCTCGGGGGCACGGCGCCCACTCCGGAACAGGTCCGCACAGCAGAGGCGCACTGACCGCTTCGAGGCGCACTGACCGCTCAGAGAGCGGTGGGCAGCGTCTCCCACAGGTGCGGCCGGTCCCTGGCCGCCTTGAGGACGCCCAGCACGGCGGGGTGCGGCTCGGCATACAGGACCGGATGGTCCTCCTCACCCGCCTCGGTGTCCGGAGTGAAGGCCAGCACCTCGCCGTCCAGCGAGAACCGCGCGTCCACTCCCGGCTTGTTGCCGCGCGGGTCCTGCCGGTGCCAGGCCCCGTTGAAGCGCACGGCGACCAGGCCGTGCACCACGTCGAACCGCTGGTAGCACAGCGCGGTCGGGATGTCCTCGGCCCGCAGCAGGGCGGCGAGCGCATGGGCCTTGGCGTAGCAGATGCCGGTGCGCTGCTCCAGGACGTCCGAGGCCCGCCAGGTGACGCGCGGATCGCCGGAGTCCTGGGAGTGCGGGATGGTGTCGCGCACGAACTCGAAGGCGAGCCGCGCATAGGCATACGAGTCGTCCGCCTCCTTGGCAAGCCGGGCGGCCGTCTCCCGCACCCGCGGATGGTCATGGTCGATGACCTCGTCGGCGGCCAAGTAGGCGGACAGGTCGGGCGTGTTCTGGATCAGCTCCATGCCCGCAGAGCATAGGAAAGCGATCACCCGAAGGTCAATGACTTTTCAGGTGACCGCATACCTATGCATAACGCCGGGTGCTCTAGCGCGCCATCTCCTCCTTCAGCGCCGCCACGAACGCGTCCACGTCGTCCTCGGTCGTGTCGAAGGCGCACATCCAGCGCACGTCGCCCGCGGCCTCGTCCCAGAAGTAGAAACGGAACCGCTGCTGCAGGCGCTCGCTCACCTCGTGCGGCAGCCGGGCGAAGACCGCGTTCGCCTGCACCGGGTAGAGGATCTCCACCCCGTGCACGGCACGCACGCCCTCGGCCAGGCGCTGGGCCATCTCGTTGGAGTGCCGGGCGTTGCGCAGCCACAGGTCCTTGGCGAGCAGCGCCTCCAGCTGCACCGACACGAAGCGCATCTTGGAGGCCAGCTGCATCGACAGCTTGCGCAGGTGCTTCATGTGGCGCACGGCGTCCTGATTCAGGACGACGACCGCCTCGCCGAACAGGGCACCGTTCTTGGTGCCGCCGAGCGAGAGGAGGTCCACGCCGACCGCGTTGGTGAACGTCCGCATGGGCACGTCCAGCGAGGCGGCGGCGTTGGCTATCCGGGAGCCGTCCAGGTGCACCTTCATGCCGTGCGCGTGGGCGTGCTCGCAGATGGCGCGGATCTCGTCCGGGGTGTAGAGGGTGCCGAGCTCGGTGCTCTGGGTGATCGAGACGACCTGCGGCATCGCGCGGTGCTCGTCGTCCCAGCCGTACGCCTGCCGGTCGATCAGCTCGGGCGTGAGCTTGCCGTCCGGCGTGGGCACGGTGAGCAGCTTCAGGCCGCCGACCCGCTCCGGCGCCCCGCACTCGTCCACGTTGATGTGCGCGCTCTCGGCGCAGATCACCGCGCCCCAGCGGTCGGTGACCGCCTGGAGCGCGACGACGTTGGCGCCGGTGCCGTTGAAGACCGGGAACGCCTCGGCCGTGGGCCCGAAGTGACTGCGGATCACACGCTGGAGGTTCTCGGTGTAGACGTCCTCGCCGTACGCGACCTGGTGCCCGCCGTTGGCCAGGGCCAGGGCGGCGAGCACCTCCGGGTGCGCCCCGGCGTAGTTGTCACTGGCGAAACCGCGGACCTCGGGGTCGTGATGGCGACGCGCGTCGGTCTTCGGGGGGTTCACGGCTTCTCGGTCAGCCACAGACGGTTTCCGTTCACTTCCGCGGCGGGCTTCTCCCAGACTCCGGCGACGGCCTCGGCCAGGTCCTTGACGTCCGTGAAGCCCGCGAACTTCGCGTTGGGGCGCTCGGCGCGCATCGCGTCGTGCACCAACGCCTTCACCACCAGGATCGCAGCCGCGGACGTCGGCCCCTGCTCGCCCCCCGCCTTGCGGAAGTAGTCCGCCATGGCCAGCGTCCACGCCTCGGCGGCGGCCTTGGCGGCCGCGTAGGCGGCGTTGCCCGCGGTGGGCCTGCTCGCGCCCGCGGCGCTGATCAGCACGTAGCGGCCGCGGTCGCTGCGCTGCAGCGCCTCGTGGAAGGCGAGGGAGGTGTGCTGGACGGTGCGGATCAGCAGCAGTTCCAGCAGGTCCCAGTCGTCGAGATTGGTCTTGGTGAAGGTCTCGCTGCCGCGCCAGCCTCCGACGAGGTGGACCAGGCCGTCGACCCGTCCGAACTCCTTCTCGATCCGGCCGGCCCACTCCCGGGTGGAGTCGAGGTCCAGCAGGTCGACGGTCTCGCCGACCACCGTGGCCCCACCGTGCGCGTAGCGCGCCGCGTCGACGGCCTCCGCCAGCCGCTCCGGGTCGTTGTCCGCGCCGACGACGACCGCGCCGGCCTCGGCGAGCCGCAGCAGCGCGGCCCGTCCGGCGGGCCCGCCCGCACCGGCCACCGCGATCACCGCGCCGTTGAGCGCCCCGTTCCCCATGGTCCTCGCCTCCCGAGCCTGTTCCTGGTTGTCGGTGCCGTCGCTCACGCGGCGGCCCGCTCGGCGCCGTCCGCCGTGATGCCCTTGGTGGAGGCGATCACGTTCTTCAGCTTCTTGGACAGTGCCTCGTAGAACATGCTCAGCGGAAACTCGTCCGGAAGCACGTCATCGACGAGTTTGCGCGGCGGCAGGGTCAGGTCCAGCGCGTCCGGGCCCTTGGCCCACTTGGAGCCCGGGTGCGGGGCGAGGTAGGTGGAGACCAGCTCGTACCCGGCGAACCAGTGGACGAGCTTGGGGCGGTCGATGCCGTCGCGGTAGAGCTTCTCGATCTCGGCGCACAACTGGTTGGTGACCTGCGGGGCGCGCTGCCAGTCGATGAAGAGCTTGTTGTCGGTCCAGCGGACGACGTCGTGCTTGTGCAGGTAGGCGAAGAGGAGCTGGCCGCCCAGGCCGTCGTAGTTGCGCACGCGCTCGCCGGTGACCGGGAAGCGGAACATGCGGTCGAAGAGCACCGCGTACTGCACGTCGCGGGCCTGCGGGACGCCGTCGGCCTCCAGCTTCACGGCCTCCTTGAAGGCGGTGAGGTCGCAGCGCAGCTCCTCCAGGCCGTACATCCAGAACGGCTGGCGCTGCTTGATCATGAACGGGTCGAACGGCAGGTCGCCGTGGCTGTGGGTGCGGTCGTGGACCATGTCCCACAGGACGAACGCCTCCTCGCACCGCTTCTGGTCGTGGACCATGGCGGCGACGTCCTCGGGCAGCTCCAGGCCCAGGATGCGGACCGCGGCATCGGTGACGCGGCGGAAGCGGGCTGCCTCGCGGTCGCAGAAGATGCCGCCCCAGCTGAACCGCTCGGGCGCCTCGCGCACGGCGATGGTCTCGGGGAAGAGGACCGCGGAGTTGGTGTCGTAGCCGGACGTGAAGTCCTCGAAGGTGATGCCGCAGAACAGCGGGTTGTCGTAGCGGGTGCGCTCCAGCTCGGCCAGCCAGTCCGGCCAGACCATGCGCAGCACGACCGCTTCGAGGTTGCGGTCCGGATTGCCGTTCTGCGTGTACATCGGGAAGACGACCAGGTGCTGGAGGCCGTCCTGCCGGTTCGCGGCCGGCTGGAAGGCCAGCAGCGAGTCGAGGAAGTCGGGCACCTGGAAACCGCCGTCGGCCCAGCGGCCGAGGTCCGCCACCAGGGCCTCGTGGTAGGCGCGGTCGTGCGGGAGCAGCGGGGACAGTTCCTGGACGGACGCGGCGACTCGGCGCACGGCGTCCTCGGCCGTGGCGCGCTCGGGGGCGCCCTCGGCGTCGAAGTCGATCGACCCGTCCTTGGACTGCCATGGCCGGATCTGCTCCACGGCATCCTTGAGCACGGGCCAGGCCGGGTGCTCCACCACCCTGCTCACCGGAGAAACCTTCTCCTCCGAACCCACCTGCACAAGAATTTCCGTCATGTCCCATCCTCCACGGGAGAACCTCGCGTAAGGACACCGTATGCACACGTGGTTCCTCCCAGCAAGGGGAGACCCAGCAAAATATCCTGCCACTCCCCCACCTTCACCGCATTTTTTCCTGTCGGATGCCCGGAGGTGGGGCACATCACCGAAGCGGTGTCGGCCAGATCCGTATACCGAGCGCGGCACAGGGGAAACGCTTCCGCAGGGCCGTTAGGCTGCCGCCCTGCCATCGCCGCCGTCGACGGAAGCGAGTCGAGCCTTGAACTTCCTCACCATCGGTCACCGCGGAGTGATGGGTGTCGAACCCGAGAACACCCTGCGTTCCTTCGTCGCCGCCGAGCAGGCCGGCCTCGACGTCGTCGAACTGGACCTGCACCTGAGCAAGGACGGCGCGCTCGTCGTCATGCACGACGCGGACGTGGACCGCACGACGGACGGCACCGGCGCCATCGCCGAGCAGACCCTCGCCGAGCTGCGCGCCCTGGACGCCGGGCGCGGGGAGCGGGTCCCGGTCTTCGAGGAGGTGCTGGACGCCGTGTCGGTGCCGTTGCAGGCCGAGATCAAGGACACGGCGGCGGCCCGGACGCTGGCGGAGGTGATGCTCCGGCGGGACCTGGCCGGCCGGGTGGAGGTGATCTCCTTCCACGACGAGGCGATCGTCGAGATCGCCCGCCTGGTGCCGGGGGTGCGCACGGCACTGGTCGCGCAGTACTACGGCCCCGATGTCGTGGACCGGGCGGTCGAGGCCGGCGCCGGGACCCTCTGCCTGGACATCAACCGCATCACGCTGGAGATCGTGGAGCGGGCGCGCAAGGCCGGCCTGCGGGTCTTCTCGTGGGTGGTGAACACCCAGGACCACCTGCGGCTGGTGCGCGCCCTGGGGCTGGACGGCGCCACGACCGACTATCCGGAGATCAAACGCACCGGCCGTTTCACCGCGTGAGCGTCACGCCAGCGGCTTGACCAGCAGCTCGAACTGCAGGTCGTCGCGCTGCGGGATGCCGAAGCGCTCGTCGCCGTACGGGAAGGGGGTCATCCGGCCCGTACGGCGGTAGCCGCGGCGCTCGTACCAGGCGATGAGGTCCTCGCGCACGGAGATGACCGTCATGTGCATCTCGGTGACGCCCCACGCCTCGCGGGCCTGCCGTTCCGCCTCCGCGAGGACGGTCTTGCCCAGCCCCGCGCCCTGGAGCGCCGGGCTCACGGCGAACATCCCGAAGTAGGCGTGCTCACCGCGGTGTTCGAGCTGGCAGCAGGCGACGATCCGCCCCTCGCGCTCGACCGTCAGCAGTCTGCTGTCCGGCGACTTGATGACCTCCAGCACGCCCTCGGGATCCGTCCGCTGCCCCTGGAGGATGTCCGCCTCCGTGGTCCACCCGGCACGGCTGGCGTCCCCGCGGTACGCGGACTCGACGAGCGCGACGAGGGCGTCCACGTCGGCATCGGTGGCGTCGCGGAAGGTGTGTCGGGCGGCAGTGTCCATGGGTGACGTCTCCGGTTCTCGGGCGCGGCGAGGGCACCGACGAGAGTAGCGCTGCCGATAGGCTCCGGATGCATGGTGCATGTACTCAGCAGCCGCGTCCTGCTCCGCCCCACCGACCCGGAACGCTCCCGTGCGTTCTACGGCGGCCAGCTCGGCCTCGCCGTCCACCGCGAGTTCGGCACCGGGCCGGAGCGCGGAACCGTGTACTTCCTCGGCGGCGGCTTCCTGGAGCTCTCCGGCCGCTCCGACGGCCCGGTCGACCCGGCGCTCATGCTCTGGATGCAGGTCGAGGACGTGACGGCGGCGCACGAGGAGCTGCGGGCGAAGGGCGTCGGGATCGTCCGGCCGCCGGTGCGGGAGCCGTGGGGCCTGGTGGAGATGTGGATCGAGGACCCGGACGGGACGCGGATCGTGCTGGTGGAGGTGCCCGAGGACCATCCGCTGAGGTACCGGCCGGGCATCTGAGCACGCCTCACGGACGGGCGTGGGCGGTGGGCGGGCCGTCCGCGTGTGCGTGTCCACCCGGGTGTCCCGGTCTGCGGGAGCCGGGGCGGGGTTTCGCCGGGGTGCCGGGGCGGGGCGGGGCGGGGTTTCGCCGGGGTGCCGGGGCCGGCTCCGCCCGCGGGGCCGGCCGGGCGGGCCGACGCCGTGTGCGGTGCGGGGTCGGGGGCAGGCGGGGCACGTGGCTGCCCCGCCGGTTCCCGGATGGCCGGGGCACTGGCCGGGGCTTAGCGTGCTGGAGGGGGACGATCGCGCTGTGGAAGGGACGCCCCACGCCATGAAGCTCGACGCACCGGTGACCGGCGGGCCCTGCTGGGCCGAGCTGGGCACCAGCGATCTGGAGGCGGCCAAGCGGTTCTACGCGCGGCTGTTCGGCTGGCGTCCCGAGACGGACCCGCGACAGCAGGCCGGGGGCTACACGATCGCCCGCCTCGGGGACGCGGCGGTCGCCGCCCTGACACCGCTGTACCAGCAGGCCCAGCCGGTCGCCTGGAACGTGTCGTTCGCGGTGAGCGACGCCGACACCGCCGTACGGCGGATCACGGAGGCGGGCGGGGCGGTTCCGCTCGGCCCGCGGGACGTGTTCGACGCGGGCCGGTTCGCGGTGGCCGTGGATCCGACCGGCGCGGTGTTCCAGCTCTGGCAGGCGCGTGCCTTCCCGGGAGCGGGGCTGTTCAACGCGCCCGGCGCGCTGGGCTGGGTGGAGCTGCTGACCCGCGAGCCGGACCGGGCCCGGGACTTCTACACCACCGTGTTCGGCTGGAGCGTCACCGCCTCGGACCGCTATCCGCAGTGGGGTGTCGGCGGCGCGGACTTCGGCGGCATGGTGACGATGGACGACAAGTTCCCGCACGAGGTGCCGGCGCACTGGCTGCCGTACTTCGCGGTCGAGGACGTGGACACCGCCGCGGCCGACGCGACCGGCGGGGGCGGCACCGTGCTGATGGTGCCCACGTCCCTGCCCGACGGACCGCGCATCGCGGTGCTGAGGGATCCGCAGGGGGCGATGTTCGGCGTGTACCGGGCGGCGGACGAGGGCCGGGACCACCCGGTGTGATCGCCGGTCCCCGACGCGCACGTGCCCTCAGACCCGCAGCGCGTCCAGGCGGCCCTCCAGCTGGCCGAGCAGTTCCGCGAGGAGCGCGGCGAGTTCGTCCCGCTCCGGGGCCCGTACGCCGGAGAGGACGGCGGACTCGTAGGCGAGCTGCTCGGGCAGGATGCCGTCGACGAGGTCGCGTCCGGCGTCCGTGAGGCGGAGGTGGGCGACGCGGCGGTCCCGGGTGTCGCCCCGGCGTTCGACCAGTCCGCGCTCGGTGAGCTGCTTGAGGCGCTTGGTGACGGCGGCGCCCGAGGAGAAGGTCTCGCGGGCCAGCTCACCGGGGGTCAGCTCGTGCCCGGTGCGGCGCAGCGCGCCGAGCAGGTCGAACTCGGGGCGGCTCAGGCCGGCCCGGCGCAGCGGGGCGTCCTCGGCCTGCTGGAGGAGGGCGGCGCAGCGGTTGATGCGGCCGATGATCTCCATGGGGCCGGTGTCGAGGCCGGGGTGGACGGCCCGCCACTGGCGGACGACCGCGGCGACCGTGTCCCCTCTCGTGGCGTCCGTCGCGCCGCCGCCGGTCGCCGAGCGCCCGTCGTTTGCGGTCATGGCCGTACGTCCTCCGTCCTCGTACCTGTGTCCCGGTCCGCACACGCTGTGCGGCGGCGCACCGTTGCGGCGAGCGTACGGTGTCCGGACTGCTCGGCGAGCACGACCCTCTCGTGGGGCAGGGCGCGCTGCCACCATTCACCGGCCGCGGCGTCGGCGGTGGCCCGCAGGTCGGCCAGCGCGGCGGCCAGGCTCCGTCGGGCGGCCTCCAGCGCCGCGGGGGCGGGCTCGGGCTCCGCCAGGAGGCGGGCGGCGCGCTCGCGGGCGCGGTCGGCGGCGGTCACCGCCTGCTCGACGCGGTCGCCCGCGCGCCGGTTGGTGACGACGACGGCGGCCAGGAAGCCGACGAGGGCGCCGACGAGGGTGTCCACGACCCGCTCGGTGATCAGCTCGCCGGGCTCCTGGTATCCGGCGAACTCGGTGATCAGGAGCGCCATCGGCGTCACGCAGACGCTGCCGAGCCAGTAGTTGCGGGTGATGAGCGCCTCGGCGCCGAAGTTGAAGGCCAGGCAGAGCAGGACGAGGGGTGCCTGCCCGAGGTGGGCGAGCGGGGCGACGGCCGCGAAGAGGAGTACTCCGGCGAGGTTGCCGACGACGCGCTGGACGGTCCGGCTCCAGGTCAGGGTCAGGTTCACCTGGTAGAGCGCGGCGGCGGTCACCAGCGCCCAGTAGGGGCGGCCGATGCCGAGGGCGAGGGAGGCGTAGCCGGCGAGGGCGCAGCCCAGGGCGGTGCGCACGGCGATCGGGGCCAGCGGGCCGAGCCCGCGCCACAGCGGCGCCGGCCGGGCGTCGAGTTCGGCGTCCACGCCGAGGAGTTCGTCGGCGAAGGCCCCGGGGGCGGCGGTGTGCGGGGTGCCGGTGCGCGGGATCCGTCCGGTGCCGCGCAGGGCGCGCGCCCAGTCCCGCAGCCGTTCGGGGTCCGTGTCGGCGGGTGCGGCGAGGGCGACCTCGGCACGGACGACGAGGGCTTCCAGGGCGTGCCGGGTGGCGGCCCGGGCACCGGTCGCCGGCAGCGACAGCAGCGTCTGCCAGGCGGCCTGCACCGCGGCGTAACCGGCGGCGCGGGCCTGGGTGTGGCCGTCGCCGGTGCCCCGGGTGCCGGCGTACGCGGCGGCGGCGTTCAGTGCCTGGGCGGTGGCCCGGCGTTCCGGGCCGTGCGGGCGGACCAAGGCGGGTGCCATGCCGACGATCCAGGCGAAGGCGCCCGCCGCGGCGGTCAGCGCCAGGTGCCCCGGGACCTGGCCGAGCGTCTGCGGCGCGAACAGCGATGCGGAGCTGATGAAGGTGAGGATCACGTTGCCCGGCGGGCCGATCCGTGTGGCGTCGCACAGCGTCTTCTGCGCGGCGGCGAGCAGGGCGCCGACGGTGACCAGCACGACCGCGTCGCCGGTGAGCGACGCGGTGACCAGGGAGACGGCGACGCTTGCGAGCATGCCGAGCACCACCCACGCGAGGACCCGGGCCCGGGCGGGGTAGGGCCGGTTGTGGGCGTAGAGCGCGCACAGGGACCCGGCCATCGTGTACATGGCCAGGTCGAGCCGGCCGAGCGCCAGCAGGATCAGGTTGGGCGGGGCCACGGCGGCCACCACGCTCAGCGCGGGCTTGAACCAGATCTCGGAGGGACGGCGTAGGCGGAGCACGCCGGCCAGTGGCAGATGCCGGCCGAGCGGGGTGCCGGAGGTGGGGGACGCACTGCTCATGAAAATATTTTAGCAGGTGTTTTACCTGTAAAAAATATTGGACCGGTCACCCCGCCTCGGCGCTGACCAGGCGCTACGCACCGCGCTCCGCCGTATGCCCCCCGCGTACACCCTTGCGCTCGCGTGCGCACCGCACCGCCCGGGCATTCCTTCCACCGACTGCCGAACGGGGAGGTGCGCGTGCACGGACCGGCGTCGTACGGCTGGCTGCTGGTCGCGCTGTGCGCGGCGACCGGCGCCTACTGCCTGCTGCGGATGCGCAGCAGCGTCGAGGAGCAGCGCCGTGCCGCGGGCGGCGAGGCCCTCATGGGGTTCGGGATGGCGGCCATGGCCGTGCCCGCCGCGGTGTTCAGCCCGCCCTCCTGGGCCTGGACCGCCTACGCGCTGGTGTTCGGCGCCGCCGGGCTGCGCTCCCTGTGGGCGGCGCGCGCCGACCGGCACCACCTGCACCATCTCGTCGGTGCCGCGGCCATGGTCTACATGGCCGCGGTGATGGCCGGAGCCCCGGCCCACGGGCACGGGCACGGGGGCTCCGGGGTCCCCCTGCTGACCGGGACCCTGCTGCTGTACTTCACCGCGTACGTACTGCTGACCGGCATACGTCTGGTTCCCGTCGCCGCCGTGGCCGGCGGCGGGCCCGGCGCCGGCTGGGGCGACCGGCCCGAGCTGGCGCGGGCATGCCGCCTCTCGATGGGCATCGCGATGCTGGCCATGCTGCTGACCATGTGACGGCGAGGCGGCGCGTTGCCGCCATCTGACGCGAGGCGCCGCGTTGCTCCCCATGTGGCGCGAGGCGCCTCGTGACGATGTGAGCCGTGGCGCCCGCGGCGCCGTACGTCCCCGCAACCGTTGCCTGCGTCACTTTGCCGCGACGGGCGGTGTCCCGGGAGGTGCGGCGCTCCTAGGCTGCTCTCATGATCCTCCCCGCGGCACTGCTGCTGCTCGGCGCCCTGACCGCCGTCCTCGCCCCCCGGCTGCTCGCCCGGGCCGACTGGCCGGACCGGGAACCGGTGGTCGCGCTGTGGGTCTGGCAGTGCGTGGTGGCGGCCGTGCTGGTGTGCTGCGCGCTGTCGATGACACTCAGCGCGGCGGCCGCCTGGTCGGCGGTGGGCGGTCACGTCTTCGCGACGGCCCCGAGCGCGGTGGTGGAGGCGTACGCGCTCGGCACGGCCGGCCACTGGGCGGCGACGACGGCGGTCGCGCTGGCCTGCGGCGGACTGTGGAGCGCGGCGATGCTGGTGCGCGAGGTCGTCAGGAGCCGGGCCCGGCGCCGGCTGCGCAGGGCCGAACTGCTCGACCGGGCCCCGCTGCTGCCGGGCGAGGAACGGGGGGCGGGGCGGCTGGTCGTACTGGAGGGCGAGCGGCCCGACGCCTGGTGGCTGCCCGGCGCTCCCCCGCAACTGGTCGTCACCACCGCCGCGCTGCGCCGCCTGAAGGGCCGGCAGCTGGACGCGGTCCTCGCCCACGAGCAGGGGCACGCGCAGGCACGGCACGACTGGCTGCTGCACTGCTCGTCGGCGCTGGCGGACGGCTTCCCGCAGGTGCCGGTGTTCGCCGCGTTCCGCGACGAGATGCACCGCCTGGTCGAACTCGCCGCCGACGACACCGCCTCGCGCCGCTTCGGACGGCTCACGACGGCCCTGGCCCTGGTGGGACTCAACGAGGACCGGGGCGTGTTCGGCCCCTGCCCGGCGGCCCGGGCCCACGTCCCGCAGCGGGTGCACCGGCTGCTGACGCCCCCGAACCGGCTGACGGCCGCCCGCCGCCTCCGGCTGACGGCGGCGGCTTCCCTGGTGCCGGTGGTGCCGGTGCTGGTGGCGTTCGTACCGGGGCTCCGGGCGCTGGGATGACCCTCCGGGCCGGCCCGCCTCCGCGGAGACTGGCCCCGAGCCCCCCGGGTCGGTGAGGATCACAGCATGCAGACGCCGCCCGTCGACTCCCCGCCCCGTCCGCCGCAGCCCCGCACCGCCCTCCACGTGACCTGGGTCCTCACCCTGTGCTCCGCGCTGCTGCTCGTCCTGGTCGCCGCCGAGTGGCGCCCGCTGATCGGCCTGGACGAGGACGTCTCGTCCACCACGCACCGCTGGGCGGTCGACGAACCGGGCATCACGCACGCGATGCGGATCCTGACCGACTGGGTGTGGGACACCTGGACGATGCGCCTGCTGTGCGCGGTGGCCGTGGTGTGGCTGTGGTGGCGAAAGGGCGACCGGTGGACGGCCGTCTGGCTGGCGGCTGCCTGCGTCCTGGGCAGTCTGCTGCAGCAGGGCCTGAAGGCGGCGGTGGGCCGCGCCCGCCCGGTCTGGCCCGACCCCGTGGACTCCGCGCACTACGCGGCCTTCCCGTCGGGCCACTCCATGACCGCCGCGTTCGTCTGCGGCCTGCTGCTGTGGCTGCTCCACCATTACGGCGCCACCCGCGGCCCGCGCCGCACGGCTCTGGCGGCGGCGCTGGTCTCGGTGGCCGGCGTGGGCGTCACCCGGGTGTGGCTGGGCGTCCACTGGACGACGGACGTCGTCGGCGGCTGGCTCCTGGGCGCCCTGGTGGTGTCCCTGGCGGTACTGGCCCACCGACGCCTGCGTCCACGACCTGCGGGGACGCTCGACCCGGGCGGCGGGGCGGACACGTCGCGCTCTCCGGGCGCCCGCGAGAGTCGGTAGCCCGAAGCAACCACCAGGGCGTCCCGTCCGCCCCGGACGATCCCCCGTGTCGCCCGAGGCAGACGGTATGCGGACCCGGCCCCGCGGGGTCTGTCCGCATGCCCTGAGTATAGTTGGCTGTCAGCCAGTCAACGCAGGAGTTACAGCATGTCCCCGCGCAGCGCCTCGGTCAATGAAGAGTTGCGAAGGCGCTCGAAGGAGCGGCTGCTGCAGGCCGCGGTGGAGCTGGTGGGCGAGCACGGTTACGACGCGACGACGCTCGGCGACATAGCCGACCGGGCCGGTTCGGCCCGCGGGCTGGTGTCGTACTACTTCCCCGGCAAGCGCCAGCTGGTGCAGTCCGCCGTGCACCGGCTGATGCACCGGACGCTGGAGGAGGCCCTGGAGCGCGAGCCGCGCACCGCCGACGGGGCGGAGCGGATGGCGCGGGCCATCGACGCGATCCTCGGCCTGGCCAGGGACCGGCCGGTGCTCATGCGCCAGCACATGGCGGGCCTGCTGCAGGCGGAGGGCTTCGTGCCGTGCCCGGAGCAGCGGCGCCTGGCCGAGCTGCTGCGGGACACCGTGGCGCGGCACGGCTCGCGGGACGTCGACGGCGACTACCCGATGCTGCGCGCGCTGCTGATGGGCGCCGTCTACGCCGCGCTGGTGCCCGGGGTGCCGATGCCCGTGCCGGTGCTGCGCGCGGAGTTGTTCAAGCGCTACCGGCTGGACTGGGATCTCGGGGTCCCGCCGGACGCCGAAGCGCCCGGCGGGAGGTGCGACACGGATCTGTCGCGGTTCTTCGCGACCGGCGTACCGGACCGGCCGGAACGGCCGCAGGAGCCGGACCGGCCGGAGCAGCCGGGTCAGTCGAAGTAGTCCGGCTGCGTCTGCACGTTGAGCTCGCGCAGGTGGACCCGCTGGGCCGGGTCCGTGCGCCGGTCGTCGAGCTTCAGGACGTCGAAGCCCTTGGCGATGTCGTTCGAGTAGATGTAGCCGTTGTAGTAGTACGCGGACCAGGAACCGCCGGTGACGATCCGGTCGGTGGTCACCGGACCCCGCTCGAAGTAGGCGATCTCCTTCGGGCGGGAGGAGTCCGTGAAGTCCCAGACGGAGACGCCGCCCTGGTACCAGGCCTGGACCATGAGGTCCTTGCCCTTGACCGGGATCAGCGAGCCGTTGTGGGCGACACAGTTCTCGGTGTCCGCCTGGTGGCGGGGGATCTTGAAGTAGCTGCGGAAGACGAGCTTGCGCTTGTCGCCCTTGCCGACGATGTCGTAGATGCCGTCCGCGCCGCGGTTCGGGCCGATCTCCGCGTTGCAGGTGGCCGCGCCGCCGCCGCCCAGCTCGTCGGTGAAGACGACCTTGTTCGCCTTCTGGTTGAAGGTCGCCGAGTGCCAGAAGGCGAAGTTGACGTTGTCCTGGACGCGGTCGATCACCTTCGGGCGCTCGGGGTCCTCGATGGAGAACAGGATGCCGTCACCCATGCAGGCGCCGGCCGCCAGGTCCTCGGAGGGCAGGACGGTGATGTCGTGGCAGCCGGTGGTCTTGGACACGCCCGGGTTGGTGGGCGCACCCGGGTTGCCGCCGCCGTCGGGGCCCTCGCCGGGGAACAGCACCGGGAAGCCCACGAGCGCCGCCTTCTCGGGGGCGTTGCGCGGCACCTTGATGACCGAGATGCCGTCGTGCGGCGGCTGGCAGTCCGGGTAGGCGGCGTTCGGCGAGTACGAGGAGACGTAGACGTAGACGTTCTTGCGCTCGGGCACCAGCGTGTGGGTGTGCGAGCCGCAGGCGGTCTCGACGGCGGCGACGTACTTCGGGTTCCGCTTGTCGCTGATGTCGAAGACCTTCATGCCCTCCCACGAGGACTTCTCGGTCGCGGGCTGCGTGGTGCTGTTGCAACTGCTGTCGCTGCGCGAGGAGTCGGTGGACAGGAACAGCAGGTCGCCCGAGACGGAGATGTCGTTCTGCGAGCCGGGGCACAGCACCTGGGAGACCGTCTTCGGCGCCTTCGGGTTGCTGATGTCGAAGATGCGGAAGCCGTCGTAGTTGCCGGCGAAGGCGTACTTCCCCTGGAAGGCCAGGTCCGAGTTCGTGCCCGGCAGGGTGTCCTTGGGGATGTTGACGAGGTGTTCGATGTTGGCCGAGTGGACGATCTCGTCCTGGCCGGGTATCTCACCGCCGGCTATGGCGTCGCGCACCTCCGCGCGGGCGCTGCCCGACACCTCCTTCGACGCGGCCGGCCCGTCGCCGGGGTCGGGCGTCGCCGCGGCCGGGGCGGCGGTGAGCAGCGCGGACAGGAGTCCGGCGGCGGCTGCCGCAACTCCCAGGCGTCTGCGCCGTGTTCTGGGGCCGTTCAACAGGATCACTGTCTTCCTCCCTGGTTCCGTTCACGGGGGAACGGTTCATGCACCCCCGCAGTATCGTCTTCGCCATGCACATACCAACAGGGGCTAACAGAAACGCAATGAACTTTTTTGATCAGTGACGCGCGTAAGCGTGCTAGGACGTTCATGACACTCACGAGGTGTCCCCCGCCCCTCCCCGGAGGGGGCACCCCCAGCCACAGGAGGTCGTTGTGCCCTTCCGTCCCGTGCCCCGCGCGTCGCTCGTCGCGGCCTCGCTGACCGCTCTGGCCGTGCTCGGACTGGGGGCCTGCGACTCAGGCGCGGAACCGAAGACGGCCGCGGCGACCGGGCCGTCGGTCATCGCCCCGGGCAGGCCGGGCGAGGCGAACCGGACGCTGTCCGCCGAGGAGGCCCAGGCACAGCGCGCCGACGACGACTCCCCCAACTCCGCGGACGTCGCCTACGCGCGGATGATGATCCAGCACCACGCCCAGGCCCTGGAGATGACCGAACTCGTGCCGGAGCAGGGCGAGTCGGGGAAGGTCAAGGCGCTCGCCGAGCGGATATCCGCGGCCCAGGGGCCGGAGATCACGGCCATGAAGGGCTGGCTGAAGACGCACGGCGAGAAGGAGACGGGCGGCGGGCACGACCACTCCGCGATGCCCGGGATGGCGACCGAGGCCCAGCTGAAGAAGCTGCGCGCGGCGCAGGGAGAGGCCTTCGACCGGCTCTTCCTCACCCTGATGATCACCCACCACGAAGGCGCGATCACGATGGCCACGGACGTGAAGGCACAGGGCAACAACGTGCAGATCGAGGAGATGGCCGACGACGTGGTCGCGCAGCAGACGAGCGAGATCACCCGGATGCGGCAGATGCTCTGACGGACCGTCCGCAACCGCGGCCGGGCAGCCCTCAGCCGTCCCCGGCCGTGCCGCGCCGCGCGCGACGCGGGGTCAGGAACCCCTCGTCGCGCGCCTGGCCGATCAGCCTGAGCGCCTTGCGGCGGCTGTGCCCGGTCGCGCGCATCACCGCGAGGACGGCGTCGGCGCCCGCCTCCTGCGCGGCGCGGTACTCCTGAGCGACGAGCCGGCACCCCTCCCTGCCGCGCGGCCACTCCGGGCGGGCCCTCCGTGCCGGAGCCGGCGGGCCGCCGGCGGCCGCGGTCACGCACGCCTCGAAGAGCGGGTCCTCCAGCCAGTCGGCGAGCACCGCCAGGTCGTCGAGGGAGAGCGCGGGCTCGGCCCGTACGTCCTCGATCCGGACGCCCTCGCCGCAGAGCACGGCGAGCGCGTCGACCCGCGCACCGTCCGCGAACGTCAGCCGGACGTCGAACCACGAGGTGGTGCCGCCGTCCTGCCGCACGGCCCACGTCTGCCGCACCGACACGTCGCCGTCGTCCGGGCAGCGATCGGAAAGCTGAAGAGAACGATGTACGAAGGATGCTTCGAGCACACACGCAACGTAACCGCATGATCACACTCCATACGAACGAACACGCCTCCCCCGCCGGGCGCGGCACCCTGTCAGCGGAGCGGAAGCGGTGCCATGCTGGAGACCATCAGCGATCTCCTCCGATCCCCCGTGGATCCCCGGAGAAGGAGTTCCGCCGTGCTGCGTGTCGCCGTCGTCGGCTCGGGTCCCAGCGGGTGCTACACCGCCCAGAGCCTCGTCCAGCTCAGCCCCGGGGTGCACGTCGACGTCCTGGACCGGCTGCCGTGCCCCTACGGGCTGGTGCGGTACGGCGTGGCGCCGGACCACGAGAAGATCAAGTCGCTGCAGAGCACCCTGCGCACAGTCCTGGAGCACGAGCGGGTGCGTTTCCTCGGCGGTGTGCCGGTCGGCCCCGGGGGCGTGCCGACCGCGCGGCTGCGGGAGCTGTACGACGCCGTGGTCTACTGCGTCGGCGCCGCCACCGACCGGCGGCTGGGGATCCCGGGCGAGGACCTGCCCGGCAGCTGGTCGGCGACCGAGTTCGTGTCCTGGTACAGCGCTCATCCGGACGCCGCCGACGACGGGTTCCTGAGCGGGGCGCGGTCGGCGGTGGTGGTCGGCGTGGGTAACGTCGCCGTCGACGTCACGCGGATGCTGGTGCGTGGCGCGGCGGAGCTGAGGGGCACCGACATGCCGCAGGCCGCGCTCGACGCGCTCGCCGCCGGCCGGGTGACCGACGTCCACATGGTGGGCCGGCGGGGTCCCTCGCAGGCCCGCTTCACGACCAAGGAGCTGCGCGAACTGGGCTCCCTGCCGGACACCGCGGTCGTGGTGGACCCGGCGGAACTCGCGCTGGACCCGGCGTACCGGGACCCCTCCGGGCTGCCCGCTCCGCAGCGGCGCAACGTGGAGGTGCTGCGCGGCTGGGCCGAGGAGCCGCGGCGGGAGGCCGCGCGCCGGATCCGGCTGCGCTTCTTCCTGCGTCCGGTGGAACTGCTCGCCGACGGCGCACACGTGGGCGCCGTGCGCTTCGAGCGGACGGCGCCGGACGGACACGGCGGCGTGACGGGCACCGGCCGGCACGAGGAGATCGGGGCCGAGCTGGTGCTGCGCTCGGTGGGCTACCGGGGCGTGCCGCTGGAGGGTCTGCCGTTCGACGACGTGACCGGCACCGTGCCGCACCGGGCCGGGCGCGTCCTGCGCGACGGCGCCGTCGCCCCGGGCGAGTACGTGGCCGGCTGGATCAAGCGGGGACCGACCGGCGTCATCGGCACCAACCGGCCGTGCGCGAAGGAGACGGTGGCGTCACTGCTGGCCGACGTCGCGGCCATGGAGCGCCGGGAGGCGTCCGCCGATCCCTTGGACGCCCTGCGGGCCGAGGGGGTCGAGCCGGTCGAGTGGGCGGGGTGGCGGGCCATCGAACGGGCCGAGGCGGAGCTGGGCGCCTCGCTGGGGCGGAGCGTGGTGAAGCTGCCCGACTGGGTCTCGCTGCTGGCGGCGGCGCGGACGGCGGACGGCGGAGCGGACACCGCCGCGGCGCGGACGGCGGACGGCTGAGCGGACACGGCCGCGGCGGGGGCGGCCGTTCGCCGGGTGAGCGCGTCGGAACCCGGGCCGTCCGCGCCACCCCGGCCGCCGGTCGTG
Organism: Streptomyces griseicoloratus; assembly: GCF_014534645.1. Taxonomy (GTDB): domain Bacteria; phylum Actinomycetota; class Actinomycetes; order Streptomycetales; family Streptomycetaceae; genus Streptomyces; species Streptomyces griseicoloratus. The sequence continues at coordinate 32,802 of NZ_JACVQF010000199.1, forward strand.
GTCAGCCGGTGCCGAGGCGGGCGGACTGGCGGTCGGCGGCGGCCAGGAGGGCGTCGAGGAGTCCCGGGAAGAGGTCGTCCAGGTCGTCCCTGCGCAGTCCGTTCATCTTGGCCGTACCCCGGTAGGTCTGCCGGATCACGCCGCTCTCGCGCAGCACCCGGAAGTGGTGCGTGGTCGTGGACTTGGTGACGGGCAGATCGAAGTACGAGCAGGAGAAGAGCTCGTCGCTGTCGGCCGCGAGATCCCGCACGATCCGCAGCCGCATCGGATCGGACAGCGCGTGCAGCACGCCCTCCAGCCGGATCTCCTCACGCGCCGGGTGCGGCAGGTCACGGCTGCTCGGGGCGGTGGCGGCGGGGGTCACGGTGGCTCCAGTTCATCCGGGAGACCTCCATTGTACGAGAGTCACCGTAGTTTGACACTCGCCGTACTACGATGCCTATCGTACGAGTCGTCCTCGGTCCGCGACGAACTGGAGCACCCCTGTGAGCGCCCTCTTCCAGCCCCTCACCCTGCGTGACGTCACCATCCCGAACCGCGTGTGGATGCCGCCGATGTGCCAGTACTCGGCCGAACCGGAGGGCCCCTCGGCCGGCGTTCCCGGCGAGTGGCACTTCGCCCACTACGCCGCACGCGCGGTGGGCGGCACCGGCCTGATCATCGTGGAGGCCACCGGCGTGTCCCCGGAGGGCCGCATCTCCCCGCGGGACCTCGGTCTGTGGAACGACACCCAGGTCGAGGCGTTCCGCCGGATCACGCGCTTCCTGCGCGACCAGGGCACCGTGCCGGCCGTTCAGCTCGCTCACGCCGGCCGGAAGGCATCGACCGACCGGCCCTGGAAGGGCGGGGCGCCCGTCGGCCCGGACGCGCACGGCTGGCAGCCGGTGGCCCCCAGCGCGCTCGCGTTCGACGCACGGCACCCGGTGCCGACCGAACTGACGACGGACCGGATCCGGGAGATCGTCGGGCAGTTCGCGGACGCCGCCCGCCGGGCCCTCGCCGCCGGCTTCGAGATCGTCGAGATCCACGGCGCCCACGGCTACCTGATCCACGAGTTCCTGTCGCCGCACTCCAACCACCGCACCGACGCCTACGGCGGCTCCTACGAGAACCGCACCCGCTTCGCCCTCGAAGTCGTCGACGCCGTACGCGAGGTGTGGCCCGACGACAAGCCGCTGTTCTTCCGCGTGTCGGCGACCGACTGGCTGGACGAGGGCGGCTGGACGCCCGACGACACCGTGCGCTTCGCCCGCGACCTCCAGGCCCACGGTGTCGACCTCCTCGACGTGTCCACCGGCGGCAACGCCTCCCGCGTCCGCATCCCGACCGGGCCGGGCTACCAGGTCCCGTTCGCGGCGCGCGTGAAGGCGGAGACCACGCTGCCGGTCGCCGCCGTCGGCCTGATCACCGACGCCGAGCAGGCGGAGAAGATCCTGGCCAACGGCGAGGCCGACGCGGTCCTGCTGGGCCGCGAGCTGCTGCGCAGCCCCTCCTGGGCGCAGGCCGCGGCACGGGAGCTGGACGGCGAGGTGCGCATGCCGGACCAGTACGGCTGGAACATGTGAGCCGGGCCGTCACCCCTTCGTACAGGCGGCCCCGTTGAGCGTGAAGGCGCCCGGGGCCGCACTGTCGCCGCCGTGGGTCGCCTGGTAGCCGACGGTGACGCTCGCGTTCGGTGCGAGCGTGCCGTTGTACGCCGCGTTCACCGCCGTCACCGCTCCGGAGGCCGGCGTATACGTGGCACCCCAGCCGCCCGTGATGACCTGGCCGGCGGGGAGGGTGAAGCCGAGCCGCCAGCCGTTCACCGTGGCCGTGCCGGTGTTGGTGATCGTCACCGAGGCGGTCAGGCCGGAGTTCCAGGCGTTGGTCGCGACGGTCACCCGGCAGGCGCCGGCCGGGGGTTCGGGCTCGGGGTCCGGGGCGTCCAGACCGAAGAAGGCGATCACATGGGCGCCCATGCCGGCGGCGTAGAGGTTGTGGCCCACGCCCTGAAGGCTGATCGCCTCGACGGGGGCCCGGTCACCGGTGCCGCCGTAGCGGGTGCGGGTCCAGCCGGGCCGGGGCGTGTCGGTGGCCGCCGGTGTCTGGCCGGTGCCGAGCACGTCCGTCCACTGCTTGATCTCCTCCCCGAAGTTGGGGTAGCGCAGGGTGTCGTCCTGCGTGCCGTGCCAGAGCTGCATGCGGGGACGCGGGCCGGTGTACCCCGGGTAGGCGCCCCGGACCAGGTCGCCCCACTGCCGGGGAGTGCGGGTCACGGTGCCGTTCGCACAGGCGCTGTTCCACTCGGAGCCGTCGGTGGTGGCGAAGCAGCCGAACGGTACGCCCGCGAAGGCGGCGCCCGCCGAGAAGACGTCCGGGTAGTCGCCCAGCAGCACGTTCGTCATCATCGCCCCCGAGGAGATGCCGGTGGCGAAGATCCGGCCGGTGTCGGCGTCGTAGGTGCGGACGACCCAGTCGACCATGGACTTGATGCCGACCGGGTCGCTGCCGCCGCCGCGGCGCAGTGCCTGGGGCGAGGAGACGTCGAAGCACTTGCTCGCCCGGGTGACCGAGGGGTACACGACGACGAACCCGTGGCGGTCGGCGAGGGAGGCGTACTCGGTGCCGGAGTACATCGCCGGCCCGGATCCCGTGCAGTAGTGCACGGCCACCAGGACGGCCGGGTGCGCGGTGACGCTGTCGGGCACGTACAGGTACATCTCCAGGTTGCTGGGATTGGCGCCGAAGTCGGCGATCCGCGTGAGCGTCGCGGTGGGGGCCTGGGCGGCCGGGGTTCCGGTGCGGGCCGGGGCCGGGGCTCCGGTGCCGGCGGAGGCCGGGGGTGCGGCGAGGGTCATCGCCGTGAACAGCGCGACGAGCGCGCCGAGGAGCGCGCCGAGCGCCGTGCGCCGCGGTCTCGTCGCGGTGGGGTGGGGGGTGGTGGGCACGTCCTTGTCCCTTCTGGGTTCCGGTCGTGACTCGTGGAACGCATCGTGGCATGGACACGCTCATCATGGAAGCGCTCCCACAGTCCCGGCCCGGCCGGCCTGGCGCGACACGCCACCGACGGAACGGATGCTGCACGAAGCGTTGACTAGAAAGCGCTTGCACTCTACGTTCCGTTCAGCGATGTGACCCACGGGTCGCATTGCCCGGCAGTTCTCGCATGCGGCAAGCAGAATGACGTACGCCATTCACGTACATGAACCCACAACCCCCACACAGAAGGAATCAGGACATGGCTTCTGCGACACGACCACGCGCACGCGGGCGCGCCATGACCGGCGCGCTGGCCGCGCTCGGGCTCTCGGTTGGCATGATCATGACCTCCGGGGCGACGTCGGCGCACGCCGCCACCTGGCCGACCCCCAACGGCAGTGAGGGCGTCTCCTCCACCATCTCGGTCTCCGGCACCAAGGACTACGGGATGAAGCGCCTCTACGGCACCGGCGACCTGGGCTCCGACGGCCAGGACGAGGACCAGGGCCCGATCCTGGAGCTGGCACCCGGCGCCGTGCTGAAGAACGTCATCATCGGCGCGCCCGCCGCGGACGGCATCCACTGCAAGGGCAGCTGCACGCTGCAGAACGTCTGGTGGGAGGACGTCGGCGAGGACGCGGCGACGTTCCGGGGCTCCTCGTCGTCGAACGTCTACACCGTCTCCGGCGGTGGCGCGAAGGAAGCCAGCGACAAGGTGTTCCAGTTCAACGGCGCCGGCACGCTGAACGTCTCGAACTTCGCCGTGAAGAACTTCGGCACCTTCATCCGCTCGTGCGGCAACTGCTCCACGCAGTACAAGCGGACGATCAACCTCAACACCATCGAGGCGACGTGGAAGGGCAGCCGGCTCGTCGGCATCAACACCAACTACGGTGACAGCGCGACCCTCAGGAACATCACGATCGTCGGGGACACCAGCAAGAAGATCGTTCCCTGCCAGAAGTACATCGGCAACGACGACGGCGACGAGCCGGACTCCAACGGCTCCGGCCCCGACGGCACCTACTGCAAGTACTCGTCGTCCGACATCACGTACAAGTGACGTCTCCGTGACGCCCCCACGGTGAGGGGCGGCCGTGCGCGGCGTTCCGGCGCCGCGCACGGCCATTGCCGGATCAGGCCGGGGTCTCGTGCGCCCCGATCCGTCCCGCCTGCTCGCGCTGGTAGTCCCGGTAGGCGTCGCGCAGAGCCGCGCCGGGCCAGTGGGCCGGGAGCAGTTCCCCGGGCAGGACGGGGTCGGCGAGCAGATGGCGGACGACGGCCGCGAAGGCGGTGAGGCGGTCGGCGGGCCGCCGGGCGTCGGCGACGTGGGCGAGCAGCGCGCCGGCCGTGGCGGACCAGGCGTCCAGCGGCCACAGACTCGCGGCCAGCTCACGGGCCGGGCGGCCGGGCCGGGCCGTGTAGTGCTCGGCCACCCGGTCGAGGTCGCCGGGCAGCGGGCGGCGCAGATTGGCGGGGCGCAGCCAGACGCCCTCACGGAGCTCGGCCAGCCGCAGGGCGGTCAGCCGGGCCCGCAGATCGGCGCGTTCGGCGGGACCGCGGCCCGTCGCGGTGATCACGACCATTTCCCAGTCGCCGTCCCACGCGCGCGTGTGCGGGCGTACGGCCTCGTCCTGGCGCCGCTGGCGCTCCAGCAGCCGCTCGCTGAGGCGGTAGCCGGTGTCGGTGCGCCGCAGGTCTCCGGCGGCCGCCATCCTGCTGAGCGCCGCCCGCGCGGTTGAACCGCCGACGCCGAAGCCCTCCACGAGCCGCATCAGCTCCCTCACCGGCAGCTCGGGGGGATGCGTGCCCAGCAGCAGGCTCAGGACGACCGACCGCGCGGACAGCGGGCGCAGCGCGGGTTCGCCGGGGGGCGCGGAGTGGTTCATCGGCATGTGCACGTACTGTACGTGCGCCTCGCGTGTTGCACGATTGCTGCGGCCGTAGGAATAGTGCAACACTCATCGTATGACGACACGCGCGCACGAGCGGTACGAGGAATCCGGAGGGCGCCCGGAGGGATACGCCACGCACGACGTGACCAACCAGCCCCCTCCGCCGGCCCCGTACGACGCGTCCGACGACACGGCCCTGCTGGAGGGGCTGCGGCGGGAGGGCGCCGGGTGGGCCGAGGAGGATCTGCGGCGGCTCGGCCGGCGCGCGGGCAGCGCCGAGGCGCAGGAGTGGGGGGACCTGGCCAACCGCCACGAACCCGTACTGCGCACGCACGACCGGTACGGCAACCGCGTCGACGAGGTCGAGTACCACCCGAGCTGGCACCACCTGATGCGCGTGGCGATCGGCGAGGGCCTGGCCGCCGCGCCCTGGGCGGACGGCCGGCCGGGCGCCCATGTCGCGCGCAGCGCGGGCGGGCTGGTGTGGGGCCACACCGAGGCGGGGCACGGCTGTCCGACGTCGATGACGTACGCGGCGGTCCCCGTCCTGCGGCGGCAGCCGGAGCTGGCGAAGGTGTACGAGCCCCTGCTCACCAGCCGTGAGTACGACCCGGGGCTCCGGACGCCCACACAGAAGCGGGGTCTGCTGGCGGGCATGGGGATGACCGAGAAGCAGGGCGGCTCTGACGTCCGTACGAACACCACGACGGCCACGCCGACCGCGGAGGCCGGCGTGTACACGCTGCGCGGGCACAAGTGGTTCACGTCCGCGCCGATGTGCGACGTGTTCCTTGTGCTGGCCCAGGCGCCCGGGGGTCTGTCCTGCTTCCTGGTGCCCCGCGTGCTGCCCGACGGAAGCCGCAACACCTTCCGCATCCAGCGGCTGAAGGACAAGCTCGGCAACCGGTCCAACGCCTCCTCGGAACCCGAGTTCGACGGCACGGTGGCCTGGCTGGTCGGTCCCGAGGGCCAGGGCGTCAAGACGATCATCGAGATGGTCAACTGCACGCGGCTGGACTGCGTGATGTCCTCGGCGACGCTGATGCGCAAGACGCTGGTGGAGGCGGGGCATCATGTGCGGCACCGCAGCGCGTTCGGTGCCCGGCTGGTCGACCAGCCGCTGATGCGCAACGTGCTGGCCGATCTCGCGCTGGAGTCCGAGGCCGCGACGACGCTCACGCTGCGGCTGGCCGGCGCGGCCGACCGGGCGGTGCGCGGGGACGCCGGGGAGGCGGCGTTCCGGCGGATCGCCACCGCCGTCGGCAAGTACTGGGTGACCAAGCGGGGGCCGGCGTTCACCGCGGAGGCCCTGGAGTGCCTGGGCGGCAACGGCTACGTGGAGGAGTCGGGCATGCCCCGCCACTACCGTGAGGCCCCGCTGCTGTCGATCTGGGAGGGCTCGGGGAACGTCAACGCCCTCGACGTGCTGCGGGCGCTGGGCCGTGAGCCCGCCACCGCCCACGCCCTCTTCGACGAACTCGCCCTCGCGCGCGGGGCGGACGCCCGGCTGGACGCGGCCGTGACGCGGCTGGAGGGCGCACTGGCCGAGGGGTCCGAGGCGGGTGCCCGTCGGCTGGTGGAGCTGATGGCCCTCACCCTCCAGGGCTCCCTCCTGGTCCGGCACGCCCCGCCCGCGGTCGCCGACGCGTTCTGCGCGACCCGGCTCGGCGGCGACTGGGGGCACGCCTTCGGCACGCTTCCGGACGGCGCCGATCTCACCGGCATCCTGGACCGCGCGCTGCCGGGCGAGGGCTGAGCGAACCGGGCGCCGCGTGTTCGGGGCCGGCACGCGCCGTGACGGAGGAGGGCGCGCGCCGGCCCGCCCCTCCGGAGCCGGGCCGCGAACGATCCGCGCCCCCTGTCCCCGAGCCCCGTGCCGCCACCCCCGGGCGGGCGGTGCGCCCCGGGGCAGCGGGGCGCATCACCGCTGTGAACTGCGGTGACGGCGTGTGCGGAGGTGACTGTCAGTGGCGGGGTGCAGACTAGCCGGTGTCCGAGACGAAGGCGTCGACGAGGACGCCGCGGAGGTGATCGGCATGACCGAGGTACTACTCGCCGTGGGCACCCGCAAGGGCCTGTTCATCGGGCGCCGGCGAGGTGGCGCCTGGGAGTTCGACGAGAGTCCCTACTTCAACGCGCAGGCCGTGTACTCGGTCGCCATCGACACGCGCCGTGCCACCCCGCGGCTGCTGGCCGGCGGCGACAGCTCGCACTGGGGTCCGTCGGTGTTCCACTCCGACGACCTGGGCCGGACCTGGACGGAACCGGCCCGGCCGGCCGTCAAGTTCCCCAAGGACACGGGGGCTTCCCTGGAGCGCGTGTGGCAGCTGCACCCGGCCGCCGCCGAGCCGGACGTGGTGTACGCGGGCACGGAACCGGCCGCGCTGTACCGCTCGGAGGACCGCGGGGAGAGCTTCGAGCTGGTCCGCCCCCTGTGGGAGCACCCCACGCGGTCCCAGTGGGTGCCGGGCGGCGGCGGCGAGGGGCTGCACACCGTCGTCACCGACAAGCGGGACCCGCGGGCCGTGACGGTCGCCGTCTCGACCGCGGGCGTGTTCCGCACGTCCGACGGCGGTGCCAGCTGGACGCCGTCCAACTCCGGTGTGTCCGCGGTGTTCCTGCCGGATCCCAACCCGGAGTTCGGCCAGTGCGTGCACAAGATCGCACAGGACTCGGCGACCCCGGACCGGCTGTATCTGCAGAACCACTGGGGCGTGTACCGCAGCGACGACGCGGGCGCGCACTGGACGGACATCGGCGAGGGACTGCCGTCCACGTTCGGGTTCGCGGTGGCCGCCCATCCGCACCGCGGCGACACGGCGTACGTGTTCCCGATCAACGCCGACTCGGACCGGGTCCCGGCCGAGCGGCGCTGTCGCGTCTTCCGCACGGCGGACGCGGGCAAGACCTGGGAGCCGCTCACAGCGGGACTGCCGCAGGAGGACCACTACGGCACGGTGCTGCGCGACGCGCTGTGCACCGACGACGCGGAGCGGGCGGGTGTGTACTTCGGCAACCGCAACGGCGAGGTGTTCGCATCCGCCGACGACGGCGACAGCTGGCGGCAGTTGGCCTCGCACCTGCCGGACGTGCTGTGCGTGCGGGCCGCGGTCGTCGCATGAGCCGGACCGGGGGGGACTGGCCCGGCCACCGGTTGATCGCCGTCACCCGTACGGCAGTAGGGTGACGCCCGTGGCACCACGACCCTTGCATGAAATCGTCGAAGCGGGCTGGGCGAAGGCCCTGGAACCCGTCGCCGGGCGCATCTCCGCCATGGGTGACTTCCTGCGCGCGGAGATCGCCGCCGGACGCACCTACCTCCCGGCCGGACCGAACGTCCTGAGAGCCTTCCAGCAGCCCTTCGACGACGTACGGGTCCTGATCGTCGGACAGGACCCGTACCCGACCCCGGGGCACGCGGTGGGGCTGTCGTTCTCGGTCGCGCCCGAGGTGCGCCCGCTGCCCGGCAGCCTCATCAACATCTTCCGCGAGCTCAACACCGACCTGGGCCTGCCCCAGCCGTCCAACGGCGACCTGACACCGTGGACGCAGCAGGGCGTACTGCTGCTCAACAGGGCGCTCACCACGGCCCCGCGCAGTCCGGGCGCCCACCGCGGCAAGGGCTGGGAGGAGGTCACGGAGCAGGCGATACGGGCGCTGGCCGGGCGCGGCAAGCCGCTGGTGTCCATCCTGTGGGGCCGCGACGCCCGCAATCTGCGTCCGCTGCTCGGTGATCTGCCCGCCGTGGAGTCCGCCCACCCGTCCCCGATGTCGGCCGACCGCGGGTTCTTCGGCTCCCGCCCGTTCAGCAGGGCCAACGAGCTGCTGATGAGGGCGGGGGGTCAGCCGGTGGACTGGCGCCTGCCGTGACCGGGTCCGGGGCGGGTGCACCGGGTTCGCCCGGTGCGGCGGCCGGTTCGGGGTTCCTCGCCGTGGACTCGGGCGGTTCCGGTCTGCGTGTCGTCGTCGGCACCACCGGGCGCGGGCCGCTCGGGCGGCGTGCGTCGCGGGAGCCGGTGCGCACCGGGGCCCGGGGCATCGAGCCGGGGCACCTGATGGAGCAACTGGTGCCCATGGCCCGGGCATTGACCGTCGAGGCCGGCCTTGACCGGGTCGGCACCGTGGTCGTCGGAGCGGCCGGGCTGGCCACGCTGGGCGACGCCCTGCGCGCCGAACTGCCGGGTGCCCTGGCCCGGGAGCTGGGCGCACGGTCCGTGGCGCTCGTCGCCGACGCCGTCACCGCGTACGCCGGTGCCCTCGGGCCGCGGCCCGGTGCCGTCGTCGCCGCGGGCACGGGCCTGATCGCGATCGGCACCGACCTGGCCCGCTGGCGCCGCGCGGACGGGTGGGGCCATCTGCTCGGGGACTGCGGGGGCGGTGCCTGGATCGGGCGGGCCGGGCTGGAGGCGGCCCTGCGCGCCCATGACGGGCGGGACGGCGGCTCCGTCCGGCTGCTGGCCGCGGCCGAGGAACGGTTCGGACCGGCGTGGGGACTGCCCGGGAAGCTCTACCCGCGCCCGGACCGGCCCGCCGTCCTCGCCTCCTTCGCCCCCGAGGTGGCCGCGTGCGCGGCCGGGGACCCCGTCGCCGCGGACATCCTGCGCACCGCCGCCCGGCACATGGCCGACTCGGCCGCCGCGGTCTGCCCGTCCGGCGGCGCGCCGCGGATCGCCGTCACCGGCGGCCTGCTGAAGATGGGCGAGCCTCTCGTCGTACCGCTGGAGGAGGAGCTGGCGAAGCGGCTGCCGCATGCGCAAAAGGTGACCGCCGAGGGCGATCCGCTGCACGGGGCGGTTCGCATCGCGACCGATCTGGCGACCGGTTCGCTCACCCTCCCGGGTGATGAGCGGATGTTGTACGTGACGGGCGCGACGGACGGCTGAGAGTCATCGCTCGAAGCGTCGACAAGTCGACTTTCCCACCGCGGGTGTTGTCACCCGTGAGAGGGAAATCGTGCCGATGTCGTCCGATCCGTACGTAACTCATCAGACAAAACCGGACGGATACCGCTCACCTGCACCCTCCCCGAACAGGGGAGCCCAATAAGCCAGTAACATGCGGCGCCATGAGCTCCCCCACTGGGCCCGCGTCCGGCCTGCCAGTACGAATGCCGCGCCCCCGCCAGCCCGGACGGCACCGCCGTCCCGAACCCCTGGTGGCTCCCGAGGGCGCGCCCGCGCTCGTCCTCGCGGTGCCGGGCACGCCCAGTAGCGCCACCCGCGGCCTCGCCGACGAGGTCGTGAGCATCGCCCGCTCCGAGCTGCCCGGCCTCGACGCCCGGATCGGGTACGTGGACGGGGACGACACCGAGTTCCCCTCGCTCTCGGCCGTGCTCGTGCGCGCCGCCGAGGAGCGCACCGCCCGCTACGAGCAGGCCGTCGCCGCAGGTGCGGAGGTGAAGGAGCCCGAGGGCCCCGTCGCCGTCGTGGTGCCGCTGCTCGCCGGTCCGGACAGCGCGCTGCTGCGCCGGATCCGCCAGGCCGTGATGGACAGCCGGGTCGCGGCCGAGCTGACCGACGTGCTCGGCCCGCACCCGCTGCTGGCCGAGGCGCTGCACGTCCGGCTCTCCGAGGCCGGTCTCGCCCGCGCCGACCGGGCCCGCCTGTTCACCGTGGCGACCGCCGCGGACGGCATCATCCTGGCCTCCGTGGGCGGTGACGAGGCCGTGCAGGCGGCCGGGATCACCGGCATGCTGCTCGCCGCGCGTCTCGCCGTGCCGGTGATGGCCGCGGCCCTGGACCAGGAGGGCTCGATCGCGTCCGTGGCCGAGCAGCTGCGCTCCTCGGGTTCGCAGCAGCTGGCGCTCGCGCCGTACCTGATCGGTCCCGAGATCGACGCGGCCCTGCTGGAGGAGGCGGCCAAGGAGGCGGACTGCTCCGCCGCCGAGGCGCTCGGCCCGTACCCGGCGATCGGCAAGCTGGCGCTGGCGAAGTACACGACGGCGCTGGGCATCTCCCCGCAGCAGCCGCAGGGCGCGCCGGTCCGCTGACGCGCACGGCGCCCGCACAGGGCCGAAAGGGCCCGCTCCGGTGCAGGAGCGGGCCCTTCGTCGTTCCGTGCCGGGCCAAGGGCCGGCTGCCCCGGTCGGTCCGTCCCGCCGGTCAGCCGAAGATCACGCAGGACGCCGCCGGCACGGCGAGGGAACCGGTGCGGTGCGGGAGGCCGGTCCGGGGGTCCACGGTGAACCAGGTCACATCTCCGGAGCGCTCGTTCGCCACGTACAGGTGGCCGTGCGACTCGGCGATCGCCCGCGGCCAGTGCCCGCCGCAGGGCACCGTGCCCACCGGCCGGAGTCCGTCCGGCTCGACGGCGAACACGGACAGGATGTCCTCGCCCCGGGTCGCGGTCCACACGAAGCGGCCGTCGGGCGAGACGACGATGCCCGACGGATAGGCGTCGCCGGCCGGGGTTCCCGGCAGCACGGGCGTTTCGGTGAGCGGGGTCAGGAGGCCGCTCGCGGCGTCCCAGCGGCAGACGGTGACGGTCGGCGCGAGTTCGTTGACCACGTAGGCGCGTGCACCGTCCGGGTGGAAGGCCAGGTGCCGCGGACCCGAGCCGGGGCGCAGCGCGATCTCCCGGTGCACGGCCGGGGCGCCGTCCGTCAGCGTGCACACCCGCACCGAGTCCGTGCCGAGGTCCACGCTCACGGCCCACCGCCCGCTCGGGTCGGGCTGCACCTGGTGGGCGTGGGGCGCCTGCTGGCGCAGTGTGTGCGGGCCCGAGCCGGTGTGCCGGAGCACGCCGGACGCGGCGGGGGCGAGGGTTCCGTCGGAGCGTACGGGGACGGCGGTGACGCTGCCGGAGCCGTAGTTGGCGGTCAGGACGTGTCCGGCGAACAGGCTGAGGTGGGTCGGCCCGTCGCCGTCGACGGCCACCGCAGGCCCGGCCGGCTCCGGCCTGTCGCCGGTCACGCGGTAGGCGGCCACCGCGCCCTCGGAGGTCTCGCTGACCGCGTAGAGCGTGTCGCCGCCGGGGGCCAGGGCCAGGTAGGAGGGGTCGGGCACGCCGTCCACGGTGCTCAGGACCGTCAGTGCGCCGCTGTCCGCGGCGACGGCCGCGGTCACGATCCCCGGGCCTCCCGCCGCCGTGAACGAGCCGATGAACGCCCGCCGCTGCCGCTTGCCGCCCTCTGCCACCGCTGGCCCCTCTCGTCGCGCGCCTCGTTTCGCGGACCGGTCCTGTGCCGCCCGGGCCGACGGTAGCAGTCGATCACGCCAGGTCTAGACCAAGGTGGAGGCGCACCGGTGGGATCAGGCCCCGACCAGCGGCGGGCGCGAGGGCGAGCGCAGGGGTGCGGCGAGTTCGGCGAGGGCGCGTTCCACGCCGTGGAGGTGGGCCAGCGCCGGCTCCGTGGCGAGCGGCCGGTCCGGGTGGGCGGGGACGGCTCCGCCGCCGGTGAGGGCCTCGACGGCGGCCTCGACCCGCCAGCAGGCGGCGGCCAGCCGGGCGTCGTGCGAGGCCTCGGGGTCGGCCGCGACGGCGACCAGACCGCGGATCTCGCGGGCGCAGTCGTCGAGCAGCTCCAGCACCCTGCGGGCGCGCCGCTTGCGTCCGTACGCCGGGTTGAGCGGGTGCACGAGCGGGGCGACGGACAGCCGTACCCGGGCGAGCAGCTGCTCCAGTTCGGCCACCCGGGGTGCCGGGTCGGCGCCCTCGGTGCCGGCGAGGCGGGCGGCGGCCTCGGCGGTGCAGGCGTGGACGCAGCGCAGGGCGCGCTGGATCCAGGCGTCGGTGACGGCGTGCGTGGTGACCGGCAGGACGAGGACCACCGCGAGCGCGGCACCGAGCGCGCCGACGCCGGTCTCGGCGAGCCGCACGGCGAGCAGGCCGGGGGTGAGGACACCCAGGAGCCCGTAGAGGAGTTCGGCGAGCAGCGTGACGCAGAGCATCATCCAGGTGTAGGACACCGCGGCCGTGTAGAAGATGCCGAAGACGCTGGCGGCGGCCAGCACGGCCGTGGGCACCGCGGCACCGTCCACGGGGACGGCGATCAGCAGTCCGAGGCCGATGCCGATGACCGTGCCGAGGACCCGCCGGAAGCCACGGACGAGGGTCTCGCCGCGCGAGGTGGTGTTGACGAAGACCCACCAGGTGGCGCCGACGGCCCAGTACCAGCGGTCCCCCGACACCAGGTGCCCCGCGACGAGGGCGAACGCGGCGCCCACGGTGGCCTGGACGGCCTGGCGGGTGGTGACGCGGGCGAGGCCGGTGCCGCCGGGCGGGGCGGGCACGGCGGCCGGCGGCAGGCGGCGCTCGTAGCACCAGAGCCCGAAGCGGACCGCCGCGGCGGCGGCCACGGACAGCAGGACGGCGGCGTACAGCTCGGGCAGCAGGCCGGTGGTCGCGTGCAGGAACTGCGCCACGAAGAAGGTCATGAACGCGAACACGCCGAGGCTGTGTCCGCGCGGGCCCCAGCGGCGGGCGTAGACGCCCGCGCCGACCACGGCGAGGAAGGTGAGGTCCCGGGCCACCGGATGGTCGTGCAGGAAGGCGGCGGCGGTGAGCACCGGCAACCCGACGGCGGGGAGCAGCGCGGTGGTGACCGCCTGCCCGCGCACGGTGGCGTCGGTGACGGTGAACAGCGCGAGCAGCGCGGCAAGCCCGCCGGTGACGGCGCCCACGAGGGAGTGCCCGGCCAGGCCGCAGACGAGCACGGCCAGAGCGATGCCGAGGACGGCCCGTGCGGCGAAGCGCAGCCGCGTCCGCCCCGGGTCCGGAGCCGTGAACACCCTCTTCAGCACTGATTACCGCCCCCTTCGCGAACCGGTCGTCGCCCGCAGACTCATCGGCATGAAAAAGGCGCCGCGGGAACCCGCAGCGCCATCGACCCCTCCATATCAGCATCTCTTCCACCAGTGGCTCAACTGTCGTCTTCAGAAGTGGGCCATTGGTACAGTGATCACGGCTTTCCCAGGGCCACCGAAGAGCCAATGGCCGACGAGGAGACCCGGCGCCATGACCGTGGACGAGCTCGACACCCGCATCCTGCGCCTGCTGCTGGACCAGCCGCGCACCAGCGTGCGCGAGTACGCCCGCATCCTCGGCATCGCCCGCGGCACACTGCAGGCCCGCCTGGACCGCCTGGAACGGGACGGCGTGATCACCGGCACCGGCCCGGCCCTCTCCCCCGCGGCCCTCGGCCACCCGGTGCTCGCGTTCGTGCACATCGAGGTCACCCAGGGCCATCTGGACGACGTCGGCGACGCGCTGGCGGGCGTACCGGAGATCGTCGAGGCCTTCTCCATCACGGGCGGCGGAGACCTGCTGACGCGGGTCGTGGCTCGGGACAACGCACACCTGGAGGACGTGATCCAGAAGCTGATCAGTCTGCCCGGCGTGGTCCGCACGCGCACCGAGGTGGCCCTGCGCGAGCGGGTCGCGTACCGGCTGCTGCCCCTGGTCGAGTCGATCGGGCGGACGGCGAGGAGATGATCCTTGGCATCCTGGACCCCATGAACACTCTCGGCAGCATCTCGGTCATCTTCGATCTCGACGGCACACTGGTGGACAGCGAGCCGAACTACTACGAAGCAGGCCGGCAGACCCTCGCCGAGCACGGCGTCACGGACTTCACCTGGGCCGACCACGAGGGCTACGTCGGCATCAGCACGCAGGAGACGGTCACCGACTGGAAGAAGCGGTACGGCCTGCGCGCCTCGGTGGAGGAACTGCTCGCCGACAAGAACCGCCGCTACCTGGAACTGGTCCGCGGCTCCACGCGCGCGTACCCCGAGATGCGGAAGTTCGTCGAGCTGCTCGCGGGCGACGGCGTGCCGCTGGCCGTGGCCTCGGGTTCGTCGCGCGAGGCCATCGAGGCGACCCTGGCCGGTGCGGGCCTGGACGGGTATCTGCGCACCCTCGTCTCGGCCGACGAGGTCACGCACGGCAAGCCGGCCCCCGACGTCTTCCTGGAGGCCGCCCGCCGGCTCGGCGCGGAACCGGCCGACTGCGTGGTCGTGGAGGACGCCGCCCCGGGCGCCGCCGCGGCGCACGCCGCCGGGATGCGCTGCATCGCGATCCCGTACGTCGCCGCGCAGGCCGACGCCCCGGAGTTCGCCACGGCCGGCCTGCTGGTGCGCGGGGGTCAGCGGGAGTTCACGGCGCGGGCCGCGTACGACTGGCTGACGGGGCCGGCACGGGCCTCCTGACCGAACTCGTCAGTACCGTTGACGCTCACGGGTCCCGTGCCTATCTTCTGGGCGATCGTTCGAACGTTGCTCGATATATCGAACGTCACGTCACCCCCAGAAGAAGCGAGGAGCACATGGCAGCGCCCCTCTCCCGGCGGGCCCTTCTGCTGGCCACGGCCGTCACCGCGGGCACCCCCGGACTGTCGTACGCGGCGGGCGGCGGCCGGCCCACCGGGGCCTCGGCGGCCTCGGGCCGGCCGCAGGCCCCGGCCTCCCTCCCGGCACCGGCGGCCTGGAGCGTGCGGCCGTTCGCCCTGGAGGACGTGACGCTCGGCCGGGGCGTCTTCGCCGACAAGCGGCGGCTGATGCTGGACCACGCCCGCGGCTACGACGTGAACCGGCTGCTGCAGGTCTTCCGGGCGAATGCCGGGCTGTCCACGCTCGGTGCCGTCGCCCCCGGCGGCTGGGAGGGGCTGGACGGCGAGGCCAACGGCAATCTGCGCGGGCACTACACCGGTCACTTCCTGACCATGCTGTCCCAGGCGTACCGCAGCACCGGCGAACAGGTCTTCGCCGAGCGGATCGGCACCATGGTCGGGGCGCTGTCCGAGGTGCGCGAGGCGCTGCGGCGCGACCCGGCGGTGCTGAGCGTGGCGGGCCGGTTCGGCACGGCCGCGGAGAACCCGCGGGGCTCCTACCAGTACGTCGACCTGCCGGCCGGCGTCCTCGGCGGCGCCGCGGCGATCACGCTGGCCGTCTGGGTGAAGCCGGCCCACGACGGCGCCTGGGCCCGCGTCCTCGACTGCGGCGACGACACGACCCGCTACCTGTACCTCGCCGCCCGCAACGCCGACGGCGTGCCCCGCTTCGCCGTCACCACCGGCGGCCCGGGCGGAGAGCAGGGCCTCGACGGCACGGCGCCCCTGCCGCTGAACGAGTGGAGCCACCTGGCCGTGACCCTCGCGGACGGCACCGGCACCCTCTACGTCGACGGCACGGCCGTGGCGCGGAACACGGGCATGACCCTGACCCCGGCGGCCCTCGGCGCCCTCGCCGACCACTGGCTCGGACGCTCGCACTACCCCGCCGACCCCGTCTTCGCGGGCGCCTTCGAGGAGTTCAACGTCTGGTCACGCGCCCTGACCGCCGCCGAGATCGGCGCCCTCCGGGACAGCCGCGCCGCGGACACCCCGGCGGGCCGGGGCGACCTCGCGTCGTACGCCTTCGACGAGACGAGCGGCGGGACCTTCGCCGACGCCTCGGGCCGGGAACTGACCGCCACGCTGCGCCGCACCTGGGGCGGGCCGAGCCACCCCGGGTTCCTCGCCGCGTACCCGGAGACGCAGTTCATCCGGCTGGAGTCGATGACCGGCAGCGACTACACCCAGGTCTGGGCGCCGTACTACACCGCGCACAAGATCCTCCAGGGGCTGCTGGACGCCCATCTCGCCACCGGCGACGACCGGGCGCTGGACCTCGCCTCCGGCATGGGCGACTGGATGCACTCCCGGCTGTCGAAGCTGCCCGCCGCCACGCTGCAGCGCATGTGGGGCATCTTCTCCAGCGGGGAGTTCGGCGGCATCGTGGAGGCCGTCTGCGAGCTGCACACCCGCACCGGCAGGCCGGAACACCTCGCGCTGGCCCGGCTGTTCGACCTCGACCGGCTCATCGACGCCTGCGCCGCGGACACCGACGTCCTCGACGGCCTGCACGCCAACCAGCACATACCGATCTTCACGGGCCTGGCGCGGCTCCACGACGAGACGGGCGAGGAGCGCTACCTCACCGCCGCCAGGAACTTCTGGCGCATGGTCGTACCGCACCGCATGTACGCCATCGGCGGCACCAGCACCGGCGAGTTCTGGAAGGCCAGGGGCGTGATCGCGGGAACGATCGGCGCGACCACGGCCGAGACCTGCTGCGCGTACAACATGCTGAAGCTGAGCCGGACGCTGTTCTTCCACGAGCAGGACCCGGCGTACATGGACTACTACGAGCGGGCGCTGTACAACCAGGTGCTCGGCTCGAAGCGGGACCTGCCGGACGCGGAGAAGCCGCTCGTCACCTACTTCGTCGGCCTGACGCCCGGCCATGTACGGACTACACGCCCAAGCAGGGGACGACGTGCTGCGAGGGCACGGGCATGGAGAGTGCCACGAAGTACCAGGACTCGGTGTACTTCGCCGCGGCCGACGGCAGCGCCCTGTACGTCAATCTCTACAGCCCGTCCACGCTCACCTGGGCCGAGCGGGGTGTCACCGTCACCCAGAGCACGGACTTCCCGCGCGAGCAGGGCAGCACCCTCACCGTCGGCGGCGGCAGCGCCTCCTTCGCGCTGCGGCTGCGCGTCCCGTCGTGGGCGACCGCCGGGTTCCGCGTCACCGTGAACGGCCGCGCGGTGCCGGGGACTCCGAGGCCGGGCAGCTACTTCACCGTGTCCCGGACCTGGCGCAGCGGGGACACCGTACGCATCGCCATGCCGTTCCGGCTGCGGGTGGAGAAGGCCCTTGACGACCCGTCGTTGCAGGCCCTGTTCCTCGGCCCGGTCAACCTGGTCGCCCGCAGCTCCGCCACCGGCCACCTGGAGGTGGGCCTGTACCGCAACACGGGTCTGTCCGGCGACCTGCTGCCCACGCTCACGCCGGTTTCCGGCAGGCCGCTCCACTTCCTGCTGGACGGTACCGAGTGGGCGCCGTTCTTCGAGGGCACCGAGGATCCGGCGCACGCCTACTTCCGGCGTTCCGAGCCCCGGGTGGTCCTCGGCGGCACCGACTCGGGCGTCGCCAACCCCGCCAGGGCCGACGGCACCACGCTCCTGGACGACGTCTGGGCCGCCGCCCCGTTCCGTGGCAAGGGCGCCCTGGTGGCGCACGTGCGGTCCACGGTGGAGGAGTGGGTCACCGCGGGGCTGCTCGCGCGCGGCGACGGCGAGCGGGTGGTGAGGACGGCCCGGACGGCCACGTACGCGGACTGACACGGAACGCGAGCGGACCGGGGCGACGAGAGGAAGAACACATCCCGGGCGGGCAGGTTTTTGCCCGGGACGGTGATCGGTTCGCCGCGCGGATCCGTATCTCCAGGTGTCCCAGTCCGCTCACCGAGCCTGTCTTCGCCCCTGGAGGCACGATGCGCATGACGCGCACCACGGCAGGGACCGCCTTCGTGTGCGGTGCCCTGGTCCTCACCCTCACCGCGCTCGCCTACCCGACCATGCTCGGGGTGCGGAACACGGCCGGCGGTCAGGACCGCGTCGTCGCCGACACGCGCTACGGACCGCTCACCGAGGCGGACCGGGACTTCGTGGTGAAGGTCCGCGCCGCCGGGCTGTGGGAGCACCCGCTCGGGCTGATGGCCATGGAACGGGGGACGACCCCGGAGATGAGAGAGGCCGGCGAGCACCTGGTCGTCGGACACGCCCGGCTCGACGCGACCTGCCGCAGGATCGCGCCCGAGCTGGGCATCACGCTGCCCAACCAGGCGTCACCCCAGCAGCAGCAGTTCGTGTCGACCGCCGACGGCACGACGGGCAGGCAGTTCGACACCACGGCGGTGAACATCATGCGGATCACCCACGGGCAGATCTTCCCGGTCGTCGCCAAGGTCCGCGCCAACACCAAGAACTCCCTGGTGCGGCAGCTGGCCGACCAGGCCAACGACACCGTGCTGGACCACATCACCGTGCTGGAGAAGACCGGCCTGGTCAACTTCGACCAGGTCAACCTCCAGCAGTCGGCCCCGCCGGACCTGCCGAAGGCTCAGCTCACCCCGCCCGCGCCGCAGCCGGGGGAGCCGGTTCTCACCCTCACCGAGCCGCCCGGACTGGATGTCGAGACCGGTTCCCCGACGCCCGGTCCGACGATCCGCTGAGGCCGCCGGCCGGGCCGGGCGCGTCACCTGCGGCGGGGCCTGCCCCGCCTGCCGCCGCCCTTCGTGCTGTTCGAGCCGCGGCGCGCGCCTCCGGCCGGTTTCCCGGCCGCCGGCTTGCGCCGCGCACCGGCGGTGTCGGTGCGTTCGGCCTTGGGCTGCGCCTGGGGCTGCCTGCGGCCCCGGGTGCTGTTGACCGTCCGTCCGCGGACGATCCCGATGAACTCCTCCACCAGGTCCGTGTGCGCGTCCTCCGGCCAGGAGAGCGCCACACCCGACGCGGGGGCGTCGGTGACCGTGCGGTACGTGAGGTCCTTGCGGTGGTGCAGCCGGGCCAGCGACAGGGGCACGACCAGCACTCCCACTCCGGCGGCGACCAGTTCCACGGCGTCGGCCGTGGTGGCGGGGCGCTCGATGGCGGGCCGGCCCGGCGGCCGCTCCCAGCCGAGCACGTCGTCGAGGGGGTGCAGCACGAGCTCGTCGGCGAGGTCCTCGACGGTCACCTCGTCGGCCGCGGTGACGAGGTGGTCCTTGGGGACGACGACGACCGTGGTCTCGGTGTAGAGGGGGATGGCGCTGAGGACGGTCCGGTCGACGGGCAGCCGCACCAGACCGGCGTCGGCGCCGCCGCCCAGCAGGACGCCGCCCGCTTCGGCGGCGGAGACCTGGGTCAGGGACAGCGGGACGTCCGGCAGCCGCTCGTTCCAGATGCGCACCCACTTGTCGGGCGTCACCCCCGGGACGTACGCGAGCCGGAACGAGGGGGGTTCTTCCGAGGCTGTCACCCGGCCAGGTTACCGGGCGTGGCCGGGGGGACGGTGACCGGTGCCCGTCGGCGGTCGCGGTCACCCGGCGTGGTCAGAGGTCGCGCACACGCTCGATACCCTGGAGCCATGACGTCGCACCAGAGCACCCAGACCATGAAGCCCGCCACGGCGGCGAAGAAGCTGGGTGTGTACCTCCAGGCCACACCCGCTGAGTTCCAGGAGGGCGTCGTCTCGCGCGCCGAGCTGAACGCACTGCAGGCCGACCCGCCCCAGTGGCTGCGGGACCTGCGCCGCGACGGTCCCCACCCCCGGCCGGTGGTGGCGGCGAAGCTGGGCGTCTCCATCGCGGGCCTGCACCGGGGCGGGGTCACGGAACCGCTCACGACGGAGCAGATCGAGGCGCTGAAGCAGGAGCGCCCGGAGTGGCTGGAGCGGGAACAGGCCGTCCAGGCCGACGTCCGCAAGGAGGCGGCGCGCGTCAGGAAGCTGCACGCCGAGCGCGCCGAGCGTGCCGAGCAGGGCTGAGCGCTCCCCCGGCCGAGTCCCGCAGCCGTCCCCCGCGGTGTCACCGTGCCCCGACGGGAAACCCGAGGAACGGGTGTCCCGGCGAAGGGAGTGAGGGCTCATGAAGTACGCCGATGTGGTCCGGACGGTCCAGGAGCAGAGCCGTTCGGTCGGCCGCGAGGAGGCCGAGGCCACGGTGAAGGCCGTACTGCGGACCCTGGCCGAACGGCTCCCCGAGGGGCTGGCCGGCCATCTGGTCGCGCAGTTGCCGCACGAGCTGGCCGATGAGATCCGCTCGCCGGAGGGGGCGCCGGGCGGGCCCGGGCAGCCGTCGGGCGCCGAGCGGTTCGGGCTGACCGCGTTCGCGGGCCGGGTCGCCTGGCGGGCCGGGATCGACGAGGAGGCCGCGCTCCAGCGTTCGGCCGTCGTGCTGAACGTGCTGGACGCCGTCGTCTCCCCCGAGCAGATGACGAAGGTCGCGGGCGCGCTGCCCCCGGACATCCGGGAGCTGCTGCCCACGACGCGTGCCGTGGAGACGGAGGTCTGAGGGCCGCCGTCCGCCCGCCCCGCGGTGCCGGTCGCGGCGATGCCGGTGCGCCGGTTCAGCCGGCCGCTGCCGGTGCGGCGCGTACGTCGAAACCGCCGTGACCGTCGAACCGCACGTCGTACACGGCGTCGAAGCCGTCGGCCCGCGACGGGCGGCGCAGCCGCTTCAGCGTGGCGCGGATGCCGACGACCGGGACGCGCCGGTGCCCGGTGCGCACGGCGTTGCGCCGCAGCGAACCCGCGAGGTCGGGTGGGAACCAGTAGGCCACGACGCGGGCGCCGTGGGCGTGCCCGGCCGCCACCAGCGGGGCCCATTCCTCCGCGGACGGGTTGGTGTTGTCCACCGCCACCGACCGGCCCGCGCTCAGGGCCTCCTCGATCAACCGCATCTGCCGGGCCTGCTTGTTGCGGGCACCGCGCGGGAAGAGGTCCTTGCTCACCAGGATGTGACCGTCCTGGAGGCGCTGCCGGTAGAAGGTGGACTTCCCCGTGGCCTGAAGACCGACCATGACGGCCACTTCGGTCACACCGCTCAGCCCTCCGCCCTCTGCTCGGTCAGGCTCCACGCGTACTGCAGCCAGTCCGACACCGTCACCGCGCTCAGCCCCGCGGCCAGCAGTCGGGCCGCGCGGGGTTCGCACGCGTAGGTGCCGAAGAGCACGCCCGCCACCCAGGCGGAGACGCAGAACGGACAGGACACCAGGTCGCCGACGGCGCGCCGCAGACCGCTGCCGCGGGGTGCGTCCATCACCTCGTTGGCTTCGCCCTCCTGCTCACGACGGGTGAACGGCGACCTCAGGAAGCTCGTGACCTTGTCCTTGGACAGCAGCCGGGACGCCTTGAACGTCGCCGTGCCCAGCAGGGCCACGTCCCAGGGCGGCACGGTGTCGGGCAGCCGCAGCCCGCGGCGCCGTGCCGCCGCCGTGAACAGCCCGGCGCCCACCGCGAAGGTCGTCGCCAGCGCGGCGTACCCCGCGAGGGGCGTCTCCTCGTCGCCGTCGTACTGCCGCTCACCGTCCGTCATGCGTTCCTCCTCGGGGCGTCAGTCCGGTGCCGGTCTGCCGAAGAGTTCCGCGCAGTCCGCCGGCAACTGTGACAGGAGATGATCGAGCTGCTCGTCGGGGACCACGTCGGCGACCGTGGAGAGCACGGCGCCCGCGTCCCATTCCGCCGTCCGCGGCCGGGCCCCGGTCTGCTGGGCCACGCGCCGGAGGAACTCCTCACGGCCGAAGGACTCCGGACGCCCCCGCTCCAGGCGCAGCGCGTCGTCCAGCGGCGCGGGCAGCCGTGCGGCCAGGCCGGTGGCCTCCTCCGGGGTGATCCGGGACGCGAGCACCCAGAGCACGGCCGTGCTGACCTGCTCGGACTCGTCCCGACTGTGGTACTCCCCGCGGTCACCGACCCGGGCCAGGAACTCGTTCAGCGTCACGACACGCCTCCATCCGCCGGTTCCCGATCGCGCACCGGGTGCCCGTCGGCCGGGCGGGAAAACGGCCCGGGTCACCGGCGAGCGCGCGCCGTGGCGGCGAAGTCCGCCACCCGTGCCACGGCGTCGTCCCGGAACAGGGCGCGCCCGGCGGCGATCCGCTCGCGCCGGGCCGGACCCGGCACGGTGAGCCGCCGCAGGGCCCCGAGCAGCGCGGCATCGTCCTCGGCGACCTCGGACACCCCGAGCGCGGCCATCCGCCGGACGCCGTCCGCGCCGTGTCCGGGCAGGGGACGGAACCCCACGACCGGCAGGCCGGCGGCGAGGGCCTGGACGGCGGTCTGTCCGGCGGCGTTGTCGACCAGTGCGCGGGCCGCGTGCAGCAGGCCGGGCATGTCCGTGACCCAGCCCAGCGCGAGCACCCCGGTCCGGCCGGACAGCTCGCGGCGCAGCCGTTCGTTGCCGCCGCACAGCACGACCGGCAGGAAGCCGTGGTCCGCCAGCACCCGGACGGTGGCGTCCGGCCGCGCGGCGACTCCCCAGGCGCCGGCCGACAGCACGACGGGGGGCCGGCCGGGAGCCGCACGGTCGAAGAGCCGCTGCCAGCCGGCCGCGCCGGGCGCGTCGGCGAAGAATTCGGGCGCCACCACCGGCCCGCACGCCTCGGCGGACGTGCCGGTGCTCTCCCGGACCTGGCCCGCGGCGTCGTCGGTGAGGCACAGGCAGTGGTCGTTGCCGGGGTGGAGCCACTGCCGGTGGACGGCGAAGTCGATCACGAGGACGACGCTGGGCACGGACAGCAGTCCGCGGGAGCGGAGGTGCCCGGTCAGCTGGGCGCCGAGGTGGAAGACGGGGACGACGACGTCGGCGTCCGTGCGCTCGGCCAGCTCCCGCAGACGGGGGCCGGCGAGCCGGGCCAGCGGGGTGCCGCTCGGGCGCCGGCCGGTGCCGGGGCGCAGGAAGAGGCGGTACACGGCGGCGTAGACCCAGGGGGCGTACCGGACCGATCCGCGGTAGAAGCGGCGCAGGGCACCGCCCAGGCCGTACGGGAGCAGCGCCAGGACGTCCGCCACCACCGCGTCGTCGCCGCGCTCCCGGGCCCGGCGGACGAGTTCGGCGGCGACCGTGTCGTGGCCGGCGCCCATGCTCGCGCTGACCACCAGCAGGCGCATGCCGCCCCGCGCGGGGCGCGCTGCCGGCGGCCGGCGGGGCGTTGACCGGCTGCGAGAAGGCACGGCTGTGCAGGTTGCCGTCCCGCCGGGTTCCAAACCGCTGCGCACCGGGGCGTTTCGGGCGGTGTGGCCGGGATACTCCTTGACCGCCCGTCCCGCCGGACGGGTGGAGCCCCGACCCCGGTCGGCCGCTCCCGTGGCGTCCGCCCCGCAGCCAAGGTGGTCCCCCATGGTCCATGCCTTCTCCCGCACCCGGCCCGCGCCCGGCCCGCCGGTCGTCGCACCCGACGCGGACAGCGCCAAGCCCCTGCAGCGGACCGGCGGCGGGGCGTCACGGACCCGCACCGCCCTGGTGACCGGGGCGTCCTCCGGCATCGGCGCGGCCGTCGCCCGCCGGCTGGGTGCCGAGGGCACCTGGCGGCTGGTGCTCAGCGGCCGAGATCCGGGGCGGCTGCGCAAGGTCGCCGAGGACACGGCGGCCACGGCCTTCGCCATGGACCTCACCCTGCCCGACGCGGACCGGCAACTCGCCGACTTCGCGCTGGCCTCGGCGGGCCCGGTGGACCTGCTGGTGGCCGGGGCCGGGATCGGCTGGGCCGGGGAGTTTCGCGACATGCCCCCGCACACCATCGACGAAGTGCTCGACACCGACGTACTGGCCACGCTGCGGCTCGTACGGCTGCTGCTGCCGGGCATGGTGGAGTCCGGATCCGGGCGGGTTGTGCTCATCGGGTCGCTGGCGGGCTGTGTCGGAGTGCGCGACGAGGCCGTGTACTCCGCCGCCAAGGCCGCGCTCGGCGCCTTCGCGGACGCCCTGCGCTACGAGCTGCGGGGCACCGGTGTGGGCGTCACCCACGTGGTGCCCGGGGTCGTCGACACGCCCTTCTTCGAGCACCGCGGCGCGCCGTACCGGCGGTCCAGGCCGCGGCCGGTGTCGCCCGAGCGCGTGGCCGACGCGGTCCGCACGGCGGTCGTGCGGGGGCGGGACGAGGTGTACGTGCCGGGCTGGCTGCGGCTGCCGTGCCGGGTCCGGGGAGCCGCTCCGGGGCTGTACCGGTGGATGGCGGCGCGGTTCGGATGACCGGGAGCGCGCGGCGGTGAGCGTCCTCACCGTCGTCCTCGCCCTGTTCGCGGCGCTGTCCAACGCCGCGGCCTCGGTACTGCAACGGCACGCCGCGGCACAGGACGGGGACGACGGTGGCGGCGCCCGCTCGGCGGTGCGCTCGATGCTGCGCCTGGTGCGCGACCGGTACTGGGTGGCGGGTGCGGCGCTGCTCGCCGTGACCACCGTGCTGCAGGCGGCGGCCCTCTCGGTGGGGAGTCTGGCCGTCGTCCAGCCGCTGATGGCGACGGAGCTGCTGTTCACGCTGATGGTGGGCAGCATGGTGTTCCACCGGCGTCCCGACCCGCGGACCTGGCTGGCGTTCGTGGCCCTGGCCGTGGGGCTGGCACTGTTCCTGGGCGCCGCCGCGCCGTCGGCCGGGCACGACACCGCGTCCCCGGACCTGTGGCTGTGGGCGGGCGTGGCGCTGTCCGGCATGGTGACCGGCCTGGTCCTGGCGGGCCGGCTGGTGCGGGGCTCGCCCCGAGCCGCCCTGTTCGGGCTGGCGTCGGCGGTGTCGTTCGGGGGGACGGCGGCGTTGCTCAAGGAGGTGACGGGGCGGCTCCCCCAGGGGGTGGGCGCGGTTCTGTCGCAGTGGCCGCCCTACGCCACGGCGGTCGTCGGCGTGATCAGCTTCGTGCTGCTGCAGAGCGCCCTGCGGGCGGGGTCCCTGGCGGCCTCGCAGCCGGCGCTCACGCTCGGGGACGCGCTGACCAGCGTGGCCCTGGGCTGGGCCCTGTTCGGCGAGCAGATCGGCCTCGGGGTGCGGGTGCTGCCCGAGCTGGTCGGCGTGGCCCTGATCGGTGTCGGCAGCGTCGGACTGGCGCGCGCGCCCTCGGTCCACGGCTCGTGGGACACCGCTTCGTCATCGCGCGACGGCCCGGGCTCCGGCGTGCGCAAACCCGAACGGCAGGAATCATGAACGGTGGGAACGCGAACGCCGGCAGGCGGGGGCGGCCGGAGACGGAAGCGGCAGGATCGGCAGGGCGGCCACGGAACGGATGGGATGCGCAGGCGGCGGGCGGCGCGAGCGGCCCGAGACGGAGCGGCGGGACCGAGAGCGGGGCAACGGCGAAACGGAACCGGTGGGGAACGCGAGCGGCCGGTAGCGGTCCGGCCGCGGACGCGAGCGGACACGCCGGAGGCGGGATCGTGAGCCGGGTCCGGCTCCCTGGAGGCGAGGAGGCACCGCGGATGCGTGAGCGGTCCCTTGCGGAACCTGTGGGACGTGCGGGACGTGGACGCGTGGCCTGCGCCGTGGCGCCGGCCGTCGTCGCGCTGGCCCACATCGGTCCGGCCGTGACCTGGCTGCCGGGTCTGCGCCGGAGGTGGTTCCCGGGGCTGGCGGGTCAGGGCCGGCCCGACCACGTCGCGCTCACCTTCGACGACGGTCCCGATCCGGTGTCCACGCCTCACTTCCTCGACGCGCTGGGCGGACTCGGCGTGCGGGCGACCTTCTTCGTCCTCGGCGAGAACGTGGTACGCCACCCGGAGCTGAGCCGCGAGATGGTGCGCCGGGGACACGAACTGGGCGTCCACGGCTGGAGGCACGACCGTCCCTGGCTGCCGTCGCCGGGGCGCGACGCACGCGACCTGCTGCGCGCCGCCGAAGCGGTCCGCGAGGTCACCGGCCGGGACGGTCCGCGCTGGTACCGCCCGTCCTACGGCGTCCTCACCTCGGGGCGCTGGGCCGCGGCCCGGCGAGCCGGGCTCCGGCCCGTCCTGTGGACGGCATGGGGCAAGGACTGGCGGCGGGACGCCACGCCCGAATCGGTGCGGGCCGCCGTCGCGGCGGACCTGCGCGGCGGCGGCACGGTGCTCCTGCACGACGCCGACCACGCCTCCGCCCCGGGCAGCTGGCGAGCCGCCCTCGGCGCCCTGCCCGGCCTCGTCGCCGACTGCCGCGTCACCGGCCTGGTGGTGGGGCCGCTCGCCGAGCACGGCATGACCGGCGAGGACGGGCCGAGGACGCGGCGATGAGGACACGCCCGGAGGGTGAGCGGGCCGCGCCCGACGGCACGCACCCGGGTGCCGTTTCGGTCACCGGCGCCGGGACAGCCGTACCGTCATGAGCCACGGAGCCGAGCGGTCCGCAGCGGAGCCGGACGCGTCCTGTCCGCCTTGGGCGCTGCGCGAGTACGCCGTGCTCGCCGACGGTGAGCGGGGGGCGGTCCTGGACCCGCGGGGCCGGATCGTCTGGCTGTGCGCCCCGCGGTGGCACGACGACGCGGTGTTCTCCGCGCTCATCGGCGGCACGGGGCACTTCACCGTCGGACCGGTGGACCGCCGCAACGTGTGGGGCGGTTACTACGAGGAGGGCACCCTGATCCGGGTGAGCCGCTGGCTGACCTCGGGTTGTGTGATCGAGTGCCGTGAGGCCCTGGCGCTGCCGGCCCGCCCGGACCGGCTCGTGCTGCTGCGCCGGATGCGGATGGTGCGCGGCGAGGCCCGGCTGCGCATGGGCCTGGACGTGCGGCCGGGCTTCGGCGAGCGGCGGATGGACCCCCGGCGGGAGGGCGGGACGTGGACCGCCGGGGCGGCGGGGCTGCGGATGCGGTTCACCGGCGCCCCGGACGCGGTCCTGCGGCCCGGGGTGGGACTGGCCGGCGAGTTCCGGCTGCGCGAGGGGCAGACGCACGACCTGGTGCTGGAACTCTCCGAGGGCGTCGAGCAGGAGCCGCTCGACGCCGACGCGCTGTGGCGGGCGACGGAGCGGGAGTGGGACCGCGCCGTTCCGGACTGTTCGCGGCTGGCCGCACCGCGCGACGCCCGCCACGCGTACGCCGTGCTGCGCGGCCTGACCAGCACCTCCGGCGGCATGGTCGCCGCCGCGACCACCTCGCTGCCCGAGCGCGCCAATCGGGGGCGCAATTACGACTACCGCTTCGCCTGGCTGCGCGACCAGTGCTACGCCGGTCTCGCGGTCGCCGCGCACGGCCCGCACGAGCTGCTCGACGACGCCGTGCGCTTCGTCGCGGAGCGCGTCCTCACGGACGGCGACGGGCTCCGTCCCGCCTACACGGTCGACGGGCGGCCGGTCGGAGCGCAACGCACGCTGCGGCTGCCGGGCTATCCCGGCGGCGACGACCACGTCGGCAACGACGCCGGAGCCCAGTTCCAGCTGGACACCTTCGGCGAGGTGCTCCAGCTCTTCGCGGCGGCCGCCGTGCACGACCGGCTCGGCGAGAACGCGGAACGCGCCGCCGCCGTCGCCGTGGACGTCGTGGAGCGGCACTGGCTCCGGCCGGACGCCGGGCTGTGGGAGCTGGAGGACCGGTGGTGGACCCACTCACGGCTGAGCGTGGTGTGCGGTCTGCGGCGGATGGCCGCGGTGCTGCCGGGCCCGGCGGGGCGGCGGTGCGGCGAACTCGCCGGCACCGTGCTGCGGGAGACCCGGCGCCGGTGCGCGGGCGCCGACGGCCGCTGGTACCGGGCCGCCGACGACGACGGTCCCGAGGCCGCGCTGCTCATGCCGGTGGCCCGTGGCTGTCCGGGCGGCGACGACGGCGGCGCCGCCACGCGCGCGTACGTCGAGTCCCGGCTCACCGAGGACGGCTACCTGTACCGGTTCGAGCATCCCGGCGTGCCGCTGGGAGAGGCGGAGGGCGCCTTCCTGCTCTGCGGGTTCACCATGGCGCTCGCCGCCGAGCGGCTCGGCGACCGGGTCGGCGCGTTCCGCTGGTTCGAGCGGACCCGGGCGGCGTGCGGGCCGCCCGGGTTGTTCGCCGAGGAGTACGACGTCCGTCAGCGCCAGTTGCGCGGCAACCTTCCGCAGGCGTTCGTGCACGCGCTGCTGCTGGAGTGTGCCGTCCGGCTGGGCGGCGTCCCGGCGCTGCCCTGACGCCGGGCGGCGTGCGCCGTCACGCCGCGGCCAGCGGGCCCCGCTCCTCGCCGTCCCGGTGGATCGGTGCCGCTCCGCCGGTCAGGGGGACGCCGGTACCGCCCCGCCGGGCGGCGACGATCTCCGCCGCGATGGACAGCGCGGTCTCCTCCGGTGTACGGGCGCCGAGGTCCAGGCCGATGGGCGAGCGCAGCCGGGCCAGTTCGCGCTCGCCCACGCCGGCTTCGCGCAGCCGGCGGGCCCGGTCCTCGTGCGTGCGGCGGGAGCCCATGGCGCCGACGTACGCGACCGGCATGCGCAGCGCCTCCGTCAGCAGCGGCACGTCGAACTTGGCGTCGTGGGTGAGCACGCACAGCACGGTGCGTCCGTCGGTCGGGGTGCTCCGCAGGTAGCGGTGCGGCCAGTCGACGACCACCTCGTCGGCCTCGGGGAAGCGGGCCGGGGTGGCGAAGACGGGCCGTGCGTCGCACACGGTCACGTGGTGACCGAGGAACTTTCCTGCCCGTACGAGTGCCGCCGCGAAGTCGACCGCGCCGAAGACGATCATGCGGGGCGGGGGCACGCTCGACTCGACGAGCAGGGTGAGACCGCCGGGGCAGTGCGACCCGTCCTCCGACAGGGCGACCGTGCCGGTGCGTCCGGCATCGAGCAGGGCCCGGGCCTCGGCGGCCACGGTGCGGTCCAGCTCGGGGTGGCCGCCGAGGCCGCCCTCGCAGGCGCCGTCGGGGCGTACGAGCAGGGCCCGCCCGAGGAGTTCCGCCGGGCCCCGCACCACCCGGGCGAGGGCCGCCAGCTCCTGCCGGGCGAAGGCCGGCAGGGCGGCCCGGAACACCTCGCGCGAGGGCGCGTCCGCGGTGACCGGAGTGACCATCACGTCGATGACTCCGCCGCAGGTCAGGCCGACCGCGAAGGCGTCCTCGTCGCTGTAGCCGAACCGCTCGCGGACCGTCTCGCCGTCCTGGAGGGCCCGTACGCACAGCTCGTACACCGCTCCCTCCACACAGCCGCCGGAGACGGAGCCGATCACCGTGCCGTCGCCGTCGACGGCGAGTGCGGCGCCGGGTCCGCGCGGTGCGCTGCCGCCGACGGACACGACGGTGGCGACGGCGAAGTCGCGGCCCTCGTCGAGCCAGCGGTTCAGCTCGTCCGCGATGTCAAGCACGGGACGCTCCCGTGCCGGCCGACAGGACGCGGTCGGGCCGGATGGGCAGGCTGCGGTGGCGGACGCCGGTCGCGTGCCAGACGGCGTTGGCGATCGCCGCCGCGGCGCCCACGATGCCGATCTCGCCGACGCCCTTGATGCCGACCGGGTCGTCCGGGTCGTGGTCCTCCACCCAGTCGGCCTCGACCAGGGGTACGTCGGCGTGCGTGGCGACGTGGTAGCCCGCGAGGTCGGGGCCGTAGTGGCCGCCGGTGTTCCGGTCGCGGACCGCCTCCTCGTGCAGGGCCATGGAGATGCCCCAGGTCATGCCGCCGACGAGCTGGTTGCGGGCGGTGAGGGGGTTGACGATCGTGCCGGCCGCGAAGATGCCGAGCATGCGGCGCACCCGCACCTCGCCGGTGGCGGTGTCCACGGCGACCTCGGCGAACTGCGCCCCGTAGGAGTGCCGTTCCTTCTGGGCGAGGGCGCCGAGGGCCTCGGTGGTGTCGGACCGTACGGTGATGCCCTCGGGCGGGATGTCCGTGCCCAGGGCGAGCCGCTCGCGCAGCTCCCGGGCCGCCGCCGTGACCGCCCATGCCCAGGAGCGGGTGCCCATCGAGCCGCCGGCGATCATCGCGGGCCCGAAGTCGCTGTCGCCGATCCGCACCCGCACCCGCTCGGGCGTGACCTCCAGCGCGTCGGCGGCGACGAGGGTGAGGGCGGTACGGGCGCCGGTGCCGATGTCGGCGGCGGCGATCCGCACGGTGAAGCCGCCGTCCGCCTCGGCGGTGACCAGCGCCGTGGACGGCCCGGCGCCGGCGAAGAAGGACGCCGCCGCCGTGCCGGTGCCGAGCAGCCAGCGCCCGTCGCGGCGCAGCCCGGGGCGGGGGTCGCGGTCCGCCCAGCCGAAGCGGCGGGCGCCCTCGCGGAAGCAGGCGGCCAGGTTGCGGCCGGCGAACGGCAGCCCGGACACGGGACCCGTCTCGGGTTCGTTGCGCAGCCGCAGGTCGATGGGGTCGACGCCGCAGCGTTCGGCGAGCTCGTCGAGCGCGGCCTCCAGCGCGAACGACCCCGGCGCCTCGCCCGGGGCGCGCATCCAGGTCGGTGACGGCACGTCGAGCCGTACGACGTGGTTGGCGGTGCGGTGGGCGTCGGCGTCGTACATGACCCGGGCCACGCCGGCGCTGGGCTCGACGAACTCGTAGACGGTGGACGTCTGGTTCAGCGAGCGGTGCTCCAGCGCGCGCAGCCGGCCATCGGGGTCGGCGCCGAGCCTGACCCGCTGGACGGTGGGGCTGCGGTAGCCGGTGAGGGAGAACATCTGACGGCGGGTCAGCACGACCCGCACCGGGCGCTGCAGGGTGGTCGCGGCCATCGCGGCGGACACCTGGTGGGCGCGGACGCCCTTGCTGCCGAAGCCGCCGCCGACGTGTTCGGACCGCACCCGCACCGCGGACTCGTCGAGCGAGAACAGCTTCGCGAGTTCGCTCTGCACCCAGCTGGCGCCCTGGTTGGAGTCGACGATCTCGAGCCGGCCGCCGTCCCACCGCGCGGTCGCCGCGTGCGGCTCCATCATGCTGTGGTGCTCTTCGGGGGTGGTGTACTCGGCGTCCACGACATGTGCGGACGCGGCGAGTTCGGCCTCCAGGTCGCCCTTCTCGGTCACCGCGGGCATGTGCCCGTCGGCGGCGTAGGCGTCCGGGTGGGCGGCGACGAGCGCGGTGTCGTGCGGCTCCCGCTCGTACGTCACCACGAGCGCTTCGGCGGCCTCCCTGGCCTGCTCGGGCGTCTCGGCGACGACCAGCGCCACCGGCCAGCCGACGTGGGGCACCCGGTCGTGCTGGAAGAGGGCGGCGGTCGGGTCCGGGATGCCCAGCATGCCGACGTAGTCGGTGGTGAGCCGCGGGGCGTTGCCGTGGTGCAGCACGGTGAGCACGCCCGGCATGTCCAGGACGGGGCCGGTCTCGACCGAGCGGATGCGCCCGCGGGCGACGGTCGACAGGACCAGCCAGCCGTGCGCGAGATCGGCGAAGGGGATCTCACCGGCGTAGCGGGCGGCTCCGGTGACCTTGTCGCGGCCCTCGACGCGGGTGTGGGCGGTGCCGACGGCGCCCTTGACCGTCGTACGGCCGGTCGTGGCGGTGGTCATCGGGCGGCCTCCTCGGCGAGTTCGGTCAGCACGGCCACGACGAGGTTGCGCATGAGGGTCACCTTGTATCCGTTGTCGGGCAGCGGCCTGGCGGCGGCCAGTTCGGCGTCCGCGGCGGCGGCGAAGGTGTCGCCGGAGGCCGGTGCTCCGGTCAGCACGGCTTCGGCGGCGCGGGCCCGCCACGGCCGGGAGGCGACCGCGCCGAGCGCCAGCCGGGCCTCGCGCACGACGCCGTCCCGCACGTCGAGCGCGGCGGCGACCGAGCCGATCGCGAAGGCGTAGGAGGCGCGCTCGCGCACCTTGCGGTAGCGGGAGTGGGCGGCGACGGGGGCGGGCGGGAGGGTGACGCCGGTGATCAGGGCGCCGGGCGGCAGTGCGGTCTCGCGGTGCGGGGTGTCGCCGACGGGCAGGTAGAAGTCGGCGAGCGGCAACTCGCCGGGCCCGTCCACCGTTTCGTAGGACACGACGGCGTCGAAGGCGGTGAGGGCCACGCCCATGTCGGAGGGGTGCACGGCCACGCAGTGGTCGGAGGCGCCGAGGACGGCGTGGTTGTGGTGCTCGCCCCCGACGGCGGGGCAACCGCTGCCGGGGACCCGCTTGTTGCAGGGCCCCGCCACGTCGGTGAAGTATCCGCAGCGGGTGCGCTGGAGCAGGTTGCCGCCGACGGTGGCCATGTTGCGGAGCTGTCCGGAGGCGCCGGCGAGTACGGCCTGGGTCAGGGCCGGGTAGCGGCGGCGGACTTCCGGGTGGGCGGCGAGGTCGCTGTTGGTGACGGTGGCGCCGATGCGCAGGCCGCCGTCGTCGGCCGGCTCGATCCGGTCCAGCGGGAGTTCGCGGACGTCGACGAGCAGCGCGGGGCGTTCGACGCCGGCCTTCATCAGGTCGACGAGGTTGGTGCCGCCGCCGAGGAAGCGCGCGTCGGGGTCGGCGGCGAGCAGGGCCACGGCGCCCGTGACGTCGGGGGCGCGCCGGTAGTCGAACTCCCTCATGCCGACGCCTCCTTCGTGGTCTCCTCGTGGGCTTCGGCGGCGCGGGCGACCGCCTGGACGATGGAGACGTAGGCGCCGCAGCGGCACAGGTTGCCGCTCATCCGCTCGCGGATCTCCTCGGCGGTCAGCGGTGGCGGTCCGGCCTCGGGCCGTACGTCGTCGGTGACGGCGCTCGGCCAGCCGGCCGCGTGTTCCTCGATGACGGCGACGGCCGAGCAGATCTGGCCCGGCGTGCAGTAGCCGCACTGGTAGCCGTCGAGGTCGAGGAACGCTTGCTGGACCGGGTGCAGCCGGTCGCCCTCGGCCATGCCTTCGATGGTGGTGATCTCGCGCCCCTCGGCCGCCACCGCGAGGTGGAGGCAGGAAACGGCGCGGCGCCCGTCGATCAGGACGGTGCAGGCGCCGCACTGTCCCTGGTCGCAGCCCTTCTTGGTGCCGGTGAGATCGAGGCGCTCGCGCAGGGCGTCGAGCAGGGTGGTGCGGTGGTCGACGGACAGCGGGTACTTCTCGCCGTTGATGTTCAGGGTGATGGCACTGTGCGTCGACGAGGAAGCTGGGGCCATGATCAGCCTTCTTTTGCGTCAGGAGACAAAGTGTTGGCGCTGTACGCAGCGAGTTCGCGTCGGGAACCGGGAACGTGTCGGAAAAGTGTCGGACGTGGGGGGACTGCCCGTGGCCGGGCGCGGTCGGACGCTCACCGCGGGAGCGCATCCGCCGCTATGGTGAAACACAACCGGACGACTGTCCGTTCAATGCCAACGTAACGGACAGCTGTCCGCTTAGCAAGGACGGGATTCGGCCACTACCCCGGAGGGAGGACGAGTGCCGCAGCCGAAGAGGGACACCCCGATGCGCTCGGACGCGCAGCGCAACCGCGAGCGCATCCTGCACGTGGCCACGGCCGAGCTGACGCGCTGCGCGGACGTCCCGCTGAGCGCGATCGCCAAGAAGGCGGGCGTCGGGCAGGGCACCTTCTACCGCCACTTCCCCAGTCGCGAGGCGCTCGTCCTGGAGATCTACCGCTACGAGATGCAGCAGGTCGCCGACAGCGCGGCCATGTTGCTCGCCGTCCGGGAGCCCGATCAGGCCCTGCGTGAGTGGATGGACCGGGTCGCCCGTTTCGCCATGGC
Organism: Streptomyces griseicoloratus; assembly: GCF_014534645.1. Classification (GTDB taxonomy): domain Bacteria; phylum Actinomycetota; class Actinomycetes; order Streptomycetales; family Streptomycetaceae; genus Streptomyces; species Streptomyces griseicoloratus. The sequence goes on from NZ_JACVQF010000199.1 coordinate 66,416, forward strand.
CAAGGCGGGGCTGGCGGACGCCATCCGCAAGGCCACCAGCGGTCCGGGCAGCCCCGCCAAACCGGGGAACGCCCCCGTGACGACCGCGGCCGAGATGCTGCTGCGGGCGAACGAGGAGGCGGGCACGATCCGCCCCGGGATGACCGCCGACGACCTCTTCCTCGCCATCGCCGGTCTCTGGCAGATCGACCCCCGGGGGGACTGGCAGCCGCGCGCCGCCCGGCTGCTGGACCTGGTCATGGACGGCCTGCGGGCAGGCGCGGCCGGACGGTGACCGGGACGGGCGACGCGCTCGCCCGTCGTCCGGACGCCGGATGGGCGCGGGCTCGGCGAGGCCGGCCGGCCCGGGACGCAGGGATGCTGTCGTGCCGACAGTGATGCGCCGGCCGGTGCCACCACGGGCCGATCACGGCACCTGCCTCACGTGCCCCGATCGAGGCCCCCGTCGCCCGAACCGATCATGGCCGCCGTCCGCATCGATCACCGCCTGTCGCCGGATCGAGCAGGACTGCGCCGAACTGATCAGGGCGCACGCTGAACCGGTCGGCGGGCGCCCGCCGAATTGCTCGGGACGGCCCGTCCAGCGCTCGGGACGGCCCGTCGATCTGCTCGGGACGGCTCGGCGAAACGGTGGGACGGCTCGCCGAGCCGGTGCGGGGACGTTCGGCGGGTCAGCCGGCGTGTCCGTGTTCCCGGCGTTCCCGGCGTCCGTGCTCGCCCTGTGGCCGCGGCAGATCCCGAGCCGGGGCCGGTTGTCCGCCGGCCGGCGTCTCGGCACGCGGTCCGGGTCCCGCGGGACGGCCGCGGAAGCGGTAGCGGCGTTCGGGCCGGCCCGCCGCTCCGTAGCGCAGGGAGACCTCGGCGCTGCCGATGGTGTGGAAGTGCTCCAGGTAGCGGCGGGCGCTGACCCGGGAGACACCGGTCAGGGCCGCGCACTCGCTCGCGGACAGGGTGCCGTCGGCCTCCCGGAGCGTGCGCTCGACCAGCTCGGCGGTCTCCACGCTCATCCCCTTGGGCAGCGCCGGTACCGGGGCCGGCGGCGCCGGCACGCCGGCCAGGACGCGGTCGACGTCGGCCTGGCTGCGTACCACCGTGCCGAGCAGACGGCCCCGCTGGACGGCGTAGCGCTCCAGCCGTACCCGCAGGTCCTCGAACTCGAACGGCTTGAGCAGGTAGTCGACGACGCCGTGCCGGACGGCGCCCCGCACCGTGTCCGCCTCCCGGGCGGCGCTGATCACCATGACGTCGCAGTCGTGCCCGGCGGCGCGCAGCCGCGGAATGACGTCCAGGCCGAAGAGGTCGGGCAGGTACAGGTCGAGCAGGACCAGATCGGGCCGGAGTTCGTCGACGGCGGCGACGGCCTGCTCGCCGGTGCCGGCGACCCCGACGACCCTGAAGGGCTCGACGCGCTCGACGAAGGCACGGTGGACCCGGGCCACCATGAAGTCGTCGTCGACCACGAGGACGCCGATCACGTCGGCCGCCCCGCTCGCCTCGCTCGCGCCGGTCGCCTCGACCGCTGCGGCCGTCCCGGACAGGGCGCCCGTACCCCTCATGATGCTGCTCCTTCCGCCACCGCGTCGGTGAGGTGGCTGACGGTCATGCGTGCGGTGAACACGGCCCCCTCGGGCGTGTTGGTCACCGATATCTCACCGCCGTGACGTTCGCAGACCAGCCGGGTGAGCGCCAGGCCGATGCCGCGCTCGCCCTGCCGGGCGGCCTTGGTGGTGAAACCGTGGGAGAAGACCTCGCGGGCCAGTTCGGGCGCCACGCCGGGTCCGGAGTCGCGGACCACGATCTCCACGCTGGAGGCGTCCTGTCTGAGCTCGACCTCGACCCAGGCGTCCTCGCCGTCGCCGTCCGCCGCCGCGGCGGCGTCCACCGCGTTGTCGACGAGGTTGCCCACCACGGTCGCCACGTCGGCGGCGTCCTCCGGGGCGAGCCGGCCGAGGGCGGTGCGGTCGGAGACGCGCAGGGAGACCTTCCGTTCGGCCGCGAGGGAGGACTTCGCCGTCAGCAGGGCGGCGACGGCGGTGTCGCGGACGCGGCGGCTGAGGGTGACGTCCAGGGAGGCGCGGCGCCGGTTGAGCGCGCGGATGTAGCGCACCACCTCGTCCTGCTCGCCGATCTGGATGAGCCCGGAGATGGTGTGCAACTGGTTGGCGAACTCGTGGGCCTGGGCGCGCAGCAGCTCGGAGGTGCTGCGGAAGGCGCCGATCTCCCGCTCCAGGCGCGCGAGCTCGGTGCGGTCGCGCAGGGTGGTGACCGAGCCGAGCCGGCGGCCGTCCTTCGTGACGGTCATGCGGTTCATCACCAGGACCCGCCCGTGGCGGACGACGACCTCGTCGTGGCGGCGCTCGGCGGCGTCCGCCGAGGACCCGGACAGGACGTCGCGCAGCCGCCCGTCGATGCCCAGAGCGTCCAGGCTCTGGCCCACGCAGTCCTCCGGGAGGCCGAGCAGGCGCCGGCCCATCTCGTTGACCAGGGTGAGCCGGTGCTGCGGGTCCAGGGCGATCACGCCCTCGGCGATCCCGTACAGCATCGCCTCCCGGTGTTCGGCGAGCCCCGCGATCTCGCGCGGTTCCAGACCGAGGGTCTGCCGTTTCACGCGCCGGGCGAGCAGCCAGGAGCCGGCCACGCCCAGACCGCTGGCGATGCCGAGGTAGGCGAGGAGGTAGGAGGAGGCGCCGCTCAGCCGCTGCCACACCGTCGGGTCGGCCTCGCCGACCATCACCGTGCCCAGGTGCCGGCCGAGGTTCTGGCGGGTGGCGCCCAGCACCGGCACCTGGGCGACGAGTTCACGGCTGCCGTGCAGTGTCAGCGCGCCCGACCAGCCACGTCCCTCGACGGCACCCCGGCCGAGGGGCAGCCGGCCGCCGATCACGGTGGGGTCGGTGGAGCTGACGATCCGGCCGTCGGCGTCGGCCACCGTGACCGAGGTGACCCCGGACTGGGTCTGCGTGGCGTTCACCAGCGGGGCGAGGGCCTCCTGCGGCTCGGGCCGCGACAGTTGGCTGCGTACCAGGGGCATGGCGGCGAGCTGTTCGGCCAGGGCGCCGACGCGGCGGCCCTCGACCCGGTTGAAGGTCGCCCTGGACTGGGCGAGTGAGACGGCGGCGACCGCGAGCAGCACCACGACGACGATGGCGAGCTGGAGGACCAGCATCTCGCCCGCGAGGGTCTGTCGGCGGAAGGTGGGGGCCACGGCGGACTCGATCTCGGCTGACGGGGAGGACGGGGAGGACGGGGAGGGGGCGCGGATATGGCGGATGTACGGGTACGTCGGGGACGACGGGCGTGCGGGTACGGCGGATGGGCGGGTACGGCGGGTGTGTGGGTCGCCATCATGGCGCCCACCTGCGGCGAAGGGAAGGGATGCGCGGCCCGCGGCGGGAACCGGCGACCGCAATGACCACAACCTCCCTTGCTTCCGCAAGGCAGACAGACCCCGGGCGTGCGGGCACCATGTGGCCCACCTCACCCTCCCCCACAGGGCTCCCCTTACCGCTCGACACAACCCGACAGGTGGTGACATCCGTGCGCCTGCGCACCCCCCTGGCCCTGCTCGGGGCCGCCGTGCTCGTGCTCGCGGGACCGCCGCTGCTCTCCACGGGCAGCGGCGCCGAGACCGGCACACAGATCCCGGGCCTGCGCTTCATGGTCCCCAACACGCCCGGCGGCGGCTACGACATCACCGCCCGCACGGCCGCGAAGAACGCCGAGGACGCCGGGCTCACGCACAGCATCGAGGTGTTCAACCTGCCCGGCGCCGGTGGCACCGTGGGCCTGAGCCGGCTGGTCAGCGAGCACGGCAACGGCAAGCTGGCGATGTCGATGGGCCTCGGCGTCGTCGGCGCCGTCCGCTCCAACCACGCCCCGAAGACGCTCGCCGACACCACGCCGATCGCCCGGCTCACCGAGGAGCAGGACGTCGTCGTGGTCGCCAAGGACTCCCCGTACCGGACCATCGACGAGCTGATCACCGCCTGGAAGAAGAACCCGGGCAAGCTCCCCGTGGGCGGTGGATCGTCGCCCGGCGGACCGGACCACCTCGCGCCGATGCTGATGGCCCGGGCCGCCGGGATCTCCCCCAAGGCGGTCAACTACATCCCCTTCGACGGCGGCGGCGAGCTGCTCGCCTCGATCCTCGGCAACAAGGTCGCCTTCGGTGTCTCCGGCGTCGGCGAGTACCTGGACCAGATCAAGGCCGGCGAGCTGCGGGTGCTGGCGGTGACCGGGCCGGAGCGGGTCGAGGAGCTGAAGGACGCGCCCACGCTGAAGGAGTCCGGCTACGACGTGAACTTCACCAACTGGCGCGGCATCGTCGCCCCGCCGGGCCTGTCCGAGGCCGAGCGGGACAAGCTGACCCGGCTGGTCGAGGAGCTGCACGACTCTCCCGAGTGGCAGAAGTCCCTGGAGCAGAACGGCTGGGACGACGCCTTCCTCAGCGGAGAGCGGTTCGGCGCGTTCCTGGACGCCCAGGACAAGCGTGTGGTGTCGGTGCTGAAGGAGCTGGGGCTGTGACGACGCGGACGAAACCTGCTCCGGCCCCGGCGGCCGAGCGCGGCTCGTGGCTGCGCGAGCACTCCGAACTCGGCGTCTGCGCCCTGCTGCTGACGCTCGGCGTGCTCGTCCTGACCGACGCGCTGACCATGGACGTCGACATCACCCAGCGCGGTCCGGTCGGCCCGAAGACGGTCCCGGTGGTCGTCGGCGTGGGCCTGCTCGTGATCGCCGCCCTGCTCGCCGTCGACGTCCTGCGCGGCGGCCGGGGCCAGGCCGAGGGCGGCGAGGACGTCGACCTGTCCGAACCGGCCGACTGGCGCACGGTCCTCCTGCTCGCCGGGATCTTCCTCGGCGCGTCCGTGCTCATCGAGCCCCTCGGTTTCCCCGCCGCGGGTGCCCTCCTGTTCTGGGGAGCCGCGTTCGCCCTCGGCAGCCGCCGTCTCGACCGTGATCCGCTGATCGCCGCGGTGCTGTCCCTGGTCACCTACGCCGTCTTCGACAAGCTGCTCGGAGTGCCGCTGCCCGGCGGTCCGCTGATGGGAGTGCTGTGAGATGAACGCCCTGAACTCCCTCCTGGACGGCTTCGGTACGGCCCTCAGCCCGCTCAACCTCCTCTGGGCCGCCCTCGGCGTCCTGCTCGGCACGGCCATCGGCGTCCTGCCCGGTATCGGCCCCGCGATGGCGGTGGCGCTGCTGCTGCCCGTCACGTACGGGCTGGACCCGGTGGCGGCGTTCATCATGTTCGCCGGCATCTACTACGGCGCCATGTTCGGCGGCTCGACGACCTCGATCCTGCTCAACACGCCCGGCGAGAGCGCCGCCGTGGTCGCGGCGATGGAGGGCAACCCGATGGCCAAGTCGGGGCGCGGCGCGCAGGCGCTGGCGGCCGCCGCAATCGGCCACTTCGCGGGCGGCATGGTCGGCACGGTCCTGCTGGTGGCGCTCGCGCCGACGGTCGCGGACCTGGCGGTGGACATCGGCGCGCCGGACTACTTCGCCATCATGGTGCTGGCGTTCATCTCCGTGACGTCGGTGCTGGGCTCCTCGCGCATCAGGGGCCTGGCCTCCCTGCTGATCGGCCTGACGATCGGCCTGGTGGGCCTGGACCAGATGACCGGCCAGCAGCGTCTGACCTTCGGCTCGCTCCAGCTCGCCGACGGCATCGACGTGGTGATCGTCGCGGTCGGTCTCTTCGCGATCGGCGAGGCCCTGTGGGTGGCGGCCCATCTGCGGCGCAGGCCGGCCGAGCCGATCCCGGTCGGCCGCCCCTGGCTCGGCCGCGACGACGTCCGCCGCACCTGGAGGTCGTGGCTGCGAGGCCCGTTCATCGGCTTCCCGTTCGGAGCGATCCCGGCGGGCGGCGCGGAGATCCCCACCTTCCTCTCCTACGTCACGGAGAAGCGCCTGTCGAAGCACAAGGACGAGTGGGGCAAGGGCGCCATCGAGGGCGTCGCCGGCCCGGAGTCGGCGGCGTCGGCCTCGGCGGCGGGCACGCTGGTGTCGATGCTGACCCTGGGCCTGCCGACGACGGCGGTCGCGGCGGTCATGCTGGCCGCGTTCCAGCAGTACGGCATCCAGCCCGGTCCGCTGCTCTTCGAGCACGAGCCCGAGCTGGTGTGGGGTCTGATCGCCTCGCTCTTCGTCGGCATGGTCCTGCTGCTGGCGCTCAACCTGCCGCTGGCGCCGGTCTGGGCCAAACTGCTGCGCATCCCGCGGCCGTACCTCTACGCGGGGATCATGTTCTTCGCGGCGGTCGGCGCCTACGCGGTCGGCGGCGAGGTCGTGGACCTGGTGACCCTGCTGGTCATCGGCCTGGTCGGCTTCGGCATGCGGCGCTACGGCCTGCCCATCCTGCCCGCCGTGATCGGCGTCATCCTCGGCCCGAACGCCGAGCAACAACTGCGCCGTGCCCTGCAGATCAGCGACGGCAGCGTCACGGGCCTGGTGAACACGCCGTTCGCGGTGACGGTGTACGCGGTGATCGCCCTGCTGCTGGCATGGCCGCTGGTACGGCGTCAGGTAAACCGCAGGCGCACCCGGACCGCAGCCTGACCTCCGCCCAGGACCGCGAGCCGGCCGTACCGCGTCCCGGTGCCGTCGGTGACGGGTGTGGGCCGGCCCGGAAGCCCGGCCCGGCCCACACCCTCGACCACGACAGTCACCCGAGGAAGGACAACCTCACCCGGCGCTCGGGGTTGTCCTTGTTGGTGTCCACCAGGCACACCGACTGCCAGGTGCCCAGCTCCAGCCGTCCGCCCAGCACCGGCAGTGTCGCGTGCGGCGGTACGAAGGCGGGCAGGACGTGGTCGCGGCCGTGGCCGGGGCTGCCGTGGCGATGCTGCCAGCGGTCGTCGGCGGGCAGCAGGGTGTGCAGGGCGGCCAGCAGGTCGTCGTCGCTGCCCGCGCCCGTCTCGATGATCGCGATCCCGGCGGTGGCGTGCGGGACGAAGACGTTGAGGAGGCCGTCGCGGCCGGCCGCCACCTCGCGCAGGAAGGACTCGCAGTCGCCGGTGATGTCGGCGACCCGCTCGGTGGAGCCGGTGGCGAGGTTCAGGACTCGGGTGGTGAAGGCATCTGGCATGCCCCCCATCCTGACGCACGCGGCGGCCCGGGCGCGGGAGCGTCGGGCCGGTGAGCGGCGGGGGGAAGATCGAGGGCCTCGGCGCCGTTGGTGGAATCGTGAACAACACACACGAGGTCGAGGTCGTCGTCATCGGTGCCGGTCAGGCCGGACTGGCCGCCGCCCACCACCTGCGGCGCACGGGGTTCGAGCCGGAGCGCGACTTCGTGGTGCTGGACCACTCCCCCGGACCGGGCGGCGCCTGGCAGTTCCGCTGGCCGTCGCTGACGTACGGCAAGGTGCACGGGATGCACTCGCTGCCGGGAATGGAACTGACCGGCGCGGATCCGGCCCGGCCGTCCTCTGAGGTCGTGGCCGAGTACTTCGCCGCCTACGAGCGCGCCTTCGATCTGCGGGTACGGCGCCCCGTCGATGTCCACGCCGTGCGCGAGGGGAGCGACGGGCGGCTGCTCGTGGAGTCCTCGGCCGGTACCTGGCCGACGCGGGCCCTGATCAACGCGACCGGCACCTGGGACCGGCCCTTCTGGCCGCGTTATCCGGGCCAGGAGACCTTCCGGGGGCGGCAGCTGCACACCGCGCAGTACGCGGGGCCGGAGGAGTTCGCGGGGCAGCGGGTGGTCGTGGTGGGCGGGGGTGCCTCGGGCACCCAGCACCTGCTGGAGATCGCGCCGTACGCCGCGGCCACGGCATGGGTGACCAGGCGACCGCCCGTCTTCCGTGAGGGGCCCTTCGACGAGAACGCGGGCCGGGCCGCGGTGGCGCTGGTGGAGGAGCGGGTACGGCGGGGGCTGCCGCCGCAGAGCGTGGTGTCGGTGACCGGGCTGCCGCTGAACGACGCGGTCCGGGCGGGCATCGACTCGGGCGTGCTGGATCGCCGGCCCATGTTCGACCGGGTCACGCCCGACGGGGTGGCGTGGAAGGACGGACGGCGGTGGAGCGCCGACGTCATCCTGTGGGCGACCGGGTTCCGGGCCGCCATCGACCATCTGGCACCGCTGCGGCTGCGCGAGGCGGGCGGCGGGATCCGCGTCGAGGGGACGCGCGCGGTGGCCGATCCCCGGATCCACCTCGTCGGCTACGGACCGTCGGCCAGCACCATCGGCGCGAACCGGGCGGGGCGCGCGGCCGTCCGGGACATCAGGCGGCTGCTGGCCGAGGAGGCACCGGCCGCCGCGTGACGCCCCGTCGGCTCATCAGGTCTTCGCTCCCTCGCGGGGCGAGGCGCTCCGCCGGTTGCGGTCGGCCTCGGCGACGTTGCGCTCGTGTTCGTCCTGGTCGGCCGTGAAGCGGGTGTCGCCCGGCTTGACCGTGACGAAGTACAGCCAGTCGCCCGGGGCCGGACTGATCGCGGCGCGCATCGCCGCCTCGCCCGGATTGTCGATGGGAGTCGGCGGCAGGCCCATGCGCTGGTACGAGTTGTAGGGGCTGTCGATCCCCGTGTCCTTGGCGGCGGCCTTCGGGGCGGAGCGGCCCAGCGCGTAGTTGATGGTGGAGTCCATCTGCAACGGCATGCCGCGCGCCAGCCGGTTGTAGATCACCCGGGCCACCTTGCCCATGTCCCCCTTGGTGGCGGCCTCGGCCTGCACGATGCTCGCGATGGTGACCGCCTGGTAGACGTTCAGCGCGTTGCGCTGGGCACCCGCGGCGATCGGGGCGCCGTGGAACTTCCTGTTCGCGTTGTCGACCATGGCCGCCAGCAGTTTCTCCGGGGTCGGCCGTTCGCCGAGCGGATACGTCCCAGGGAAGAGATAGCCCTCGGGATTGCCCTCCGCGTCGTTCGGCAGCTTCAGGTTCGCCTTGGCGAGCGAGTTCCTGGTGGTGCCGGGGGGCAGTTCGAGGGTCTTGTCGACGGCATCGTAGATCTGGGTGGCGCGCCAGCCCTCACGGATCACCAGGGACGTGGGGCGGGGCTCCCCCTCGTCGTCGCCCGGGGTCAGCAGGGGCACCGCCACGGCGGTACCGGCCACGACCGCTCCGCTCGCGATCAGGGCGATGCGGCCCCGGCGCGTCAGTCGGATCCTGTTCCTCATGCTTCTCGCGCTCCGTGACGGAGTGTTCATCTGCATGCGGGCACGGTAACCTCCGAATCTCACCAAACCTGGCATATCGTCATTTCGTCGGCTCCAGTCGTGCGTCCCTTCGGACCAGGGCCGCATAGCGCCCGTCCCGCTCCAGCAGCTCCTCGTGCGTGCCCCGTTCGGCCAGCCGTCCGGAGTCGAGGACCACGATCTGGTCGGCGCCGCGGACGGTGGAGAGCCGGTGCGCGATGGTGAGCGTCGTACGGTCGGCGGACAGGGCGTCGATGGCCGCCTGGACGGCGGCCTCGGTGCGGGTGTCCAGGGCGCTGGTCGCCTCGTCGAGGATGAGGACGGGCGGGTCGCGCAGGATCGTGCGGGCGATGGCCAGGCGCTGCTTCTCGCCGCCGGAGAAGCGGTGGCCGCGCTCGCCGACCACCGTGTCGTAGCCGTCGGGCAGGGCGGCGATGTGGTCGTGGATCTGGGCCGCCTTCGCCGCCGCCACCAGCTCCTCGTCGGTGGCGTCGGGCTTGGCGAAGCGCAGGTTCTCGGCGACCGAGGCGTGGAAGAGGTACGTCTCCTGCGAGACGACGCCGACCGCACGGGCGAGGGTGTCGAAGTCGAGGTCGCGCACGTCGACCCCGTCCAGGGTGACGCGGCCGCCCGTCACGTCGTACAGCCGGGGCACCAGGTAGCCGAGGGTGGACTTGCCCGCGCCGGTCGGACCCACGACGGCGAGGCTGCCGCCGGCGGGGACGGTGATGTCGATGCCGGCGAGGACCGGGCCGCCCTTGTGGTCGTAGCGGAACTCGACGCCCTCGAAGCGGACCTCCCCCCTGACGCGGTCGAGGTGGACGGGGTCTTCCCGCTCGGTGATGTCGATCGGCAGGTCGAGGTACTCGAAGATGCGCTGGAAGAGCGCGAGCGACGTCTGGATCTGGACGCCCGTCGACAGCAGGCTGACCGTCGGGCGGAACAGACCCTGCTGGAGCGAGACGAACGCGACGATCGTGCCCAGGGAGACGTCGGGGCCGCCGAGCTGGAGGGCGACGCCCGCGGTCCAGTAGATGACGGCGGGCATCGCGGCCATGACGATCGTGATGACGGCCATGCGCCAGCGGCCCGCCATGTTCGACTTCACTTCCAGGTCGACCAGGCGCTCGGACTCCTCGGAGAAGGCGCGGGTGAGCGAGTCGGACCGGCCCATGGTCCGGCCGAGCAGGATGCCGCTGACGGAGAGCGACTCGGTGACGGTGGCGGCCATGGCGGCCATCTGCTTCTGGCGCCGGGTGGTGATCTTCCGGCGTTCGCGGCCGACGCGGCGGCTGATCCACACGAACACCGGCAGCAGGAGCAGCGAGACTACGGTGAGCCGCCAGTCGAGGGCGATCATCGCGACGATCGTGGCGATCACGCTGGTGAGGTTGGAGACCAGGGAGGTCGCCGTGGAGGTGACGGTGGCCTGCATGCCGCCGATGTCGTTGGCGATGCGGGACTGGACCTCGCCGGTGCGGGTGCGGGTGAAGAAGGCGAGGGACATGCGCTGCAGCCGGCCGTAGACCGCGGTGCGCAGGTCGTGCATGACGCGCTGGCCGACCGTCGTGGAGATCAGTGTCTGCAGCACGCCGAAGACGCTGGTGAGGACGGCACCGAGGATCATGCCGAGGGCGAGCAGGCTCAGCAGGCCGGTGCGCCGCTCGGGGATCGCGACGTCGAGGATCTCCTTGAGCAGGAAGGGCGTGGCGACGGAGACCAGTGACGCGGCGCCGACGAGCAGACCGACGACCGCGAGGCGGCCGCGGTAGGGACGGAAGAGCTTCAGGATGCGGCGCACCTGCCGGGGCTGTTCCTGCGCGTCGGCGGGCGGGGTCCAGGTGGGTTCGTGATCGGGGTGCATGGGCTCCTACGGGGGTCGGCAGGGCTGGCCGCGGGACGGCGCTCGGATCGTAGCTCATTGTTACCTATACTCACAATGAACGTCGTCCTGATATTGTTCCCGCATGACCGCCCCCGACCCCGACGGCCTGCTGGCCGAGCAGTTGCTGCGGCTCACCCGCCGGGTGCACCGCATCCAGAAGCGCCACCTGGAGATACGCGACCTCGGCATCACTCCGGCCCAGTCCCGGCTGCTGCGCACCCTCGCGCACTACGGCTCACCGCCCCGCATGGCCGACCTCGCCGAGCGCCTGGAGGTGGTGCCCCGGGCGGTGACGACGCTGGTCGACGGCCTGGAGGCGGCCGGGAAGGTGCGCCGGGTGCCGGATCCGGCCAATCGCCGGGTGATCCGGATCGAGCTCACCGACGACGGGCGCGCGGCCCTGCGGGAACTGCGCCGCGCGCGCCGCTCGGCCGCCGAGGAGATCCTCGCCCCGCTCACGCAGGAGCAGCGCGCGGCACTGGGCGGACTCCTGGACACGCTGATCGACGGGAGCGCCGGCGAGGGCGGCCGGTGTTCCGCGCCGTAGCCTGAGGGCTCGGGCGCTGCCGATCCCTTCCGCGCCCAGCCGGTGGGCTCGCGGTCAGGCCCTCAGATCCGCCCTGTCCCCCATCACCACCACGGGGTGCCGGTCCGGATCCAGCGTGCGCAACAGGTGCTCCATCGCCTGCCTGGGCAGGCTGACACAGGCCGACGTGCCGCTTCCGTGGTCCATGTGCAGCCATATACCGCCGCCCTTGGACGTGCCTTCCGGGCGGGTCGGATCGTTCGGCGGGGTGCCCTTGACCCGGTTGTAGTCGATGGCGATGACGTAGTCGAAGTCGTGCCAGTACGACTTGGCCCACCAGCGCGGCGCCGCGAAGGCGGCGGACCTGGTGTAGGGCAGGCCGTCGTCCGGATCCGCGTCCGGGTCCGGGAGCACACCGCCCGCGTCGCTGAGCGTGAACACGCCGATCGGGCTGCGCCTGTCGTTCTCGTGGTGGTCGGCCGTCCAGCCCTTCGTCCCGTTGTGCGCCGCCCAACTGCCCGCCCGGCGCCAGGCGGAGCCCTCCCTGGTGTACAGCACGACCGTGGAGTCGGCGGAGTCCTTGCCGTCGCCGTACACCGCGACGACCTGCCGGGACTCGGCGGGGATCTGCCGCTGGAACCGGTCGCCGACGCCGGGGATACGGGTCGGGTCGGCGGAGGCGCCGTGCGTGCCGGCCGCACCGCCCGTGGGCGGCACCGCCGTGGGGTCCGCCCGGTGCCCGGACGGGCCACCGCAGGCGGACAGCGCCGTCAGCAGGGATCCAAGGGCCACCAACGCGACCGCCGTACGCCGTGCACCGCCATTCCGCATCGCTCCATCCTCGCACTCGCTCGCACCCGCTCCCGGACGCCACCGCCGGCTCCGGGCCGGCCGCGGTCCTTCCCCCGCCGCGGGCCTCTCCTTTCCTCCCTCGCCACGGCCGTCACCCCGCCACGGCGCTGCCCCGCCACACCGGGCGACCGGACCGCGGCGGACGGCAGCCGAATCCGTGCCCCGACGCGGAAAACCGCTTGCTTTCGACCACGCGGCGACGCGAACCTTGCACGGTTTGCAGCCTCTTGATGCCGTGTTGCACGGCACCTCCCTGACACGAGCCACTGGGACGCCATGCAGATCCAAGACCTTCCGTTTCCCGACCCGGGCGTGCCGGACGCGCGTTCGGGCCCTCGATTCCTGTGGTGGCTCTTCCGGAACCAGCTGGGCGGGCAGCTCAAGTCGCTGGCCTGGGGACTTCTCCACTTCGCTTCTGTCTCGGCCCTGCCGTTCTGTGTCGGCCTCGCCGTCCAGGCCGTCGTCGACCGCTCCGGTACGCGACTCGCCCTGGCGGGCGGCCTGCTGGCGCTGTGCTGCGCGGGGAACGCGCTCGGCGACACCTTCCTGCACCGCGCCGCCGTGACCAACTGGATCACCGCTGCGGCCCGCGTCCAGCAGCTGCTCGCCCGCAAGGCCGCGCTGCTGGGCTCGGCACTGACGCGGCGCGTCGCGGCCGGTGAGGTCGTGGCCGTCTCCACGGGCGACGTGGAGAAGATCGGCTGGTTCGTGGAGGCCCTGTCCCGCTTCACCGCGGCGGCGCTGACCATCGTGCTGGTCTGCGTGAGCCTGGTGGTCTACGAGCCGGCGCTCGGCGTCGTCGTGGCCGTGGGCCTGCCGGTGCTCGCCCTCGCGGTGCTGCCGCTGCTGCCCCGGGCGACCCGACGCGCCGACGTCCAGCGGGAGAAGGCCGGCCGCGCCACCGAACTGGCCTCGGACACCGTCGCCGGTCTGCGCGTGCTCCGCGGTATCGGCGGCGAGGAGCTGTTCCTCGACCGGTACCGCAGCGCCTCCCAGGAGGTCCGGCACGCGGCCGTGCGCAGCGCGCGGATGTGGTCGCTGATCTCCGCGATCCAGGTGCTGCTGCCGGGGCTCCTGCTGATCGCGGTGGTCTGGTACGGCGTGCGCCTGGCCCACGACGGCCGGATCGGCGTCGGTGAACTCGTCACCGTGTACAGCTCCGTCATGATCCTCACCTACCCTCTGCGGCACTTCGAGGAGATCGCCATGGCGTACTCCTTCTCGCGGCCGTCGGCCAAGCGGGCCGCCCGGGTGCTGTCGCTGGAACGGGCCACGGACACCACGGGGTCGCGCGCCGGGGCCGTCCCGTCCGGGGACCTGTACGACCCGGCCACCGGTCTGCTCGCTCCGGCGGGCCGGCTCACCGCCGTGGTGTGCGGCGACCCGGACGCGGCCGGCCGCCTGGCGGAACGGCTCGGCGGGCACGCCTCGGAGAAGGGGACGTCTGCGCTGCTGGGCGGGGTCGCGCTCGACGAACTTCCGCTGGACTCCGCGCGCACCGCCGTCCTGGTGCAGGACAAGGACCCGGTGCTGCTCTCCGGCACGCTGCGCGAACTGCTCGACGTACCCGCGTCCGGTGCCGTCGGCGCCGAGGACGCGCTGGCCGCGGCCCAGTGCGGGGACGTCCTGGCGGCGCTGGTGCAGGGATCGCTCGGGGCCGAGGACCCGATGGACGCCCGTATCACCGAACGCGGCCGCTCGCTCTCGGGCGGCCAGCGCCAGCGGCTCGCGCTGGCCCGGTCCCTGATCACCGATCCGCAGGTGCTCGTCCTGGACGAGCCGACCTCCGCGGTGGACTCGCACACCGAGGCACGGATCGCGGAAGGGGTGCGGAAGCTGCGTACGGGGCGCACGACGGTGGTGTTCACCTCGTCGCCGCTGCTGCTGGACCGTGCGGACCGGATCGTGTTCCTGCACGACGGCGAGGTCGCGGCGGTCGGCGCCCACCGGGAGCTGCTGCACAGCGAGCCCCGGTACCGGGCGGTGGTGACGCGCGAGACCGACGAGGAGACCGCCGCGCACCGGGACGAGGCGCGGGACAGGACCCTGGACGACGACGCGCTCGGTGACGACGACGTACTGCACCGACTGGAAGAGATCGAGGAGACGGCATGATCGGCGTGGCGCCACCGTCGTACGACCCGGCGGCCCCCACCACGGCGAGCACCCTGCCCGTCGGTGCCCCCACGACCGTACGTGCGTACGTGGGGGAACTGCTGCGCCGGCACCGCCGGGCCTTCCTCTTCCTCGTCGCCGTCAACACCGTCGCCGTGGTCGCCTCCATGGCCGGCCCCTACCTGCTGGGCGGGCTCGTGGAGCGGGTGTCGGACGACGCCCGCGAGCTGCACCTGGGGCTGACGGCCACGATGTTCGTGATCGCGCTCGTCGTCCAGGCCGTGTTCGTGCGGGAGGTACGGCTGCGCGGGGCCATGCTCGGCGAGCGGATGCTGGCCGACCTGCGCGAGGACTTCCTCGTCCGGTCGGTCGGACTGCCGCCGGGCGTGCTGGAGCGGGCCGGCACGGGCGATCTGCTCTCCCGGATCACAACCGACATCGACCGCCTCGCCAACGCCATGCGCGAGGCCGTGCCCCAGCTGTCGATCGGCGTCGTCTGGGTGGCCCTGCTGCTCGGCGGGCTCGTGGTCACGGCTCCGCCCCTGGCACCCGCCGTGCTCCTCGCCGTTCCGCTGCTGGTGATCGGCTGCCGCTGGTACTTCCGCCGGGCGCCCTCCGCCTATCGCTCGGAGGCCGCCGGGTACGCCGCCGTGGCCGCCGCGCTCGCCGAGACCGTGGACGCCGGACGCACCGTCGAGGCCCACCGCCTCGGCGCCCGCCGCATCGAGCTGTCCGAGCGCCGGGTCCGGGAGTGGACGGCGTGGGAGCGTTACACGCTCTGGCTGCGGTCGGTGCTCTTCCCGGTCATCAACGTCACCCATGTGACCGTGCTCGCCTCCGTCCTGCTCATCGGCGGTGTGTTCGTCCTGCAGGGCTGGATCGGGGTCGGTCAGCTGACGACGGCGGCACTGATCGCGCAGATGCTCGTCGACCCGGTCGGCCTGATCCTGCGCTGGTACGACGAGCTGCAGGTGGCCCAGGTCTCGCTGGCCCGGCTGGTCGGCGTCCGGGACATCGAGCCGGACGCCGGGGACCCGTCGCTCGCCCCCGACGGGCGGCAGGTGCACGCCGACGGGGTGCACTTCGGCTACGTCGAGGGCGTGGACGTCCTGCGCAAGGTGTCGCTGGAGGTCGCCCCGGGCACGAGGCTCGCGCTGGTGGGTCCCTCCGGCGCCGGCAAGTCCACACTGGGCAGACTGCTCGCCGGCATCTACGGCCCCCGCGACGGCCGGATCACCCTGGGCGGCGCGGAACTCTCCCGGATGTCCGCCGAGCGGGTCCGCTCGCACGTGGCCCTGGTCAACCAGGAGCACCACGTCTTCGTGGGCTCCCTGCGCGACAACCTGCGCCTGGCCCGCAGCGGTGCCACGGATGCCGAGCTGTGGGCGGCGCTGGGCGCGGTCGACGCCGATGACTGGGCCCGTGGCCTCGACGAAGGGCTGGACACCGAGGTCGGTTCGGGCGGCTTCGCGCTCACCCCGGCGCAGGCCCAGCAGATCGCGCTGGCCCGGCTGGTGCTGGCCGACCCGCACACCCTGGTGCTGGACGAGGCCACGTCCCTGCTCGACCCGCGGGCGGCACGCCACCTCGAACGGTCCCTGGCCCGCGTCCTGGACGGCCGTACCGTGATCGCCATCGCCCACCGGCTGCACACCGCCCACGACGCCGACGTCATCGCCGTCGTCGAGAACGGCCGGATCAGCGAGCTGGGCAGTCACGACGAGCTGGTCGCGGCGGACGGCGCCTACGCGGCCCTCTGGCGGTCCTGGCACGGCTGACCGAAGCGCCCCGCTCCGGCTCGTGAAGGTGCTGGCTCCCGGCCAGGCTGCCTTGCACCGTCGGGGGCGGGCTCGGGCGCGCGGGGGCCGGCCCGGTGAAACGTACGGGCTCGGGGAGGCGAGCGGGCTTGGTCGTGCCGGGGCCGGGCTGCTCAGGCCCCGGCTCGGACGGCCGAGGGACGAGCCCGCCGAGCCCGGAACGCCACACGCCCGGTCCAGGCACCCCGGGCCCCCGCCCAGACGCTCCATGGCCCAGCCCGGACAGCCCAGCGCCCGGCCCAGAACACCACTGGCCGACTGACTCCTGCGATCGAGGAAGGCCGGATACGGACGGTAACGACCCACCCCCGGACGGTCAGGGACCGGACTCGGGCACGTCCCGCCGCCGGTCTGCGGGGGCGGACCGGGGGTACCCGGTCCCCAGCACGGGCCCGTGCCGTTGCGTGCTCCCGAACGGGGGTGGAAGTCTGGGAGGAGGCACCGGCTCGGGGAGCGCCCGCACGGCGCGCCGTACGGCGACGGGCGACGCCTGTGCCCCGTGCAGCGGCGACCCGCCGCGACCCACGGCGAGAAGGGGCCCGTCCCCACCCCCAGGAGGTACCCGTGAACAGCGCCGACGGATGGGGAGATGACGTCTACCAGCCCGACGGTTCCGAGCAGAGGGAAGACACCGGGCTGCTCGACGCGGAGGACACCCTGGAGTACGACGGTGTCGACGACCCCCTCGACCGCGGCTGGTCCCCGCCCGAGCGGCCCTGGGCGGTGGAGCACACCGGCGTGACGGCCGGGGAACGCCACCGCGGCGAAACGCTGGACCAGCGGCTCGCCGAGGAGCAGCCGGACACTCTCGCGCCCGACGGCGACGGCCTGGGCGATGCCCAGGGGACCGACGGCGAGCTGTTGGACAACGAGGTCGGGGCGGCCCGCTCCGGCCGGCTCGTGGCCCCCGACGAAGGGGCCCACGAGGACGACGAACCCGCGCTGGTCGCCACGGACGTGGGCATCGACGGTGCGGCGGCCTCCGCCGAGGAGGCGGCGGTGCACATCGTCGACGAGGACTCCTTGCCTCGCTGACCGCTTCGCCCCCGCCGGCCGCGCCGTTCGTGAGCCGTCACCCCGACCCGTGCCGTACGAGGAGCAGTCATGCAGCAGGACAAGCACCCGGACTACCACCCCGTGGTCTTCCGCGACCGCGCCGCCGGTTACGCCTTCCTCACCCGGTCCACCGCGACCAGCGACCAGACGATCGCGTGGGACGACGGCGAGACCTACCCGGTGGTGGACGTGGAGATCTCCTCGGAGAGCCACCCGTTCTACACGGGCAAGGCGCGGACGGTGGACTCGGAGGGACGCGTCGCCCGCTTCGAGCGCCGCTACGGCGGCGGCGAGGGGCAGAGCGCCGGCGGGACGGGCTGAAAGAGCCGGCCTGGTCAGATGACGTTGAGTGCGGCCGCGCCGCCCACTCCGCCGAGCACCATGAACGCCGGCATCAGCACCTTCAGCTCCACCCAGCTGCCGGCCCGGAACCGCATGCCCTTCGGCGGGCCGATGGGGTACCAGCGCTTGCGGCCCACCGGTATCGGCCACAGTATGGGGCAGCCCGAGACGGTCAGCGCGTCCCCGATGTCGTGCACCAGCGCGCCGAGCACTATCGGCAGCCCGAGCCACAGGTACTCCTGGCCGGGCGCGGTGAACAGCCAGTCCGAGCCTCCGTCCGGCTTGTCCAGGATCCCGGCGAGGATCCACGCGCTGGTCGCGGCCAGCAACCAGACGAGGACGTCGCTGCTGGAGCCGCGGGCCGCCCGCCACAGCAGTCCCTCGATGGCGAGCACCATGTGCACGAAGAGGATCGCCAGCACCGCCCAGCGCCCGCCCGTGATGGCCAGGACCGAGGTGCCCGCGCCGATCAGGACCGCCCACAGCCAGGTGTGCGTCAGCGTGCGATGGCCGCCGGAGCGGCGTGGGTCGCCCTGCTTCTTGGTGGCCTTGTAGACGGCGTACGACAGCTTGTCGACGATCTCGCACAGCCCCCGCGAGACGGGTCCGAAGGCCCGGGAGATGGTGGCGGCCTTGTGGTCGAGGTCCGGGGCGAGCGCGGCCCCGGCGCAGATGAGGGCTCCGGCGAGCAGGACGGGCCAGGGCATCGGGTGCCCGGCGGCGGCCGTGGCCGCTCCTACGCCGAGCCAGGCAGCGGCGCCCGACAGTGAGTGTGCTGGTCCCATCATCGCCGTTGCCCGCCCCATTCCTCATGTGCCGCTGTCCAGTTGACCGGGTCCGCTGACGCGCAGTCGGCGACCCAGCGTAGCGTTCGCGATCTTCGTGCGGGCATCCGATTCCCGCATCGCGGCTCGGGCCAGGCAAGATGGGGGCGTGACCCTCATCGATCAGCTGCCGCCGACCGCCGACCCCGACGCCCTCTACGAAGCCTTCGAGTCGTGGGCCCAGGAGCGCGGTCTCACGCTCTACCCCCACCAGGAGGAGGCGCTGATCGAGGTGGTGTCCGGCGCGAACGTGATCGTGTCGACGCCCACCGGTTCCGGCAAGAGCATGATCGCGGCAGGTGCCCACTTCGCCGCGCTGGCCCGGGACGAGGTCACCTTCTACACGGCTCCGATCAAGGCGCTGGTGTCGGAGAAGTTCTTCGAGCTGTGCAAGCTGTTCGGTACGGAGAACGTCGGCATGCTGACGGGCGACGCGTCCGTGAACGCCGACGCCCCCGTGATCTGCTGCACCGCCGAGGTGCTGGCGTCGATCGCGCTGCGTGACGGCAAGGACGCGGACATCGGCCAGGTCGTGATGGACGAGTTCCACTTCTACGCGGAACCGGATCGCGGCTGGGCCTGGCAGATTCCCCTGCTGGAACTGCCGCAGGCGCAGTTCGTCCTGATGTCGGCCACGCTCGGTGACGTCTCGTTCTTCGAGAAGGACCTCACGCGCCGCACCGGCCGTCCCACGGCGGTGATCCGCTCGGCCACCCGTCCCGTGCCGCTCTCCTACGAGTACCGCTACACGCCGCTCACCGAGACGCTCACGGACCTCCTGGAGGCGCGGCAGGCGCCCGTCTACATCGTGCACTTCACGCAGGCGCAGGCCGTCGAGCGCGCACAGGCGCTGATGAGCATCAACATGTGCACGCGGGAGGAGAAGGACAAGATCGCCGAGCTGATCGGCAACTTCCGCTTCACGACGAAGTTCGGCCGCAACCTCTCCCGCTACGTCCGGCACGGCATCGGTGTGCACCACGCCGGCATGCTGCCCAAGTACCGGCGTCTGGTGGAGAAACTCGCGCAGGCCGGTCTGCTGAAGGTGATCTGCGGTACCGACACGCTCGGTGTGGGTGTCAACGTCCCGATCCGTACCGTGCTGTTCACGGCGCTGACCAAGTACGACGGCAATCGTGTCCGCACGCTGCGGGCCCGGGAGTTCCACCAGATCGCCGGGCGGGCCGGGCGGGCGGGCTTCGACACGGAGGGCTTCGTCGTCGCCCAGGCCCCCGAGCACGTCATCGAGAACGAGAAGGCGCTCGCCAAGGCCGGTGACGACCCGAAGAAGCGCCGGAAGGTCGTCCGCAAGAAGGCGCCCGAGGGCTTCGTGGCCTGGACGGAGAACACCTTCGAGAAGCTCATCGCCTCCGAGCCGGAGCCGCTGACCTCCCGCTTCCGGGTGACCCACACCATGCTGCTGTCGGTGATCGCCCGTCCCGGCAACGCCTTCACCGCGATGCGGCACCTGCTGGAGGACAACCACGAGCCGCGGGTGCAGCAGCTGCGCCACATCCGGCGGGCGATCGCCATCTACCGCTCGCTGCTCGACGGCGGCATCGTCGAGAAACTCGACACGCCGGACGCCGAGGGCCGGATCGTCCGGCTCACGGTGGACCTGCAGCAGGACTTCGCGCTGAACCAGCCGCTGTCCACCTTCGCCCTGGCCGCGTTCGAACTGCTCGACCCGGAGTCGCCGTCGTACGCGCTGGACATGGTGTCCGTCGTGGAGTCCACCCTGGACGACCCCCGGCAGATCCTGGCAGCCCAGCAGAACAAGGCTCGCGGCGAGGCCGTGGCCGCCATGAAGGCGGACGGCGTCGAGTACGAGGAGCGCATGGAGCGTCTCCAGGACATCACGTACCCGAAGCCTCTGGAGGAACTGCTCTTCCACGCGTACGACACCTACCGCCGGAGCCACCCCTGGGTCGGCGACCACCCGCTGTCGCCGAAGTCGGTGATCCGGGACATGTACGAGCGGGCGCTGACCTTCACGGAACTGGTCTCCTTCTACGAGCTGGCCCGCACCGAGGGCATCGTGCTGCGCTACCTCGCCGGCGCCTACAAGGCCCTGGACCACAACATCCCGGACGACCTGAAGTCCGACGACCTCCAGGACCTGATCGAGTGGCTCGGTGAGATGGTGCGCCAGGTCGACTCCAGCCTGCTCGACGAGTGGGAGCAGCTCGCCAACCCGGAGGAGATGACCGCCGAGGAGGCGCAGGAGAAGGCCGACCAGGTGCGGCCGGTCACCACCAACGCGCGAGCCTTCCGCGTCCTCGTCCGCAACGCCCTGTTTCGCCGTGTCGAACTCGCCGCTCTGGACCAGGTCGACGAGCTCGGCGAGATGGACGCCGACACCGGCTGGAACGCCGATGCCTGGGGCGAGGCGATGGACAAGTACTGGGACGAGTACGACGACCTCGGCACCGGCCCCGACGCCCGCGGTCCCAAGCTGCTGGTGATCGAGGAGGAGCCGCAGAACGGTCTGTGGCGCGTCCGCCAGATCTTCGACGACCCCAACGGCGACCACGACTGGGGCATCAGCGCCGAGGTCGACCTCGCGGCCTCGGACGCCGAGGGCCGGGCGGTCGTCCGCGTGACCGATGTCGGCCAGCTGTGAACACAGGAGAATCCCACCGATGACGAACCCGGCCGAGAGCCTCGTCGACCTGCTCGACCTGGAGCAGATCGAGGTCAACATCTTCCGTGGCCGCAGCCCCGAGGAGTCACTCCAGCGGGTGTTCGGCGGCCAGGTGGCCGGACAGGCGCTGGTGGCCGCGGGCCGCACCACGGAGGGCGACCGCCCGGTGCACTCGCTGCACGCGTACTTCCTGCGCCCCGGCCGCCCGGGAGTGCCGATCGTGTACCAGGTCGAACGGGTCCGGGACGGGCGGTCGTTCACCACCCGCCGGGTCACCGCCGTGCAGCAGGGCCGCACGATCTTCAATCTCACCGCCTCCTTTCACAAGCCTGAACAGGGGAGCTTCGAGCACCAGCTGCCGCCGGCCCGCAAGGTCCCGGCCCCCGAGTCCCTGCCGACGGTCGCCGACGAGGTGAGGGAGCACCTGGGCGCGCTGCCCGAGCAGTTGGAGCGGATGGCACGCCGCCAGCCCTTCGACATCCGCTATGTCGACCGGCTGCGCTGGAGCGCCGAGGACGTCGCGGACGCCGAGCCGCGCAGCGCCGTGTGGATGCGCGCGGTGGGACCGCTCGGCGACGACCCGCTCGTGCACACCTGTGCCCTCACCTACGCCAGCGACATGACCCTTCTGGACGCCGTGCGGATCCCGGTGGAGCCCCTGTGGGGGCCACGGGGGTTCGACATGGCGTCGCTGGACCACGCCATGTGGTTCCACCGGCCGTTCCGCGCGGACGAGTGGTTCCTGTACGACCAGGAGTCACCGATCGCGACCGGCGGACGGGGGCTGGCCCGTGGACGCATCTACGACGTGGAGGGGCGCCTGCTGGTGTCCGTCGTCCAGGAAGGGCTGTTCCGGGCTCTGTAGGTCACGAGCCTCTGCGCCGCAGCCGGCTCAGCAGGCCGCGCGGGCGCCGGGGCTCCTTGGGCCGCGGCCTCTCCGGCGCCGGGCCGGACGTGGCCGCTGCCGGTCGACGGGCCGAGTACGGTGCGGGGCCCGGCTCCCGTGCAGCGGCGGGGTGCGGCACCCGCCCGTGTTCGCGCGTCCTCTGAGCCGAGCGCGGCACGGCGAGGTGATCACGTGGCCTGGGGGCCGGCCGTGGCGCCGGACGCTGCTCTCGGGCGGTGTCCAGCTCGCGGGCCAGTTCCCGTCGGAGCCGGGCGGTCTCGTCCGGTTCGGCCGCCGTCATGATCTCCTCGGCGATCTGCGCGGCCGGTGAGCCCGGCGAGCCGTGGGACGGTGAGGCCGGGCGGAACCTGCCGAGGTGAGACCGCTCGTACGGGTCCCTGACGACCTCCGAGACCTCTACCGGATCGAGCAGCGACGCCACGGCCGCGGCGCGGGCCCAGGGGTCCTCGGCCTGGCCGAGCAGGAAACCCAGGTACCGGCCCCGCCAGTTGCGGGCGCGCAGGTCGAGTCCCTCCTTCAGCTGGTCCCGCAGTCCCTCGGGGGTACGGCCCTTGAGCAGCGGTGCGTTTGCGACGTCGGCCGCGAACCGCTCGATCTCTTCGGCCAGGTACATCCAGACGACGGCCCTGTACCGGTTGAGGTAGAAATTCACCGGGACCAGCAGCCCGAGTCGTGCGAGGCGGGTGAAGCGGTCCTTCGTCACCCCCATGAGGGCCGCGCCCTCCGTCGTGCCCACGGTCCGCGCACTGTCGCGCAGTGCCTGGGGGAATCCCTCCTGCGCGCGGATCCGCTCGATCTCGGACCGGGCGACGCGTCGGCCGCCTCCCCCTTCGTCGCGTACGGTGCGGATGCGTCCGAGGTACACCGCGATGTCGAACTCGCTGCGCCTCAGGCCCAGTTCCCGTGCCGCACGGCTCGGCGCGACCGGCGGGTCGTGCAGGGCGGTGATCCGCCCGGTCCCGTCCGCGGCCCGGTGCGTGGCTCCGCGCTCGGTCTGGTGCGTGATGAAGTTGCCGGACATGACGTCTCCCCCGTGGAGTGTGCGGGCCGGCGCTGTCCGCGCCCGCCTGACACAAGACCGTAGCCGCTTCCGCGGCATCCGTGGCAGACCTGTGGATAACTCCGCGGCCAACCCCACGGGGCCATGAATCCCCAGGTCAGAGATCTATGGACGAGGTCCGGTCCGGCTGCCGCGCATCGACGTCGAGGTGTTCGCCGACCCGGTTGACGAGCAGGGTCATCTCGTAGGCGATCTGACCGATGTCGGCATCCGCGCCGCTGAGCACGCACAGACAGCTGCCCGAGCCCGCCGCGGTCACGAACAGCACGGCGTCGTCGAACTCGACCATCGTCTGGCGGACCTGTCCGGCGCCGAAGTGGCGGCCCGAGCCCTTGGCCAGGCTGTGCAGTCCGGACGAGACGGCGGCCAGGTGCTCCGCGTCCTCGCGCCGCAGCCCGGTACTCGCTCCCGTCACCAGTCCGTCGTTGGACAGGACCAACGCGTGCCGCACATGTTCGACGCGTTCGGTCAGGTCGTCCAGCAGCCAGCCAAGTCCCTGCTTCTGCGCCATGTTCCGTTCTCCCCGTGTCGTCCCCGTGCGTTGTCTCCCCCTGGCCGGGGGATCTGCCAGCCAGCCTTCCCCACCCCCGGGCTCCGGGCAAGGAGGATGGGGTCATGGCACAGAAGATGAACGATGAGGAGTGGCGGGCGTTCGTCTCGTACGGCACCCGCACGGGAAAGCTCTCGACCGTCCGCGCGGACGGCAGTCCGCACGTGGCACCGATCTGGTTCCTGCTGGACGGGGACGAGGTGGTGTTCAACACCGGCAAGGAAACCGTGAAGGGGCGCAACCTGGCCCGTGACGGGCGGGTCGCCCTGTGCGTGGACGACGACCGGCCGCCCTTCGACTACGTCGTGCTCCAGGGCCGCGCCCGGATCTCGGAGGACCTGGACGATCTGCGGCACTGGGCCGCGCGCATCGGCGCCCGGTACATGGGTGAGGAACGCGCCGAGGAGTTCGGGGCCCGCAACGGCGTTCCCGGCGAACTCCTCGTCCGTGTCACGGTGGACAAGGTCCTGGCGCAGAAGGCCGTGGCGGACTGAGCACGGCTCCGCGAGGCGGAGCGGTCCGGTCAGCCCACGGAGTCGAGCAGCCGGGCGGTGTGCATCCGCCCGGCGTACTCGACGAGCCGGATCAGCACCTCCTTGCCCGAGTCGCGCTCCCGTGCGTCGCACAGCACCACGGGCGTTCCCGAGTCGAGGTCGAGGGCGCGCGAGACGTCCTCGGGGCCATAGCGGCGTGCGCCCGCGAAGCAGTTGACGGCGACCACGAACGGGATGCGCCGGTGCTCGAAGTAGTCCACCGCCGGGAAGCAGTCCTCCAGGCGCCGCGTGTCCGCGAGGACGACGGCTCCGAGGGCTCCCTGTGACAGCTCGTCCCACAGGAACCAGAAGCGGTCCTGGCCCGGCGTGCCGAAGAGGTAGAGGGAGAGTCCGGACCGGATGGTGATGCGCCCGAAGTCCATGGCGACGGTCGTGGTGACCTTCTGGTCGACGCCGTCGAGATCGTCCACCGACTGCCCGGCTTCGCTGAGCAGCTCCTCCGTGCGCAGCGGCCTGATCTCACTGACCGCGCCCACCAGGGTGGTCTTTCCCACGCCGAACCCTCCGGCGACCAGGATCTTCAGCGCCAGTGCGGCTGTCTCGCCGTCCGTGGCTGCGGAGTGCTCGGTGACCATCGATCACTTCTCTCGGGAGTGCGGGCATCGGCCGGCGTCCGTGCGTACGTGCCGCGGGAACACGGTGTCTGCGCGCGGGGCGTCGAAGCACGTGCGCGAAGCCTGCATGATGACAACTGCCAAACGCCGTCGCGGGGTTCGACCGCTTTGTGCTCGATCGGGGCGATCAGCTGCGCGCGGATGTCCTTCAACCGTGCGCGAGCGGGCCCGGCGGGTGCCCGGTCGGTCATGAACGTTCATCTCTGACATGGCGTCTTGTCTGCTCCCCTCCTCCTCTACAGCGCGCGCAGTCCGTCGATCACTTCGCGCAGGATCCGTTCGTCGGGCAGCTGTGCGGGCGGTACGGGGCGGCTGACGGTGACGGAGCCGAGTTCGACCAGGTCGCCCAGGAGCACCCTGACGACGCCCACCGGAAGGTCGGCGCCCGCCGCGAGTTCGGCGACCGACTGGGTCTCCGTGCGGCACAGGTCGATCAGGGTCCGGTGTTCCGGTCCCAGCGCGGCCTCGTCGGCACCGGGTGCGCCGGGGTCCAGCGTGACGAGGGAGATGAGGTCGAATCGCACTCCGGCGGGGCCGGACCGGGTGCGTCCACCCGTCATCGCGTACGGGCGGACCAGCGGACCGGCCTCGCTGTCGTACCACTGGCTGCCCAGCCGGTCCGGGCCGCCCGTCATGTCCTCGGTCATCTGTGCGGACCGCCCTCCCGGGTCATCCGGCGGCCGGCGGGCGCGCGGCGGCGCGCGGCGGCGTGTGGAGGTGCTCCCCGACGCGTCTGACCAGCCGTGCCATCTCGTAGGCCACCAGGCCGATGTCGGCCGTCACGGCGGTGAGGACGGCGAGGCAGGAGCCGTCGCCCGCGGCGGCCACGAACAGGAATCCCTCGTCCATCTCCACCATGGTCTGGCGCACGCCCCCGGCGCCGAAGTGCCGGCCCGCGCCCTTGGCCAGGCTGTGGAATCCGGAGGCGACCGCGGCCAGGTGCTCGGCGTCCTCGCGGCCGAGGCCGGTCGACGCGCCCACCGCGAGTCCGTCGTTCGACAGCACCACGGCGTGCCGTACTTCGCCGACGCGCACGACCAGGTCGTCCAGCAGCCAGTCGAGTTCGCCGGACCGCTGGGCGGCCTTCATGCTCGGGTCCTGGATCATGCGGGGTCTCCTTCGCTGCTGTTGCCGCCGGCCGTCGGCGCGGGCGGGGTCGTGCGGCCGGGGTGCCTGCCGCCACCGCGCGTCCAGCCGTCTCTGTACGCCGCCATGCGGTCCCGTACGAGCTCGGGGGTGCGGTCGTCGTCGCCGCGGGGCGGAGGGGGGGCGGGCTCCGCGGGTCGCCCGTCGCGTAGTTGAGGGGCGAGGCTGGCCTGCCGCACCCGTCGGGGCAGGTCGTCGGAGTCCGGGGAGCCGTCCTGGGGCCGGTGCAGTCGCAAGGCGGGGACTCCTGGGGGTGGGCTCGGCGCGGTGTTCTCCGCCGCGGCAGGGACGGGTGCCACCAGAGCCGGCCGGTTGGCCGCCGCCGCGACGGTCTCCTGGCGCGGGACGGGATCCGGCACGCGCGCGTACACCGCCTCCTCGGTCCCTGGTGTCTCCTGCGCCTCACCGGTGGCGCGGTCCGCAGCACCACCGTGCAGAAGGGCGGTGGGCAGGAGGACGACGGCGGTGGTGCCGCCGTAGGGCGAGGTCCGCAGGTGCACCTTGATGCCGTGCCGGGCCGCGAGCCGGCTCACCACGAACAGACCGAGCCGGTCGCTGTCGAACAGGTCGAGCGCCTCGGACTGGGCGATGCGGCGGTTGGCCTCGGCCAGCGTCTCCCTGCCCATGCCGAGCCCGCGGTCCTCCACTTCGACCGCGTAGCCGTTGCCGACGGGCTCACCGGTGACGCGCACGCGCGTGTGGGGCGGCGAGAACTGGGCGGCGTTCTCGATGATCTCGGCCAGGAGGTGGGTGAGGTCGGCGACGGCGGCCCCGGTGACGGAGGCCTCGGGAAGCTGACGCACCTCCACGCGCGCGTAGTCCTCGACTTCGGAGACGGCCGCCCGGACCACGTTCGTCAGGGAGACCGGCATGCGCCAGGCCCGTCCGGGTGCCGCGCCGGAGAGGATGATCAGGCTCTCGGCGTGGCGCCGCATCCGGGTGGTGAGGTGGTCCAGGCGGAAGAGGTCGCTCAGCTCGTTCGGATCGTCGGAGCGGCGTTCCATGCTGTCCAGGAGGCTCAGCTGGCGGTGGACGAGGATCTGGCTTCGGCGGGCGAGGTTGACGAAGACTCCGGAGATGCCGCTGGCGAGCTCGGCGCGTTCCACGGCGGCGCGCAGCGCGGCGCGGTGCACGGTGCCCAGTGCCTCCGCCACCTGGCCGGTCTCGTCCTCGGCGGGCGCCTTGGGCGGGGCCTCGGAGCGGATGTCGATCTCCTCGCCCGCACGCAGCCTCCGCATGGCCTCGGGGAGTTTGCGCCGGGCGATCTCCAGTGCGCTGTTGCGCAGGCTGATCAGCTCGACGACGAGGCCGCGCCCGATGCGGACGGAGATGACGAGCGAGGCGGCGACCGCGACGAGGCCGAGGAGGACTGCGGCCCCGGCCGGGGTGAGCACGCCCCGGGTGAAGGGATCGGCCCGGTCCGCGACTCCTCGCCCGGCGTCCTGTTCGATCGACCGCATGCCGTCCTGTACGCGCGCGTGCGCCCGGTCCCAGGCGGCCCGGGGTGCCGCGGTGTCGAGGTTCCGTGCTCCCGGGCCACCGGAGAGCAACTTGTCCTCGGCGGCGCTCAGGGTCGCGTAGTCGCCGTCGGCGGCAAGGGCCTGCCAGGCGGCTCGTTCCGGTCCGCCCAGGTCGGCCACGGCCGACTCGGTGAGGGTGCGGCGTGTGGCGACCGCCCCGGTGAACAGCCGCAGCCGCTCACCGTCGAGCCCTCCGTCGAGGCGGGCGGCGGCGAGGACCGCGTCCTCCTGGGCCAGCGCCTCGCCCGCCCGTGAGAATTCGACCAGCACGCGCGCGTCGGAACCCGGACCGGCGTCCTGGATGCCGCTCAGCGCACCGCCCACCCCGAAGGCCGCCGAGATGGTCGTCGTGTACTGCCTGTACGTCTCCTCCCAGCCCGTTCGGCGGTCGAGCACGGCGCTGCGCAGGGGACCCAGCCGCTCGACGCCGCTGACGAACTGCTCCAGCCGCCGGGCCACTCCGGCGGGCATTTCCTCGCTGTCGGCGACGGTGTTGCGCTCTCCGAGCCGCAGTTTCCGTACGGCCTCGTCCGTTCGGGAGGAGAGCTCCTTGTAGTCGCCGCGCGGCACCGCCGACGGGTCGGTGGCGTGGCGCACCGCGGCCGCGCGCTCTGCCTGCAGCGCGGCGACGGCGGCGCTCAGGGGAGACCGGACCTGGGTGTCCACGCGCTGCACCTGCCGCAGCCCTGAGATGTCCTGGGCGGTGGTGACGGTGGCGTACGCCCACAGGGCCAGAAGGGAGACGACCGGCACCATCAGCAGGCAGACGATCTTGGCGCGTACGGTGCGGGGCCGGACACGTCGGCGCCACGCGCGCGTGGGCGCCTGGTCCGGTGCCGCGTCCATGGCCTCCGACGGGCCCTCGTCGGCCGGTGGTCCGGCGTGCGCCCGTCGGCCGCGCACAGGTGGCGGGGACGGCGCCTCGGCGCCTGTGGCGTGGGTCGTACGGGGTGTAGGCATGGCCTCCTCGCTGGGTACTGGTCCGGGGGTTGCGTCCGGACCGTCGAAGCCCGGTCCGCCGCTAGCGGGTAGCGCCCTCGACGGGCTGCTGGGCGGAGGCGGACGCCTCGCGTTCCCCTGCCGTCGGCGACAGCGCGACGAAGGCCGAGGTCAGGAACAGGTAGGACCCGAGGCCGACGGCGAGGGGGAAGATGAACTGCATCGCCGTGGCCCCGGGCAGGGCGTCGCCGGACGGCTCGACGCGCACGCCCACCGCGAACATTCCGGTGTAGTGCATGCTGCTCACCGCCGCCCCCATGATCAGTGAGGCGAGGGTGACCGCGACCGGCGACTTGATGTTGAGCGCCGCCCACAGGGCCGCCGTGGCGGCGGCGACGGCGATGAGGACGGAGAGTCCGACGAGCGCCGGGTCGTAGCTCACGTCGCCGTGCAGCCGCACGGCCGCCATGCCGAGGTAGTGCATGCTCGCGACGCCGAGGCCGGTGGTGAGTCCGCCGAGCAGGAGCGCCCGGCCGCGGTCACGGCCGTAGCCGACCGCGAAGACGCCGGCGCAGACGACGAGCATGGCGACGAACAGGCTCAGGACGGTGAGCGGCACGTCGTAGCGGATGTCGGTGCCGCTGACCCGGAAACCGAGCATGGCGACGAAGTGCATCGTCCAGATGCCCGTCCCGATCGCGGATGCCGCGGTCAGGAGCCAGTTGCGGCGCGAGCGTCCGGTGGCACCGAGGGCGCGCACGGTGCAGCGCAGTCCGAGGGCGGCGCCCGTACAGGCCATCGCGTACGACAGCACGGGGGTCAGCCAGCCCAGAGCGGCGTGGTCCAGGTGTCCCATGGCCCCGGGACGCTAGTCCGGGCAGGGGCGCACAACAGGGGCGCATTTCGAAAGGTGCTGGGATATGACGGAGAGATGTGCTGGAACGATCGCGTCCCGCTCGAACGTGTGCGCTGAGGTGTCATCCGTGCCGGTGAGGGATCATGCGGAACATGAGCGACGACCACACACACGTCCAGGAATTCTTCACCGCCCGTGCCGCCGACTGGGACAGCCGGTTCCCCGACGACGCACCCGCCTACGCGGCGGCGGTCGCCGAGCTCGGTCTGCGCCCGGGGGACCGCGTGCTCGACGCGGGCTGCGGCACCGGACGCGCCCTGCCGCCGCTGCGGGCGGCCGTAGGGCCTTCGGGAGTGGTCGTGGGGGCGGATCTGACGCCTGCCATGCTCCAGGCCGCCGTACGCGCCGGCAGGGACCGTGACGGACGGCTGCTGCTGGCCGACGTCACCGCGTTGCCGCTGCGTTCGCGCTCGCTCGACGCCGTGTTCGCGGCGGGCCTCGTCGCACATCTGCCGGACCCCGCCGGAAACCTGCGGGAGTTGGCGCGCGTCGTGCGTCCCGGTGGTGTGCTGGCGCTGTTCCACCCGATCGGAAGGGCGGCGCTGGCGGCCCGGCAGGGGCGGCGGATCACCCCCGACGACCTGCGTGCCGAGCCCAACCTGCGCCCGCTGCTGGCCGGTTCCGGATGGCGCATGACGTCGTACGTCGACGAGGACGCCCGGTTCCTGGCCCTGGCAGTCCGGGAGGGCTGATCCGGTCGGCCCTGTCCCGTGACGGCCGCCGCCGCAGGGGGCCGGCGCTCCGCGGTGGCACGACCGGTTCAGTCGTGGGCCGAGAGGTCGACGTGCCGCACAGGGCAGCCCCGTACGCCGGGAACCGGGCGGGTGCCCAGGTCCTCCAGCCGGTAGCCGTTCGGGTAGCCCTTGACCTCCCAGTTCTGCCGGGCGTGGTGCGGGGCGCTCCGCGGGGGCAGCAGTCGGACCGCGCGTCCGCGCAGCCGTACCGCGCGGCGCACGATCGCACGGGTCGCGGGACTCGGCGGGGCGTAGCGGAAGGCCCGCAGGAGGTGATCGTCGAGCAGGGCGAGCGTGGCGGTGCGCAACAGGGGGGCCAGCGGGCGCGGGTACCAGGAGGTCATGAGGCCGAGCGTGGCGTCGGAGACCCGCCGCGCGCCCTCGTCCCAGCCCAAGTGGGCCTCCTCGTAGGCATCGAGACAGGCTTCGAACTCCTCGTAGGACTCCGGGATGTCCCTGATGCCCATGTGCCGTCCCAGCGTGCGGTAGTGGACGGCGCAGGCGATGGTCTCGTGGCGGGACATCCTGCGCCAGCCGTAGGCGTCGATCCAGCGCTTGGGCATCACGACGAACGTGCAGAGGACGTACCGCATGTCGTCGTTTCCGATGTCGTAGCTGCGGTGCATCCGGTTGACGCGGCGGATCGCCGTGCGGCCCTGCTCACTGCCGAAACCGTGCTCGACGACGGCGTCGAGGAGCAGCACCGTGTCGTCGTACCGCTTCTGCGTCCGGTCCGTGAGCTCCCCCGTTTCCGCCAGCAGTCGGCCGATGCTCGGGACGGCGTAGGTGCGGTAGAGGGCCAGCTCCAGAGCGCGGGTGAAGTCCCACGGGAACTCGTAGGCCGATGCGAGCCGATAGATCTCCGAAGCGTCCCGGTAGGGGTCCATCCGCCGGATCTGTTCCAGCCGTTCGAAGCGCTTCACCGTGGCCGTCCCCTTCTGCCGTCGAAGCTTCAACTCTACGTTGAGTAGCAGGAGATGGACGATCAGCCATGGCAACCTCAGGGGGGAACGTGGTCACCTTGTTCGGCAGGATCCGTGAGGCTTGGGGCAGATTCTCCGCCGGCCGGCGGGCGGAGGGGAAGGCGGAGGGAAGGCCGGGGCGGGAGGCACGCTCGCACAATCTCTTCGAGGCCGCCGCCACCTACGTCTCGGCGTGTGCGGAGGACGACCAGGAGCGGATGGACGAGGCGGCGGGCTGGGTGTCGCCGGAGGCGCTGTCGTTCGGGGTGAACGAGCTGGCGTGCCGGGCCGTGATCGCGCTCGCGCGTGAACGCGACGAGTCGCCGCAGGACGTGGCCCGGGTGCTCCTCGGGCTTCCGGCGGTGTGACGCGCGCTGCTCTCACCGGTGGTCGATTTCGTCCCGTCCCGTCGGAAAACTGCAGCTCGGCCGTGGCAGGAGGAGTCGTGACAACCGCCTTCCGGTCGCACTAGGGTGCGCGCCGTTGGACGAAGCGATGGGGAGGCTGGGATGGCCGGGACGGACGAGGACGCCGTCGCCGCCGCGGACGATGCGCTCTATGTGCTCACGGCGGTGCTGCTGACACCGGCGAAGTTCCCGAGCGTGCTGGGCGACGACTATCCGGAGGCGTGCGCGGCGCTCGGCCTCCCGCCGCTGGCCGACGGTTACGGGCTGGTGCTCGGCCAGGACGGGGAGGGCGCCCGGTGGACCGTCGTCATCGACGACGTCTCGCTGGTCGCCGTCGCCATCGCGTCCTGGGACTGCGGCATGGAGTACGACCTGTCGCCGGACGAGCGCACGGTCGTCGCCGCGTTGCCCGGCTGGCCCCTTGCGGTGGCCGTGGCGGCTCCGGGTGTCCCCGCGCCCCACGACCCCGGTCCCGAGTCCGCCGACCGGCCTGCGCTGTCGCCGCCGGACACCACGGTGTGGGGGCCCGCGCAGCGGCGTCTGGGGGCCGACGAGATCGCCGTGCAGTGGGCCCAGTGGCGGGAGCAGGTCGACGACGCGGACTTCCCGCTGCCGGACGACGGCTCCGGCTCCGCCGAGAGCTCGGGCGGGAGCGTGGCGGCAGGTGCGGAGGAGGACTCGGCAGCGGGCGCACAGGAGCACCCGGAGGCCGGTGGGCAGGAGAGCGCCGAGGCCGGTGCGCAGGAGAGCACCGAGGCGAGTACGGAGCAGGGCGCCGAGGCGAGTGGGGAGCAGAGCACCAAGGCAGGTGCGGAGGCGGCCGCCGGGGCCGGGCGCGGGGCCACGGGGCACAGCGGGGTCCGGCGGGTGCTCGCGGAGGCCCGGGCCTATGTCGACACTCCCCCGCCGCTCGGCCGGGTCCGGTCGTCGTTCGCACCGGGAGACGCGCGGACCCTGCGCGCCGACGGCCCGGGCTGGTCGCTCGTGGCCAGAACGGACGACATCGCGTTCGTCCTGCTCGACGAGGAACCCGGAGAGGTGCTGCCGGTGGGCCGGGGGCCCGAGCTTCCCGGGCTGCTGGAGGCCCTCGACAAGATGGCCGTACGGCCGAGCTGACGCAGGCTTTCCGAGGCCCGTTCGGCGCCCGAGTGGCGAAGCCCCGCCTCCCCGGCTGTCTTCAACCCCTATGCCCGGCCTTCCTTCCATGTGGTTCCAACCCATGGATGCGGTCGGGGCGGGCCCGCACCATGGGGCAGCCCGCGGCTGCGTCTCTGCCGCGGCTCTCCGCGTGACTCTGCGCCGCAACTCTGCGCCGTGACTCCCCGTAGTGCCCTGGAGGCCCCTATGCGTCTGCCCCGTGGTGTTCCGTTCCTGACGACCGCCGTCCTGACGGCGGCCGCGCTCGCCGGGCCGGCCCCGGCCGCCGCGGCGGCGGAGGATGGCCACTGCGCGCGTCTGGAACGCGTGCGCGTGCCCGGCGCGGAGCTGCAGCGCACGGCCTGCCTCGGCGACCTGACCACCACCGGCCTCGCGGGCACCCCGTACACCGACATGGCCGACCAGGCAGGTCTGACGGCCGCCGCCACCCGCACACCGTCCGGCGTCCCCGGGATACAGATCGACGGCTACTTCCCGGACTCATCACGCTTCAACTCCACGCACGGCTGGCGGCACGACGCGCAGTTCGTGATCCGGCTGCCGGACCACTGGAACGGCGGCCTCGTCGTCACGGGAGCGCCCGGCACCCGCAAGCAGTACGCCACGGACAAGGCGATCTCCGACCGGGTCCTGGCCCAGGGGTACGCGTACGCCGCGACCGACAAGGGCAACAGCGGCGCGGACTTCTACCGGGACGGCAGCCGGCCGGGCGACGCGGTCGCCGAGTGGAACACGCGGACCACCGAACTCACCCGGGCGGCCCGGCGTGCGGTGGCCCAGCGCTACGGCCACGCGCCGCGCCGCACGTACGTCGCCGGCATCTCCAACGGCGGCTACCTCACCCGCTGGCAGCTGGAGAACCACCCGGAGCTGTACGACGGCGGCGTGGACTGGGAGGGCGCGCTGTGGACCGCCGACGGTCCCAACCTGCTCACCTCCCTGCCCCCGGCGGTGGCCCGCACGCTCGGAGCGGCACGGGACGAGGACCTGTACGCGGCGGGCTTCGCCCGCGGTTCCGAGTTCCTGTGGCCGTACCACGAGAAGGCCTACTGGGGCCTGACGCAGAAGATCTACCGCGCCGAGTTCGACCCGTCGTACGATCCCGCCTGCCCGGGCCCGACGGCCGGGTCGTCACTCGAGCAGATCCTGGCGCCGTGTCCTGCCGACGCGGCGTACGCGTACGCGGCGCGCCCCGCGTCGGTCCACCGGGCCGTGGCCCGGGTGGCCCTCACCGGACGCATCGGCAGGCCGCTCATCACGTTGCACGGCGATCTGGACGCGCTGCTGCCCAAGTCGGCCGACTCCGACGTGTACTCCCGCATGGTGGATGCGAGCGGTCGAGGCGCGCTGCACCGCTACTACACGGTCGAGGGCGGCACCCACGTGGACGGGCTGTACGACACGTACCCGGAGCGGCTGCGACCGATCCTGCCCTGCTTCCGGTCGGCGTTCGACGCGCTGACCGGGTGGGTGGAGCGAGGCACCCCGCCGCCCGCCGACCGGACGGTCAGCAGGCCGGCGGACGGCGACGTGGTCGACTCCTGCACTCTGACCGACGGGGTCCCGGCACGCGGTTAGGCCCTCAGCGTCCGAGCTCCTTGCGGGTCACACGGCGAAGCCTGCGCCGCTGCGAGGGGTCCAGTGTGAGATAAGCGGCGGCCGGGACTCCGAGCACTATCAGGAGGGCGGCCCACCAGGGCAGCCAGATCCACAGGATGAGCCCGGCCGCCACACCCCCTGCGGCGATCTTGGCGTTCTTCGACATGGTGTCGCCTCCTTCGCGGCCACTGCCGCTCTCTGTCCTGAAAACGGGCCCGCGCTCCCCGCGGTTCCGTACCGCGACCCTGAGACGCCCCTGAGACGGGACCCTTACGCGTCCCTGAGACCCGTCTCCGGCGCCTTCCGGGAACGGGCCTCGCCTCACCTGAATAGTGACGCAAGCCACAAGCCGACCGCACCTCACAACCCCGGGAATCATGTATATTCGGCGACTCCGTCTCCACTAGTCAAATTTGAGGAATACGTCATCGCTGCGCAGACGACTCTCCCGGCCACGTCCCCTGAGATCTCCGAACTCGCCAGCTGCTGCGCGGTTTTCCTGCCCGGCGATCCCGCGCGCACCGGCAGGATCGCCTTCTGGCGTCTCGACGGCGAGGCTCCCCCGGCCGTCCCGTCGGGCGGCGGCGAAGAGCTGACGGTCGTCGTGCCCCAGAGCGACGGCGATGGTGTCGAGCTGGTGAGTGTGCCCGCGGTCCTGTTGCCGGTGAGGGAGGCGCTGCCGCTTCTCACGCGCGCGCGTGCCTGCGCTTCCGGGCACCGTGCGGCGGTGTTCTGGGGCGCGGCCGCCGTGGAAGCCCTCCATCTCGTGTCCCGCGGGCTGCTCCTGCCCGGCCTGTCCGAGGCCGACCACGACGCCTGGCGCGCCGGTCCGCTGAGCGCGGAGGACATCGAGCGGGTCCGTCATCTCGCCGCCGCGATGCCGCCCGAGGCGCACGCCGTGCCGGTGAACGATGCCGAGCCGCCGCGCCTGCCCGACCCGGAGCGGCTGGTGCGGGCGTTCCTGGACGCCGTCGCCGACACGCTCCCCCGCTCTCCCGCCGCCGCACTGGTGGCGGACAGCCCTGCCTACGCGGTGCGGGAGCCGGTGCGCGCGCCCGAGCTGCGGGCATGGGCCGCCGATGTCGCCGCGGGTCATGACGCGGGCGTACGGCTGTCGCTGCGCGTCGAGGTGCGCGGTCTGTCGCCCGTGGCCGCCGAGGAGTCGGTACCGGTCTTCCGGGCCGTGCTCCAGGTGCACAGTGTCGGCGATCCCGCGCTCGTCGCGGACGCGGCAGACGTGTGGGCCGATACCGCGGGTGACGCCTTCGGCACGCGCGCGCGGATGGACGCCCTGCTCGCGCTCCGCGGTGCGGCGCGCGCCTGGCCCACGCTCACGCCCCTGTTGTCGGCCGCCGTGCCGGATGCGGTCGAGCTCGCGGACGAGGAGGTCACCGAGCTCCTCGGAGCAGGCGCCCGGGCACTCGCCGGCGCGGGTGTCGACGTGCACTGGCCGAAGGAGCTGGCCCGTGATCTGACGGCTCGCGCGGAGGTCGGGCCGTCCGACGACGAGCAGGGCCGCGGGGCGCCGGTCTTCTCGGACGGCGGGCCGTCCTTCCTGTCGGCGGACGCGCTGCTCGCCTTCAACTGGTGGTTCGCGCTCGGCGACCGGCGGCTCACGCGCGAGGAGCTGGACCGCCTCGCCGAGGCCGACCGCCCCCTGGTGCGGCTGCGCGACCAGTGGGTGCTGGTCGACCCCGAGGAGGCCCGGCGCGCCCGCGCGCGACAGGACCGCAAGGTCACCCCCGTCGACGCGCTCGCCGCGGCCCTGGCGGGTTCGACGGAGGTCGACGGGCACCGCGTCGAGGTACGGGCCACGGGATGGCTGGCGGCGCTGAGGGAGCGGCTCGCCGACCCGGAGGCGCAGGAGCCCGTCGACCAGCCCGCCGCCCTCGCCGCCACCCTGCGCGACTACCAGCGGCGCGGCCTGAACTGGCTGGCCCGCATGACGTCGCTGGGCCTCGGCTGCTGTCTCGCCGACGACATGGGCCTCGGCAAGACGATCACGCTGATCGCCCTGCACCTGCACCGGCAGACCGACGCGGCGGCCGCCGGGCCCACCCTCGTGGTCTGCCCGACGTCCCTGATGGGCAACTGGCAGCGGGAGATCGAGCGGTTCGCGCCCGGCACGCCCGTACGGCGCTTCCACGGTGCGCGGCGCGATCTCGCGGACCTGGCCGACGGCGAGTTCGTCCTCACCACCTACGGCACCATGCGCCTGGACGCGGGCCGGCTGGCCGCCGTGCCGTGGGGCATGGTCGTCGCGGACGAGGCCCAGCACGTGAAGAACCCGTACTCGGAGACCGCCCGGCAGCTGCGCTCCATCGGCGCACGCGCGCGCGTGGCGCTCACCGGCACGCCGGTGGAGAACAACCTGTCGGAACTGTGGGCGATCCTCGACTGGGCGACCCCTGGGCTGCTGGGCCGGCTCGGCACCTTCCGCAGGCGTTACGCGCAGGCCGTCGAGGGCGGCCAGGATCCGGCCGCGGCGGAGCGGCTGGCGCGGCTCGTCCGGCCGTTCCTGTTGCGGCGCCGCAAGTCGGACCCGGGGATCGCGCCCGAACTGCCGCCGAAGACCGAGACCGACCACCCCGTGTCGCTGACGCAGGAGCAGACGGCGCTGTACGAGGCCGTGGTGCGCGAGGCGCTCGCGGAGATCGCCGGCGCCGACAGCATGGCGCGGCGCGGCCTGATCGTGAAGCTGCTGACGGGCCTGAAGCAGATCTGCAACCACCCGGCGCAGTTCCTCAAGGAGGACCGCCCGAAGGTCGCGGGCCGTTCGGGGAAGCTGGAACTCCTCGACGAGCTCCTCGACGTGATCCTCGCCGAGGGCGCGGGTGCGCTGGTCTTCACCCAGTACGTGCAGATGGCACGGCTCCTCGAACAGCACCTGGCCTCCCGGGGTGTGGCCTCGCTGTTCCTGCACGGCGGAACGTCCGTCACCGAGCGGGAGAGAATGGTGCGGCGCTTCCAGGACGGCGAGGTCCCCGTCTTCCTGCTGTCGTTGAAGGCGGCGGGCACCGGGCTGAACCTCACGCGCGCGGAGCACGTCGTGCACTACGACCGCTGGTGGAACCCGGCCGTCGAGGCGCAGGCCACCGACCGCGCCTACCGCATCGGCCAGAACCGGCCCGTGCAGGTGCACCGGCTGGTGACCGAGGGGACGATCGAAGACCGCATCGCCGCTCTGCTGCACCGCAAGAGGGAACTGGCCGACGCTGTACTGGGGGCCGGCGAGGCCGCGCTCACGGAACTGTCGGACGCCGAACTGGCCGAACTGGTCGAGCTGCGAGGAGGCCTGCGATGACTGCCTACGAGGGTGACACGGAGCGCACGTTCGCCGCGCTGCCGCCCGCGCACGGGCGGGGCTTCGCACAGAGTTGGTGGGGCCGAGCCTGGCTCAAGGCCCTGGAGGAGACGGCGCTGGACTCGGCGCAGGTGAAGACGGGCCGCCGGCTGGCACGCGCGGGTGCCGTCGGCGCGGTGTCCGTGCGGCCGGGGCGCCTCACGGCGGTCGTCCAGGACCGGGACGGCACCGCGCACCGGGCGGACGTCCTGCTGGAGGAGCTGTCCGACGAGCAATGGGATCGCTTTGTCGACATGGCGGTCGAGCGGGCCGGTCATGTCGCTGCCCTGCTGGACCGTGAGATGCCACCGCACCTGGTCGAGGACGCGGCGGCCGCCGGCATCGAGCTGCTGCCCGGCCTGGGCGATCTGGAGCCGGAGTGCGACTGCGGCGCCTGGGACCACTGCGGGCACACCGCGGCACTCTGCTACCAGGTGGCGAGGCTGCTGGACCAGGACCCCTTCGTCCTGCTGCTGATGCGTGGACGGGGCGAACGCGCGGTCATGGACGCCCTGCAGACGCACGGCGGCGCGTCCGCGGTGCAGGCCCCCTGCCGGGAGGGCGTGGACGCCTCCGAGGCCTACGCGGCGGGGCACGTCCTGCCTCCGCCGCCCACCCCGCCCGTACTCCAGGAGGGGCCGGGCGTTCCACCGTCCCTGGACACGGAAACGGTGCCCGCACCCGTGGCCGATCCGGCCGCGTTGTCGTTCCTGGCCTCCCGGGCCGCGGCGGAGGCGTACCGTCTGCTGGCCGCGGCGCTGCGAGCCGGGCACGACCAGCAGCCGGTGGAAGTCGGGCCGACGGCGGCCGAGGACGCGGTGCGCCTGGCCGCGGGTGCTCCCCGACCCGCTGTGCTGGAGCGCCTGGCCGAGGGGTCCGGGCGCGACCGGGAGGCACTGGACGTGGCGGTACGGGCGTGGCGGCTCGGGGGCCGGGCGGCGCTGTCCGTGCTCGAACAGGAGTGGGCGGTCGAAGGCGACACGCTCGCACGCGCGCGTGCCGCCCTGGAGGCGGCGTGGGAGGAGGACGAGCGGCCGTCCCTGCGGGCGAGGGCCAACCGGTGGACCGTCGTCGGCGAGCCGCACCAGCTCCGCCTGGATCGCGACGGCTGTTGGTGGCCGTACCGCAGGGAGCGGGGTCACTGGGTGCCCGCCGGGGAGGCGTCTCAGGACCCGGCCACGGCGTTGGCCTCCGCCGCACTCCCGCCGGACGAACTCTGAGCCGATCCGGCACCGTGACCGGGGCGGGAGCGGTACGCCGTTCCGCTGCAGCCGCGGGCCGGGCGCCGGGGCGGGCCCTCAGGCCATCCGGCATACGCCGAGTGCTCCTCCGCTCGCACCGACCGTGCCTCGCGCGTCCGGCAGCGGCCGGGCACCGGGTGTCGCAATGCGACCGGGTGCCCGGAGTCGACCTGCAAGAGCCCCTGCGGGGCGGCGGGCCGGGCGCTCGCCGCGAGGCCGCCGACGGGCGGTGCGCTCTCCGCTCCGTCCTCGCCTCACGGCGCCATCGAGCCGGCTCCTCCGCGGAAGGTCACCGAGGTCTTCTCGGCAACATGACGGTCGCGGTGAGTGACGGGGCGTGGGTGCCGGTTCGCGGCCTGGGAGCGTGGGTCGCTCATGGCCCAGCCGACGAGCGGTTGTGGATCGGCTGAAGGCCGGTCGCGGCCGTTTGTTCGGGCCTGGTGCCGCAGTGGTGGGCTCGGTGGGCCGTTGTCCAGGGGCTCCGTCCGGGCCGTCAGGCTCGGGCGGCGGCCGGCCCGGCGGTTCCGGCCTGCCGGAAGATCTTGCGGAGATTGTGGCAGGCCGCCAGCAGTCGCCCTTCGCCACGGGCCCCGTTCCCACCGCACAACAGCTCACAGCCATCCTGGCAGGTCATAATCTGGCCGGATACGGGTTCGGCGATGGCTTTGCGGCGGCTGTAGGCGGCGCGGCCGGGTTTGGTCCGCAGCTTGCGGGCCATGCGCTCACGGGCCGTGGCGTCCTGTGGGATGCGTCCGCGCGGTGTGGCGCTGACCTGCTCGTCGTAAGTCAGACGACCGGTGGCCATGGACGTGTCGGTGCCGGGTTCATTCTTGCGGTCGGCCGCGGCCGCGAGGTTCGCCTCGGAGCAGTACCCCGCGTCGACCAGCGCCTGCTTGGAATGGTTACCGGAGTTCGCGGCGGACTGGTCGAGCATCATGGTGTAGTTCAGCACGTCCGAGGCGTTCGTCGTCACATCGGCGGCGGTGCTGATCTGGTGCGCGCCGTCCACGACGGCTTGGGCGTTGTAGCCAGGATGTAGGCCCCGTCGCTGTTCTTCATGATCCGGGAGTCCGGGTCGGTGAAGTTGGCCTGCGCCTTGTCCCTCGGCCGCGCAACCTCGGCGGCCTTGTCTCCGGCGGCCTGCACGGCGTCGGGATTGTCGTCGGAGGCGGCGTCGGGCTCAACTGCCCGCTTGACCGCCGATGTCCGCGGCCAGCGCCGCGTAGATGTACTCGCTGCCCCAGCGATCCCCGTCGAGGTCGTTCTCGACCAGGTGCGCCTCCCGACGCATCCCGAGGCGCTCACAGACCCGCACAGACCCGGTGTTCTCCACATCCAGCCGTGCGTAGAGCCGGTGCACGCCCAGCCTGTCGAAGGCAAACCCGGCCAGCGCCTTGGCCGCCTCCGTCGCATAGCCGTGCCCCTGGTGACGTGGGTCGAGAGTCCAGCCGATCTCGGCCTGGGCGGCGCGGGCATTGGCCAGGGTGAGCGTCACCTCGCCCAGGACGCCGGGCTCACCGCGTCGGCACACAGCAAGCGCCAGCTTGTCCCCGTCGGCGCACCAAACCGAGTGCGCCGCGCGCTCGGCCGCAACCTGCTCACTGCGCTCCCGCGTGTGCGCCGGCCGGTACAAGTAGCGCGCCACGCTCGGCAGGCTCTGGTAGGCGTACAGGTCGTCGGCGTCGCCGGGAGTGAACAGACGCAGCGACAACCGGCGCGTGGTCAACGGCAGCAGCGAGGTGACGTCCATACGGACCTCCGGGATGCGGATGTGGATCAGGATGCGGAACTGATCGTCGCATCACGGACTGACGGGCAGCCACGCCTTTTCAACAGCAGCGCCCGACAGCCCCACTCCACCACGAGGCGCGGCATTCCGGGAGTTGTTTACTGACCCACGCTCCTAGTTGTGCCGTCTCATGACATCGGTTCCTCGCGGTCAGGCTTGGCGAGCGTAGGACGCGAGGCGATCGGCGAGCGCGGTGACGAGATCGCGCAGTTCACCGGGGCGCTCGATGACGAACGGCCGGTCGAGTGAGGCGAGTACGGGAGGCAACCAGTCGAGCCGCTCCGCCCGCAGCTCGACGCGCAGCCAGCGCTCGGTCGCCCGGTCCTGACCTGCCGCGGGCTCGTGCTCCTCCACGCTCGCGACGCTGGCGGGCAGGTGGGCGCGGATCTGCTCGACTGTCCCGTGGATGCGCAAGGTCACCTCATGTCGGTACTCGGCCGTGGCGAACGCTGACAACACGCGCTGTGCCGGACCGGGACCCTCGGGCGCTTCGAATGAGCCGGGCAGGGTCCGCGCGTCTGCGATGCGATCGAGCCGGAAGGTTCGGTCCTCGCCGATCCGGGCGTCCTTGCCCGTGACGTACCACCGGCCCGCATGGGCGACGATCCCGTACGTGTGCAGCGTGCGTTCGCTGCGCCGTCCGTCGCGGTCGGTGTAGCGGATCGAGACCGGCCGGCGGTGGCGCACCGCGTCGGCGATGGTGAGCAGGACCCCGGCGTCCGGGGTGTCGAACTCTCCGGGCTGTTCCGTGAAGGCGAGGGATTCCAGGAGTGTGTCGAGCCGCCGGGCGATGTGCTTGGGCAGCACCCGCCGGATCTTCGCCGATGCCGTCTCGTTCGCCGTGCGCTGCGTCGTCGTCAGCCCTGCTCGGCGGCCGGCGACCAGGCCGAGCAGCACGGCCAGCGCCTCGTCGTCGCTGAGCATGAGCGGAGGCAAGCGGTACCCGGGAGCGAGCCGGTACCCGCCGTAGCGGCCGCGCACCGATTCCACGGGCATATCCAGCTCGATCAGCTGCTCCACATACCGCCGCACGGTGCGCCCTTCGACGCCGAGCCGGTCGGCCAGTTCGGCCACCGTCCGGGTGCCGCCCGACTGCAGCAGCTCCAGGAGGGTCAGCACGCGGGCAGTGGGTCGGGGCACGTGCACAGCCTAATGCGAATACAGGACCGATTCTGTCCACTATCTCTCCTAGCCTGCGCAGTGCACGCCTCCAGCACAGCCAAGGAGATCCCCATGGAGTTCGTCTCGATCCGCATCATCACCAGCGACGTGGCGCGCCTCGTCGAGTTCTATGAGCGAGCCACCGGGGCGCGGGCGACGTGGGCCACCGACGACTTCGCCGAACTCAACACCGCGGGCGCCACCCTCGCGATCGCCGGCACCAGCACCGTCCCGCTGTTCGCCCCGGGCTCTGCCCGCCCGGCGGACAACCACAGCGTGATCACCGAGTTCCTCGTGGACGACGTGGACCGCGTTCACCAGAACCTGACCGGCTTCGTCACCGACTTCGTCAAGGAGCCCACCACGATGCCCTGGGGCAACCGGTCGCTGCTGCTCCGTGACCCCGACGGCAACCTCGTCAACTTCTTCACCCCCGTCACGCCGGCGGCCATCGCAAAGTTCGCACGCTGACGACACCACGCAAAGCCGCTCAGGCGGGAGCCCTGATCCCAGGGCTCCCGATGAACGCGGCCGCCGAGTCCAGGAGCGCCACCGGCAGGGGACAGGCGCTGCGGCGGCAGACCTTCCGAGACACCACACCTAGTTCTGCGGTGCCAGGGTGCGAAGGACGCAGAACTCGTTGCCCTCCGGGTCTGCCATGACCACCCAGTTTCGGCCTGGGCCTTGGCCGACATCCGTCTTGGTGGCCCCGAGGCTGAGCAGCCTGGTCACCTCGTCCTCGGTGCTGCCGTCGATCGGGCTGACGTCGAGGTGAAGCCGGTTCTTCACGGACTTGCCCTCGGGTACCTGGATGAACAGCAGGGTGGGCGCCATCTGGCGGGCCCGGACATCCTCGACGGTCGGTACCCAGGAGCCGATCTCGACCTTGCCCTCGCCCCGGTCGATCACCTTGAAGTCCAGGACCTCGCACCAGAAGGCGGCGAGTCTCTCCGGATCGTGGCAGTCAACGGCCAATTCGGTGAACCTACTGGTCATGACTCTCCCAGAAGTGCGGACGGGACTCAGAGTACGGGCAGGAGAGGCACGGTGTTGAGCACGCCCTGAACGTCATTCAGGACGTGCGGAGATCGGGCTTCACCCGTGCTGCACACCGGTCTGCCCGTCGAGTGAGGCACCGGTGGCTGCGAAAACGGACGAGGCGGCAGCCTGCCCCGGCACAGGCAGCCGCCATCAGCCAGAGCCGCGGCCGGCCGACATGCGCAGCCGTGCACATCCCTGCACAGCCACACGGGAAACACCCGGCGGCGGCAACGAGTGCTCAGCTCCTGTCATACAACGCGTAAGCCCTCCGGCCTCGTCCGTGACCCGGACGAGGCCGGAGCGTCGCCTCCCGGGCCTGGTTCAGCGGGCGCCGAGGAGGTGGTCCATGGCGAGCTGGTCGAGGTGCTCGAAGGCCATGCCGCGGGCGGCGGCGGCATCCGCGTCGAAGGTGTCGTAGGCGGACGCGTCGGCGAGCAGGCCGGCCAGGCCGTCGGGGGCGGTGGGCTGGGCGAGCTGGTCCAGGCGGGCCGCGGCGAGCGCCTCGCGCACGGCCGGGTCGGCGCGGAAGGCGGCGGCCCGCTCCTTGAGGATCAGGTAGTTGCGCATGCAGCCCGCGGCGGACGCCCAGACACCCTCCAGGTCCTCGGTGCGCGGCGGCTTGAAGTCGAAGTGCCGCGGACCGGCGTACCCGGCCGACTCCAGCAGGTCCACCAGCCAGAACGCGGACCGGAGGTCACCGGCGCCGAACCTGAGGTCCTGGTCGTACTTGATCCCGGACTGGCCGTTGAGGTCGATGTGGAACAGCTTGCCCGCCCACAGCGCCTGCGCGATGCCGTGCGGGAAGTTCAGCCCGGCCATCTGCTCGTGACCGACCTCCGGGTTCACCCCGTACAGCTCGGGCCGCTCGAGCCGCTCGATGAACGCCAGGGCGTGGCCCACCGTGGGCAGCAGGATGTCGCCGCGCGGCTCGTTCGGCTTCGGCTCGATCGCGAACTTGAGGTCGTAGCCCTGCGAGGTGACGTACTCGCCCAGCAGATCGAAGGCCTCCTTCATCCGCTCCAGCGCGTCCCGCACGTCCTTGGCGGCCCCCGACTCCGCACCCTCGCGGCCGCCCCAGGCGACATACACCTTCGCGCCCAGTTCCACGGCCAGGTCGATGTTGCGGATCGTCTTGCGCAGCGCGAAGCGCCGCACGTCCCGGTCGTTCGCGGTGAACGCGCCGTCCTTGAAGACCGGATGCGTGAACAGGTTCGTCGTCGCCATCGGCACCTTCATGCCGGTGGCGTCCAGCGCCTGCCGGAAGCGCTTCACACGCGCTTCCCGCTCCGCGTCCGAGGAGCCGAACGGGATCAG
Source organism: Streptomyces griseicoloratus (assembly GCF_014534645.1). GTDB lineage: Bacteria > Actinomycetota > Actinomycetes > Streptomycetales > Streptomycetaceae > Streptomyces > Streptomyces griseicoloratus. The sequence continues at coordinate 110,567 of NZ_JACVQF010000199.1, forward strand.
GTCGTCGTCGTGGAAGGTCACGCCGTACGCGCCCAGCTCGGCCAGCCGTCGCACCGACTCCTCCGGGTCCAGCTCCCCCCGGGTGGCATCACCGAAGGGGTCCCTGCCCTGCCAACCGACCGTCCACAAACCGAACGTGAACTTGTCCTCGGGAGTGGGCTGGTAGTTCATTCCACGGCTCCTTGCTCGCTCGCGCCTATTTCGTCATGGCGGTTTACAAATTAATATGCGGACGCACCCCTGGGAAGGGACAGGGTGTCCCCGAAAAGGTGACGTCCACCTCGCAGTGGCCCGGACGCCCCGCAAAACCCCAGGTCAGAACCCCCGCAGAGCCGCGTAAAAGGGAGTAGCCCGATGTCAGCAGCCGAGGGTCCGCTCGTCGTCGGCGTGGACACGTCCACCCAGTCCACGAAGGCGCTGGTCGTCGACTCGGCCACCGGCCGGGTCGTCGCGAGCGGCCAGGCGCCCCACACCGTGTCCACCGGAGCAGGCCGCGAGAGCGACCCGCGCCAGTGGTGGGACGCCCTGTGCCAGGCCCTGAGCCAGTGCGGCGACGCGGCACGCGAGGCCGCGGCGGTGTCGATCGGCGGACAGCAGCACGGACTCGTCACGCTGGACGCCCAGGGCGACCCGGTGCGTCCGGCCCTGCTGTGGAACGACGTGCGCTCCGCGCCGCAGGCCCGCCGGCTGGTCGAGGAACTGGGCGGCCCCAAGACGTGGGCGGAGCGCACGGGCAGTGTGCCCAGCGCCTCCTTCACGATCACCAAGTGGGCCTGGCTGGCCGAGCACGAGCCGGAGTCGGTCCGCGCGACCAGGTCCGTACGTCTCCCCCACGACTACCTCACCGGGCGCCTCACCGGTCAGGGGACCACCGACCGCGGTGACGCGTCCGGTACCGGCTGGTGGGCGTCCGGGACGGAGTCGTACGACGAGGAGATCCTCGCGCGCGTGGGGCTCGATCCGGCGCTGCTGCCCCGGGTGGTACGTCCCGGGGAAGTCGCCGGCACCGTACGCGACAGCCACGACCTGCCGTTCTCCAAGGGCACCCTGGTCGCCCCGGGCACCGGCGACAACGCGGCCGCCGCGATGGGGCTCGGTCTGCGGCCGGGCGTGCCGGTGATGAGCCTCGGCACCTCCGGCACGGTGTACGCGGTGTCGCAGCACCGGCCGGCCGACCCGACGGGCACCGTGGCGGGCTTCGCCGACGCGCGCGGCGACTGGCTGCCGCTGGCCTGCACCCTGAACTGCACGCTCGCCGTGGACCGCGTCGCAGCCCTGGTGGGCCTGGACCGCGAGGCCGTCGAACCCGGCACGGGCGTCACCCTCCTGCCCTACCTGGACGGCGAACGCACCCCGAACCTCCCCCACTCCTCGGGCCTCCTGCACGGACTGCGCCACGACACGACCGCAGGCCAGCTGCTGCAGGCCGCGTACGACGGCGCCGTCCACTCGCTGCTCGGCGCGCTCGACCTGGTCCTGGACGCGGACGCGGATCCCTCCGCGCCCCTGTTCCTGATCGGGGGCGGTGCGCGCGGGACGGCATGGCAGCAGACCGTACGGCGGCTGTCGGGACGCCCGGTGCAGATCCCCGAGGCCAGGGAACTCGTCGCCCTCGGCGCGGCGGCCCAGGCGGCCGGCCTGCTGACCGAGGAGGATCCCGCCGCGGTCGCCCGGCGCTGGAACACGGCAGCGGGCCCGGTGCTCGACCCGGTCGAACGGGACCAGGCGACGCTGACCAGGATCGCCGGGGTACTCTCCGACGCGGCCCCGCTGCTGGAGCGGGGCGCGGACACACGCTGACGGACGCGCTGGTGGGAGACGACACCCTGCACGGCTGCTTCGGGGTGACCACGGGGACGCCTTCGGGGCCGGGCCGCCGGAGAACGTGCCCCCGCGGACACTCCCCGGCGGCCCCGGAGGGAGACGTCCGCTCCGCGTCCGCCGCAGGACACGCGACCGAGGACTGACGGAGGCATGACCGCACCGCCGCACGAAGCACACCCGGCCCGCCCCGGGCGTCCCCTGCCGGACACCCAGCAGGGCATGCGCCGCCGCAACCTGGCCAGGGTGATGCACACCGTCAGCGCCGAGGGGCCCCTGTCCCGGGCCGCCGTCGCCTCACGGATCGGGCTGACGCGTGCGGCGGTCTCGACGCTCGTGGACGAGCTCATCCGCTCGGGCCTGCTGGAGGAACTGGGCCCGGAACGTCCCGGCAGGGTGGGCCGGCCCGGGTCGGCGCTCGCGGTCAGCGCGAACGGCCCCGCGGGCCTCGGCGCGGAGGTCGGCGTCGACCACCTGGCGGTCTGCGCGGTCGACCTGCGCGGCCGGGTACGGTCACGGGCCGTGCGGTACGGCAGCAACCGGGGCCGATCGCCGGAACCGGTGATCGAGCAGCTCACCGGCCTGGTGCGGCAGGTCGTCGCCGAGGCGGAGGACGAGGGGCTGTGGCCGGCCGGGCTCGCCGTGGCCGTCCCCGGCCTCGTGGCACGCAACGCCCGGACCGTCGTACGGGCACCGAACCTCGACTGGCACGACGCGGACCTCGGTGCGCTGCTGCCCGCCGGCCTGCCGCTGACCGTGGACAACGAGGCCAACTTCGGCGCGCTCGCCGAGCTCTGGCTCGGTGACGGCACGCCCCGGGACTTCCTGCACGTCTCGGCCGAGATCGGCATCGGTGCGGCCGTGGTGGTCGACGGACAGCTGCTGCGCGGGACCCGTGGGTTCGCGGGCGAGCTGGGACACGTGCCGGTGCATCCCGACGGGCCGCAGTGCGCATGCGGAGGGCGCGGGTGCCTGGAGCAGTACGCCGGTGAGAAGGCCGTTCTGCGCGCCGCCGGCGTGGAGCCGGGCGAGGACCGCGTCGGACTCCTCGCGGGACGCGCCGAAGAGGGCGACGAGGCCGTGGTCCGGGCTCTGCACGAGGCGGGCACGGCCCTCGGCATCGCCCTGACCGGTGCGGTCAACCTGCTGGATCCCGAGGGCGTGGTGCTGGGCGGCGCCCTGGCCGGACTCGCTCCCTGGCTGCTGCCGCCGCTGCGGGCCGAGCTGGCACGGCGTACGGCGGGTCCGGTCTGTCCCGTGTCCGTGTCCGGACTGGGCCCGCAGGGTCCTCTGCTCGGCGCCGCGCACTCGGTGGTACGGGCCGTCCTGGACGATCCCGCTGCGGTGGCCGAGCGCGCCTGACCCGGGGAGCCGGCGTCGCGGCCCGCCCACCGGGGACGGCCGCGCCACACGGCCCGTTGGTCTTCGCCCGCACCGCGGTTCCGCTCGCCCCGCCCGCGGGTTGCGCCGCCGGCTCGCTCGCGCCCACTCGATCGGGTGAGCGAGTTGTCCACAATCTCTCGGGCATCCACCGGATCACGGTGTGCTCTTCTGCCCAACACGCAAGCGCCGTACGGTGATTCACGCGGACGCAGCCGTCACCGGGACGCCGGGTGCGTCAGCTTTCACCGCTTCCCTACGTCCCTCCGCCCCACCGTCCGGCCTTCCCACCTCACCTCCTTCCCGCCTCGACCGGCATTCGCCAGAAACGAACGGAGCTGCGCTGCGATGAGCGACCTTCGGATCCTGACCGTGCGACCCGAACCGGGTGAGTACGCCTGGACGTTCGGCGGCGCACCCCCCGTGGCCCGCATCTCACCCGGCACGGTCCTCGATCTGTACACGGAGGACTGCTTCGCCGGCCGGGTGCGGTCCGAGAAGGACCTGGTGTCCGAGGTGTGCGAGTTCCCCTACCTCAATCCGCAGACCGGGCCCTTCCACGTGGAGGGCGCAGAGCCCGGCGACACCGTCGCCGTCCACTTCGTGTCGATCGAACCGGCCCGGGACTGGGCGGCGTCGACCACTGTTCCGCTGTTCGGCGCACTGACCTCGACGCACACCACGGCCACGCTCCAGCCACCGCTCCCGGAGGCCGTCTGGATCTGGCAGCTCGACCGGGCCCGCCGAACGGCACTGTTCCAGGCCCGCGACAGTGACATCGAGGTGGAACTGCCCCTCGACCCGATGCACGGCACGGTGGGAGTGGCCCCCGCCAACCTGGAGGTGCGCTCGGCCCTGGTGCCCGACGCCCACGGCGGCAACATGGACACGCCCGAGATGCGGGCCGGCGTCACGTGCTACCTCGGGGTCAACGTGGAGGGCGCGCTGCTCAGTCTCGGCGACGGGCACGCCCGGCAGGGCGAGGGAGAGACCTGCGGCGTCGCCGTGGAGTGCGCGATGAACACGGTCGTGATCGTCGAACTGCTCAAGGGGCTGGTCACCCCATGGCCACGCATCGAGTCGGACACGCACATCATCTCGACGGGCTCGGCGCGGCCGCTGGAGGACGCCTTCCGGATATCCCAGCTGGACATGGTGCAGTGGCTGGCCCGCGACTACGGATTCAGCGAGCTGGACGCCTATCAGTTCGCCACCCAGGCAGTCGAATCGCCGCTGGCCAACGTCTGCGACACCAACTACACCTGCGTGGCCAAGGTCCGCAAGGAGTGGCTACCCGCGCGCGAGACTCACCGCGGAGTGCACGCGCGGCTGCGCGAGACGGCGGCCACGCTGCGGAACTGACGACTCTCCCCAACGACGAAAGGCAGTTCCCGTGGAACGGGCTACACCGATTCCCAGCAGGCGGCGGCTCCTGATGGGTGCCGCGCTCGCCACCGTCCCCTCCGCGCTGCTTGCCGGCGCACGGGCGGAGGCGCGGCCCCAGGTCGTCGACTATCCGTCCGCCGAGTGGCAGCCTGCCAGTACGTCCAACTACACGCCGTCGAACCGCCCCACCGCCTACCCGCTGGACTATGTGGTCGTCCACGTCACCCAGGAGACGTACGCCGACACCCTGTCCATCTTCCGCGACCCACGCAGTCAGGTGTCCGCGCACTACGTCGTCCGCTCCTCCGACGGGCATGTCGCGCAGTGCGTCCGTGAGGCCGACGTGGCCTGGCACGCGGGCAACTGGGACTACAACACCCGCAGTATCGGTATCGAGCACGAGGGCTGGGTGGACCGGCCCGCGTACTTCACCGACGCCCTCTACGAGCAGTCGGCGAGACTCACCGCGGCCATCTGCACCACATACGGCATCCCCAAGGACCGCGCGCACATCATCGGGCATCACGAGGTACCGGGCAGCGACCACACGGATCCGGGGCCTCTGTGGGACTGGTCGCGGTACATCAGACTGGTCAACTTCGCCTGACCGAGGCGGACGGCCACGTTCGGGTGAGCCGACCGGTCGAAGAGGTTGTCGGCGCCCATCCCCGGAGCGACGATGTCCCCAGCCGCATCGCCGTCCGGGGAGGCCGAGTTGACCGATCCATGGCTCGCTCTGGAGCCGGGAGCCGACCCGGTCGAACGCACACGGACGCTGCGGCGCGCACACGAGGCGTTCACCGAGGCGGGCACGGTCCCCCGGCCGGTGCGGGCCGTGGTGGCCGAGTCGTGGCGCCGTTCGGTGCGGGCGGGGGTCGGTCCGGACGGCACCGCGAGCGTGGAGCTCATGGACGGTGATCTCGGCGCCTACCGGGCCGAGCATCCGCTGGCACAGGTGATGCCGCTGGTCCGTGAGCTCCTGGGCACCTTCGCCGCGGACGGGGAGCATCTGCTCGCGGTGTGCGACGCACACGGCAGACTGCTGTGGGTCGAGGGCCATCCGGCCACACGGCGCCGTGCCGGACGGATGAACTTCGTGCCGGGTGCCCGGTGGGCGGAGTCGGCGGTCGGGACCAACGCGCCGGGCACGGCGGTGGCCGTCGGCCGGCCGGTGCAGGTCTTCACCGCCGAGCACTTCATCCGGCAGGTGCAGCCGTGGACCTGTGCGGCGGCTCCGGTGCACGATCCGCGCACCGGGCGGGTGCTCGGTGCCGTGGACATCACCGGCGGGGACGGACTGGCTCACCCGCACAGTCTGGGCTTCGTCCAGGCCGTCGCCCGGGCCGCCGAGTCCCAGCTGGCACTGCTCACGCCGCAGCGGCCCGCCGCCGACACGGCCGAGCTGACCGCCCTGGGCCGTGACGAGGCCCTGCTGAGCGCCGGCGGCCACCGGGTCCGGCTCAGCCGGCGGCACAGCGAGATCGTCGTCCTGCTGGCCCGGCACCCGGAGGGGCTGACCGGCGACGAGCTGCTGTGTGCGCTGTACGAGGACGAGAGGGTGACGCCGGTGACGTTGCGCGCCGAACTCGCGCGGCTGCGCCGGGTGCTGGGACCCGGCCGGCTGGCGTCGCGCCCGTACCGGCTCACGATGCCCGTCGAGTCCGACGTCGCCGTCGTGGAGCGGCGCCTGGGGGCCGGCGCGGTGACCGCGGCGGCGACGGCGTACGCCGGTCCGCTGCTGCCCGGCTCCCAGGCCCCGGCGGTGGCACGGCTCAGGCAGCGGCTCGCGGACGGCCTGCGCACGGCACTGATAGCGGGCCGCGACCCCGATCTGCTGGCCGACTGGGCGCACGCGCCCTGGGGTGAGGACGACCTCGACGTCTGGCGGGCACTGGCCGCGGTCCGGCCCACGGCGGCGATCCGGTCCCGGCTCGCCGTGCTGGAATCCGAGCTGGCGGCGCCGGACCGGTGGTGACCGCCGGCCGGTGAGCGGTGGTCCCCCAGGCCCGGGCCGCGGCCGCGCAACGTCCCTGCAACCTCCCGCTCCCTAGCCTCGCGCGGAGAGCTGCCCAACGGCGGGCAGCGCTCGACGACGGAGGCAGACCAGGATGACCCGTTACGCGGCGCCCGGCACCGAGGGCGCGATCGTCTCCTATCAGCCGCGCTATGACCACTTCATCGGCGGTGAGTACGTACCGCCGGTGCGCGGGCAGTACTTCGAGAACCCGTCCCCGGTGAACGGTCAGCCGTTCACCGAGGTGGCACGGGGTACGGCGGAGGACGTGGAGCGGGCGCTCGACGCGGCGCACGAGGCCGCCCCGGGCTGGGGCCGCACCTCGGTGACCGAGCGTTCCGACATCCTGCTGAAGATCGCGGACCGCATGGAGGCGAACCTGGAGCGGCTGGCGGTCGCGGAGAGCTGGGAGAACGGCAAGCCGGTGCGCGAGACGCTGGCGGCCGACATCCCCCTCGCCATCGACCACTTCCGCTACTTCGCGGGCGCGATCCGGGCCCAGGAGGGTTCCCTCGGCGAGGTCGACGACGACACGGTGGCGTACCACTTCCACGAGCCGCTGGGCGTGGTCGCGCAGATCATCCCGTGGAACTTCCCCATCCTGATGGCGGCGTGGAAGCTCGCTCCGGCTCTCGCCGCCGGCAACGCGGTGGTCCTGAAGCCCGCCGAGCAGACCCCCGCCTCGATCCACTACTGGCTCAGCCTGGTCGCGGACCTGCTGCCGCCCGGCGTCCTGAACGTCGTCAACGGCTTCGGTGTCGAGGCGGGCAAGCCGCTCGCCTCCAGCCCGCGGGTGGCGAAGGTGGCGTTCACCGGCGAGACCACCACGGGCCGGCTGATCATGCAGTACGCCTCGGAGAACATCAAACCCGTCACCCTGGAGCTCGGCGGCAAGTCCCCGAACATCTTCTTCGACGACGTCTGGGCACGGGACGACGACTTCCGCGACAAGGCGCTCGAAGGCTTCACGATGTTCGCGCTCAACCAGGGCGAGGTGTGCACCTGCCCGTCCCGGGCGCTGATCCAGCGCGGCAACTACGCCGAGTTCCTCGAAGCCGCGGTCGCCCGCACCGAGCTGATCACGCCGGGCCACCCGCTGGACACCGACACGATGATCGGCGCGCAGGCGTCCAACGACCAGCTGGAGAAGATCCTCTCCTACCTCGACATCGGCCGGCAGGAGGGCGCGAAGGTCCTCACGGGCGGGCAGCGCGTCGAGCACGACGGCGAGCTGAAGGGCGGCTACTACGTCCAGCCGACCATCTTCGAGGGGCACAACCGCATGCGGATCTTCCAGGAGGAGATCTTCGGTCCGGTCGTGTCCGTGACCTCGTTCGACGACTTCGACGACGCCATCAAGATCGCCAACGACACGCTGTACGGCCTCGGTGCGGGCGTGTGGACCCGGGACATCAACACCGCGTACCGCGCGGGCCGCGCGATCCAGGCGGGCCGCGTCTGGACGAACTGCTACCACGCCTACCCGGCGCACGCCGCGTTCGGCGGCTACAAGCAGTCGGGGATCGGGCGCGAGACCCACAAGATGATGCTGGAGCACTACCAGCAGACGAAGAACCTCCTCGTCTCGTACTCGCCGAAGAAGCTGGGCTTCTTCTAGAGCCCCAGAAAAGGGCGCCTGACCAGGCAACTCGCCCGGCAGGCGCCCTTGTCGCACTCCCCCTGGGCCGCGAAGCGAAATTCGGCCCTACCCCTGATCTCTCCCACAAGTCGCGGCGACCTTGGCCAGGCCCCACAGGATGATCATGTCCAGCGTCATGACGCTGATCGACCGCAGAGGGTAGTACGGGATGAACATGAACTGTGTGACAAGGCCGAGCGCGGCGATCGCGACGCCTGCCCTGACGGCCCCACCTCATGGCACGAAGTACCGCCACACCGCGAGCCGAGGAGCGGCGTGTCCGCAACGGTGAAACAGCGTGACCCCGTAGCCGTCGCGTAGCGACCGCACCCCGGGCTCTCCGGCGAGTCACGGAGGACCCATGTTCCGTTAAGCGCGCTTGTGCGCCTCTTGCATCTATTGGGCCGGATTGATGGTTGGACCATCTGCCGAAGGTCCTCGACGGGGAGATCGCGTTCGTTCCCGAACAGGAGCCGCCCGGCACGGCGGCTCCGGACAGGGGCGAGGCGCCGGCGTCCAGCGCGGCGGAATCCGGTCCCGGCCGGTGAAGCCGGCTCCTGTGCCGGACTGCCCGTAGCTCTGGGGCGTCCAGGCGCGGGTGGCGGGTCAGGCTGCGGGGGGGCATCGAGCACCCAGCTGCTGCGCGCTTACGCAGGCGTCGACGCCAGTGGCCGTCAGGGCGGGCTCGAGGACGGGGCGCGACGGGAGTCGGGCCATGGACGGTGCACGGGACGTTCACGCTGTCGGTGACGGGCCTGTGGTCGACCGGTCGACCACCAGGCCGGTGCTGAGACCGGCGGAGATTCCGGGTCCGGAAGACAGACGCCCCTTGAGGGCGTGCGCTCGATCGGGCCGCTTGCCGTCCGGCATCGCCTGTCAGAAGTCGACCGGGTCCCGGACCAGCGGGCAGGTCATGCAGTGGCCCCCGCCGCGCCCACGCCCCAGCTCGGCTCCCACGATGGTGACGACCTCGATGCCGGCCTCGCGGAGCAGGGCGTTGGTGAGCGTGTTGCGGTCGTAGGTGAACACCACGCCGGGCTCCACGGCGACCGCGTTGTTGCCGCTGTCCCACTGCTGGCGTTCGGAGGCGTACACGTCGCCGCCGGTCTCCACCACACGCAGCGAGGACAGCCCGAGCGCCCTGGCGACCACCTCGACGAAGGGCGTGGTGCCCTCGTCGACGAGGTCGAAGCCGGGGGCACGGTCGGCGGGGTGCAGCGAGAACGTGTGCACCGCGTCCATGATCCGGGGGTAGAGCGTGACCACGTCCCGGTCGGCGAAGGTGAAGACCGTGTCCAGATGCATGGCGGCCCTGAGCCTCGGCATCCCGGCGACGATCACCTGCCGGGCGGCGCCCTCGCGGAACAGGGCGGCGGCCACCTGCGTGATGGCCTGCCGCGAGGTCCGCTCGCTCATGCCCATCAGGACGACACCGTTGCCGACCGGCATGATGTCGCCGCCCTCGAAGGTGGCCTGTCCCCAGTCCAGCTCGGGGTCGCCCCACCACACCTTCGCCTCCCGGAAGTCGGGGTGGAAGGTGTAGACCGCCTTCATCAGCAGCGTTTCGTCGTGCCGCGCGGGCCAGTACAGCGGGTTGAGGGTGAGCCCGCCGTACAGCCAGCAGGTGGTGTCCCGGGTGTAGAGGGTGTTGGGCAGCGGCGGCATCAGGTACTCGCGTGCGCCGGTGGACTCCAGGGCGAGCGCGCAGTAGTCGGAGCGGTACTTCTCCGGCAGGTCGCTGGTGGCGAGCCCGCCGATCAGGTACTCGGCCAGGCGCCGGAGCTCCAGCGTCTCCAGATAGCCCCGGGTCGCGTCGACGAGGCCGATGCCGACCCGGTTCGGCACGATCTTCCGGTCCAGCAGCCACGCCTTCGCCTCGGGAATCGCCATGGTCTGGGCCAGGAGGTCGTGCAGCTCGACCACCTCCACTCCGCGCCGGGTGAGGTCCGCGACGAAGTCGGCATGGTCGCGCTGGGCGTTCTCCACCCACATCACGTCGTCGAAGAGCAGTTCGTCGGAGTTGGTGGGGGTCAGCCGCCGGTGCGCGAGACCGGGGGAGCACACCAGGACCTTGCGGAGTCTGCCGACCTCGGAGTGGACGCCGAGGGCGGCTCCGGCGGCGCTGTCGATCACGGTCACGCGACCTCCTTGGACGGTGCGGGGCGGAAGGGGGGGAACTCTCACAGGCTGATCCATCCAGCGGCCAGGGCCACGACGCCGGCGGCAGCGCTGGCCACGGAGACGGTCAGGATCACCAGTTCTCGGGACGAGAACAGCCGTCGGCCCTGTTCACGGCGGGCCATGACGAACAGGAGGGTCGCCGGGGCGTAGACGATGAACGAGACGAGGAGGAACTTCAGGCCGGCCGCGTACAGGAGGAAGGCGGTGTACAGCGTGGCGACGACCGCGACGGTCAGCTCACGTCGGGACGTCCGGCCGCGGGCGGCGCGGGGGTCCTCACGGATGCCGATCTTGACGGCGAAGGCCGCCGCCAGCAGGTACGGGATGAGCGACAGGGCGCTGGTGAGGTTGAGCGCGAAGTCGAAGGCGTCGTCCGAGAAGCTGGTGATGACCAGCACCACCTGGATGAGCAGCGACGTCATCAGCAGGGCGGGCACGGGCACGTCGACGGCGTTGGCACGGCGCAGGAAGCGTGGCATGTCGTCGTCCTGGGCGGCGACGAAGAGTACCTCGGCGGCCATGAGCGTCCAGGCCAGATAGGCGCCCAGGACGGAAACGATCAGTCCGACGCTGATGAAGACCCTGCCCCAGGTGCCGACGGCGGACTCCAGGACACCGGCCATGGACGGCTGGCGGAGTCCGGCGATCTCACCCATCGGCAGGATGCCGTACGACACGATGGTCACCGACGCGAAGACGGCGAACACGCTGAGGAAGCCCAGCACCGTCGCCCTGCCCACGTCGGAGCGGCGCTTGGCGTGCCGGGAGTAGACGCTGGCCCCCTCGACGCCGAGGAAGACGAAGACGGTGGCGAGCATGGTGCCGCGCACCTGGGAGAAGAGCGAACCGGCGTAGTCCTCGCCCTGGAAGTTGTCCGCGAAGACACCGGCGTCGAAGTACACCAGGGCCAGAACGACGAAGATCAGTACCGGGACGAGCTTGGCCACCGTGACGATCCTGTTGATGGCGGTGGCCTCCGTCACGCCACGCCGGATCATCCAGAAGAAGGCCCACAGCCCGACAGAAGAGAGCACGACCGCCACGGCGGTGTCGCCGTCGCCCAGCTCCGGCCAGACCGAGCCGATGGTCGACATGATCAGGACCCAGTACGTCACGTTGCCGACGCACGTGCCGGCCCAGTAGCCGAAGGCGGAGAAGAAGCCCAGGTACTCACCGAAGCCGGCCTTGGCGTAGGCGTACACCCCCGCGTCCAGACCGGGCCGGCGCACCGCCAGGGACTGGAAGACGAAGGCCAGCATCAGCATGCCCGCCCCGGCGATCGCCCAGGCGATCATCGCCCCCGCGACACCCGTCTCCTCCGCGAACCGTGCTGGCAGGGAGAACACTCCGGCGCCCACCATGGACCCGACGACCATCGCGGTGAGAGTGAGCAGCGGCAGCTTGGCGGGCGGCGGAGACTCCCGGTCGGTCTCGGTGACTGCGGCCTGTGACATGCCATCCCCCAAGGATCACGGGGCGGATCCGACCACTGTGCATCACCCGGTGGTCCCGGGCATCCGGTAGTCCCTGCTCGAGGGGCATGCCAGTGAGCTGGAAGACGGGCGAGAACCTCGTGGACACGGTCGGCCTGCTCACCGGGACGGCGTCGGAGGTACCGGCCGCTGCCGCGGCGGGAGATCACCACCCGTCCCGCTGATACCACTGCCACCGACGGGCGTGACCGTTCCTCTCCGCACGCCTACGACGTGGGTCTGCTGCTCCTGAGTCTGGTGCCGGGCCTGGCTCTCGCCGCCCACGGCGCGCAGAAGCTGTTCGGCTGGTTCGGCGGAGGCGGGATCGAGGGCACCGGTCAGTTCCTCGCCATGAGCGGCTGCCCGTCGGGCGAGGCGATGGCGGTGATCGCGGGCCTCACCGAGACCTTGGGAGGGCCACACCGGTTGGTGTACGGCGTAGCCGCCGTGGTGCTCGCCGGCCTGGTTCTCCTCATCCGTAACTGACGGCCCGTAAGTGCGCTGCACTTCCCGGCCGGCACACGTGCCTGTCCCTCGTGCGGCACGACGCCGGCGCCCTGTCCGACGGCGCCGGAGGCGAACACCTGGTCCGACAGGTACGCCGGCGCGACGACGGTGCCGGACACCGGCGTGGTGATCCCCAGCGTCGTGGTGCGGACCAGCGTCGCCGTACTGGAGTCGTGGGGTACGGCTTCGTCCTCGCGCTCCTCGCTCCGGGCGTGTGCCGGTGCGGCGGACGCGGTCGCCACACCGTGGACGTCGCCGCGGACGGAACGGCGGTCGGTGAAGCCCGGCAGATCACCAGCGAAGTGACCGACGCGCCGTCATGGAGTGCCGGCGCGAACCACCTCCCGCACCTCGGCCACGGCAGGCTCCGCCTCGTACCGGCGGACGGCGGGCGCCCCCCGCACGGTGGGGCGGCCTCCGCCAAGAGATCCGGCACGATGTCGACACGTCATCGATGGACACCGGATCAGTGCCGTGGAGCCGCACGCCGACGGCCGGGCGGGCAAACGCATCGACGCGCGCGACCGGCTGGTGATGCCCGGACTCATTGACGTGCACCACCACCGGGAGATGCTTGGGCTGCGCCTACGGCGACCGGCAGGGACGGCTCTGGCTCTCCCTGGGCCTGACCGCCCGCAGCGGGAGGCATACCAGCGCGGCCTGGTCGTCGAAGGGCGTCCTCACCGTGCCCCCGGCCTCGGACCGGACAAGACGTGAGCTGCCCGCGAGGAGCCCGCGCCGTAGCTGCCGCCCTACGCCCTGGAGCGGGGAACTCCACGCTTGGGGGCACGGATGAGCCACTGTTCGTCGATGCGTACCCCCGTGTAGGCGGTCATGAAGGCGAGGGCGCGTGCCTCGTGGGAGGAGGCGTGTGCGTGGTGGCCGAATCGGTGCAGCCACTCCTCGGGCCAGGGGTCCGCGGGGTAGCCGGCGGGCTCGGACTGCCGCACCGTGCGACCGTCAGCCCAGCAGTACACGTAGCAGGAGCCCTTCGGGTTGAAGAACACGGTGGCCAACCGGGTGCCCGCCGACATCCGGGCGCAGAGGGAGTCGGACGACGCCGCGGCGCCGATCAACACCGCACCGCCGTCGCGCCGTGCCACCCACGCCTCGAAGTCGAAGTCCATCGGCGAGTACTCGGGCTCGCCGTCGTCCTCGTCGTCGGCCCAGTCGGCGTGTGGATCCTCGACCATCGCCATGAAGGGGCTGTCCGTGAGCGGGCACCGCGCCGGATCCCTGCCGAGTCGCCTGATCAGCTCGTCCTCGTCGACGTCTGCGACGAACGCCAGGTCGAGTCCTGCCCAGTATCCCGCCCACTCGTAGGAGGCGATCAACACGTCCGCCCGAGTCTGCCGGTCCCGTTCCCTCACACTGATCGACGGCGCTCCAGGCAGACCGGCAAACAGGTCGGTGAGCGGCCCGTCGAGGCCCAGACGGCCAGGAGACCGTCCCGCGATGGCTGGACGCCATGGATCGGCCCCTGCCCGCAGCAGGGCTTCGGCAGCGCTCCGGTTGCCCCAGCGCACGGCCTCCCACAGAGGCGTCGCCCCCTCTGCGTCCGCCGCGTCGACATCGGCCCCGTGCGCGACCAGGACGTCGACGACGTCACCCGGCGCCTCTGCGGTGACGGCCTCGTGCAACGGCGTCACACGGAGCGCGAACGACCGCGCGTTCGGATCGGCGCCTGCGACCAGCCGACGACGCACCTCGGCCGGATCACGCCAGTTGAGCGGAGCCATGCCCCACGCATCAGACATGCGATTCCTCTTCGACGGTGCCCGGGACCCGCTGACGGGACGACCTCACCCTGCAGACGAGGTGGGCCGGGGAAGTCGCTGCAAGAACGAAGGAACTCATCGGTTGTCCCTCAGGGGCGGCCGGACGGTTGGTGATGATCACTGGTGGACGGCACCATAGCCGGGAGGGCTGACGATCCGGGCTCCTCATCTCCCCGGCAACGTGGTCACCGTGGCCGATGGCCCATGTCTCCTGGTGTCGTACGGTCGTTGATCCCCGCGCCCGAAACGACCGGCCCGATCACGCCAAATACTCAACCCGGTGCCGTGCCGGGACGACGCACAACCCCAGAAAACGGTCCCGGTGCACTGGCCTTGGAGCGGTGGCCTCCTCCCGGCCGGCGGCCCTGGCGGATTGGGCTGTCACCTCTTGGTCTGGGGCAGGTGCCCCGGCACGACGGACTGCGGGCTGGGATCACCGCGCGGATGCCGCGCTCGCGCAGGTCACGACCCGGAAGGCCATCGCGGAACTCGCTCCGGCCGGGACCGGACCCGAACCGCCCGAGTTGACCTCCACCTACCAGGTCATCCCGAACACCTTCAACACCCACCGCGATCAGGCGTTCCGGGCCCGTGATCTGCACGAACTCCTCGGCATGCCCACCGACGACCCGGCCATGAACGTCACCCGCGGCCGCCTTGGACGCCTCACCCATCAAGGCTTCCTCACTCAACCTGGACGCGGCCTCTACCGGAGACGGACTCAACGCCGCTCTTCGCGGGCTCGAACCGGCACGGCCGACGGCCGCCACTCTCGCCTGATCAACCCGAACACCCACGAGTCGGATACCTCGCCGTTCACGACGCAGTCCTCCCGCAACGTCCCTTCACGTATGAATCCGATCTTCTCCAGGACCCGGGCAGATGCCACGTTGCGCGTATCGGTCTCCGCCTGGACTCGGTTCAGGTCCAGTGTGTCGAATGCCCACCGCAGCAAGGCGTGCGCGGCCTCCGTCGCGTAGCCGTGTCCCCACATCGCTTCGTCGAGGACGTAGCCCAACGACGCGCTGCGGTGGTCCGGGTTCCATCTGGTCAGACCGCACCAGCCGACGAAGGCACCGTCAGAAACGCGGTCGATGGCCACCCGGGCACCGGTGCCTTCGTCCGCCATCTTCCGGCACATGTTGATGAAGCGTTCGGCGCGGGCCTGTTCGTTCCACGGCGGGGAGTCCCAGTAGCGCATCACGGAGGTGCTGCTGTGCAGGGTGAAGAGCAGGTCCGCGTCGGCGTCGGTGAAGGGGCGCAGTCGCAGGCGAGCGGTGTGCAGTATGGGGGTGGCCAAAGTCATGCGCACCATCTTGGGCCCACCGACGACTCAACCCACAGGACGGGACGTGCCCGGCTCGCGGGAGTCTCCCAGGCGGCCGTCTCCCGGGTCTTCACTCCGTCGGACAGCAGCAGTCGTCTGATGGAACACCGACCCGAGTCCCGGTCTCCCTGGACGTCCCCACCCTGACCGTGGACACCTCGGACGGCTACCAGCCCGGCGTCCAGGACATCATCGCCTTCCTCCGGGCACCCGCCGGTGAAGGAACATCACCGGTGCCGAAGTCAGGGGGCTGAGAGCGTGTCGAGTTGCTGCGGTCTGCTCAGCGTGCTGCGCAGCAGCTTCCGGGCCCTGGAGCAGGAGCGGCTGGTCTTCCACGACCCCACGCCGGACTGCAGCCGCGCGGCAGAGTGCGGCCTGCCGGACAAGGAAGAGCTGCAAGCTGGTAAGCAACGTGCGGTGTCCCTCGTGCGGAACTACCCACACAGCTCCGTGCCCCTGTCTGCAGTGGCGGCTCACGTCAGGGGCAGTCGCATGATCGTCAGGTCGAGCCATCGGCCGAACTTGGTGCCGACCTCCGGCACCGTGCCGACGTGGTGGAATCCGAACCGCTCGTGCAGCCGGATCGATGCCGTGTTCTCGGCTTCGATACCGGCGATCATGACGTGGTGGCCGGCCTCACGTGCCGAGGTGATGAGGGCGGTCAGCAGCGCGGAGCCGACGCCGAGCCCGTGGCGGCCTTCGCGGACGTAGACGGAGTCCTCCACTGTGTGGCGGAATCCGTCCAGCTCCCGCCATGGGCCGTAGACCGCGAACCCGACCACCTCGTCCTCCGCCTCGGCCACGAACGCCGAGCCTCGTGCCAGGTGGGCGGCCAGCCAGGCGACCCCCTCGGCGGGGGACTGCGGGGTCTGCGTCCACAGGGCAGTGGAGTGCTTGATCGCGTGGTTGCGGATCGCGCGAATGACCTCCACGTCGCCGGGGTGTGCCAAGCGCACCGTCACCGTCCGGCCTCTCTCGTATATTGGATTCATGTCCAACATAGTAGACTCGCTGGTGGGACAGATCGCTGCCCGAGTCCGTACCGAACGGGAACGGCGTCGGTGGACCCTGGCCCAGCTCGCCGACGCCTCTGGCGTCTCCCAAGCCATGATCAGCAGGATCGAGCGCGGCGAGAGCAGTCCCACCGCCGTCGTCCTCGGCAAGCTGTCCGCCGCCTTCCAACTCAGCGTCGCCTCCCTGCTCACCCTCGCCGAAGGAACGCAGGACGGCACGGACGCACCCGCAGGAGTGCGCCGCCGGGCCGACGCGGCCGAGTGGCGCGACCCCGCGACCGGCTACCGGCGCCGCCAGATCACCGGCCCGCACTTCCCCGCGGAGATCGCCGAGATCCGCCTTCCCGCCGGCGCCCAGGTGCCGTATCCGGCCGCCGCCTTCGCCTTCGTACGACAGGTCGTCTGGGTCCTCGACGGCCACCTGACCTTCCATGACGGCGACACGGTCCACGAACTCGACGCGGGCGACACCATCGAGCTCGGTGAGCCCACCGAGCGCCTCTTCGCCAACATCGCCGACACCGAGTGCCGCTACGCCGTCATCCTCACTCGCGGCGCACAGCCATGACCGGTCCCCTGCGCCGAGGCGGCACGTTCCTCCTCGCCTCGACAGCCGGAACGGCGATCGCGAACAACTACGCCATCCAGCCCGCGCTCGCCTCGGTCGCCGCAGACCTGGGCGTCCCTCTCTCCGTGGTCGGCCTCGTCCCCACCGCCGCACTCGCCGGCTGCATGACCGGCTTCGCCCTCCTGCTCCCCCTCACCGACCAGCTCGCCCCCAACCGCCTGGTGGCCGCACAGCTCACCGCCCTGGCCGCCGCCCTCATCCTCGCCGCGGCAGCACCCGGCGCGGTCGTGCTCCTGGCCGCCTACCTGCTCATCGGCGCGGCCGCCGGCGTCGCGGCCCAGGCCGGCAACATCGCAGGCCGCCACGCCCCACCCGGGCGTCGCGCAACCGGCGTCGCCACCGTGGCCGCCGGAATGTCGGCCGGCATCCTGCTCAGTCGCCTGGTGGGAGGATCACTCACCGACATCCTCGGCTGGCGGCGGATGCTCCTCGTCTTCGCCGCCCTCGCCCTGCTCGGCGCGATCGCCACCGCCGCACTCCTGCCCCGGCAGCGGCCCCGCCCCGATCGCACCTACCGCGCCGCCCTCATCTCACTTCCTCCGCTGCTGCGCCAGTTCCCGCAGCTGCGCCGCGCGGTGGCCACCGGCGGGCTGTGGTACTTCGCCTTCAATCTCATCTGGGTCGCCCTCGCCCTCACCTTGGCCGAGCCGCCGCACTCCCTCGGCCCGACCACCATCGGCCTGTACAGCCTGGCCGGACTCCTCGGCTTCGCCGCACTCCCGCTCACCGGCCGCCTCGCCGACCGGTACAGCCCGCACACCGTGATCACCGTCAGCATGCTGGGCGCCGCGGCCGGAGCCACCCTGCTGGCCACCGGCCTGAACACCCCGCCGGCCACGGCACTGGGACTCGCCCTCTTCGACGCCGGCTGCTTCGCCGCCCAGGCCGCGAACCAGAGCCGCATCATCGCCCTCGACCCCCAGCGGTCCGGCAGCCTCAGCAGCATCTACCTCGTGCTGTACTTCACGATCGGCGCCGTCGGCAGCGCCCTCGCCGCACCCCTGCTCAACATCCTCGGCTGGCATGGCACCGCCCTCACCGCCCTCGCCGCGCTGCTCCTCGCCGCCGCCCTCGGACGCGGAACCCGGCAGACCCGCCGCGGGCCGACCCGTGACACAGCCCGTCGCCTCGCCCCACGCTCGCAGAGATGAGTCCCGGGACGCAGAGCCCTGCGGAACCGGGGCGACGGTCCTTCTGGAGGTCACGTGCCCATAGCAGGTTACGAATCGTCACCCCGCGGACAGCGTCGATCTTGCGATCATCCGCGAGCTCTCCCGGAACGCCAGGGTCAGCCTTGCCGAGCTGGGCCGCCGGGTGTCCCTCAGCCGGCCGGCGGTCGCCGAGCGGGTCCGGCGTCTCGAGGAGTCCGGAGTGATCAAGGGCTACGGCGTCGACCTCGACCTCGCCCGGCTCGGGCTGGGCCTGCGGGCACACGTCTCGCTGCGCCTCCGGCACCGTTCCGTCACGAACGCACAGGGCATGCGTGACCGGCTGCTGGACATGGGGCACGTCCTCTCCTGCGTCCACGTCACCGGCGAGAACTGCTACGAGCTGACGATCGCCGTGCGAGACGCGCAGCACTTGGAAGAGGCCATCGAGCACCTGGCGGAACTGGGAGACACCACGACCGGCGTCGTCCTCTCGGACCCGTGCACCCACGTGACGTGGACATCGCCGCCTGGATCACCCAGGACGGCTAGTGGTGAGCACGTCGGGCAAGGATGTTCTCCACGTCGCGAGTCCGGTGGCCACAGCGTGGAGCACAGGCCGCGCCGTGGCCGCCGAACTCGATCGCGGGCTCCACCCCCGGTACGCCCGGGGAGTGGATGGCCCGGTCGGCACCCCCGCCGACCTCGCCCGCGCGTGCGGCATCGACCCGGATGGCCTGGAGCAGACGCTGCGGCGCTTCAACGCTGACGCACGCACCGGCGTCGACACCGAGTTCGGGCGCGGCGCCAGCGAACAGGACCGGCACCTGGGCGACCCTTCCAACACCCCCAATCCCTGCCGGGCACCGGTGGAGAAGGCACCGTTCTACCCCGTGCCCGTCCACGCCGGAGTGCTCGGCACCGCGGGCGGCCTGCGCACCGACCTCGACGGCCGGGTGCTGGATGGCAGCGGCGCACCGATCGACGGGCTGTATGTGGCGGGGAACTGCTCGGCGACTGTCTTCCACGATGCCTACCCGGGCGCCGGTGCCACCTTGGGCTCGGCCATCACCCGCGGCTTCGCCGTCGGTGCGCACCTCGCCGCCGTGACCGCTTTCGCATGACGCGCGGGGGCGGCCTGCCACGACACGGCGGCCACTGCGACGCATCTCTCCTGCCATGGCAACGGGCGTGGCGCCTGCTCGGGCATGGTTTCCGCGGCGGCCCGGGATCGGGTGAGCACGCTGTCCGCGGCTCGCCGGGCCCCGAACAGCCGGTGCTTCGCGCCCGCGCCCACAGCTCGCTTCCGGCGCCCGGACGCGAACTCGGCTGATGATCGCTGCGGGCGGCGGCCGGTGGCGTTCGCGCCAGCCGATGCGGCGGTGCGCCTCGGACGGCATCACGTACGTCTTGGGGACGCCGGGTGCCGCGCCGAGGTGGATCCGCGGCCTGCCGCGTGCCGTCTCGTTGCTCCGTCAGGCTTCGAAGCGGTAGCCCATGCCGGGCTCGGTGATCAGGTAGCGGGGGTGGGAGGGGTCCTTCTCCAGCTTGCGTCGCAACTGGGCCATGTAGACGCGCAGGTAGTTGGTCTTGGTGCTCCGCGAGACGCCCCACACCTCCTGGAGGAGGTGCTTCTGGGTGACCAGCCGGCCCGGGTTGGTCACCAGGATCTCCAGCAGGTGCCACTCGGTCGGGG
The DNA here is from genome assembly GCF_014534645.1 of Streptomyces griseicoloratus. GTDB lineage: Bacteria > Actinomycetota > Actinomycetes > Streptomycetales > Streptomycetaceae > Streptomyces > Streptomyces griseicoloratus. Next base: position 130,557 of record NZ_JACVQF010000199.1, read on the forward strand.
TCAGTCGCACGTCCCGCCCGTCGCGGACGACCTTTTTGGCGAGCAGGTCGATGCTGAAGTCCGCCGTCTCCACCAGCGTCGTCTCGGGGGCGAGCGGGATGTCCTCGGCACGGCGGACGGCGGCTCGCAGCCGGGCCAGCAGCTCGTTCATGCTGAACGGCTTGGTGATGTAGTCGTCGGCGCCGGCGTCGAGCGCGGACACCTTCTCGTCGGACGCCTGGCGGGCGGACAGGACCAGGATCGGCATGCGGCTCCAGGCCCGCAGGCCCTTGATGACGTCGACGCCGTCGATGTCGGGAAGGCCGAGGTCGAGCAGGACCACGTCGGGCTGACGCGCGGCGGCGAGCCGCAGGGCCGTGGCCCCGTCGGGGGCGGCGTCCACGTCGTAACGGCGTGCCTGCAAGTTGATGACGAGGGCCCGCACGAGTTGCGGGTCGTCCTCCGCCACGAGCACCCGGGTCATGGGTGTGTGCCTCTCCTGTCGTACGTCGGGCCGTACTCGCCGGTCGGGGAACCGACTTCATGGCTGCGGGAGCCGGCGGGTCCGGGATGTCTCCGGGGCCGCCGACTCCCGTGGGGATCGCGTAACGCCATCAGTTCTTGGCCAGGAGTTCCTTGAGGGCGATGTTGAGTTCGAGGACGTTCACCCGGGGCTCGCCCATGAAGCCGAGCGTGCGGCCCTCGGTGTGCTCGTCGACCAGCTTCTGGACCCCGGCGACGGGCAGGCCGTTCCTCTCGGCGACGCGGTGGACCTGGATGTCCGCGTACTGCGGGGAGATGTGCGGGTCGAGGCCGGAGCCGGAGGACGTCACCGCGTCGGCGGGCACGTCGGACGGCTTGACCGTGAAGTCGGCGGTCGAGTTGTCCTTGACGACGGCGGCCTTGGCGTCCTTCACCCACTGGATGAGCTCTTCGTTGTCACCGGACCGGTTGGTCGCGCCCGACAGGATGAGCTTGTACTGGGTGTTGACGCTGTTGGTGCCGAGGCCGTTGGCCGGGCGGCCCTGGAACCATTTCAGGTCCGGTTCCGGGGTCTCCTCGCCCTTCTTCAGCGGCAGGTTGTAGGGCTGCCCGATCAGGGAGGAGCCGACGACCTCGCCGTCCGCCTCGATCTCGGAGCCGTTCGCCTTGTCGTTGAACAGCCCCTGTGCGATGCCGGTGACGACGAGCGGGTAGATGACACCGGTCACCAGGGTCAGCACGAGCAGGGCCCGCAGGCCCGCCCCGAGCAACCGGGCGGTGTTCGATACGGAGTTGTTCATGGCTGTCAGCCGATTCCGGGGATGAGGGAGATGAGCAGGTCGATGAGCTTGATGCCGACGAAGGGCGCGATCAGCCCGCCGAGTCCGTAGACGGTGAGGTTGCGCCGCAGCATCTTGTCGGCGCTGACGGGCCGGTACTGCACGCCCTTCAGGGACAGTGGCACCAGCGCGATGATGATCAGTGCGTTGAAGATGACCGCGGACAGGATCGCGGAGTCCGGCGAGGACAGGCCCATGATGTTGAGCCTGTCCAGGCCCGGGTAGACGGCCGCGAACAGCGCCGGGATGATCGCGAAGTACTTGGCGACGTCGTTGGCGATGGAGAACGTGGTCAACGCGCCCCGCGTGATCAGCAGTTGCTTGCCGATCTCGACGATCTCGATGAGCTTGGTCGGGTTGGAGTCGAGGTCGACCATGTTGCCGGCCTCCTTGGCGGCCGACGTGCCCGTGTTCATCGCCACTCCGACGTCCGCCTGGGCCAGTGCCGGGGCGTCGTTGGTGCCGTCACCGGTCATCGCGACCAGCTTGCCGCCGGCCTGCTCCCGCTTGATCAGCGCCATCTTGTCCTCGGGCGTCGCCTCCGCGAGGAAGTCGTCGACGCCCGCCTCCTCGGCGATGGCCTTGGCGGTCAGCGGGTTGTCGCCCGTGATCATGACGGTCTTGATGCCCATGCGGCGCAGCTCGGCGAACCGCTCCCGCATGCCCTGCTTGACCACGTCCTTGAGGTGGATGACACCGAGCACGCGGGCACCCCGGTCGTCATCTACGGCGACCAGCAGCGGCGTACCGCCCGCCGCGGAGATCCGGTGGGCGATCCCGTCGGCGTCCTCGGCGACGGTGCCACCCCGCTCCTCGACCCAGGCGATGACCGAACCGGCCGCGCCCTTGCGGATCCTGCGCCCGTCGACGTCCACGCCCGACATACGGGTCTGGGCGGTGAAGGCGATCCACTCGGCGCCCGCCAGTTCGCCCTGGTGGCGCTCGCGCAGGCCGTACATCTCCTTGGCGAGTACGACGATGGAACGGCCCTCGGGCGTCTCGTCGGCCAGCGAGGAGAGCTGGGCGGCGTCCGCGACCTCGGCCTCGGTGGTTCCGTGCACCGGCACGAACTCGGCCGCCTGCCGGTTGCCGAGCGTGATGGTGCCCGTCTTGTCGAGCAGCAGCGTGGACACATCACCGGCGGCCTCGACCGCGCGGCCGGACATGGCCAGCACGTTGCGCTGCACCAGACGGTCCATGCCCGCGATGCCGATCGCGGAGAGCAGTGCGCCGATCGTGGTCGGGATCAGGCAGACCAGCAGGGCGACCAGCACGACCATCGTGAGCCGCGTGCCCGCGTAGTCGGCGAACGGCGGCAACGTGGCGCAGGCCAGCAGGAAGACGATCGTCAGCGAGGCGAGCAGGATGTTCAGCGCGATCTCGTTCGGCGTCTTCTGCCGCGCGGCGCCCTCGACCAGGTTGATCATCCGGTCGATGAAGGTCTCACCCGGCTTCGTCGTGATCTTGATGACGATGCGGTCGGACAGGACCTTCGTACCACCGGTGACCGCCGAGCGGTCACCGCCGGACTCGCGGATGACCGGTGCCGACTCACCGGTGATCGCCGACTCGTCGACCGAGGCGACACCCTCGACGACATCACCGTCACCGGGGATGGCGTCTCCGGCCTCACAGACGACCAGGTCACCGATCTTCAGGTCGGTGCCCGGAACCTGCTCCTCGGAGCCGTCCCTGAACAGCCGCCGTGCGACCGTGTCGGTCTTGGCCCTGCGCAGCGTGTCGGCCTGCGCCTTGCCGCGGCCCTCGGCGACCGCCTCCGCCAGGTTGGCGAAGATCACGGTCAGCCACAGCCAGGCGCTGATGGTCCAGCCGAACCAGTCGCCGGGGTCCGAGAAGGAGAAGACGGTGGTCAGGACGGACCCGATCCACACCACGAACATCACGGGCGACTTGACCATCACCCGTGGATCGAGCTTGCGGAAGGCGTCCGGCAGCGACCTGACCAGCTGCTTCGGGTCGAAGAGGCCGCCTCCGACACGGCCCGCGGCGGGCTTGTGCCCGGTGGGGACGTCGCTGTGCGGCGCCCGGGTGGGAGTGGCTGTGGACATGGAGTCCTCTGGCTTCTCAGTACGGGTGGTCATCACGCCAGCCCCTCGGCGAGCGGGCCCAGCGCGAGCGCGGGGAAGTACGTCAGACCGGTGATGATCAGGATGGCGCCGACCAGCAGGCCGGTGAACAGCGGCTTCTCGGTCCGCAGGGTGCCCGCGGTGGCCGGCACCGGCTGCTGCCCGGCGAGCGAGCCGGCCAACGCCAGCACGAACACCATCGGCACGAAGCGGCCCAGCAGCATCGCGATGCCCAGCGTGGTGTTGAACCACTGCGTGTCCGCGTTCAGACCGGCGAAGGCCGAGCCGTTGTTGTTCGAGGCCGACGTGTAGGCGTACAGGATCTCGGAGAATCCGTGCGCACCGCTGTTGGTCATGGAGTTCGCGGGGGTCGGCAGGGCCATCGCGAACGCGGTGAAGACGAGCACCAGCGTCGGCGTGACGAGGATGTAGCAGGCCGCCAGCTTGATCTCGCGGGTGCCGATCTTCTTGCCCAGGTACTCGGGGGTGCGGCCGACCATCAGTCCAGCGATGAACACCGCGATGATCGCCATGATCAGCATGCCGTAGAGGCCGGAGCCCACGCCGCCGGGCGCGATCTCGCCCAGCATCATGCCGAGCATGGTGATGCCGCCGCCGAGGCCGGTGAAGGAGGAGTGGAAGGAGTCCACCGCACCGGTGGACGTGAGCGTGGTCGAGACGGCGAAGATCGACGAGCCGCCGATGCCGAAACGGACCTCCTTGCCCTCCATCGCCCCGTTCGCGAGCTCGAAGGCCGGGCCGTGGTGGGCGAACTCGGTCCACATCATCAGGGAGACGAAGCCGAGCCAGATGGTGCCCATCGTGGCGAGGATCGCGTAGCCCTGCTTCACGCTGCCGACCATGACGCCGAAGGTGCGGGTCAGGGAGAACGGGATCAGCAGGATCAGGAAGATCTCGAAGAGGTTCGTGAACGGGGTGGGGTTCTCGAACGGGTGGGCGCTGTTGGCGTTGAAGTAGCCGCCGCCGTTGGTGCCGAGCTCCTTGATGACCTCCTGCGAGGCGACCGCGCCGCCGTTCCACTCCTGCGTGCCGCCCGTGAACTGGCCGACCTCGTGGATGCCGGAGAAATTCTGGATGACGCCGCACGCCACCAGGACGACCGCGGCGACCGCGGCGATCGGCACCAGGACGCGGACGGTGCCGCGGACCAGGTCGGCCCAGAAGTTGCCCAGCTCACCGGTGCGCGAGCGCGCAAACCCGCGCACCAGCGCCACGGCGACGGCGATCCCGACGGCCGCGGAGACGAAGTTCTGCACGGCCAGACCGGCGGTCTGCACGACATGGCCCATGGCCTGCTCGCCGTAGTACGACTGCCAGTTGGTGTTGGCGACGAACGACGCGGCGGTGTTGAACGCCTGGTCCGGATCGATCGAGGAGAAGCCCAGCGAACCGGGCAGCACGCCCTGGAGCCGCTGGAGGGCGTAGAGGAAGAGGACACCGATCACGGAGAAGGCGAGGACGCCGCGCAGGTACGCGGGCCAGCGCATCTCGGTGTCGGGGTCGGCACCGATGCCCTTGTAGATCCACTTCTCGACGCGCCAGTGCTTGTCCGAGGAGTAGACCCTGGCCATGTAGTTGCCGAGGGGGACGTAGGCGAGCGCCAGCGCGGCCATGAGGGCGAGCAACTGGAGGACGCCGGCGAGGACGGGGCTCATGGGGTGCTCAGAACCTCTCCGGGAAGATCAGGGCGAGGACGAGATATCCCAGCAGGGCGACGGCCACGACCAGGCCGACGATGTTCTCGGCGGTCACAGCTTCGTCACCCCCTTGGCGACGAGAGCCACCAGCGCGAAGCACGCGATCGTGGTGACGACGAAGGCCAGATCGGCCATCGTGAGCTCCTGGAATGAGGTTCGGTGGAAACTGACGATTAGAGGAAACCGCTCCGGTGGCCGGATCAGACCGGTCGTTGACGGCTCTCTGACGACGGCACGCACCGGATTGACGGAACTCTTACGGCACCCGATCGGAACCGCTGATCAGACCTCCGTGACCTCGGTGACCTGCCTCACAGCTCGGTGACGGCGGACGGCCCGGGCTCCGCGCCCGCCGATCGTCAGGGTGCCCTCCCCCAGCGTCTCGGTGATCAGCAGCGCCCGGCCGAGCCCCTGAACTGCTTGGTCACCATCAGGTTCCCCAGTCACCGAAAAGTGCGTTCTTCCATGTCAGCGCACACTCTCCTACGGTTCCTGAGTAACCACTAGAGACCAAGCACACGCACCATGAGAAAGGGAGGCGGACGGTATGGCCATCACCCTGCTGAACCCAAGCGGATTGCCGGAGATCGATGTCTACCGGCAGGTGTCGATCGCATCCGGATCGAAGCTCGTCTTCATCGCCGGCCAGGTCGCCTGGGACGCCGAGGGAACCACGGTCGGCGAGGGTGACCTCGCCGCGCAGGTCGAACAGTGCTACCTCAACATCGGCACCGCCCTTGCCGAGGCGGGCGGTTCCTTCGACGACGTGGCGAAGCTGACCTTCTACGTCGTCGACTGGACTCCCGAGCAGTTGCCCACGCTCCTGGAGGGCATCTCCCGGGCGGCTGCGAAGCTGGGGATCACTCCGGTCCCGCCGGCCACGCTGATCGGTGTCGCGGCGCTGGACGTCCCGGAGCATCTGGTCGAGATCGAGGCCACCGCAGTCCTGGACTGAATGAGCAAGTCCACGCGCAGCGGCTCGCGCCGCAGCGTCCCTGCGGAGCGATTCCCTGTCCGGTCGGCTGGGCATACCCCGACAAGACCGTTTCCGCGACGTTCGCGAGGGCTTGATGACTGCGCGTTTCACACCCGTCGGATGGAATCCCTCCCCCTTCCTGTTACCCGTCACCCGCTGAAGGAGATTCCGTGCCCCAGCAGCCAGTACTCGTCCTCGACCCGGAGGCATCCGACCACCACGCCGAGCACCAGGCCCTGCGCGCCCGCGGCCCGGCCACCCGAGTGGACATCCTGGGCGTGACCGCCTGGTCGGTCACCGATCCGGGCTTACTCAAACGGCTTCTGACCAGCGAGCACGTCTCCAAGGACGGCCGCGCACACTGGCCCGCCTTCGCCGACACCGTGTCCACCTGGCCCCTGGCCCTGTGGATCGCGGTGAGCAACATGTTCACCGCTTACGGCGACGACCACCGCAGGCTCCGCCGGATGGTCGCGCCGGCGTTCAGCGCGCGCCGCGTCCAGGCCCTGCAACCGGCCGTGGAAACGATCATCACCGACCTCCTCGACGACCTCGAGGCCCGGCCCGCCGGAGAGATCGTCGACCTGCGCGAACAGTTCGCCCATCCCCTGCCGATCGCGGTGATCGGCAGGCTGATGGGCGTCCCCGAGAAGCAGCGCCACGGTTTCCGCGCCGTGGTCGACGGTGTCTTCGCCACGACGCTCACCGCGGAGCAGGCCGCTGCGAACACCGCCGCCCTCTACGCAGCCCTCGACCAGCTGATCGCCGCGAAACGCGAGCAGCCCGGGGACGACATGACCTCCCTGCTCATCGCAGCACGCGACGACGAGGGCGACGGCGACGCTTTCACGGACGACGAGCTGCGCGACACGCTCCTGCTGATGATCAGCGCCGGGTACGAGACCACCGTCAACGTCATCGACCAGGCCATCACCTCCTTGCTGACCGCCCCGGAGCAGCTGGGCCAGGTCCGCGCCGGCCGTGCCGCCTGGGCGGACGTCGTCGAGGAGACCCTGCGCCACGAACCCGCCGTCAAGCACCTGCCGCTGCGCTACGCCCTCACGGACATCCCCCTGCCCGACGGCCGGACCATCGCCAAGGGCGAGGCGATCCTCGCCTCGTACGCCGCCGCCAACCGCCACCCCGGCTGGCACGGCGAGTCCGCCGACCGCTTCGACGTCACCCGGCCCGCCAAGGACCACCTGGCCTTCGGACACGGCGTGCACTTCTGCCTCGGCGCACCACTGGCCCGTCTCGAAGTCGCCGCCGCCCTGCGCATGCTCTTCGCACGCTTCCCCGGGATGCGCCTGGCCGTCCCTGCCGAGGATCTGCGGCCACTGCCCTCACTGATCAGCAACGGACACGTGAGCCTGCCCGTCCACCTGCGGCCCACCTCGCCGGCCGGGGACCACGGACACGATGGAATACGCTGATCACCCTTCCCGTGACGGAATGCACCAATCGCCCACCCTATGGCGGAATGCGCTGATCATCCTTCCGGATTCCGGGTAGGAGTGGATCATGCAGCGGATCACGGTGGCGGTGAGTGGCCGGCCGACGGTGGCCTGGCGGATCGCCGGACGGAGACCACCGGTGGTGTGTGTCCACGGTGCCGGGGTCTCCAGCCGGGAGTTCCGCCCGTTCATCGAGGTCCTCGGCCGTCGTCACGACGCGTGGACCGTCGACCTTCCCGGGTTCGGTGCCAGCGCCGGCCCCGGGCACCCGCTCGGAGTGCGGGCGCTGGCCGACGCGCTCGTCGAGTGGCTGGCCGCCGTCGGACTGGACGACGTGGTGCTCCTCGGCGGGTCCTTCGGCTGTCAGGTGGCCGTCGATGCCGCAGTGCGGCATCCGGGCCGCATCGCCGGGATGGTGCTCGTGGGACCGACCGTCGACCCGGCCGCCCGCGGCTTCGTCCGTCAGATGCTGCGCTGGATCCGCAACGCGCCCCACGAAAGCGTCTCCATGGCCGCGCTGAACCTGGCCGACTACCGCGATGCAGGCGGACGCCGCGTCCTCGGCGCGTTCACCGAGTCGCTGCGCGACCGCATCGAGGACAAGCTCCCGCACGTCCTCATGCCGACGCTGGTGGTTCGCGGGGCGCAGGACCGGATGGTTCCCCAGGAGTGGGCCGAGGAGGTGACCCGGCTGCTGCCCGCGGGACGGCTGGCCGTGGTGGAGGACTCCGGCCACATGGTTCCCTACCGGCAGGCGCACGCGCTGGCCGGTCTCGTCGTCGATTTCCTCGCTCACGAATGCGCGGCCGCCGGTGCGGGCGGTCGAGCGGGACCGAGGGAGCAGAGGTCGGCGAGGTGAAGGCGTCGAAGGCGATCGCCTCTTTCGACTCGGCCACCGGCATGCTGCGTGCCCTGTCGCGCTTCCTCGCGGGCCGGGACGTCCCGGCTCTCGGCAAGCTCCCCGCCGCCTTCGAGTCCCCGCTGTCCGGCCTGCTCGGCGGCCTGAACCGGCTGCCGGTCGCAGTCCGGGAACGGGCGTACGCGGTCAGTGGCTGGGCGGAGGCCATCCCGCAGCACCGCGTCGGCGAGGTGCGTTCGGACGCACTCGCCGAGTGGGTGACCGGTCACTACCCCCGGCGCCGCTACCCAGTGATCTTCATCGGATCCGCCAATGGTGCCCTGGTGCACCTGGCCGCCGCCCTCGATGCGGCCTGGCTGCCGCAGACGCTGCTGCTGCCCGTTCGCCGCCGGGGTGTCGCTCCGGACGATCCGCGCGGCGACCTGGCCGCCGTCGGTGAGGCCGGCCGGACACTGGTCGCGTCCAACCCGGACCTGGTACTGCACCACATGCACGACCCCAACCAGGACCGTCTCATGATCGCCGGAATGACGTACTTCCGCATCAAGTGGCACCGGCTCCCTGCCGCCTACCGTCGGTTCATCCGCGACCATCTGGCCCCCGGCGGCATGCTCGTCGGTGTCGACTGCACACTGCGCTGGCCCACCACCAGGATCGACGACCGGTACGTGTTCCAGTTCGGTGCCCTCGGCGACGCGACGCCCGAGGAGTATCGCCTGGGCGGTCCACGCGTCGCCGGCCTGCTGGCCCGCTACGGTTCCCCCGTGCGCCGCTGGGATCCGCCCGCGGCCGACGGCGACAGCCCGGAAGCGGAGTGGGGCACGGATCCCACCCTGCTCGACGACATCCGTGCCTTCGCCGGACCGCGCGGGCTCGATGCGCAGCTGCTGCGTTTCGACACCCCGCAACGCCTCAGCCCCGCCGTGGCCGACCTGTACCGGACCTGGTACGCCGACCGCGGTCTGCCCACCGGGCGACTTCTCGTCGAGTCGTTCCTCCTGCTCGAACCCTGGTGGGCCCTGCGCACCGGATCGGTGCCGTACTGGACCGTGTTCGGCACGCAGGCTTTCCGTGCGCACCTCGAGGCCTACCTGGACGCCTCCGCCCCCTACGACGAGATCCGGATCCTGCTGTTCAACCACGGCACCGACTCCATCGGTCTGGCCGGCGCACAGGACTGGCGGTGTACGGCCGCCCGCGCCCGCAAGATCGGCCTCCTCACCGGCGTGGATGCCGCCGCGTACCCCCGCGACTTCGCGAGCTTCGTCCGCTCGCACCGGGCACTGAGCAAGATCCGCACCCGCTGTCCGCTGCCCCCGTCACTCGACATCACGAGCGCAGCCGCAGCGCTCACCGGCCGAGAGGAGATCGTCTGGCGTCCGATGCGGTGAAGTGGTGGCGGCCGCACCGACGTGGTCAGTCGGCCCGGCAAGGGCCAGGTACGTGGAACGAGTGGCATGCCACCCGCATGACCGTCGACGCGGTACGTCGTGAAGTACGTGGTCGCCTCCGCGGTCGACTCGGACGTGACCGTCACCAGGATGTTCGTGCAGACACGACGTGAGAGCCGGTCGGCGGGACGGGAACCGAAGTGGGTCCGAAGCGCGTCGCGCCCCTGGATCCTGCGGTTGCCCTCGGCAAGTCGGCCACCGCGCTCGGTTCCCCAAAGTCGAGCTCGCGGACGAACTCGACGATCAGGCGCTCGCACGACCGTTCAGCGATCAGACGATCCAGAGGATCAAGGAGCACAGGAGAAGGAGGAGAACCGGGAGGGACTTGAGGGGCTGAGTCGCCATGAAGCGTCACCAAGTCATCGTGCCGTCTCTTCCGCCGACGCGATGCGGGCCCTGCCCACGGCTCGGCGGCCACCCAACTCACCGCCAGCGGTGACCACCTGGCACCGGACGCGTCCGCCGGCGGTCGGCGGACCGGGCCCGGCGGCGTTGTCAGTGGTCTCGCCTACAGTTTTCAGCACTTGATCGCTTCGGTGCGGGGAGGCACGGATGGGGTGGGTGACGGCCGGCGACTACGAGGTCGCCCTGGACGGCGGGAAGGTGGTCTGCCGCAACGCGGCCGGGCGGCGGCTGAAGTCGGTTCCGGCCAAACTCGCGGACGAACCCGCCGTCATCGGCCTGCGGCAGCTCGCCGAGTGGCTGGAGCGGCACGAACGCCAGTGCCTCACCGACGTGGAGCGGTGGATGGTCCGGTCGCTGCCCGTGCCCCTCGCCGTCATCGCCCGGGTGTGGCCCGACCCCGCCTGGCGGTCCGCCCTGCGCGATCTCGTCGTCACCGGTGCGGACGGTGAGGTCGCGGGGTTCCTGCGGGACGCCGACCCCGAGCGCGGGCTCGGTCTCGTCGACCTCGACGGGGACACGGTGCGCATCGCCCCCGACCTCGTCCGCCTGCCGCATCCCGTGCTTCTGGAAGACCTTGAGGAACTGCGGGAGTTCGCCGTCGAACTCGGTGTCGAGCAGCGGGCCCAGCAGCTCTTCCGCGAGGTGTGGCACCGCCCGGCCGCGCTCGACGCCGGGAGCACGGCGGTCGAGGAGTACGCGGGCGGCGCGTTCAAGGAGCTGCGGTTCCTGCACGGGCGGGTCACCCAGCTCGGCTACCGCGTCCGCGGCGGGTATGCCGTCTGCTCCGTGCTGGAGGACGGCCGCGGCGTCGAGGCCCGGGTCTGGGTCGGCGACTACGACGGCTACGAGGAGACGGAGACCGGCCCCCTGATGTGGACCGACGCCGCCGGCCGGGAGCTCCGGCTCGGCCAGGTCGGGCCGGTGGCCTGGTCGGAGGGCATGCGCATGGCCGCCGCCCTGTACGCGGGGCGCGACATCGAGGACGAGGAGCAGGCGGCATGAGCACGGCCGGCGAGAACACCGCACCCGGCGCCCTCGCGACCGGCCCCGTGGCCGGCGGCACCACCGCACCGGGCAGCCTCCTCCACGACGAGGCCGTCGCGGCCGCCCTGCTCGACGCGGGCGCCATCCTGCCGCCCGGCACCACGGGCCGGGAGGACGCCGACACCCTCACCGTCCGCAGCTACGCGCACCCCGCCCTGGACGGCCGCGCCGTCGTCCGGCTGGTGCCGGGCACCCTCGGCGAGGCGGAGGACCTGGCGCTGGACTTCCTCGGTCTGGTCCGGGACCCGGAGGCGCCCGAGGTCGGGCAGGTGCGCCGGGAGACACTCGGCTTCCCCGCCTGGGCACTGGTCAACGACCCGGCCAACGGACACCACGCGCTGGCCCTGGTCAAGGATGTCGAGCGGCTCGCGCGGCAGGCCAAGTCCCGTCCCGGGACGGCCAAGGAGGGCTTCGAGGCGCTCGGCGAACGCCTCGGCCGGGCCGTGCCGCACTTCCTGCCCACCTTCTACGAGCAGGCGGCCCGCATCTTCCTCCAGCACGAGAACACGACGTACGCCGCCGCCTTCTTCGGCAAGGCCCGCGAGGCCGAACGGGTGCACGCGCTCCCCGTCGACGAGGAGCGGCAACGCGCCGTCTTCCTGGAGTTCGCGTTCGCCGGAGCGCTGACGGTCAAGGCGCTCAAGCAGCATGTGAAGGACCTCTCCGGCCGGCTCGACGCCGGGCAGGCGTGGGAGCAGTTCCGGCAGCTGACCGTGGAGCGTTGCGCGGCCGGCATGCCGCCGTACGCATCGCTGCCGCAGGACGCCCGCGTGCTGATCAAGGCCGCCGGGCTGGCGCGGGTCGAAGCGGAGTGTGCCCTTGTGGCCGATCTGATCGCCTCGCCCGCGGCCGTCCGGGCACCCGCCTCGTTCTGGAACGCCTACCGGGCCGTCCTGCCCGTGCTGGCCGAAGAGCGGCCGGCCGTGCGGACGCGGTTGCTGGAGATCATGCCGACCGGGCTGGGCCGCAGCACCGAGGACGACGAGTTCTGGCTCACGCTGCTGACGGAGTGCGGTGCCGACCGGCTGCTGACCGGCGAGGCCGGCGAAGCGGCCGACGAGGTGGACGCGGCGGACTGGCTCGGCCGCTGGGCCGCCCACCGCAAACACGGTGCCACGCTCTGCGGCCGCTCCGCCGCCACCCTCGGCCTCGTCGCCCGGATGGCGCCGCGGCTGCGAGCCGACGGGCGGGCGGTCGACCTGTTCGGGGGCCGCCGGTACGCGGGTGCCGACATCAACCTGCTGGACCTGTGCGTGGCGGAGGGCATCCCCCTCGCCCTGCCGGATCCCGGCGCCCAGGTACACCTCGGGCTGGAGCGCTGGGCGCGTGACACAGAGCCGGGACGGCGTGACCTGGGCGCCGTCGCAGCGGACCCACGGCTGCGTCCCCTGCTGCTCCGGGCCGTCGGCGCGCTCCGCAACGACCGTGCGGCCTCCCGGCTGCTGGAACACCTCGCCGACCACCCCGTGCTGAGCGACGTGCTGCGCGAGTGGCTCGACGACGCGGCCGCCCGGCTCGACGCGGCGGCGGGCCTGCCCGGGGCCCGCGAGGCCCTGCACCGGCTGCGTCCCTTCCGCTCCGTGGCCCCGCGGGTCAACCCCGAAGCAGTCACCCGTGTCGGGGCGTACGACATCGCGCCCCTGCTCGCGCGGACGCTGCACGCCGGCATCCTGGACGAGCTGGGCTGGCCCGCCCTCGACGACGCCCTTCGGCTGCTCGACACCGAGACACGCAAGGACCGCGACAACTCGCTGACGGTGAACGAGGCCTGGCCCCACCTGATCCTGAGCCGCGGGCACAAGGCGGTCGTCGTCGGACCGGACGAGGTGGTTCTCGAACACGACCTGCGCCTGCCCGCCGACCTCGACCGCTGGCAGCGCCCGCAGTTCCGCTACACCGACGGCGAGTTGCTGGTGATGTGGTGGCACGACGGCAAGCAGCGCGGCTACTGGTCCGCCCGGCCGTCGGAGGTCGTCACCTTCGACGACGATCGGACGACGCCCTGGTGGGGAGGCAACGACGCCGGCACCCCGTCGATCCCCCTGCCCGGCGGCGGCCGCGCCACCGGCGGGCGCACGTTGCACGCCGGCGACACCGTGCTGCCGTCCAGTCGCCCGGTCATCGGGGACGGCACGAGGTACTGGCGTCAGGGCCGCCAGGGGCTCCGGCAGGTGTGGCTGGAGTACGACCCGGAGACCGGCACCCACGGGCGCGCGTCCCTGCCCGCCTTCCTCCGGTCCGGCATCCGCGACGACGCGAGCCTGCTGCAGGAGCACTGTCACGTGCTGCCTCTGCAACCGGGCCTGGAGAACAGCCCGTTCGGCACCGACGGCACCGTGCTGGGCCGCTGGGTGCGTGCCGACGACGAGGGCGCCGAGCAGCGCACGACCACAGGGACGCCGGACGGCCGCACCGTCACCCTGCGGGGTGACCGGGGACGGCCGCGTGCCGTGCCGCTCGGTGCGCTGCGGCTTCCCGGAGGTGCCGGACCCGTCGCCGCGCTCCTCCACCACCGGGTCGTGCTGTTCGCTCCCGACGACGACACCTGCGCGGGCGAGCTCGCCCGGGTGACGCCGGGCGAGCGGGGAGGCGAGTTCGCCTCGGGCACCGCGCTCGTGCCGCCGATCGCCTTCTGGCATGCCCTGCGCCCCCGTGACGAGCAGGCGTCCGGTGTCCTGCGCTCGCTGACCGACGAGCATGCGGGCGAGGTGCTGCGCGTCGTGGCGCAGGCCCTGGCGGAGCGTCAGGCGCAGGTGGCCGCGGCCGGTGACGCGTCCGGGACGACGGCCGACGACAAGCCCGTCGTACCAAGCGTGAAGGACGTGGTCCGGGGTGCCCTCGACGGGTCGCTTCCCGGTCTCACCGACGAGCGGCTGCGGACCGGTGTGGGCGCCCTGGTCCACACGGCACTGCAGATCGCCGGCCTGGTCACCGAGTTCGTGACACCGCCCGCCGAGCGGCCGAAGCCGGACCCGCGGCGCACCGAGGGCATGTTCGCGGACCACCGGCCCGAACACGGCGACGACCACACGCTGCGTACGGCCACCGACGGCCTGGCCACCGTGTGGGGCGGCTGGGGCGGCAACCGCCAGTGGACGGCCCTGCGCCAGATCCGCGCCGTGAACCACGTACTGTCCGGGAAGCCCGCCGACGGAAAACCGCTGCCGGACCTCGCGCGCCTCGGTGCCCTGCGGGACGGGTGGCACAGCGACGAGTACACGATCCCCGGCATCGGCTTGGTCTGGCCGACGCTCCTGACCGTGCTGCGGCCGTTGGTCTACCGTGCCGCCTCGCCGGTCCTGCCGGAAGCGGAACGCGAGGCGCTGCTCCTGCTGTTCGAGGCGCTGGCCGAAGGGCCGCTCGCCGCTCCCGGGGGCGCACTGCGCGAGATCGTGCTGAGCGAGCCCCACGACAAGCAGCAGCGCGCCGGTCAGGTGCTGCGCCGGGACGACCGCACCGTGGTCGTCCTCGGCTGCAAGAACGTCGACCACGCCCGCGGCCGTATCAACTGGCTCGCGTTCGACCACGATCCGTCGGGCGGTTTCGGGGCCGTCGCCCACTTCGCCCTGGAAAAGGAGACCCGGCACTCCGCGGCCTTCCCGGCTGACGGGCTCGCCGCCGTCGCCCGGCTGATCCGGGACAAGGGCGCCGCCCCCTGGCGTCCCGAGGCGCCCGCCGCGCTCGTGGCGGCGACGGATGCGGGGCTGGGCCCGGTCCAGGCCACGGTGCTTCTCGCAGGGAAGCCGCAGCAGCTCGGCGCGGATGCGCTGGCCCTGATCGGACTGAAGCCGCGTCAGCTCGACGTGGGCAACGGCATGCTGGGCTCGCTTCACTTCCGCGACCGCAAGGCACTCGTCGACGCCCTGCTGCCGGACGATCCCGCCGAGCTGTGGACGGCCGGGCCGGACACGGACGCCGCGGGCCGGGTGTGGGCCGAACGCCTCGGTTCCTTCGTCCGTGTGCCCGAGGACCTGGCCGCCGACCTCGCCGGCCTGCCCACGGGTTACGCCGAGGACGTGCTCAACCCCGGGCGCACCCCCTGGCTCAGCCGGACCACCGTCCAGCGGCCCGACCAGGACGGCAGGCTGGTACCGGAGGACCCCGACGCGCTGCCCTCGGGACGCGGCCTGACCGGTGCCGTCGCCGCCCTCGCGGCCCTCGCCTACGCCCTGCCCCACGGTCACCCCCTGCGGGCCGCACTGCCGGAAGGGCTCGTTGCCCTGCGCCGTCGTGTCGCCGACCCGGGGCTGCTGCTCGATCTCGACGTCTCATGGACGGAGAAGGGCGGGCCGACGGCCGTCGAACTGCGCAAGGCATACGGGCTGCCCGCGACCGGCGGTGCCGACGCGGACGGGTCGGCACGGCTGGGTGCGGCGCTGGTGCTCCGGGTCTGGCGCGGCGACCAGGAGACCGTGCTGGTCCGCCCGGCCGGCCTCACCGGCCCCGACGACCCCGTCTTCGGACTGCTCGACGGGTTGGTGGGGGCCACGCGCGGGGCCGGGATGCGGGCGCTGCGGACGATCCTCGGTGACGACCTCGCCCCGGCCCTCGACGCGGGCACCGACCGGGACGGGCCTGTCGGACACGCTCAGGACCCCACGGTCGGTGCGCCGCAGCTCGTCGCCGAGGTCGCCGCGGTTCACGGTCTGAGCGAGGACGCGGCAGTGCTGTATCTGCAGTTGCTCGCCCTGCCCGATCCGACGGACCGCAACTGCGCCCGCTGGACCGGCTGGAAGCCGGCGCGGCTGAAGAAGGCCCGCGCCGAACTCGCCGCGACGGACCTCGTCGTCGAGGCCAAGCGCCCTCGGGCCGGACGTACCCTCTTCCTGCCCTGCGGTTGGCGCGACCTCAAGGCGCCCGCCCTGCCGGTGGAGACCTGGAAGGAGGGTCTCTACCCGGTGCACGAGGGGATACGGAGCCTGCCGCTGCTGCCGGTGGCCGCCCTGTTCGCCCGGGCCTGGGAGCGGGTCCGCTCCGGTGACGCGCCCGCCTACGAGGAGCTCACCACGCGTGCCACGCGGAAGGGCCGGCGCCGATGACGGCGGCGGCCCGGGTCCGCTGACAGGCGGCCACCAGTGCCGACCGCCCGAACCCATCGGCCGGGACCCACTGGTGGCCACCACCCGGGCCTGCCGCACAGTCACCAGCCCCTCGCCGCGCCACCGCCCCCCACCACGGCCACCGGTGCCGACCGCCCGAATCCGCGGGCGGAAGCCACTGATGACCGCCCCGCCCCGGGCCCGCCATCACGGTTACGGTGCCCACCGCCCGAACCCGTCGGACCGAACCACAGACGACCGCCACCGCGCCCGCAACGAGGTCTCCGGTGCCCACCGCCCGGATCCGCCAGGAGCGCGGGCCGGAGGTGACCGGCGCCCGAGCACTCGCTGGGCGCCGCCGACGACGCTGCCCGGATCCCGAGGAGCACCACCGATGACCACCCGCCCCGATCACCGGAAGAACCGCCCATGACCACCACCCTCGCCCCCGACACCGCCCGCCAGATCGTCCCGCCCGAGGACCGTCACGCCACCGAGCTGGCCTTCCTCGCCGCGTACGACGACGGCCCGCGCCCGCCCGCCTGGCGGCTCACTCCCCGTGCCGTCGTCCTGTTCGTCATGGGCAGCGACGGCGTGGCCCTGCGACTGCCCGACGACGCCGAGGTGCCCGAGGGCGTGCCGCGCCGCCTCGTCGTGGAGGGCAAGTTCGTCGGCGACCGGGCGCTGGTCGAGCGGTGCGTCGTCACGCTGGCCGGCGAACGCGGCCTGCTGCTCGTCGGCGAGCCCGGCACCGCCAAGTCCATGCTCTCCGAGCTGCTGTCGGCAGCCGTCTGCGGCACCAGCGGTCTGGTCGTCCAGGGCACGGCCGGCACGACCGAGGACCAGCTCAAGTACGGCTGGAACTACTCCCTGCTGCTGGCCCAGGGCCCCAGCCGGCAGGCACTGGTGCCCTCTCCCGTCCTGACCGCCATGACCCGGGGCGGCATCGCCCGGGTCGAGGAGGTCACCCGCTGCCTGCCGGAGGTGCAGGACTCCCTGGTCTCCCTGCTCTCCGAGCGCCGCATCGCCGTCCCCGAACTGGCGGGTACCGAGGACGCGCTGGCGCACGCGGCGCCCGGGTTCAACCTCATCGCCACCGCCAACCTCCGCGACAAGGGCGTCTCCGAGATGTCGGCCGCGCTCAAGCGCCGGTTCAACTTCGAGACGGTCGGCCCCATCCCGGACCTGGATGCGGAGACGGCGTTGGTCCGCAGCCAGGCGCGGGCGTCCGTGGAGCGGGCGGGGGCGCCGTTCCAGGTCGACGACGCCGTGCTGGAGGCCCTCGTCACCGCCTTCCGCGACCTGCGGGAGGGCCGGTCGGCGGAAGGCTGGGAAGTCGAGCGGCCCTCCACTGTCATGAGCACCGCGGAGGCCGTGTCCGTCGCGGGTGCGCTGGGGCTGGCGGCGGCGTACTTCCCGGGCGACCGGGACGTGCTGGGACTGCTGCCGGGCCATCTCCTCGGCGTGGTCCGCAAGGACGACCCCGCCGACGCGGCCCGGCTGCGCGGCTACTGGGACGGCCCCGTCCGGCGCCGGGCCGAGCAGGGTTCGGCCACCTGGCGCACCCTGTGGGACCTGCGTACGGTCCTGGAGGACTGACGGTGTCCGCCTCCCCGTCGCTGTCCCCCGACGAAGCGATCGCCGCCCTCACGGATCCTTCGGCGCCCTACCTCATCGGCGTACGCCACCACGCGCCGTCCCTGGCGGCGGCCGTCCCGGCGTTGCTGGACGAGGCCGCACCGGACGTCGTGCTGGTGGAGCTGCCCGCCGAGATGCAGGAGTGGCTGCCGTGGCTCGGGCACGAGGAGACGCGGGCGCCGGTCGCCCTGGCCGCCGCTCCCGCCGAGGGCGGCGGCGGGCCGGCCTTCTATCCGTTCGCCGACTTCTCCCCCGAGCTCGTCGCCGTACGGTGGGCCGCCCGGAACGGGGTACGGGTCGTGGCCTGCGACCTTCCGCTGGCCGACCGGGCGTGGCAGCACGGCCGCCACGCGACGCCGCCACCGGCACCGGCACCGGCACCGGCACCGGCACCGGCACCGGCGTCCAGTGTGCTCCGCCCGGGCGACGCCCCGCCCCCGTCCGCGGAGTCCGGTCCGGCCTCGGCCGGCGCCGGCACGGGGCCCGGTCGCCCCGGCCTCACCGCGGCTCTCCGCGCCCGGCTCACCGGTCGTGCGGGCGAGGACCTGTGGGACCGGCTCGTCGAGGCCACCGCCCCGGGCTCACCGCCCGAGGCCCTGCGCCGGGCAGCCCTCCTCACCGGGTGGGCGCTGCGCGAGGAGGCCGTCGCCTCCGGCGGGGTCCCCGAGCTGGACCTGCGGCGCGAGCGGTGGATGCGCTCCTGTCTGGCCGACGCCACCGCGAGCGGCGAGCGGGCCGCCGTGGTCGTCGGTGCCTTCCACGCCCCTGCCCTGGCTGCTTCGACCGCCGGGGCACGGCCCGGTGCGGAGCACCCGGCACGGCCGGACGGTCCGGACGGCAGCGTCATGCCGGGCTGGACGACGTCCCTCATCCCGTACACCTACGCGCTTCTGGACGAGCGGTCGGGCTATCCGGCGGGCATCCGGGACCCGGAGTGGCAGCATCTGGTCCTGCGGTCCGCGGGCGACCCCGCCGCGCTGGAGGAGGCGCTGACGGGGGCGGCCGTACGGGTGTGCGCGGAACTGCGGGCCCTCGGCCATCCGTCGGGGCCCGCCGACGCACGCGAGATCACCCGGTTCGCCTCGGACCTGGCGCGGCTGCGTGGGCTTCCCGCCGCGGGCCGGGGAGAACTGGTCGAGGCGGTGCAGACGGTACTCGCCCAGGGCGAGCCGTACGGCAGGGGACGGGCCGTCGCACGGGCGATGGAGAAGGTGCTCGTGGGGACGCGCAGCGGCCGTCCCGCCCCGGGCGCACCGCGCAGCGGCCTCGCCCCGGCCGTCGAGGCGGAGCTGTCGGCGCTGGGGCTGCCGGGGCCGGGCGCCGACGCGCCGGGCGCGGCCCGCGACCTCCGCCTGGACCCGCTGCGGTCCGACCTCGACCGCCGTCGCGAACTGCTGCTGCGCCGGCTGTCGGTGTGCGGTGTGCCGTACGGCGAGAGGAAGGACGTGGCCGGCGCGGGCGGCGCCGAGGCCCTGACGACCCGTTGGGAAGTGCGCTGGACACCCGCGACGGAGGCCATGCTGACCGCCGCAGGCGTCCGCGGGGTCACTCCCGCACAGGCTGCCGAAGGGGTGCTGCGCGAGCGCCGACGGGCGGAGAGGGACGAGGGCGGTCCTACGGCCGCGCAGACGCTGGAGGGACTTCGCCAGGCGGCGGAGTGCGGTCTTCCCGGACTGACGGACGCACGGCTCGCGGAGGCGGCCGAGGTGCTGCCGGCCGCCGCCACACTGCCCGAACTCCTCACCGGTCTCAGTCTGTCGGACCGGTTGCGGGCCGGTCACGTCGCCGGGCTCGGCGCCGATGGGGACCGTACGGCTCGGGCCGCCGCCCTGGCCGAGTCGCTCACCGCCGCCGCGGTGCGCCAGGTGGACGGCCTCATGGGTTCCGAGGACCCGGCCGACGCCCACGCCCTGCTGGAGCTGGCCCACCGGGCCGACGTCCTCGGCGGCATCCGTCTGACCGATGCGCTGGTCCGCCTCGCGCATGACGGTTCACCTCTGATGCGCGGCGCCGCGGGTGCCGTCCGGGTGCTCCTGGGGCACGAGGACCCCCGGGCGCTCGGGGGGCGCGTTGCCTCCTGGGTCGATGCGGCGGCCGACCCCGCCTCCCGGGCCGCGCTCACCGCCCGGCTCACCGGTCTGCTGACGGCCGCGGGCCCGCTGCTGGAGGCGGCCGCACCGGCGCTGGACCCGCTGCTCGACCGCGTGTCCGAGCTGCCCGACCGGGACTTCCTGGACCGGCTCCCGGCGCTGCGCGGAGGCTTCGACACCCTCAGCCCGGCCGCCCGCGACCGTCTCCTCGCCGCCGTAGAGGAACGCCTCGCCACCAGCCATCTCGCCGACACCGGCGGCCTGGACCCCGCCGCCCTCGCCCGGTGGACCCGCGCGGACCTCGCGGCCCGTGCCGCCCTGGGCACGCTCGGGCTGCTGCCGCAGTCCCCCGCGCGAGAGTCCGGCACGCCCGCCCATGAGCCACCACCCACCACCACCGAGGAACGTCGGCTCCCCCCGGAGGATCACCGACTGGCCCCGGCCGACCGCTGGCGGCTCCTGCTCGGTCGCCGTGCCGACCGGCTGCCGCGCTCCGCGTCCGCCGTGGCCACCGCGTTGGACGAGCTGTACGGCAGTGGACGCGGGGAGGGCAGCAGGGGCGACCTGACCGGGCCGGGCGGCCGCGGTGGTGGCCGGGAGGCCCCCTATCCCAGCGTGCGGGAGTGGTCCGAGGAGCTGGCGGTGCTCTTCGGGCCGGGCATCCGCGAGGAGGTCCTGGCGGCCGCCGCCGCGTCCGGCCGGCAGGACGTGCTGGCAGAGCTCGATCCGGACAGTGTGCGTCCCTCCGTCGACCTGCTGCGCACCGTGCTCCGGCACGCCGGAGGGCTCCCCGAGGCACGCCTGGCCGCGCTCCGGCCGCTGGTCCGGCGCCTGGTGGACGCGCTGACCCGGCAACTGGCCACGCGGCTGCGCCCCGCGCTGCACGGCACGGTCCTGCCACGCCCCAGCCGCCGCCCGGGCGGCGGTCTCGACCTGCCCCGTACACTGCGGGCCAACCTCGCGACCGCCCGCCGAGGCCCGGACGGCACCGTGCGGGTCGTCCCCGAGCGCCCCGTCTTCCGCGCCCGGGCCCGGCGCGCCGCCGACTGGCGGCTGGTCCTGGTCACCGACGTGTCGGGGTCCATGGAGGCGTCCACGGTCTGGGCCGCCCTCACCGCCTCGGTACTGGCCGGGGTGCCGACGCTGTCCACGCACTTCCTGGCCTTCTCGACGGAAGTCGTCGACCTCACCGATCACGTCGACGACCCGCTGTCCCTGCTGCTGGAGGTCAGCGTGGGCGGCGGCACCCACATCGCCGCGGGCCTGCGGCACGCCCGCGAACTGGTCACGGTGCCGTCCCGCACGCTCGTCGTGGTCGTCAGCGACTTCGAGGAGGGGTATCCGCTGGGCGGACTGCTCGCCGAGGTCCGTGCCCTGGTCGGGGCCGGCTGCCACGTCCTGGGCTGCGCGAGCCTCGACGACGCGGGTCGGCCCCGTTACTCCACCGGTGTGGCGGGACAGCTCGTCGCCGCCGGCATGCCCGTCGCCGCCCTCAGTCCGCTCGAACTCGCCCGCTGGGTAGGAGAGAAGATCGCATGAACCCGCTCCTTCCGCCGGTCGCCCCCGCGGTGACCGCCGAACTCGTCGCGGCGCTGACGCCCCGCCTGCGCAAGCGGCTGGACGCAGGCGTCGCCAAGGTGGCGGGGCGGCCCACGGTCCGTGAGGGCGATGTGGTGCGCATCGCCCTCGACGACGACACCGTCCTCGAACTGCACGCTCCCGGCGGCGTGGTGACCAGCGCGGAGGCGATCCGCTGCGGCTGCCTGCTCGCCCCCGACTGCCTGCACCGGGCCGCTGCGGCCTCGGCCGCACCGGTCGCAGACCCGGTCACCCACCCGGTCGCCGACCCCATCACAGGCCCGGTCGCCGACCCGATCGCAGGCCCGGTCACCGACCCGATCGCAGAGCCGGTCGCAAACCCGGTCGCCGGTCCGGTCGTCGGTCCGGTGGACACATCAGCCCCATCCACCGGCGCGCCGCAGCCACAGGCCGACCCGCCACAGCCCCGACCCGCACCCGCACCCGCACGACCACTCACCGCTTCCGCCCGCTCGGCGGGAGAATCGCCGGCATCCGCCGCCGAGGGCACCACCGCGCCGACCGCGGAACCGGAAACGGCGACAGCCGCACAACGCACCGCCGCGGCCGCACTGCGCGACGCCGCGGCCGCCGTACTGGAGGCCGGCGCGGAGGGCGCCGGTGCCGTGCTCCAGGCCGAGTTGCTGCGCGCGGCGCACACCGCGCGGCTCGCCGGGCTTCCCCGGGCCGCGGGCCGCGCGGTCGCCGTCGTCACGGCGTTGCGTGCGGCGCGCAGCGCCGATCCGGGGTTCCGGCTGCCCGACCTGGCGGCCGCCCTCCGCGAGGTTCTGCGCATCGCGCACCGCCTCCCGCGCGCGACCGGTCCGGAACTCGCCGCGTTGCGCGGCACCGTACGGCAGTCGTACACCCCGGACGGTTCCCTGCGCCTGTACGGGCTCTTCTCCGAGCCCGTCCTGACGGCGACGGGATACGCGGGTGCCGTCACCTGGACCGCCGACGCCGAGGGCCGGCTCTACACGGTCTCCGACGTCGCCCCGGGTGGCGCGGGCCGGGCCACGGGCGCCGCTGGGCGCAGCGTACGCATCGGGGACACGGCTCTGACGCACCGTGAACTGTCTCGCGCGGGGCTCGCGGTGTCCGGTGCCACCGTCTCCCCCTCGGGACGCCTGGGTGCGGGCGCGGGCGTGCGGGCGGTGCGCGCGTCGGGTGCTTCGTGGCACGCAGAGCCGCTCGACGGGCTCTGGGCCGTCCCGGTGGCCGAGCAGGCCGCCCGCGCCCTGACGACCGATCAGGACCTGCTGTTCCTCGACGTCGTCCTCACCGGCACGGTCCGTGAGTCGGCGGGCGTGTGCCTGGTCGCCGACTGCGGCGGCCTGACGCTCCGTCTCGCCGCGGCACATGACGACCCCGCGCTGCCCCACCGCGACAACCTCGGTCTTCTCGCGTCCGCCACCGGTGCCCGGCTGCGCGTCGTCGCCCGTCTCACCCCGGCCCCCTTCCCCCGCGCCGTGCTCCTGGCCACCAGCCTTCCCGCCGACCCCGAGACCCGTGTCGACCTGGGTCTCGACCGGCTCCTCCGCGCGGACCTTCCCGCCGTGCCGATGCCCTCGGTCCCGGCCGTTCCCGCCCCGGACGAGGCCCCGGTACATGTGCTGCGCCGCCGGGTCCACCAGGCCGCCTCGGGTGGCCGCCGCATGCTGGCCTTCCCCGGGAGCCGCGACGCCGACACCGCCCGCCTGCGCCGGCACGGCCTCGCCACCGCCGGCGAACTCCTCGACGAGCTCCACTCCGCCGCCGCGCACCGCTCGCGGGACCCCTTCGGCAGGCTGCTGCCCGCGGACACCGCCCGCTTCGCCCACGCCTGGCTCGCCGCCGCCGTCTGCACCGAGGAACTCGACCGTGCTCTGTGCGCGGTCGCGTGGGGCGCGACCCTCCCGCTGCCGTCACCGTCACCCGGGTGAGCCGCGGACTCAGGGCTCTCACCAGGCATTTCGAAATTCGTTCGACGACTCCGGCGCCCACAGTCTTGCCAAGGACTCCGACCGCTTCTACAGTCCCCAGCACACCGGCGAGTGGGAGCGCTCCCATCAGTGGGGAGAGGGGAGCGCTCCCGCCGCCGGCGCCTCCCGCGTTCCAGAACCGGCGTACACGACCCGGCTTTTGTCATGTTCCTGATCAACACTGACCCAGGGCAGGAGACCCCATGGCTCGACGCACCAGACTCATCTCCTTAGCGGCGGTACTGGCCACCCTCCTCGGCTCGCTCGGCCTGACCTTCCTCCTCGGGCAGGGCCGGGCGCAGGCGCACGGCGTGGCGATGATGCCCGGCTCGCGGACCTACCTCTGCCAACTGGACGCCATCACCGGTACCGGCGCCCTCGACCCGACGAACCCGGCCTGCCGGGACGCGCTGAACCGGAGCGGTTCGACGGCGCTGTACAACTGGTTCGCCGTGCTCGACTCCAACGCGGGCGGGCGGGGCGCCGGGTACGTGCCGGACGGCACCCTGTGCAGCGCCGGCGACCGGTCGCCGTACGACTTCTCCGCCTACAACGCCGCCCGCGCCGACTGGCCCAGGACGCATCTGACGTCCGGCGCGACGATGAAGGTGCAGTACAGCAACTGGGCCGCTCACCCGGGCGACTTCCGGGTCTATCTGACGAAGCCCGGCTGGGCGCCCACGTCGGAGCTCGGCTGGGACGACCTGGAGCTGATCCAGACCGTCACCAACCCGCCCCAGCAGGGCTCGGCGGGCACCAACGGCGGGCACTACTACTGGGACCTGAAGCTGCCCTCCGGCCGCTCGGGCGACGCGTTGATCTTCATCCAGTGGGTGCGCTCGGACAGCCAGGAGAACTTCTTCTCCTGCTCCGACGTGGTCTTCGACGGGGGCAACGGCGAGGTCACCGGCATCCGCGGCTCGGGCAGCACTCCGACGCCGACGCCCACCCCGACGACGCCGCCCCCGACGCACTCCGGTTCCTGCATGGCCGTCTACTCGGTGGAAAACTCCTGGAACGGCGGGTTCCAGGGCTCGGTCGAGGTGATGAACCACGGGACGGAGCCGCTGAACGGCTGGGCCGTGCAGTGGCGCCCCGGCGCGGGCACCAGGATCGGCGGCGTGTGGAACGGCTCGTTGTCCAGCGGCAGCGACGGCACCGTCACGGTCCGGAACGTCGATCACAACCGGGTCATCGCCCCGGACGGCAGCGTCACCTTCGGGTTCACGGCCACGTCCACGGGCAACGACTTGCCCGCGGGGACGATCGGCTGCGTGGCGCCGTAGCACGCCCGGCAGGAGCGCCGCGCGCACGGGCGCGGCGCTCCCCAACGGCCTCGGCGGTCCCGCACACCTCACACACCGGTTACAAAACGCTCAACCTCTGGTTGCCGCGCGGTGATCGGGCGACGATGGGGGCATGACTCTGGCCCAGCGCGCCCTGGAGCGGCTGCAAGCCTGGCCCGACCTCACCACGGGGCCGGCCAGTTGCGGTACCGGTCGGGCGCTCCGCTCCGCCCACGACGAGATCGTCCACTTCCACTCGGACCGGGACGTGGACCTCCACCTCACCCGCCGGGCCATCCAGCGCTTCCACTACGACCTCGGCGCTTCGACCGCGATCCACCTGGTCCCCGGGTCCCGCTGGGTGACCGTGCACCTCGACTGCGACGCGGACGTCGACCTGCTGCTGAGCCTGGTGAGCATCGCACTGAAGGCCCATCAGACCTGGCCGTCCGCCGAACCGCGGTCGGAATGCAACTTCCACCGCGTCACCGTGCTGCCCCGCAACGGCGCCGGCGAGGTCTGAGACGCACCGGCGGCGGTGCCCCGCACCAGGGCACCGCCGCACCCGCGTCCCGGGCCGGCCGTGCAACGCTCTCGCAACCTTCCCCGTGCTGGCATACGGGCCATGCAGGACTCATACGAGGAGACCCCGAGGGTCGAGCTCACCCCCGCCGCGGCCGAGCTGGTGCGCAGACTCCGCGCGGCGCACGGCCCGCTCATGTTCCACCAGTCCGGCGGGTGCTGCGACGGCAGCGCCCCCATGTGCTACCCGGCGGGCGAGTTCCGCACCGGTGCCGCGGACGTCCTGCTGGCCGAGCTGGGCGTCGAGGGCGTCGCGGAGCCGGTGGGGTTCTGGATGTCGCGCAGCCAGTACGAGGTGTGGAGCCACACCCGGCTGATCGTGGACGTCGTGCCGGGCCGGGGCAGCGGCTTCTCGCTGGAGGCCCCCGAGGGGGTGCGTTTCCTCATCCGTTCTCGCGTCGTCGGCGCATAGCCGGCCGACCCCGGTCGTGCGGCCGGCGACGCCCGGGGTGCCGTCGCGGGACACGGGGGCGCCGCCGTGCCGTCACGGGCTGAGGCTGCCGACGATGTCCGCCGTCGCGCTGAGGCCGCTGTGGATGGTCGGGGCGACGCTCGTGCTGGCCAGGTAGAAGCCGAGCAGCAGGCAGACCAGTGCGTGCGAGAGCTTCAGGCCGCCGTTGCGCAGGAAGATCACCGCCAGGACGAACAGCAGCAGCACCACAGAGATGGAAATGGCCATCGTCAACCTCCTCCGCCACGTCCACTTCGCGGCCTTCGGCCGTAAGTGTGGCGTAGCGGAGGGTTCGTCCGGGGAGCTGACCTGTCCCCCGAACGTGTGGTGTCCGCGGGGGCCCTAGGCGGCCCGGTGGGCGTCCAGGAACTCCTCCAGCCCCGCGAGGTCGTCGGTGTTGAGGTGGTCGGCGCCGGCGGTCAGCAGTTCGCTCCACACCGCGTCCCGGGCGGGCCCGGCCAGGTCGGGGGTGGCCCAGAAGCGCACGCGCTGTCCGCGGGCGTGCGCCGTGCCGACGATGTCGTGCAGCCTGCGCCGCTCGGCGTCGGGGAAGGCTCCGACGCCCTGCCAGGTGAAGACGCGCGTCCAGTTGTCGCTGATCAGCGGGACGAAGGAGGCGGGAGCGGAGGTGCCGAGGTCGGTGAGGCGGCCGTCGTAGAAGGCGCGGCGCTCGGTCTGCGTCTCCATCGGCGCGCGGGCCGCACGGTCGCCGGAGATCACGGCGGTGACCGGGCCGGGGCGCACCTTGCCGTGGGCGTAGGTGGTGAACAGGTGCCGGTAGCGGCGCAGGCGCCGGTCGAGTTCGAGGTAGGTCGACGCGCCCTCGGTCTTGATGTCGACGAGCAGTTGGAGGGGGCGGCGGTGGCTCCGGTACACCCAGCCTCCCTGGGCGCGGACCCGGGCGGCAAGCGGGTCGAGGTACAGGGACTCCAGGGTGCGGGACGGGTCGAGGTCCTCGGGGTCGTGGGCGACGAGGAGCCGGCCGTCGACGAGGTAGATGTCGGCCTCGACGCTGCCGAAGCGGTGGTCGAGGGCGTCGAGGAGGGGGCGGGGGTGCTCGTAGTCGTTGTGGGCGTGGGCGCGCCACAACGGGCGCGGGCGGTGCGTGCGTTCGCCCGCCAGCGCGGAGCCGGCGGGCAGGGCGACCGAGCCCGCGAGGGCGGCGCCGAGGGTGGTGAGGGCTCTGCGACGGGTGGTGAGGGCCATGCTCTGCCTCCCTGGTAGGCCTTACGGGACCCCAGTGAGTATGCGAGCCGTGTGGCGCCAAAGAGCAGTGTCGTGCGGGGAATTGGCCGGAGTGCCGTCACCTGTTCACTTCGTGCGCGCCGGACGCACGGAAAGGCCCGCCCGGGGGTGGGGCGGACGCACGGACAAGCCCGCCCGGCAGTCGGGCGCACGCGCGGAAAGGCCCGCCCGGCAGTCGGGCGGGCCTGTCCGGAAGGACGCGCGTCAGGGAGCCGGCAGCTCCACCAGGCCGGCCAGTGCCGCGCGGTGGGCGCCCGCCGTGCCGTACGCGATGGAGTCGGCCTTCGCCCGCTTCAGGTACAGGTGGACGGGGTGCTCCCAGGTCATGCCGATGCCGCCGTGCAGTTGCAGCGCCTCCTCGGCGGCACGGACGGCGACGGCGGCCGCGTACGCCTGGGCGACGGCGACGGCCACGTCGGCGTCCCGGCCGGTGGCGAGGGCGTCCGAGGCGTTCCGGGCGGCGGCGCGCAGGTGGACGACCTCCAGCCAGAGCTGGGCGAGCCGGTGCTTGAGCGCCTGGAATCCGCCGACGGGCCGGTTGAACTGCTTGCGCTCCTTCAGGTAGCGCACGGTCTCGGTCAGCGACCAGTCGGCGAGCCCGAGTTGCTCCGACGCGAGCAGCCCGGCCCCGGCCCGCAGGGCCCGTCGTACGGCGGTGTCGGCGTCGCCCAGCCGCCGCCCCGGCGCCCCGTCGAGGGCGACCGTCGCGACCGGCCGGGTGAGGTCGAGGGAGGTCTGCGCGGTGACGGTCGCGTCGGCGGCGTCCACGGCGTACAGCCCGCCGTCGTCCGCGGGCACGAGCAGCACGTCGGCGACGGCCGCGTCCGCGATGCCGGTCAGCTCCCCGTGCAGCGCGCCGCCTTCCAGCCGTACGGCGGTGAAGGCGGCGCCCGGGGCGAGGTGCAGTCCGACGCCGAGGGCGCCGATCCGCCGGCCGGACGCCAGCTCGGCGAGCAGGTCGCCGGCGTCGCAGGCCAGCAGCGCCTCCGTGGCGACGACCGCGCTCGTGAGATACGGCACCGGCGCGACCGCCCGGCCGAGTTCCTCCAGCACGACGGCGGCCTCGCGGGGCCCGGCGCCCTGGCCGCCGTACTCCTCGGGGACCAGCAGGCCGGCCAGGCCCATGCCCTCGGTGAGGGACTTCCACAGGGCGCGGTCGTGGGGCGCGTCGGACTCGGTGCGCGCGATCACGCCCGCCGGGTCGCAGTGGTCGGTGAGCAGGTCCCGGACGGCGGCGCGCAGCGCCTCTTCCTCCTCCGAGTACAGCAGGCCGGGCTGTGCGCTCGGGCTCATCGGGATCGTCGTGCTCATCGGGCGAGGTCCTTCCAGGCGACGTCCTTGTCGGTGCGCGGCTCGGCGGGCAGGCCGAGGACGCGCTCGGCGACGATGTTCAGCAGGACCTCGCTGGTCCCGCCCTCGATGCTGTTGCCCTTGGAACGCAGATAGCGGTACCCGGCGTCGCGGCCGGTGAAGTCCACCAGCTCCGGGCGGCGCATGGTCCAGTCGTCGTACAGCAGCCCCTCTTCGCCCCGGAGTTCGACCTCCAGGCCGCTGATCTCCTGGTTGAGGCGGGCGAACGCCAGCTTCATGCCGGCGCCCTCGGGGCCGGGGTGGCCTGCGACGAGCTGCTGGCGCAGCCGCTCGCCGGTCAGCCGGGCGACCTCGGCCTCGACCCACAGCTTGAGCAGTCGCTGGTGCAGGTCATGGGTGCGCAGCTCGGGGCGTTCGCGCCAGGTCTTGGAGACGGGGCCGATCATGCCGCCCTCGCGGGGCAGACGGGCGCCGCCGATGGCGACGCGCTCGTTGTTCAGCGTGGTCTGCGCGACCCGCCAGCCGTCGCCGACCTCGCCGAGGCGGCGCGAGTCGGGGATGCGGACGCCGGTGAGGAACACCTCGTTGAACTCGGCCTCGCCGGTGATCTGCCGCAGCGGCCGGACCTCGACGCCGGGGTCGGTCATGTCGCAGACGAAGTAGGTGATGCCCCGGTGCTTGGGCACGTCCGGGTCCGTGCGGGCGATGAGGATCGCCCAGCGGGCGAGGTGGGCACTGGACGTCCACACCTTCTGCCCGTTGACCACCCAGTCCTCGCCCTCGCGGACGGCCCGGGTGCCGAGCGCGGCCAGGTCGGAGCCGGCGCCGGGCTCGCTGAACAGCTGGCACCAGACCTCCTCGCCCGTCCACAGCGGGCGCAGGAAGCGCCGCTTCTGCTCCTCGGTGCCGTACTGGAGGATCGTCGGCGCGGCCATCCCGAGGCCGATGCCGATGCGGCGCGGGTCGTTGTCGGGGGCGCCCGCGGCGGCCAGTTCGGCGTCCACGACCGGCTGGAGGGACCGGGGGGCGCCGAGTCCGCCGAGGCCCTCCGGGAAGTGCACCCAGGCGAGTCCCGCGTCGAAGCGGGCCCTGAGGAAGTCGAGTCGGTCGGTGTCGGCGGGCGGGTGCGCGGCCAGCAACTCGGCGGTGCGGCGGCGCAGTTCCTCGGTGTCGGTCATGCGGCGGCTCCCTTCTCCAGGACGACGGCCACCCGGCCGGTCGTCACGCCGTCGGCGACCCGCTGCACGGCGCCCGCGGCTCCGTCGAGCGGCACCCGCTCGCTCACCAGTGGCCGGATCGCGCCCCGCGCGGCCAGTTCGGTGAGCTGCTCGTGGCAGTGCCGGACCAGCTTGGGGTTCTTGGTGTTGTACAGGCCCCAGTGCAGGCCGAGGACGGCGTAGTTCTTCACCAGGGCGTGGTTCAGCGCGGGGCTGGGGATCGTGCCGCTGGCGAAGCCGACGACGACGATCCGTCCCTCGAAGGCGACGACCTTCGTCGACTGGGTGTAGGCGGTGCCGCCCACGGGGTCGTAGATCACGTCGGCGCCCCGGCCGCCGGTGGCCTCCTTGACGGCGGCCACGACGTCCTCGCCGCGCCGGTCGATCACGACGTCGCAGCCCAGTTCGCGGGCGACGGCGGCCTTCTCGGCGCCGCCGACGACGCCGATGACGGTGGCGCCCGCGGCCTTGCCGAGCTGCACGGCCGCGCTGCCGACTCCGCCCGCGGCGGCGTGCACGAGCAGGGTCTCGCCGGCCTCCAGCCGCGCCCGGCGGTGCAGGCCGAACCAGCCCGTCTGGTAGCCGATGTGCAGGGCGGCGGCCTCGGCGTCGTCCAGGGCCTCCGGTGCGGGCAGCAGCGCCGCGGCGTCCGCGACGGCGTACTCGGCGAAGCCGCCGTGCGGCAGCACCGGGTTGGCGATCACGCGGCGCCCGTCCTCGGTCTCGCCGCAGACCTCGACGCCCGGTGTGAACGGCAGCGGCGGCCTGACCTGGTACTGACCCCGGCACAGCAGCGCGTCCGGGAAGTTGACGTTGGCGGCCCGGACCTTCAGCAGGACCTGGCCGTCGCCGGGTGCCGGCGGCGCCACGTCTTCGAGGCGCATCACCTCGCTCGGCTCGCCGTTCTCGTGCACCTGCCATGCCTGCATGCGGGGCCTCCACGCGACTGTAGGACCGGACTCCACCGCATACTAAGCGGTCGCTTGCCGATCAGGGAACAGCGCGCGGACAGTCGTACGTCACGACCGGGCCGGCCTCGCCCGTACGTGCATCCGCTCGCCCTGCGGGCCGAACAGGCTGATGAACTCGGCCGGCCCCTCCCCCGTCGACCCGAACCAGTGCGGCACCCGCGTGTCGAACTCGGCGGCCTCCCCCGCGGTCAGCACCACGTCGTGCTCGCCGAGCACCAGCCGGAGCCTGCCGGAGAGGACGTAGAGCCACTCGTAGCCCTCGTGGGTCTGCGGGTCCGGCTCCAGCTTCCGCTTCGGTTCG
Organism: Streptomyces griseicoloratus; assembly: GCF_014534645.1. Lineage (GTDB taxonomy): Bacteria > Actinomycetota > Actinomycetes > Streptomycetales > Streptomycetaceae > Streptomyces > Streptomyces griseicoloratus. Next base: position 161,522 of record NZ_JACVQF010000199.1, read on the forward strand.
AGCACCTTGAACGCCTGGAGCCCGCCCGGCTGGCGGGTCAGCGGCCAGTGGGTGCGGCCGTGCCGCACGATCGGCTCGGCCCGCACCCGGGGGTCGCCGACCGGCGGGGCGCCGACCAGCTCGTCCAGCGGCACCTGGTGGGCCTGGGCGATCGGCAGCAGCAGTTCGAGGCTCGGCTTGCGCAGCCCCGACTCCAGCCGCGACAGGGTGCTGACCGAGATGCCGGTCGCCTCCGAGAGCGAGGCGAGGGTCACCTCCCGCTCCTTGCGAAGGCGGCGGAGCCTCGGTCCGACACCCGCGAGAACATCGTCTGCAGTCATGAACTTATTGCAGAACCGGCAAACGCGTTTGTCAATGCGGTGAGGTCCGGGCGACCTTCTTCGTGGAGGTGGTCACCATGACCCGGAACAACGACCTGACCGAGAAGTACGAAGTGATCGTCGTCGGGGGCGGCGCGGCCGGACTGTCCGCCGCGCTCGTCCTGGGCCGGGCGCGGCTGCGGACCCTCGTCGTCGACGCGGGCGAGCCGCGCAACGCGCCGTCGGACCACATGCAGGGGTACCTGACGCGGGACGGCATGCCGCCCGCCGAGTTCCTGGCCCTCGGCCGGGAGGAGATCGCCCGGTACGGCGTCGAGCTCGTCCGGGACCGGGCGGTGGACGTGAGCCGGGGCGAGGACTTCGCGGTGGCGCTGGCCGGCGGGCGGACCGTGCACGCGCGGCGGCTGATCGTCGCCACGGGGCTCAAGGACGAGTTGCCGGAGGTCCCCGGGGTCGCGGAGCGGTTCGGCCGGGATGTGCTGCACTGCCCCTTCTGCCACGGCTGGGAGGTCCGTGACGAGCGCTTCGGCGTCCTCGCCACCAGTCCGCTCAGTGTCCACCAGGCGCTCATGGTGTCCAACTGGTCGGACGACGTGACCCTGTTCCTGCACACGGTCGCCGAGGAGGAACTGACCGACCAGGACCTGCGTCGGCTCGCCGCCGCCGGGGTCAAGGTGGTCCCGGGCGAGGTCGCCGGCCTGCGGGTCGACGACGACCGGCTCACCGGGGTCCGGCTGGCCGACGGTTCCACGCACGAGCGCTCGGTGCTGTTCGTCGCCCCGCGCGCCGTCCCGCAGACCGGCCTGATGGAACGGCTGGGCGCCGAACTGCAGGAGACCCCCTTCGGGGCCTATCCCGTGGTGGACCCGACGGGCCGGACGACCGTCCCCGGCCTGTGGACCGCGGGCAACGCGCTGGGCTTCGCCGAGCAGGTCGTCCACGCGGCGAGCGGCGGCTACCGCGCGGCATCGGCGATCGTGGGCGACCTGATCATGTCGGACCTGGACGCCGGCCTGGAGGAGTAGAGGCACAGGTCCCGCGGCGGCGGGCACGCCCGGGGCCGAAGGCACGCCTGGGCCCGAGGGCACGGACTGCCGGGTCGGCGCGCCGGTGCACGCGGTCGCGTGGGTGCGTGGCCGCCCTGCGCGGGTGTGGGTCCGCCGCGGGCGGTGCACCATGGCTGCATGCTGCTTGCCCGGCTGGCACAGGTGTCCCGTGAGGTCGGCGCCGCCTCGGCGCGGTCCCGGAAGATCGCGCTGCTCGCGGAGCTGTTCCGGGAGGCGGAGCCGGAGGACGTGCCGGTCGTCATCCCGTACCTGGCGGGGCGGTTGCCGCAGGGCCGGATCGGCGTCGGCTGGAAGGTGCTGGGCCGCCGTGTCGCCCCGGCCGCCGAGCCGGCCCTCACCGTGCGCGAGGTGGACGCCCGGCTCACCCGCCTCGGCTCGGTGTCCGGGCCCGGTTCGCAGGCCGAGCGCACGGCGCTGGTCGGGGAGTTGATGGGCGCGGCCACCGAGGACGAGCAGCGCTTCCTGGTCGGGCTGCTCACGGGCGAGGTCCGGCAGGGCGCCCTGGACGCGGTCGCCGTCGAGGGACTGGCCGAGGCGACCGGGGCGCCCCCGGCGGACGTACGCAGAGCGGTGATGCTCGCGGGGTCCCTGCAGACGGTGGCCGGGGCACTGCTCGCCGACGGGCCCGGCGCCCTGGACCGCTTCCGGCTCACCGTCGGCCGCCCGGTGCTGCCGATGCTGGCGCACAGCGCGTCCTCGGTGGCCGAGGCGATCGGCAGGCTGGGCCCGTCGGCGGTGGAGGAGAAGCTGGACGGCATCCGCGTCCAGGTGCACCGCGACGGCGACACCGTACGCGTCCACACCCGCACCCTCGACGACATCACCGACCGCCTGCCGGAGGTCACCTCCGCCGCGCGGGGGCTGCCGGGCGGGCGGTTCATCCTGGACGGCGAGGTCATCTCCTTCGACGCGGACGGCCGCCCCCGCTCCTTCCAGGAGACCGCCGGCCGCGTCGGCTCCCGGGTCGACGTGGCCACGGCGGCGCGGGCGGTCCCCGTCTCCCCCGTGTTCTTCGACGCGCTCCTGGTCGACGGCCGCGACCTGCTCGACCTGCCGCTGACCGAGCGGCACGCGGAGCTGGCCCGGCTGGTCCCGGAGCCGATGCGGGTGCGCCGCGCGCTGGTGTCGGGGCCCGAGGACACCGGGACGGCCGAGGAGTTCCTGGCCAAGACGCTGGAGCGGGGCCACGAGGGCGTCGTCGTCAAGGCCCTCGACGCCGCCTACAGCGCGGGCCGGCGCGGCGCGTCCTGGCTGAAGGTCAAGCCCGTGCACACCCTGGACCTGGTCGTCCTGGCCGCCGAGTGGGGGCACGGCCGCCGCACCGGCAAGCTGTCCAACCTGCACCTGGGCGCCCGCACCGAGGACGGCTCCTTCGCCATGCTCGGCAAGACCTTCAAGGGCATGACCGACGCGATGCTGGCCTGGCAGACCGAGCGCCTCGGGAAGCTGGCCGTCGAGGAGCACGGCTGGGGCGTGACCGTACGCCCCGAACTCGTCGTGGAGATCGCCTACGACGGCCTCCAGCGGTCCACCCGCTACCCGGCCGGCGTCACCCTGCGCTTCGCCCGCGTGGTCCGCTACCGCGAGGACAAGCGCCCGGAGGAGGCGGACACGGTGGAGACGCTGCTCGCCGCCCACCCGGGGGTGGCCCCGTGAGGCGCAGCGCGGGCCTGCTGCTGTTCCGGCCCGCCGGCGACGGCGTCCAGGTGCTCCTCGGCCACATGGGCGGCCCCTTCCACGCCCGGCGCGAGGCCGGCTCCTGGACGATCCCGAAGGGCGAGTACGACCCGGCCGAGTCCGCCTGGGACGCGGCCCGCCGCGAGTTCGAGGAGGAGCTGGGGCTGCCGCCGCCCGACGGCGAGGCCATCCCGCTGGGCGAGGTCCGCCAGGCGGGCGGCAAGACCGTCACGGTGTGGGCGGTCGAGGCCGACCTCGACCCGGCGACGATCGTCCCCGGCACCTTCCGCATGGAGTGGCCGCCGCGGTCGGGGCGGATCGCGGAGTTCCCGGAGCTGGACCGGGTGGCGTGGTTCACGCCGGCCCGGGCGCGCGAGGTGATCGTGAAGGCGCAGGCGGCGTTTCTCGACCGGTTGGCGGAGCACTCGCACTGAGGGGGCCCGTCCGCGTTGCGGCACCCCCCGACGCACGCCAAGGTCGAAACACGAGTCCGCTCCCAGGGAGGCCAGCCATGCCCATCGCGACGGTGAACCCGGCGACCGGCGAGACGCTCCGGACGTACGAGGCCATGGGCGACGAGGAGATCGAGCGCCGGCTCCAGCTCGCCGAGGCGACCTTCCGCACCTACCGGACGACGTCGTTCGAGGAGCGGGCCCGGCTCATGCACCGGGCGGCCGGTCTGCTGGAGGAGGACCGGGAGGAGATCGGCAAGGTCATCACCACGGAGATGGGCAAGCCGGTCAAGCAGGCCCGCGCCGAGGCCGCGAAGTGCGCGAAGGCGATGCGCTGGTACGCCGACCACGCGGCCGGGCTGCTGGCCGACGAGGAGCCCGCCGAGGCCGACGTGAAGGACTCCGGCGCCTCCCGGGCCCTGGTGCGCTACCGGCCGCTCGGCCCGGTGCTCGCGGTGATGCCGTGGAACTTCCCGCTGTGGCAGGTGATCCGGTTCGCCGCGCCCGCGCTGATGGCGGGCAACGTCGGCCTGCTCAAGCACGCCTCGAACGTGCCGCAGACCGCCCTGTACCTGGAGGACCTGTTCCACCGGGCGGGCTTCCCGGAGGGCTGCTTCCAGACGCTGCTGATCGGCTCCGCGGCCGTGGACGACGTCCTGCGCGACGAGCGTGTGCGGGCGGCCACCCTCACCGGCAGCGAGCCGGCCGGCCGCGCGGTGGCCTCCACCGCCGGGGAGATGGTCAAGAAGACGGTGCTGGAGCTGGGCGGCAGCGACCCGTTCGTCGTCATGCCGTCGGCCGACCTCGACCGGGCCGCGCAGGTCGCGGTGAACGCGCGCACGCAGAACACCGGTCAGTCGTGCATCGCCGCCAAGCGGTTCATCGTCCACGCGGACGTGTACGACGCCTTCGTCCAGCGGTTCACCGAGGGCATGAGGGCGCTGAAGGTCGGCGATCCCCTGGACGAGGAGACGGAGGTCGGCCCGCTCTCCAGCGAGCGGGGCCGCGACGACCTGGTGGAGCTGGTCGACGACGCGGTGCGCGGCGGCGCGACCGTGCTGTGCGGGGGCGAGCGGCCCGAGGGTCCTGGCTGGTACTACCCGCCGACCGTGCTGACCGGCATCACCCGGGAGATGCGCATCCACCGGGAGGAGGCGTTCGGCCCGGTGGCCACGGTGTACCGCGCGGACGACCTGGACGAGGCGGTACTGATCGCCAACGACACCGACTTCGGTCTCAGTTCCAACGTCTGGACCCGTGACGACGCCGACGTGGACCGCTTCGTACAGGACCTGGAGGCGGGCAGCGTCTACGTGAACGGGATGACGGCCTCGCACCCGGCCTTCCCGTTCGGCGGGGTCAAGCGGTCGGGCTACGGGCGTGAGCTGTCCGGGCACGGAATCCGCGAGTTCTGCAACATCACCACCGTATGGCACGGGGCGTGAGGCTTCCGCGGCTACGATCCCCTTTTGTGACCCGCGAAGTGACCCTGCCCCTGATCGTCGACGACCGCGGCACCCTGCAGGTGGCCGCGGCCGACGTGAGCAAACTGCTGCGCACGGTGGGCGGACGGTGGCTGCGCCTGGTGGAGACCGGCGAGGAGAGCCTGGACGAGGACACCGTCGCGGCCCTCACCATCGAGCTCGCCAAGCTGGCCGACCGGATCGACGTGGCGTGCATCGCCCACAGCAGCGGTCAGTCCTCCTGACCCACCTCCCGCTCCCACAGCGTGTGCCAGAACATCGCCTCGTAGCTCCGCAGCAGCCGCCCGTAGCGGCGCACGAGGTCCTCGCTCAGCCGCCCGGCGTCCAGAGCCGCCTGCACCGCGGCCGTCGCCGTCCGCTCCAGTGCCGGGTCGGGCTCGGCGAAGAAGTCGAAGAACGCGCAGGCCTCGTCGGTGAAGCCGTAGTGCCGGCGCAGAGCGGCCGCGATCGTCGCGCAGTAGCCGCCCCAGGCCGAGAAGTTGGCGTGCAGGGCGAGCACCACCTCGGACGGTGAGCCGTTCAGCGCGAGCCAGGCGACGTACGCCGGATAGGCCTGGCAGCCCGGCAGCGGCTCGTACGCCACCGTCCGCTGCTCGTTCACGCCGCACGCCGCGGCGAACGCCTCCAGCCGCTGTCCGGCCAGGTTCTCGCCCTCGGCGAGCGCGGTGAACCAGGCGGCGGTCTCCGGCTCTTCGGCGGCGCGGTCCGCCAGGTACAGGAACGACCGGCGGTCGGCGGCGATCACCCACCGCTGCTCCAGCGCGAGCGCCGCGAGCGTGTCCCGGCCGGCCGCGCCGCGCGCCACCAGCGGCACCAGTCGGTTGGCACCGGGATCCGGGGCGAGTTTCCCGGTGGTCGTCTCCAGCAGTTGCCTGGCCGTGCGGGCCATGGAGGCCTCCTTAGTCCCGCTGTGCGGTCGTGCTCCCCTCTGCCAGAGTCCCCGAAATGGAGTAGTCCCGCGAGAGATCGCCGCCCTGATGGGTGATTGTGGGTGGACACCCCTAGAGGTGCTCCCCTCGTCCGAGAGGCGCACCACTATCTGACCGGGGGGCGCAGGGCCTTCCGGGAGGCGAAAGCAGGCACGGTTCATGGCGACTTTGTGCAGACCCTCGGTGTCCGTCCCAGAGCACGTGATCACGATGGAGGAGACGCTGGAGCTGGCGCGGGAGCGCCACGCGGGCCACCCTCAACTGTCGCTGGCCCTCCGGCTGATCGAGAACACGGGCGTGCGCACCCGGCGCATCGTCCAGCCCATCGAGGAGACCCTGAAGCACCCCGGCTTCGAGGAGCGCAACAACATCTACGAGGCCGAGGCGAAGGCCCGGGTGCCCGCGGTGATAGCGCGCGCCCTCGACGACGCGGAAGTCCTTCCCACCGACATCGACGTCATCATCTACGTGTCGTGCACGGGCTTCATGATGCCCTCGCTCACCGCGTGGCTGATCAACGAGATGGGCTTCAACAGCACCACGAGGCAGATACCGATAGCCCAGCTGGGCTGCGCGGCCGGCGGCGCGGCGATCAACCGGGCCCACGACTTCTGCACGGCCTACCCCGAGGCCAACGCGCTGATCGTGGCCTGCGAGTTCTGCTCGCTGTGCTACCAGCCCACCGACCTCGGTGTCGGCTCCCTCCTCTGCAACGGACTGTTCGGCGACGGCATCGCGGCCGCGGTCGTCCGCGGCCAGGGCGGCACCGGCGTCCGGCTGGAGCGCAACGGCTCGTACCTGATCCCGAAGACGGAGGAGTGGATCATGTACGACGTGAAGGCGACCGGCTTCCACTTCCTGCTGGACAAGCGGGTGCCGGCCACCATGGAGCCGCTCGCCCCGGCACTCAAGGACCTGGCCGACACCCATGGCTGGGACGCGTCCGACCTGGACTTCTACGTGGTGCACGCGGGCGGGCCGCGGATCCTCGACGACCTGAGCACCTTCCTCCAGGTCGATCCGCACGCCTTCCGGTTCAGCCGGGCCACGCTCACCGAGTACGGCAACATCGCGAGCGCGGTCGTCCTCGACGCGCTGCGCCGGTTCTTCGACGACGGCGGCGCCACCGACCGGGCGCGCGGGCTGCTGGCCGGATTCGGGCCGGGCATCACCGCGGAGATGACCCTGGGCCGCTGGCAGACCGCGGACGACATGCAGGGGGTGGGGTGACGTGCTCGAGGAGACGATCGAGCAGACGGCACCGCCCGTCGAGACGATCGAGCGGACCGCACCGCCCGTCGAGACGATCGAAGGGACCGCACCGCCCGATGAGACGACCGGGCGGGGCTCACCGCCGGTCGAGACGACCGGGCAGAGCCCGCCGCCCGTCGGGACCGGCGCGGACAGCGCGCCGCCCGTCCGGGACTGGCCCGTCGCCGACCTGGCGGGCACGGACTTCGACCCGGTGCTGACCGAGCTGATGCGGGAGGGTCCGGTGACCCGCATCAGCCTGCCCAACGGCGAGGGCTGGGCCTGGCTCGTGACCCGCTACGACGACGTGCGCCTGGTCACCAACGACCCCCGGTTCGCCCGCGAGCCCGTCATGGACCGGCAGGTCACCCGGCTCGCCCCGCACTTCATCCCGGAGCGCGGCGCCGTGGGCTTCCTCGACCCGCCGGACCACACCAGGCTGCGCCGCTCGGTGGCCGCCGCCTTCACCGCCCGGGGCGTGGAGCGGGTGCGTGAGCGGGCCCGCGGCATGCTGGGCGAACTCGTCGACGCCATGCTGAAGGAGGGGCCGCCCGCCGACCTGACGGAGGCGGTACTGAGCCCCTTCCCGATCGCGGTGATCTGCGAGCTGATGGGGGTCCCGGCGGCCGACCGGCACAGCATGCACACCTGGACCCAGCTGATCCTGTCCTCCTCGCACGGCGCCGACGTCAGCGAGCGGGCCAAGCGGGAGATGAACGCGTACTTCGCGGATCTCATCGGCTCGCTGGAGGACAGCCGGGACGAGGACGTCACCTCACTGCTGGGTGCCGCCGTCGGCCGGGGAGAGGTGTCGCTGCAGGAGGCCGTGGGTCTCGCGGTGCTGCTGCAGATCGGCGGCGAGGCGGTCACCAACAACAGCGGGCAGATGTTCTACGTCCTGCTGACCCGCCCGGAACTCGCCGAACGGCTGCGCTCCGAGCCGGAGCTGCGGCCCCGGGCCATCGACGAGCTGCTGCGGTGGATTCCCCATCGCAACGCGGTCGGGCTGTCCCGGATCGCTCTGGAGGACGTGGAGCTCCACGGGGTGCGGATCCGGGCGGGCGACGCGGTCTACGTGTCGTACGTGGCCGCCAACCGCGACCCGGAGGTCTTCGCGGACCCGGACACGATCGACCTCACCCGCAGCCCCAACCCGCACGTGTCCTTCGGCTTCGGCCCGCACTACTGTCCGGGCGGCATGCTCGCCCGGCTGGAGTCGGAGCTGCTCGTCGACGCGCTCCTGGACCGCGTGCCCGGCATGAGGCTCGCCGTACCGCCCGAGGAGGTGCCCTTCAGGAAGGGTGCGCTGATCCGCGGGCCCGAGGCCCTGCCCGTCACGTGGTGAGCGGCCGATGACGACGACGGAGGGGCTCCTGGTGCCGCCCGGTCACGGCCGGGTGGTGCAGGCGCCGGCCCAGCACGTGACCTTCAAGGTGACGGGTTCGCACTCGCGCATGGCGTCCACCTTCGAGGTGGTCGTGCCGCCGGGCTTCGACGTCGGCGCCCATGTGCACACCCGCAGCGAGGAGCTGTTCTACGTGCTCGAGGGCGAGCTGGACGTGCTCGCCTTCGAGCCGCGGGTCCGCACCCCCGACAACTGGCAGAAGTGGGAGTCGAGTTCGGGCAAGCGGGTGGTGCGCGCCACCCCGGGCACGGTCATCGTCGTACCGCCCGGCTGCCCGCACGCGTTCGCGAACCCCACGGACAGCCCCGCCAAGATGTTCTTCCAGGCGTCCCCGCCCCCGGACCACGAGCGCTACTTCGAGGAGTTGCTGGAGATTCTGGGCGAGGGGGGCCCGCCCGACCACGAGGCGATCGAGGCGCTGAGGAAGCGCTACGACATCGAGCAGCTCACCCCGTTGAAACACGGGTGAGGGCGTCCGTCCCCGGCGCGCGGGGCCGCATCGAGGTGCGGCCCCGCCGTCGTGTGCGCGACGGGGCCGCGGCGCTAGCGGATCGGCATTCCCGACAGGGTGCGGGCGATCACCAGGCGCTGGATCTCGCTGGTGCCCTCGAAGATGGTGTAGATGGCGGCGTCGCGGTGCATGCGCTCCACCGGGTACTCGCGGGTGTAGCCGTTGCCGCCGAGGATCTGGATGGCCTGGGCGGTGACCTTCTTGGCGGTCTCGCTGGCGAACAGCTTCGACATCGAGCCCTCGGCCGCGGTGAACGGCTTGCCGTTGATCGCCATCCAGGAGGCGCGCCACACCAGCAGGCGGGCGGCGTCGATCTGGGTGCGCATGTCGGCGAGCTGGAAGGCGACGCCCTGGTTGTCGATGATCGGGCGGCCGAACTGCTCGCGGGTCTTGGCGTAGTCGAGGGCGACCTCGTACGCGGCCCGGGCGGTGCCGACCGCCATGGCGCCGACGGCGGGGCGGCTGGCCTCGAACGTGGCCATCGCCGCGTTCTTCACGCGCTCGCCGCCCTTCCTGGCCCTCTCCCGGGCACGGGCCAGGCGCTCGTCCAGCTTCTCCTTGCCGCCGAGCAGGCAGGAGCCGGGCACGCGCACGTTGTCGAGGACGACCTCGGCGGTGTGCGAGGCGCGGATGCCGTGCTTCTTGAACTTCTGGCCCTGGGACAGTCCCGGCGTGTTCGGCGGGACGATGAAGGAGGCGTGGCCCTTGGAGCCCAGCTCGGGGTCGACGACGGCGACGACGACATGGACGTTGGCGATCCCGCCGTTGGTCGCCCAGGTCTTGGTGCCGTTGATCACCCACTCGTCCTTGGCCTCGTCGTACACCGCGCGGGTGCGCATGGAGGCCACGTCGGAGCCGGCGTCGGGCTCGGAGGAGCAGAAGGCGGCGACCTTGACATCGTTGGCGTCGCCGTACATCTGGGGGATCCAGGTGCCGATCTGCTCCTCGGTGCCGTTGGCGAGGACGCCGACGGCGGCGAGGCCGGTGCCGACGATCGACAGGGCGATGCCGGCGTCGCCCCAGAACAGCTCCTCCATCACCATGGGGATGCCGAGACCGGTGGAGTCGAAGTACTGCTGTGCGTAGAAGTCGAGGGAGTAGATGCCGACCTTCGCGGCCTCCTGGATGACCGGCCAGGGAGTCTCCTCACGCTCGTCCCATTCGGCGGCCGCGGGACGGATGACGTCGGCGGCGAAACCGTGCAGCCAGTCCCGGACCTCCTTCTGTTCGTCGTTGAGCTCCATGGTGAACTCGGCCATGTCCCCTCCAGCGGCGCACGTGCATGTTACTTGCGGTAACCCGAGTCTGTTACCGGCGGGTAGGAAAAGTCAACTCCCGACGACCCGTCGGCATCCCGTTCGATGTCCGGGGCCCGCTCAGTGTTACTTTGCGCAGGCGTCACCGAAACAGCACGGGTGGGGAGAGCACATGGACACCACGCAGCGGACCGATCAGCAGCGGTCCGCCGACCGCCGACGGCGGGAGCTGCTGGAGGCCGCCGACCGGGTGGTGCTGCGCGACGGCCCCCAGGCCTCGATGAACGCCATCGCCGCCGAGGCGGGCATCACCAAGCCGATCCTCTACCGGCACTTCGGCGACAAGGGCGGCCTGTACGCCGCCCTCGCCCAGCGGCACACGGACGCCCTCCTCGATTCGCTGCGCGCCGCCCTGGACGCCCCGGCGGAGCGGCGGGAGCGCGTCGAGTCCACCCTGGACACGTATCTGGCGGCCATCGAGGCCCGCCCGCAGGTGTACCGCTTCCTGATGCATCCGGCGGAAGGCAGTGCCGCGCCCGGCGACCAGGGCGAGCAGGGCTTCGACGTCGGCAAGCACTCCGCACCCCTGCTGCGCCGCATGGGCGAGGAACTGGGCAAGGTCATCGAGGAGCGCCTGGACCTCGGTCCGGGCACCCAGCAGCTGGCCCGGGTATGGGGCCACGGGATCGTCGGCATGATGCACGCCGCCGGTGACTGGTGGCTGGGCGAACGGCCGTGCAGCCGGGCGGACCTGGTGCGCAGCCTGGCCGACCTTCTGTGGGGACGGCTGGCGGCGGCCGGGGACCGGCTCGGCGGCCCCGGCTTCTGACGCCCCGACAACCGGCCGTCCCGGCTGCCGGTCCCGACAGCCGGGTCCCGCCCGGCGGACCGGCCCGGCCCGCAGGAAACGGGTGGCGAAGGATCGGCGCCGGAATCCGTCGGCGGACGACCGACACAGAAGGCCGCAACGGACAACCAGCGCAGAAGACCCGCAACGGACACCCGACACAGGCATCCAGCGGCGGACAACCGACGCAGAGAACCGGCAGCGGACAACCGACGCAGAAAGCCGCAACGGACAACCAACGCAGAAGACCCGCAACGGACACCCGACACAGGCATCCAGCGGCGGACAACCGACGCAGGAAACGGGCGGCGGACGACCGACACAGAAAGCCGGCGGCGGACGACGGTCGCCGGTGAGTGGGGGTCGGCGGCGGCCACGGTGCCGACCCGCGTCGGCGGCGGCCACGGTGCGGAGCCGGTGCGGTCGGCCGTGAGGGGCCGGCCGCCGGTCGGACTCGGCCGCGGTGCGTGATCCGCCGGACCGCGGGCTAACGGCTCCAGGACGCCCTGGCGGCCTGCCGCAGCACCCTGCGCCTGCGCCAGCCCGTGAGGCGGTCGGCGTACACGCGCCCCTCAAGGTGGTCGCACTCGTGCTGCAGGCACCGGGCGAAGAACCCCGTCCCATGGACGGTGACCGGCTCCCCGGTCACCGTGAAGCCCTCCACGACGGCGTGGTCGTGCCGCTCGGTCCCGGCCTCCAGTCCCGGCAGCGACAGACAGCCCTCCGGCCCGCGCACCACCACCCCGTCGGCCGTGACGAGCCGCGGGTTCACCACATGGCCGAGGTGACGCACGTCATCGTCGTCCGGGCAGTCGTACACGAAGACCCGCACCGGCTCGCCGATCTGGTTGGCGGCCAGGCCCACGCCCCGGGCGGCGTACATGGTCGCGAACAAGTCCTCCACGAGCGCCGCGAGTTCCGGACCGAAGTCGGTGACCTCCGCGCAGGGCGCGTGCAGGACGGGGTCGCCGAGGAGAGTGAGGGGCCGTACGCGCCCGTGGGCGCCCGGGATGGAGCCTTGTCGCATGGCGGCAAGAGTAAGGTCCCTGTGTCCCCGGCCGGTCCGCGCCCACCTCGGGGACCGTGCGGCGGGTGGCCGCGATTCGGGAGTGCGAATGGATCTCGATAGGCTGAGGTCCACACCACGTGGCCGTCAGGCTTCACAGGCTTCAGGCGCGGCGCGTACGCAAGGAGGATCGAGAACTGATGGCAGGCAACTCGGACCCGCTCACGCCGCGGGCCAAGCTGGCCGTGACCGCGGGCAAGGCGGTCGCGGCGGCATCGCGCGCCGCAGGGCGCGGCAGCGGTTCGGTGATCGGCGGCCGGGTCGCGCTGAAACTCGACCCCGACCTGCTCGCCAGGCTCGCCCAGAACCTGGACGTGGTCCTGGTCTCGGCGACCAACGGCAAGACCACCACCACCCGGCTCATCGCCGAGGCCCTCAGGGCGGCCGGGCCGGTCGTGTCCAACGCGCTCGGCGCCAACATGCCGGCCGGCATCACCTCCGCCCTCGCGGGCGGCTCGGACGCCCGGTACGGGGTCATCGAGGTCGACGAGAAGTACCTCGTCGGCGTCGCCCAGGCCACCGAGCCGAAGTGCATCGCGCTGCTCAACCTCTCGCGCGACCAGCTCGACCGGGCCGCCGAGACCCGCATGCTCGCCGAGAACTGGCGCGAGGGACTGACCGGTTCGAAGGCCGTGGTCGTCGCCAACGCCGACGACCCGCTGGTGGTGTGGGCCGCGTCCTCCTCCCCCAACGTGATCTGGGTCGCCGCCGGTCAGATGTGGAAGGACGACGCCTGGTCCTGCCCCGCCTGCGGCGGTGTGATGCAGCGCCCCGGCGACGACTGGTTCTGCGGGGAGTGCGGCTTCCGCCGGCCCACGCCGAGCTGGGCCCTGTCCGGCGACCACGTCCTCGACCCGCACGGCTCCGCCTGGCCGATCCACCTCCAGCTGCCGGGCCGCGCCAACAAGGCCAACGCCGCCTCCTCGGCCGCCGTCGCCGCCGTCTTCGGGGTGCCGCCGCAGGTCGCCCTGGAGCGCATGTACCAGGTGCAGGCGGTCGCCGGCCGCTACGACGTCGTGCAGTTCCAGGGCCGCGACCTGCGGCTGCTGCTCGCCAAGAACCCCGCAGGCTGGCTGGAGACCTTCTCCCTGATCGACCCGCCGCCGGCCCCGGTCATCCTGTCGGTGAACGCCCGCGGCGCCGACGGCACCGACACCTCCTGGCTGTGGGACGTCGACTACACCCGCCTCACCGGCCACCCGATCTGCGTCATCGGCGACCGGAAGCTGGACCTCGCGGTCCGGCTGGAGGTCGCCAACCAGCAGTTCCAGGTGTGCGAGAACCTCGACCAGGCCGTGCAGCTGTGCCCGCCGGGCCGGATCGAGGTCATCGCGAACTACACCGCCTTCCAGGACCTGCGCCGCCGGGTCGGCAACTGACCACGAGACCAGTAGGGGACTTGAAGTGAGCGACAACCAGCTGCGGATCGTCTGGATCTACCCGGACCTGCTCAGCACGTACGGCGACCAGGGCAACGCGCTCGTCGTGGAGCGGCGGGCCCGGCAGCGCGGCCTCGACGTGGCCCGGCTCGACGTGCGCAGCGACCAGCCGATCCCGACCTCCGGCGACATCTACCTCATCGGCGGCGGCGAGGACCGGCCGCAGCGGCTCGCGGCCGAGCGGCTGCGCCGCGACGGCGGTCTGCACCGGGCGGTGGAGAACGGCGCGATCGTCTTCTCCGTCTGCGCCGGGTACCAGATCCTCGGCCACGAGTTCATCAACGACCTCGGCCAGCGCGAGCCGGGCCTCGGCCTGCTCGACGTGGTCTCGGTGCGCGGCGAGGGCGCACGGTGCGTCGGCGACGTCCTCGGCGACATCGACCCGCGCCTGGGCCTGCCCCCTCTGACCGGTTTCGAGAACCACCAGGGCGTCACCCACCTGGGCCCCACCGCCCGCCCGTTCGCCCAGGTCCGTTTCGGCAACGGCAACGGCACGGGCGACGGCACGGAGGGCGCGTACAACGACACGGTCTTCGGCACGTACATGCACGGCCCCGTGCTCGCGCGCAACCCGCTCATCGCCGACCTGCTGCTGAAGCTGGCCCTCGACGTGAACGCGCTGCCGCCGACCGACGACCGGTGGTACGAGGCGCTGCGCAACGAGCGCATCGCGGCCGCGCAGCAGCCCGCGTAGCCACAGCCGCCCGGCAGCCCGCGCCGCCGGGCCGCCGGACAGGCCGCCGGGAGGGTCGCCGGGCGGGTCGGTGCGGCCCGTCTGATGGCTCGTCCGCACAGGTGAGCGGGCACGTCCAGCAGGCGGACGCGCTGTTCGGTCCCGCCCCCCGATGCCGCTAGGGTGGCGGGGATCGAGCCGGACAGCGCGGTCCGGTCCCCGTGCCCATGTTGAGAAGGTATTTCGGGCTATGCGCATTGGTGTCCTCACGTCCGGCGGCGACTGCCCCGGCCTGAACGCCGTCATCCGGTCCGTCGTGCACCGTGCGGTCGTCGACCACGGCGACGAGGTCATCGGCTTCAGGGACGGCTGGAAGGGCCTCCTGGAGTGCGACTACCTCAAGCTCGACCTCGACGCGGTCGGCGGCATCCTGGCGCGCGGCGGCACCATCCTCGGCTCCTCCCGGGTCCGTCCCGAGCATCTGCGGGACGGTGTGGAGCGGGCACGGGGCCATGTCGAGGATCTCGGGCTGGACGCGATCATCCCCATCGGCGGCGAGGGCACGCTGAAGGCCGCCCGGCTGCTGTCCGACAACGGCCTGCCGATCGTGGGCGTGCCGAAGACCATCGACAACGACATAGCGGTCACGGACGTCACCTTCGGCTTCGACACGGCCGTCACCGTCGCCACCGAGGCCCTGGACCGGCTGAAGACCACCGCCGAGTCCCACCAGCGCGTGCTGATCGTGGAGGTCATGGGCCGTCACACCGGCTGGATCGCACTGCACTCGGGCATGGCGGCTGGCGCGCACGCCGTCGTCGTGCCGGAACGCCCCTTCGACATCGAGGAGCTGACCGCCAAGGTCGGTGAGCGCTTCTCGGCGGGCAAGCGGTTCGCGATCGTGGTGGCCGCCGAGGGGGCCAAGCCCCGGCCGGGCACCATGGACTTCGACGAGGGCGGCAAGGACATCTACGGCCACGAGCGCTTCGCCGGCATCGCCCGCCAGCTCTCGCTGGAGCTGGAGCGGCGCCTGGGCAAGGAGGCCCGGCCGGTGATACTCGGACACGTCCAGCGCGGCGGCACGCCGACGGCGTACGACCGGGTGCTGGCCACCCGGTTCGGCTGGCACGCCGTCGAGGCGGTGCACCGGGGCGAGTTCGGGAAGATGACCGCCCTGCGGGGCACCGACATCGTGACGGTGCCGCTGGCCGAAGCCGTGGAGACGCTGAAGACCGTGCCGCGGGAGCGGTACGACGAGGCGGAGTGCGTGCTGTAGGCCACAGCCGACGTCAAACCGCCCCCGGTCGCAGCCGCGACCGGGGGCGGTTCTACTCTGGTGCGGACAAACAGATGTCGGCAGACAGCTGCGGACACACAGTGCTCAACCCCCACGAAACAGGAGCCGGCGGATGGATCACAGCGGGCACGGCATGACGACGGATCTGCCGCCGTTCACGCTGGGGCGAGGTCTCGCGTGGTCGGCGGACTCCTTCTTCCTCATCGCCTGTCTCCTCGGCTTGGCGCTGTACGGCTGGGGGGTCGTCCGCCTGGTGCGGCGCGGTGACAAGTGGCCGGTGGGCCGGACCGTCGCGTACGTCGCCGGCGTGCTGAGCGTCGGGCTGATGATGTGCACGAAGCTGAACGACTACGGCATGGTCATGTTCAGCGTGCACATGGTGCAGCACATGGTGATCAGCATGGTGTCGCCCATCCTGATCCTGCTCGGCGCCCCGATCACCCTGGCGCTGCGCGCCCTGCCGACGGCGGGCCGCGACCGCAGGGGTCCGCGCGAGGTGCTGCTGATGCTGCTGCACAGCCGCTACATCCGGGTCGTCACGCACCCGGCGTTCACCATCCCGCTGTTCATCGCGAGCCTGTACGCGCTGTACTTCACCCCGCTCTTCGACACCCTGATGGGCTCCAGGGCCGGGCACATCGGGATGATGGTGCACTTCCTCGCCGTCGGCCTGGTCTTCTTCTGGCCGATCATGGGCGTCGACCCCGGCCCCCACCGGCCGGGCCACCTGATGCGAATGCTGGAGCTGTTCGCGGGCATGCCGTTCCACGCGTTCTTCGGCATCGCGCTGATGATGGCCTCCTCCCCCATGGTCGAGACCTTCAAGAACCCTCCCGCCTCCCTCGGCATCGACGCGCTCTCCGACCAGAACGCGGCCGGCGGCATCGCCTGGGCCTTCAGCGAGGTCCCGTCCGTACTGGTGCTGATCGCGCTGCTGTTCCAGTGGTACGCCTCCGAGCAGCGGCACGCCCGGCGCACGGACCGGGCCGCCGCGCGCAACGGTGACAAGGAACTCGAGGCGTACAACGCCTATCTGGCCTCACTGAACGCACGCGGTAACTGAGCGACCACGCCGCGCGGCGCCGTTCAGTAGCATGAGGCGCGTCGGGGGAACCGCCCGGGGGGAGCGGTATGTCACGTCACGCGTCGCCAGGATCTTCGCCGTCGGGGGTGGGCCGGGTCATCGCCGGCCGCTATCTGCTGCTGCGCCGGGTGGGCAGCGGCGGGATGGGCCATGTGTGGCACGCCCATGATCAGCGACTGGCCTGCGAGGTCGCGCTCAAGGAGATCGTCTTCCGCGACCCGGCCGAGGCAGGCCGGGAGCGTGAGGCGCGGGTCGCCCGCGCCCGCGCGGAGGCCCGGCACGCGGCCGGGCTGCGCGACCATCCGCACGTGGTGACCGTCCACGACGTCCTGGAGCACGAGGGCCTGCCGTGGATCGTCATGGAGTACGTGGCGAACGCCGTGGACCTGCGCGACCTGGTGGCCCGGCGCGGTCCGCTGTCCCCGGCCGAGGGCGCCCGGATCGGGCTCGCCGTGCTCGACGCGCTGACCGCCGGGCACGAGCGGGGTGTGCTGCACCGGGACGTGAAGCCGGCGAACATCCTGCTGGCGCCGGACCGCGCCGGTGCGCCGTACGGCCGGATCCTGCTCACCGACTACGGCATCTCCGTGCGGCCGGACACCGGTGAGACGCGGTACACGCACGCGTCGGCGCTGCTGGGCACGGCGGGATATCTGGCGCCCGAGCGGGCCAGGGGCGGGCCGCCCACTCCGGCGGCCGACCTGTTCTCGCTGGGCTGCACGCTGTACCACGGCGTCGAGGGCCGAGGGCCCTTCGAGCGGGAGTCGCACCTCGCGGAGATCACCGCGGTGGTGACGGAGGAGCCGCGTCCGCCGCGCCGGGCCGGTGCGCTGCGGCCCCTGCTGGACGGCCTCCTCGCCAAGGACCCGGACCTGCGGATGACGGCGGCCGAGGCGGCGGCGGAGCTGGCGTGGATCATCACGCCCCAGACCGAGACATACGCCCGGACGCGGACCGACCCGGGGTCCCAGCCGCCCTGGGCCACACCGAGCCCGCCCGCGCCCGGTCCGCACGGCACGGAGCCGGTTTCCGGTCCGGCCGGCGCCGAGGCCGGGGCCGGGCCGCTTCCCGCCCGGCCCGGGGCCGGGGCCTTCGGCACAGAGTCCACGTCCGCGCCGCCGGGCAGCGCGGGCGCCGGTCCGGACCTCGCGGATCTCCGGGATCCATGTTCCCGCGATCCGCGTGTCTCGGTTCCGCCTGTCCACCCTCCGCACTCCCGGGAGCCGCACGCCCCCGACCCCAGCGGCTCCCGTCCCCGAGGCCCCAGTCCGGCGGCATCCGGTCCGGGGGCATCCGGTCCGGGGGCATCCGGTCCGAGGGCCTCAGCAACCCCCGCCACTCCTCCCCCGCCCGCCGGGCACCGCCGGCCGCGGCTGCGGGCGCTGCGGGCCGGGCTCGCCGGCGCTCTCGGGCTGGTGCTCGCCCTCGGTGGTGTCTGGTACGCGCTCGCCGACCGGGCGCCGCAGGGGACGGGGGCGCCGTACGGCGACACCGTGGGGCTGGAGGCGCCGCTGCGGGACGGGGACTGCGTGCGTGCCCACTGGCCCGGCGGCACCCGGTTCGCGGGGACGCCCCGGCTCACCGCCGACCCGGGCTGCCGCGGCAGGGCGCCCGACGGTCAGGTGATGGCGTTCGTGGCGGCGTCCTCCGCCGAGGAGGCCCGCGAGCTGGGCCCGGCGCTGTGCGAGGAGCGGACGCGGGAGGTCCGGGCCCGGCTGGCCGATGTGCGCAGCATCGCCGTCGTACCGACCGGGGACGGTTTCGACGCCGCCGGGCGCCGCGCCGCCTGCCTGCTGCTGGGCGCCCACGGGCCGGTGCACGGTCCGCTCGGCCGGCACCGCACGCCGGGGTCGGTGTTCTCGGACACGGCGAACATGCAGCGGCGGGACTGCCTGGACGTCCGCTCCGCCGGGGACGTCCGGCTGGTGTCCTGCGCGGGCCGGTACGACGAGCAGGTGCTCGGTTTCACCCGCGTGGCCTCCGACGTGACGTACGCCGGGGCGCGGACCGCGGCGGACCGGGCGTGCGCGCGGGACGTGCCGCCGCGCGACTACGGCTTCGACCCCTCCCTCCACGAGTCCGGGTCCCGGATCGGCGAAAGTGCCTGGAAAACCGGCACACATCTCGTCGTCTGCACCGTGCGGAGGCAGAACGGGGGCACCATGGAGGGCAACGGACCATGAGGAGGGTGTCGCGATGCCCGGTTCCACGGACAGTTCCACGAAGACGATGGGAGCGCTCACCATCGGCGGCCTGGTCGCGGTGACGGCCTACACGGTGGCGCTCGGCAGCAACGGCTGGCTGTGGTTCGGCTGGGTCGTCCTGGGCCTGATCACCCTGGGGATGGTGGCCACGCGCAGCAGCTGACGCGGACGCTCACTCACGGCCGAGCAGTCCGGCCGAGTGCACGCCCGGCTGGTACTTCGGCAGTCGCACCGTGATCTTCATGCCCGCGCCGACGGCCGTCTCGATGACGAGGCCGTGGTCGTCGCCGTAGACCTGGCGGAGCCGGTCGTCGACGTTGGACAGTCCGATGCCGCCGGACGGGCTGATCTCGCGCGCGAGGATGCGGCGCAGCAGGTCCGGGTCCATGCCGGCGCCGTCGTCCTCGATGACGACCAGCGCCTCGGCGCCCGCGTCCTGCGCGGTGATCTGGATGTGGCACTTGTCGGACTTGCCCTCCAGTCCGTGCTTGACGGCGTTCTCGACGAGCGGCTGGAGGCAGAGGAAGGGCAGGGCGACCGGCAGCACCTCGGGGGCGACCTGGAGGGTGACGGCGAGACGGTCGCCGAAGCGGGCCCGGACGAGCGCCAGGTAGTGGTCGATGGCGTGCAGCTCGTCGGCGAGGGTGGTGAAGTCGCCGTGCCGGCGGAACGAGTAGCGGGTGAAGTCGGCGAACTCCAGCAGCAGCTCGCGGGCGCGCTCGGGGTCGGTGCGCACGAAGGAGGCGATCACCGCGAGCGAGTTGAAGATGAAGTGCGGGGATATCTGGGCCCTGAGCGCCTTGATCTCGGCCTCGATCAGCCGGGTGCGGGACTGGTCGAGGTCGGCCAGTTCGAGCTGGACCGACACCCAGCGGGCGACCTCTCCGGCGGCCCGGACCAGGACGGCCGACTCGCGGGGCGCGCAGGCGACGAGGGCGCCGTGCACCCGGTCGTCGACGGTGAGCGGGGCGACGACCGCCCAGCGCACCGCGCAGTCGGGGGTGTCGCAGCTGAGCCGGAACGCCTCGCCGCGGCCGGTCTCCAGCGGGCCGGACAGGCGCTCCATGATCTCGGCGCGGTGGTGGGCGCCCACACCGTCCCAGACCAGGACCTCCTTGTGGTCGGCCAGGCACAGCGCGTCCGTGCCGAGCAGGGAACGCAGTTTGCGGGCCGACTTGCGGGCGGTCTCCTCCGTCAGGCCGGCCCTGAGCGGGGGCGTGGCGAGGGAAGCGGTGTGCAGGGTCTGAAAGGTGGCGTGCTCGACCGGGGTGCCGAGTCCGCCGAGGTCCCGGGGCCGGGCCGTGCGCCGCCCGAGCCAGAAGCCGGCGGCGAGCAGCGGGAGCACCGCGACGCACAGGCCGGCCAGGAAGCCGCTCATGGGGTCACCTCCGTGCGCACGCCGTCCGTGCGCACACCGTCCGTGCGCAACTCGTCGGCGCGCAGTTCCTCCGTGCGCAGTTCCTCCGGCAGATGGAAGCGGGCCAGGACCGCGGCGGTGCCGGCCGGCACCCGGCCCGGAGTGGCCAGGGAGACCAGGATCATGGTGAGGAAGCCCAGCGGCACCGACCAGAGCGCGGGCCAGGCCAGCAGCGCGTGCAGCGCCCCGCCGCCACCCGGGAAGCCCGCCATGGTCGCGGCGACGGCGAGCAGCGCCGAGCCGCCGCCGACCAGCATCCCGGCCGCCGCGCCGGGCGGGGTCAGCCGCCGCCACCAGATGCCGAGGACGAGCAGCGGGCAGAAGGAGGAGGCGGACACGGCGAAGGCGAGGCCGACGGCGTCGGCGACCGGCAGCCCGCCGACCAGGGCGCTCGCCGCGAGGGGTACGGACATGGCGAGCAGGGTGCCGAGCCGGAAGTGCCGTACGGCGCGGGACGGCAGGACGTCCTGGGTGAGGACGCCCGCCACGGCCATGGTGAGCCCGGACGCCGTGGACAGGAACGCGGCGAAGGCGCCGCCCGCGATCAGCGCGCCGAGCAGGTCGCCGCCCACTCCCCCGATCACCCGGTCGGGCAGCAGCAGCACGGCGGCGTCGGCGTCGCCGGTGAGGGTGAGTTCGGGGGCGTACAGGCGGCCGAGGGCGCCGTAGACGGGCGGCAGCAGGTAGAAGGCGCCGATCAGGCCGAGCACGGCGACCGTGGTGCGGCGGGCGGCGACGCCGTGCGGGCTGGTGTAGAAGCGGACCACGACGTGCGGCAGGCCCATGGTGCCGAGGAAGGTGGCGAGGATCAGCCCGTAGGTCGCGTACAGCGGGCGTTCGGTGCGGCTCTCGGCCCGGGAGGGCGACAGGGCGTCGTCGGCGCCGCGTCCGGCGGCCGGGACCGGGGTGTCCTTGGCGAACGTGAGGCGGGTGCCGGCCTCGATGCGGTGCGTGCCGGCGGGCAGGCTCAGCCGGGTGCCGTCGTGGGCGCGGCCGTCGACGGTGCCGTCGACCGTGACGGTCAGCGGCCGGTCGAGCTTCAGGGCGAGGCCGTCGTCGACGAGGACCGACCGCTGCTCGCGGAAGGTCGCCGGTTCCTGGAAGGCGCGGCTCGGTGCTCCGTCGCCCTGCCAGGCCAGGATCAGGAAGAGGGCGGGGACGAGCAGGGCGGTGAGCTTCAGCCAGTACTGGAAGGCCTGCACGAAGGTGATGCTGCGCATGCCGCCGGCGGCGACGGTGGCGGTGACCACGACGGCGACGATCAGTCCGCCCAGCCAGTCGGGCGCCCCGGTCAGCACGGTCAGGGTCAGTCCCGCGCCCTGGAGCTGGGGCAGCAGGTACAGCCAGCCGACCCCGACGACGAAGGCGCCCGCGAGCCGCCGTACCGCCTGGGAGGCGAGCCGTGCCTCGGCGAAGTCGGGCAGTGTGTAGGCGCCGGAGCGGCGCAGCGGGGCGGCGACGAAGAGGAGGAGGACGAGGTAGCCGGCGGTGTAGCCGACCGGGTACCAGAGCATGTCCGGGCCCTGGACGAGGACCAGGCCGGCGATGCCGAGGAAGGACGCGGCGGAGAGGTACTCCCCGCTGATGGCGGCGGCGTTGAGGCGGGGGCCGACGGTGCGGGAGGCGACGTAGAAGTCGGAGGTGGTGCGGGAGATGCGCAGGCCGAAGGCGCCGACGAGGACGGTCGCGACGACGACGAGGGCGACGGCGGGCACGGCGTAGCTGGAGTTCACGGGTCGTCCCTGGTCCTAGCGGTCCTCGACGAGGCGTACGAAGTCGCGCTCGTTGCGTTCGGCGCGGCGCACGTACCAGCGGGCGAGGAGGACGAGCGGGGCGTACAGGCCGAAGCCGAGCACGGCCCACTGCAGGCGGCGGGCGTCGGGCATCGTCGCGAAGAGCAGGGGCAGCGGGCCGACGAGCAGGCCGAGGACGGCGAAGACGGTGAGGGCGGCGCGCAGCTGGCTGCGCATCAGGGAGCGGACGTAGGTGTGGCCGAGGGTGGTCTGCTCGTCGATCTCGGTGCGCGGCCGGTAGTAGCCGGAGGCCCGGCGGGTGCGCCGGGGCGGGCCGGTGACGGTGACGCGGCGTTCGGTGGGATCCTGGGGCACGGTCACGGCCTCCGCATGAGCAGGTCCCGCAGTTCGCGGGCGTGGCGCCGGCTGACCTGGAGTTCCTCCGAGCCGACCAGGACGCTCACGGTGCCGGCGTCCAGGCGGAGTTCGCCGATGTGGCGCAGGGCGACCAGGTGGCGGCGGTGGATGCGGACGAAGCCGCGGGCGCGCCAGCGCTCCTCCAGGGTGGAGAGCGGGATGCGGACGAGGTGGCTGCCCTTGTCGGTGTGCAGGCGGGCGTAGTCGCCCTGGGCCTCGACGTGGGTGATGTCGTCGACGGCGACGAACCGGGTCACGCCGCCGAGTTCGACGGGTATGTGGTCGGGGTCGGGTTCGTGGACCGGTATGCGCGGGGCGGCGCCGCCGCGCAGTTCGGCGGCGCGGCGCACGGCCTCGGCCAGCCGTTCCTTGCGCACGGGTTTGAGGACGTAGTCGACGGCCTTGAGGTCGAACGCCTGTACGGCGAAGTCCTCGTGCGCGGTGACGAACACGACCAGCGGCGGCCGGGCGAACCCGGTGAGCAGCCGGGCGAGGTCGAGCCCGTCGAGTCCGGGCATCTGGATGTCGAGGAAGACGACGTCGATGGCGTCCGGCCCGTCGGGGCCCGACTCCAGGGCGCGGTTGATGCGGCGCAGTGCCTCCGTCGCGTCGCTCGCGCCCTCCGCCGTGCCGATCCGCGGATCGGCGTTCAGCAGGTACACGAGTTCCTCGAGCGTGGGGCGTTCGTCGTCGACAGCCAGGGCGCGCAGCATGAACGTGGAGTGTAGGAGTAATCCGTACGCCTGCACACGTGCCGGGCGTGGACGTTTCCGCTGGATACAGTGCCCGCATGAACAGCAGGCCGACGCCCTTCGACGAGCTGGACCGGAAGATCATCACGGCGCTGATGGCCAACGCCAGGACGTCCTTCGCCGAGATCGGGGCGGAGGTCGGGCTGTCCTCGACGGCGGTCAAGCGACGGGTGGACCGGCTGCGCGAGACCGGGGTGATCACCGGTTTCACGGCCACGGTGAAGCCGTCGGCGCTGGGCTGGCGCACCGAGGCCTATGTGGAGGTGTACTGCGAGGGCGCGGCGCCGCCGCGCAGGCTGGCGGAGGTGGTCCGCAACCATCCGGAGATCACGGCGGCGATGACGGTGACCGGTGGGGCGGACGCGCTGCTGCATGTGCGGGCGCGGGACGTGGAGCATTTCGAGGAGGTGCTGGAGCGCATCCGGGCCGAGCCGTTCATCCGGAAGACGATCAGTGTGATGGTGCTGTCGCATCTGATTCCGGACAGTCCGGAGGCCGGGGCGAGCCAGCCCGCGCCTGGGGACGCAGCAGACGTGCGTCTGTTCGGTCATGAACGCAGCAATCCTGCGTGAACACGCAGCCTTCCTTGCTTGTCGGCCGTCACCGCCTCTTCCTACCGTGGTGTCAACCCTCAGTCACGTTCCGTCAGGAAGCGGAGGAACCCCTCTGTGCCCGACTCCCCTGCGCCGCGCGGACCTGTGCCGCGCCGACGGCGCTTCCTCGTCTGCGAGCCCACGTACTTCGACGTGAAGTACGCGATCAACCCCTGGATGCGTCCCGGCGAGCCCGTCCATACGGGCCGGGCCCGCGCCCAGTGGCAGCAGCTGGTCAGCGCCTACCGGGCCCACGGCCACACCGTGGAGACCGTGGCCCCGGTGCCCGGACTGCCCGACATGGTCTTCGCCGCCAATGCGGCGGTCGTCGTGGGGGGCCGGGTCTTCGGCTCCCTCTTCCACGCGCCCGAACGCCGCCCCGAGTCCGTCCCGTACGAGACGTGGTTCAAGGGCGCGGGTTTCGACGTCCACCATCCCGAGGCGGTCTGCGAGGGCGAGGGCGACCTCGTGCCCGTCGGCCGGTGGATCCTCGCCGGCACCGGGTTCCGCACGACCCGGGAGGCGCATCACGAGGTGCAGGAGTACTTCGGCCGGCCGGTGATCGGTCTGACGCTGGTGGACCCGTACTTCTACCATCTGGACACGGCACTGTTCGTCCTCGACGACGGACAGGCGGGCGGCGAGGGCAACATCGCCTACTACCCGGGAGCGTTCTCGCCCGGCAGCCGCGAGGTGCTCGCCCGGCTCTACCCGGACGCGGTCCTCGCGACGCGCGAGGACGCCATGGCCTTCGGGCTCAACTCCGTGTCCGACGGACGGCACGTGTTCATCGCGCCGGAGGCGACCGGCCTGGCCGGCCGGCTCGCCGCCCTCGGCTACGTCCCCGTCCCCGTCGACCTGTCCGAGTTCCACAAGGCCGGCGGCGGCATCAAGTGCTGCACCCAGGAGATCCGGGAGAACCGCTCATGACCGCACCCGCCCGCACCCGAGGCTCCGAGGAGCTCATCCGTGCGGAGGAGCCCGTCCTCGCGCACAACTACCACCCGCTGCCCGTGGTCGTCGCCCGCGCCGAGGGCGCCTGGGTGGAGGACGTGGAGGGCCGTCGCTACCTGGACATGCTGGCCGGCTACTCGGCCCTCAACTTCGGCCACCGCCATCCGGCGCTGATCGAGGCCGCCCACCGCCAGCTGGACCGGCTCACGCTCACCTCCCGGGCCTTCCACAACGACCGGCTCGCCGAGTTCGCCGAGCGGCTGGCGGCGCTCACCGGCATGGACATGGTGCTGCCGATGAACACCGGCGCCGAGGCGGTGGAGAGCGGCATCAAGGTCGCCCGGAAGTGGGCCTACGACGTCAAGGGCGTCCCGGCCGACCGGGCGACGATCGTGGTCGCGGCGGACAACTTCCACGGCCGGACGACGACGATCGTCGGCTTCTCCACGGACGAGACGGCCCGCTCGGGCTTCGGTCCCTTTACGCCGGGCTTCCGGATCGTCCCCTACAACGACCTGGCGGCCATGGAGGCGGCCGTCGACGAGACGACCGCGGCCGTGCTGATCGAGCCGATCCAGGGCGAGGCCGGCGTGATCGTCCCGGACGACGGCTATCTGGCGGGCGTCCGGGAGCTGACCCGCCGCGCCGGCTGTCTGTTCATGGCCGACGAGATCCAGTCGGGCCTGGGCCGGACCGGGCACACCCTCGCCGTCGAGCACGAGTCGGTCGTCCCGGACGTGGTGCTGCTCGGCAAGGCGCTGGGCGGCGGGATCGTCCCGGTCTCCGCGGTGGTCGGCAGCCGGGAGGTCCTGGGCGTGCTGCACCCGGGCGAGCACGGCTCGACGTTCGGCGGCAACCCCCTGGCCGCCGCGGTCGGCACCGCCGTGGTGGGGCTGCTGGAGACCGGCGAGTTCCAGCGCCGGGCCGCCGAACTCGGCACGGTGCTGCGCGACGGCCTCACGACCCTGACCGGCCGGGGCGTCGTCGGCTTCCGGGCGCGCGGACTGTGGGCGGGCGTCGACGTCGACCCGGCCCTCGGCACGGGCCGCGAGGTCAGCGAACGCCTGATGCGCGAGGGCATCCTGGTCAAGGACACCCACGGCTCCACGATCCGGCTGGCGCCGCCGCTGACCGTGACCGGCGAGGAACTGCGGGAGGCGCTCGGCACGCTGGAGAAGGTGCTGACGTCCTGACGGGCGGACGCCGACGGGCGCCGGCCCGGGCCCTGTCGGCACAGCGGCCGGGCGGGACCGGTGACGGCAGGGATCGCGGACCCGGTGACGGCAGGGATCGCGGACCCGGTGACGGCAGGGATCGCGGACCCGGTGACGGCAGGGAAGGATCAGGGAGCGGCTCGGCCGGCGTCGAGCCGCTCCACGTGCGCCACGTTGCCCCGGTCCTCAGCGTCCGCGCTCGGCTCGCCCGCGAACCAGGCGTCGAGGATCTCCGCGAGCAGCGGCCCCGACGTCAGCCGCAGGCTCAGCGCGAGCACGTTGGCGTCGTTCCAGCGGCGTGCCCCGTCCGCCGAGTAGGCGTCGGTGCACAGGGCCGCCCGTACGCCCGGCACCTTGTTGGCGGCGATCGACGCGCCCGTGCCGGTCCAGCAGCACACCACCGCCTGGTCGGCCTTCCCGTCGGCGACCTCGCGTGCCGCCCGTTCCGAGCACACCGCCCACTGGGTGTCCGCTCCGGGGTCCAGCGCGCCGTGCGCCAGCACCTCGTGGCCGCGCCGGCGCAGTTCCTCGACGAGGAGCCGGGCCACGGGTTCGTCCATGTCGGAGGAGACGGAGATCCGCATGTCAGAAAAGCGTACTCACCCGACCGCTGATCCACACGACTGACGTCGCGAAGATTCACGGCGTGATCCGGGAAACCATACGTCCTGAGAACCGTACGAATGCCTCAGGAAAGGGAGTCCGCCACGTCCTCCACCGAGAACGGCCGCGTCCCCGACTCCGCGGCGGTCCGGCGCCACCCCACGCTCTTCCGTGCGATCAGGCGCCGGCAGAACCCCCGGCTCCGCCGGTCGGACATCACGGTCACGGACGAGGCGGCGGTCAAGCGGGCGGTGAAGGCGGCCTCCCTCGGCAACGCCATGGAGTGGTTCGACTTCGGCATCTACGCCTATCTGGCCGGCACCATCGGCCGGGTCTTCTTCCCCTCCGGGAGCGACACCGCGCAGCTGCTGTCGTCCTTCGCCACCTTCGCGGTCGCCTTCCTGGTGCGTCCGGTCGGGGGCATGGTCTTCGGGCCGATGGGGGACAAGATCGGCCGCAAGAAGGTCCTGGCGCTGACGATGATCCTGATGGCGATCGGCACGTTCGCGATCGGACTGATCCCGTCGTACGCGACGATCGGCTTCTGGTCCCCGCTGCTGCTCATCGTCTTCCGGCTCCTGCAGGGCTTCTCCACCGGCGGCGAGTACGGCGGCGCCTCCACCTTCATCGCGGAGTACGCCCCGGACAAGCGGCGCGGCTTCTTCGGCAGCTTCCTGGAACTGGGTACGCTCGCCGGCTACACGTGCGCCGCGGGCCTGGTGACCGCGCTCACCGCCGGGCTCGGCACCGACACGATGGACGCCTGGGGCTGGCGCATCCCGTTCCTCGTCGCCGGGCCGCTCGGCATCGTCGGCCTCTACCTGCGGCTGAGGCTGGACGACACTCCCGCCTTCCTGAAGCTGGAGGAGGGCACCGTGCACGTCTCCGAGGCGGCGGACACGGTGGAGACCACCGCCCGGGGCGACCTCGCCAAGATCTTCCGCAAGCACTGGCCGACGCTGGTGCTGTGCATCGCGCTGGTCGGCGCGTACAACATCAACGACTACATGCTGCTGTCGTACATGCCGACGTACCTGTCGGACGAGCTGCACTACACCGAGACCCACGGCCTGCTGATCCTGGTGGCCACCATGGTCCTGCTGATGCTGGTCATCAACCAGGTGGGCCGGCTGTCCGACCGCTTCGGCCGCAAGCCCCTGCTGATGACGGGCATGCTCGGCTTCTTCTTCCTGTCGGCGCCGTCCTTCGTGCTGGTCCAGCAGGGCAGCCTGCTCGCCGTCTCGGCCGGCATGGTGATGCTGGGCCTGTCCCTCGTGTGCCTGCTCGGCACCATGTCGGCGGCGCTCCCGGCGATGTTCCCCACCAACGTCCGGTACGGCTCCCTGTCGGTCGGGTACAACCTGTCGGCGTCCCTGTTCGGCGGCACCACGCCACTGGTCATCACCGCCCTGATCAGCGCGACCGGCTCGGACATGATGCCCGCCTACTACTCGATGGCCGCGGCGCTGGTCGGGGTGGTGTCGGTGGCCTGCATGAAGGAGACCGCCCGAATGCCGCTCGCGGGCTCCCCGCCCTCGGTGCAGACCGAGGAGGAGGCCGCGGCACTCGTCGAGGCACAGGCCCCGGCACCGAAGTTCTGACCGCGGCGCGCTGTCCGGCCCGGTACCGGACGGCCGCCCCCGCACCTACACTGGCACCCCGCCAGACGCCGGTTGACCAGTGAGAACGGGGCACTGAGCCGTTCCGCCGGGGTGAGGAGCGACGCCTTGTTCTACTACGTGCTCAAATACGTACTGCTGGGCCCGCTGCTGAGACTGCTCTTCCGCCCCCGGATCGAGGGCCTGGGGAACGTGCCGTCCTCGGGCCCGGCCATCGTCGCCGGCAACCATCTGTCGTTCTCCGACCACTTCCTGATGCCCGCGGTGCTCAAGCGCCGCATCACCTTCCTCGCCAAGGCGGAGTACTTCACCGGCCCCGGCCTCAAGGGCCGGCTCACCGCGTTCTTCTTCCGCAGCGCCGGGCAGATCCCGGTGGACCGCTCCGGCAAGGACGCGGGCCGGGCGGCGATCCGTGAGGGGCTCGGCGTCCTGGCCAGGGGCGAACTGCTCGGCATCTATCCGGAGGGCACCCGTTCGCACGACGGACGGCTGTACAAGGGAAAGGTCGGCGTGGCCGTGATGGCGCTGCGGGCGGGGGTGCCGGTGGTGCCCTGCGCGATGATCGGCACCTTCGAGGCGCAGCCGCCGGGCAAGGTCGTCCCGAACATCCACCCCGTGGTGATCCGTTTCGGGGAGCCCCTGGACTTCTCGCGTTACGCCGGCATGGAGAACGAGAAGGCCGTGCTGCGTGCCGTCACCGACGAGATCATGTACGCGATCCTGGCCCTGTCCGAGCAGGAGTACGTCGACCGGTACGCCGCCGAGGTCAAGGCCGAGGAGGCAGAGAAGGCGGACAAGGGCCGCAGGCTCCCCCGGCTGCCGCGCCGCTAGCCCCTGCCTTCAGCCGTCTGCCGTCGGCAGAAGGGCGTGACCCCACGGTGCCGGTGCGCCTACGGTCCGACGTATGACACGTGCTGTGGTGGTCGGAGCGACGGGACAGATCGGACGAGTGGCCGTGGGCGTGCTGGCCCGGGACGGCTGGGAGGTGACGGCCGTCTCGCGGGGCGGCGACCGGGACCCGGCCTGGCCCGACGGCGTGCGGGTGGTGCGGGCCGACCGGGAGGACGACGCGGCCCTGTCCGCCGCGGTGGGCGACGGCTGCGACGTCCTGGTGGACATGGTGGCCTTCGGGCCCGAACACGCCCGGCAGCTGACGTCGCTGGCCGGGCGGGTGGGCTCGGCGGTGGTCATCTCCAGCGTCTCGGTCTACGAGGACGACAAGGGCCGCAACTTCGACACGCAGGCCGAACCCGGCGGCTTCCCCGAGTACCCGGTGCCGGTCACCGAGGAGCAGCGCACGGTCCGGCCGGGCGAGACCTCCTACAGCACCCGCAAGGCGGGGCTGGAGCGCGAGCTCCTCGCGGCGGGCGACCGGCTGCCCACCACGCTGCTGCGCGCCGGCGCGATCCACGGCCCGCACTGCCGCACCCCGCGCGAGCTGTACTTCGTCAAGCGCAACCTGGACGGCAGGCGCCGGCGGGTGCTCGCCTTCGGCGGCGCGAGCCGCTTCCACCCGGCGAGCGTGCACACCGTCGCGGAGCTGATCCGGCTGGCCGCGGTCCGGCCGGGCGCCCGCGTCCTGAACGCCGTGGACGCGGACGCGCCGACGGTGGCCGAGATCGCGGCCGCGATCGACGCGGTGATGGGGGTGGAGCCGGAGGACGTGCTGGTGGACGGTCCGCCGCCCGCGCCTGGCGTGGGCGAGACACCGTGGTCCGTGCCCGTGCCCGTGGTCTGCGACATGACCGCCGCCGAACGGCAGTTGGGCTACCGCCCGGTGGTCCGGTACGCCGAGACGCTGCCGGAGACCGTCGCCTGGATCGAGGAGCGGCTGGCCGGGCGGGACTGGCGGGAGGCGTACCCGAAGATGGTCCAGGCGTACGGCGACCTGTTCGACTACGCGGCCGAGGACGCCTGGCTGGCGGCGCGGCAGCCGTAGGGACGGAAGAAGGGGGCGGCCGGTCGGACCGGCCGCCCCCCCTTTGTGCCCTGCGGTCGTTACGGCTTGGGCGTGGCGTGCGGGGCGCAGGTCACGTCCCGGGTGTCCACCTTGCCGGTGAGCAGGTAGGTGTCGACGCGGTCGTTGACGCACGGGTTGACCAGACCGGTGACGCCGTGCGAGCCGGCGTCCCGCTCGGTGATCAGGCGCGAGCCCTTGAACCGCTGGTGCAGTTCGACGGCACCGCCGTAGGGGGTGGCCGCGTCACGCTCGGACTGGACGATCAGCACCGGCGGGAGTCCCTTGCTGGTCTTCACGTTCAGCGGTGTCTGCTGCTTGACCGGCCAGGTGGAGCACGGCAGGTTCATCCAGGCGTTGGACCAGGTCAGGAACGGGTGGTCCTTGTGCAGCCGGGTGTTGTCGCGGTCCCAGGTCCGCCAGTTGGTCGGCCACTTGGCGTCGGCGCACTCGACGGCCGTGTAGACGGCGTTGCCGTTCTCCGAGGCGGCGTTGCCCGCGGTGTCGGACGGGTCGGGGGCCGCGGCGTCGACGAGGGCCTGGGTGTCGCCGGCGACGTACTTGCTGAACACGGTCGCGACCGGCACCCACGCGGAGTCGTAGTACGGGGCGCTCTGGAAGAAGGAGAGCAGCTCGGCCGGGCCGACGACCCCGCCGAGGGGGTTCTTCTTGGCGGTGGCGCGCAGCTTCAGCCACTGGTCCTGGACCTCGGCGCGGGTGTCGCCGAGGTGGAAGACGGCGTCGTTCGCGGCGACCCAGTCCTGCCAGTCCTGCCAGCGCTTCTCGAAGGCGACGTCCTGGTCCAGGTTGGCCTGGTACCAGATCTTGTCGCGGGAGGGGTTGACGACGCTGTCGACGACCATGCGGCGCACGTGGCCCGGGAAGAGGGTGCCGTAGACGGCGCCGAGGTAGGTGCCGTAGGAGACGCCGAGGTAGTTGAGCTTCTTCTCACCGAGGGCGGCGCGGATGACGTCGAGGTCGCGCGCGGTGTTCGGCGTCGTCATGTGCGGCAGCATCTCGCCGCTGCGCTCGTAGCAGCCCTCGGCGTACTCGCGGGCGAGCTTGCGCTGGGCGAGCTTGTCGGCCTCGGAGTCGGGCACCGGGTCCAGCTTGGGCGCCTTGACGAACTCCTGCGGGTCGACGCAGGAGATGGGCGCGGACTTGCCGACGCCGCGCGGGTCGAAGCCCACGAAGTCGTAGGCCTTGGCGGTCTTGGCCCACACCGGGTTCTTGGCCGTGACCCGGGCCGGGAAGCGCAGGCCGGAACCGCCCGGGCCGCCCGGGTTGTAGATGAGCGCGCCCTGGCGCTCGGACTGCGTGCCGGTGTTGCCGATGCGGTCGACGGCGAGCTTGATCTGCTTGCCGTACGGCTTGGCGTAGTCGAGCGGCACCGTGACCCAGCCGCACTGGATCGGCTTGGGCAGGTTCCAGTCGGCGGGGCAGTCCTTCCAGTCGATGCCGGCCTCGGCGGCGCGCTCGGCGGCGATGGCGACGCCGCGGGCCTCGCGGTCCTGGCCCTTCCCGTGGCCGGTGGCCGGGCTGGCTCCGGCGGTGGGTGCGGTGACCGCGCCGGCTATCAGCGTGGCGGTGACGAGCGCTCCGACCGAGCCGAAGGCCGCCGCTCTGCGGTGCAGGCTTCTCTTCCTCAAGTGGGCCCTCCCCCTACGTGGTTGCGACAAGTAGGGGGATCCTCGCGGCTGTGCGTTCCCTGAGGACAGGGGCGGCCGGACTTCTTTGCCAATCCGATAAACGGATAAGCATGTTCGGCGGTCGGGACAGTCAGACGAAGGACGCCAGCGCCTCGTCCAGCAGCCGGCGCAGCCGCTGCGCGTCCGGTGCCACGGCCGTCACCAGCGCGGCGGGTCCGGCGAGCGGCATGACGGCCGCGTCCTGACCGAGCATACGGGCGGTGGGCGGGTCGGCGGCGAACTCCGGGCGCGCGACGACGGCCTGCCCCACGGCCCGGTGTCCCGCCAGTCCGGCGGGGCCGTCCCAGCCGCCCGGCGCGCCGGGTCCGCAGGCCAGCTCCTGGTCGAGGACGCAGCGGCCGGCGATCCGCACCGTGAGACGGCTGGTGAGCCGCCCCGGTTCCTCACCGGTCCGCCCGAGCACCTGCTCCTCGCGCAGCACGAGCCGGGCCGTCGCCGCGAGATCGACCCGGGTTCCGACGTAGAGGTCGCTGCCGTGCGCGGAGATCAACTGCTCGGGCAGCCAGTGCAGTTCGGCACCGTCGGCGACGGAGAGCCGGACGTCGTAGCGGGCCGCGGCCTTGTCCTGGCCCGGCAGCGCTAGGGTGGCGGCGGCCGAACCGACCCTGAGCCCGGCGCCCTGTTCCGCCCGGGCGTCCACCGTGAAGTGGTCGCCGCCGAGCGGCCCGCTCATCGCGCCGACCAGCATCACCCGGGCCTCGGCCCCGCTCCCCCGGGTCCGCCGCAGCGCGAGCGGCCCCTCGCCCTCCAGCACGGGCAGGGAGGTGCCGCCGCGGCCGTCGCCGCGCGCGACGATCCTCGCCGTCGCCCGCACGCCGCCCGGCGTGGTCACGCCGTCCACGCGGCGAGCCGGGCGCGCACCCAGTCGGCGACGTCCCGTACGCCGTCCTCGCTCCTGAGCGACTGCAGGACGACCGGCAGTTCGCCGCGCTGCGCCTTGGCGTCGGCCGCCATCCGCGCCAGGTCGGAGCCGACGTACGGGGCGAGGTCGGTCTTGTTGACGACCAGCAGGTCGGCGGTGCTGACGCCGGGTCCGCCCTTGCGCGGGATGTCGTCGCCGCCCGCCACGTCGATCACGAAGATCTGCGCGTCGACGAGGCCCTTGGAGAAGGTGGCGGTGAGGTTGTCGCCGCCGGACTCCACCAGGACCAGGTCCAGCGGGCCGACCTCGTCCTCCAGGTCCTCGACGGCTTCGAGGTTGGCGGAGATGTCGTCCCGGATCGCGGTGTGCGGGCAGGCGCCCGTCTCGACGGCACTGATCCGCTCCGGCGGCAGCACCGCCTCACGGAGCAGGAACTCGGCGTCCTCGCGCGTGTAGATGTCGTTGGTGACGACGGCGAGGGACAGCTCCTCGCGCAGGGCCCGGCACAGCGCGGCGACGGTGGCGGTCTTACCGGACCCCACGGGCCCGCCGAGCCCGATGCGCAGGGCGCGGCGGGTGCCGTCGGGGCGGTGGGCGTCGGCGGAGACGGCGGCGGGACCGTCATGGTGGTGGTCGAGGTGCATGTGGCGACTCCTGTGAAACTGGGCCGGCGCAACCAGCCCGTCCGGCGTTTGAGGACGAGGCCGTTCAGGCCGATGGGGGTCCAGGGGGCGAAGCCCCCTGGCGGGGTCGAAGGGGCAGCGCCCCTGGAGAAGGGAACGGGTAAGGGCGGCGGGGGCGAACCCCCTACGAGGCGAACAACCGCACCGGCCACGTGGCATGCGCCTCCGCCCCGGTCTCCAGCAGCGGCGCCGACCGCGCGGGCAGCACGTCGGGCCCCTCGCTCACGGCCCTGCGCGCCACGTCCACGGCGTCCTGGACCACCCGGTCCACCTCGGGAGCGAGCCGGGCGAGGACGGCGGTGGCATCGAACGGGTCCAGGCTCAGCAGCCGTACGACGGCGGTCGCCGGGCCGCTGACCCCCTCGTAGGCGGAGCAGTACGCCGCGTCCTCGGGCCCGAGCCCGGCCGCGCGGGCGGCCAGACCGAGGACGACGGGCTGGTGGGCGCCCTTGGGGAACCGCCGGGCCAGCGCGTCGAGTTCGGGGTGCGGCCAGGTGGCGCGGGCGGCCCGCATCAGCTGCCGGCCGAGTCTGCGTGCCGCAGCGCGCAGGGCGGGCGACGGCGTACGGGCGTCCGCGGCCCGGTCGAGTTCGCCGGGGTCGGCGTCGAGCGCGGCGGCGGCCGCGAGGGCGGCCGTCACGGCCCCGCCGGTGTGCAGCCGCCCCCGGCAGAACTCCTCCAGGCTCGGCGCGTCGGTGATGCGTCCCGCCCTGACGGCGGCCTCCGCCCCGCCGGAGTGGGCGTGCCCTCCGGCGGGAAAGCGGCCGTCGGCCAGGACGAGGAGTGCTGCGCGGCTCACGGCGGCACTCAGAAGAGGAAGTACCGCTGGGCCAGCGGCAGTTCGGCGGCGGGTGCGGGCTCGACGAGTTCACCGTCGATGGTCACCGCGAAGGAGTCCGCGGCGACCTCGACACGGGGCAGGGCGTCGTTCTCCCGCATGTCGGCCTTGGTGCGTCCGCGGGTGGAGCGGATGGGCAGGAACTCCCGGCCGAGACCGAGGCGTTCGGGCAGCCCGTCCTCGACGGCCGCCTGCGAGACAAAGTTGACCGAGTTGGCGGCCGGCGCCGTGCCGTGTGCGCCGAACATGGGGCGCGGCAGGACCGGCTGCGGGGTGGGGATGGAGGCGTTGGCGTCGCCCACCTGCGCGTACGCGATCTGTCCGCCCTTGAGGACGAGCTGCGGCTTCACACCGAAGAACCGCGGGTCCCAGAGCACCAGGTCGGCGAGCTTGCCGGACTCCACGGAGCCGACCTCGTGCTCGATGCCCTGGGCGACGGCGGGGTTGATCGTGTACTTGGCGACATAGCGGCGGGCGCGCCGGTTGTCGGCCCGGGTGTCGCCGGGCAGGAAGCCGCGGCGGCGCTTCATCACGTGCGCGGTCTGCCACGTCCGCAGGATCACCTCCCCGATGCGGCCCATGGCCTGGGAGTCCGACGACATGATGGAGATGGCCCCCATGTCGTGCAGGATGTCCTCGGCCGCGATGGTGCTGGGCCGGATCCGGGACTCGGCGAAGGCCAGGTCCTCGGGGACGGCCGGGTTCAGGTGGTGACAGACCATCAGCATGTCGAGGTGCTCCTCGACGGTGTTGACGGTGTGCGGCCTGGTCGGGTTGGTGGACGCGGGCAGCATGTTGGGCAGCGACACCGCCGTGATCATGTCGGGCGCGTGGCCGCCGCCGGCGCCCTCGACGTGGAAGGCGTGCAGGGTGCGGCCCGCGACGGCGTCGAAGGTGTCGCCGACGAATCCGGCCTCGTTCAGGGTGTCGGTGTGGACCGCGAGCTGGACGCCGGACTCCTCGCACACGTCCAGGCAGGCGGAGATCACCGCGGGAGTGGCCCCCCAGTCCTCGTGGATCTTGAAGCCGAGGACTCCGGCGCGCAGCTGGTCGCGCATGGACTCCTTCGACATGGTGCTGCCCTTGCCGAGGAAGCCGATGTTGACGGGGCTCGACTCCATGGCCGCGAACATCCGCGCGAGGTGCCACGACCCGGGGGTGACCGTGGTCGCCTTGCTGCCTTCGGCCGGGCCCGTGCCGCCGCCGATGAGGGTGGTGATGCCGGAGGCGAGGGCTTCGTCGACGAGCGTGGGCGCGATGAAGTGGACGTGCGTGTCGATGCCGCCCGCGGTGAGGATCTTGCCGTTGCCGGCGATGACCTCCGTCTCGGGGCCGATGACGAGATCGGGGTGAACGCCGTCCATGGTGTCGGGGTTGCCGGACTTGCCGATGCCGGTGATGCGGCCGTCGCGGATGCCGATGTCGGCCTTGACGACGCCCCAGTGGTCGATGATCACGGCTCCGGTGATCACGGTGTCGGGGGCGCCGTCGGCGCGCGTGGCGCGGGACTGGCCCATGGACTCGCGCAGCACCTTCCCGCCGCCGAACACGGACTCGTCACCGGAGCGGCCGGGGCCGCCCGAGCGGTCCTCCTCGATCTCGACGAGGAGGTCGGTGTCGGCGAGGCGGATGCGGTCACCGGTGGTCGGGCCGAACAGGTCGGCGTAGGCGGCGCGGGACAGTTCAGGCATCGAGGGCACCTCCGGTGGCGCCGCGCAGACCCACGACGACGCGGGCGCCCGCGAGGGGCACCAGTTCGACGTCGACGGGGATCCCGGGCTCGAACCGGACGGCGGTGCCCGCGGCGATGTTGAGCCGCCTGCCGTGGGCGGTGGCGCGGTCGAAGTCGAGGGCGGGGTTGGCCTCGGCGAAGTGGTAGTGGGAGCCGACCTGGACGGGCCGGTCGGCGGTGTTGAGCACGGTCAGACGGGCGGCCTCGCGCCCCTCGTTGAAGGCGACCGGCTCGTCGGCGAACAGGATCTCTCCGGGAATCATGGCCACCGTTCCCGTCAGATGATCGGGTCGTGGACGGTGACCAGCTTGGTGCCGTCGGGGAAGGTGGCTTCGACCTGGACGTCGTGGAGCATCTCGGGGATGCCGTCCATGACCTCGTGACGCTGGAGCACCTTGCGCCCGGAGGCCATGAGTTCGGCGACGGTGCGGCCGTCCCGGGCGCCCTCGAGGATGTGGGAGGTGATCAGTGCGACGGCCTCGGGGTGGTTGAGCTTCACGCCTCGTGCGCGGCGCTTCTCCGCGACGTCCGCGGCCACATGGATGAGCAGTCTCTCCTGCTCGTGCGGGGTCAGTTGCACGTACCACCTCACAGAACATCGCGCCATGACCCGGGGGTCCGGCTGCCGCGGCCACCGCGACGGCTATAGATGTAACACACACGCATGCACGTCGAAGAGCATGCCGGTGCCCATGAAACCGCAGGTGGATCGGTGCGCAGACTAGGTCTACGATGTTTCGGCGAGGTCACCCGGATTTGACCGACTGATTACCGGCGCCCTCCGCGGTCTCACGCATGCCCAGCAGTCCCCGCACACCCGCCCGCAGTACCTCCGGGGGGAAGGGACCGAAGAGTGCGTACTGGGCGCCGAACCCCTGGGCGGTGGCCATGAGCGTCCGGGCGACGGCGTCCGGGTCGACGTCGTCGGGCATCATGCCGGCCTCCTGGTAGCGGACCACGACCTTGACCCAGGCCGCCCTGACCTTCGTGAAGCGCTCGCGCAGGAGGGCGGACAACTCGTCGTTGCGCAGCGTCTCGGTCCAGACCTGGATCATCAGTCGCGGGAAGGCCCATTCGCCGGTGTCCAGCACCGCCGACCGCTCCTGTGTCATGTGCGTCAGGGTCCGGGCGATGAGCACGTCGGGGGCGGGCGGCGGACTCTCCAGGGCTGCCCGCTCGTACATGGCCTGCACGGAGTCCAGCACCTCGGTGACGGTCGCCGCGATCAGTTCGTCCTTGCCGCTGAAGTAGCGGTAGACGGCACCCGCGGACAGGTCGACCTCCTTCAGGACGTCCTGCATCGACGTGGCGTGGAAGCCGTTGCGGGCGAAGCAGCGCGCGGCGCCGTCGAGGATCTGCCGGCGGCGGGCGTCGAGGTGTTCCTGGGATACGCGGGCCATGCACCAAACGTAAAACGAACGTTCCTTCTTGACAAGCGCGCCGAGTCGCCGCACGGTGTGGACAGAGCGAAAACGAACGATCCTTCTTTTTACGTGGAGTGCCCATGTCCAGCACACCCGCCGAGCCGCGCCCGGCTCCCACTCCTCCGCACGGCCGCCGCATGGCCGCCGTGGTCGTCCTGGTGCCCGTGCTGGTCGCACTGGCGCTGTGGGCCTTCGCCTGGCCGGCCGCCCGGACGGCGCCCCACGACCTGCCGCTCGGCGTGGCGGGACCGGCGACCGCGACCGCACCGCTGGAGCAGCGGCTCACCCAGCGCGAGGGCGCCTTCGAGGTGCACCGCTACGCCGACGAGGCCGCCGCCCGCGACGCCATCGAGGACCGGGCCGTATACGGCGCGGTGGTCGTCACCGAGCAGGGCCCGAAGCTGCTCACGGCCTCGGCGGCGAGCCCGGCCGTGGCCCAGCTGCTGCAGCAGGCGGTGGCCGAGCAGACCGCCGCCACGGGGACGGAAGTCCCGACGGTCGACGTGGTGGCCGCGCCCGGGACGGATCCGCGCGGCGCGGCCCTGAACGCCGGCGTGCTCCCGCTCGCCCTGGCCGGGATCGCCACCGGAGCCGTGGTGGTCCTGCTGGGACTGCGCGGCACGCGCGCGGTGGCCACCGTGGCCGGCGCCACGGCCCTCGCCGGAGCGGTCGCCGCAGCGGTCACGCACAGCTGGCTTGAGGCCGTCACGGGTGACTGGTGGGCAGTGGCCGGGGTCTTCTGGCTGTCGGCCCTCGCCGTGGCCGCGGCCGTCGCCGGGCTCGGCACCCTGCTCGGACAGCGGGGCGTCGGGCTCGGCGCGGCGCTGGTGATGCTGCTGGGCAACCCGTTCTCCGGGGCGGCGTCGGCCCCGGAGATGCTGCCCGAGCCGGTCGGGACGATCGGCCAGTGGCTGCCGCCGGGCGCCGGTGTCTCACTGCTGCGCTCGGTGTCGTTCTTCGACGGCGCCGCGGCCACCGGCCCCGCCCTGACGCTGACGTGCTGGGCCGCGCTGGGCCTGGGCGCGGTACTCCTCGCCGGAGCACTGTGGGAACGGACCCCCGACGGCTCGACGCCGAACGACCGGACACCGGCACTGACCGGCTGACCACGGCCCGCGCCGACGCGGACCTGGCGGGCCCACACTCGGCCTCGGTCGGCGGAACGCTATGGGAACGAACCCGCAGCGGCTCGACGCCAGTCGCCCGCGTACCGCCACCGGCCGGCCGACCACCACCAGCCCCGCACCGAAGCGGCCCCAGTGGACCGCTACCGGCCCGGGCGCCGCGAAGCACTGCGGGAACGGGCCAACGGCGACTCGACGGCGGGCGACCGGATACTGGCACCGGCCGGCCGACCACCACCGGCCCGACGCCGATGCTGAGCCGGTGGGCCCACGCCCGGCCCGGTTACGGCGGAACGCTACGGGAACGAACCCGCAGCGGCTCGACGCCAGTCGCCCGCGTACGGGTACCGGCCCCGGTGGAACGCTCCCGGCCCGGGCGCCGCGGGACCGGCCAGCCGGGGGGGCGGGCGGGCATCGGTCGCGGTCGGCTGAAGGGTGCCGGTGCCGCGGCGGCTCGGCAGCGTCGGGGGTGGTCGGCCGTGGCCCCGTTCGGGCACGCGGGCCGCGGTTCCTCGGCGTGTGCCCGGAGGGTTACGTGGGGTTGGGGCCGCGGTGCTCCGCCGCGATGCCGAAGCGCTGCCGCTCCCGGGGCGTGGGGGCGGTGTCGCGGACGCCGGAGACCGTGGAGACCACCTGGTCACCCGGCGGCTCCTGGAGTTCCTCCAGGCGTTCGAGGTCGGCGGCGGAGACGAGGGCGACGAGAGGCTTGCCGTGCCGCGTCACGACGACGCGCTCACCGCCGTACACCACCCGGTTGATCAGGTCGGCGAGCTCAGCCCTGGCTTGCGTCACCGGAATCTCGTAGGCCATACCCACAGCTTACGGTTCGCCTCGCGGCGGCCCGCCGCGCCGGAGTCCGCGCTCCCCTCTTCCGTCCTCCCGGGCCCGCAACCGACGTTCCGCTGCCCGCGAACCGCATCTTCTCCCCTCACGGAACGTACGTCCTGTACATTTTTGACGGACACAGCGCAGCGCAGCCGACGACGGCTCTGCCACGAGGAGGGGTTCGCCATGACCCGACCGCCCGCCCGCCATGTCCTGCCCGAGTTCACCGAGCGCGCGGGCTTCGGGAACCGGACCACCGATCCGTACTCGAAGCTCCTCCAGGAGCGGATCGTCCTCCTCGGGACACGGATCGACGAAGCGTCGGCGAACGACGTGACGGCCCAGTTCATGTACCTGGAGCACCAGGCCCCGGACCGCGACATCGCGCTGTACATCAACTCCCCCGGCGGCTCGTTCAGCGCAATGTCCGCGATCTACGACACGATGCGCTTCGTCGCCTGCGACGTGGAGACGACCTGCCTCGGCCAGGCGCGTGAATCCGCCGCGGTACTGCTGGCCGCCGGCACGCCGGGCAAGCGCGCCGTGCTGCCGGGCGCCCGGGTGGTGCTCCGGCAGCCGGAGCCGACCGGGCAGCTGGAGGGACGGGCGAGCGATCTGGCCGTGCAGGCGGAGGAGTTGGCCCGTGTCCGCGCCCGTATGGAGGAGATGCTCGTACGGCACACGGGCCGCACCCCGGAGCAGGTGACGGCCGACATCGAGCGGGACACGGCCCTGGACGCGCACCAGGCACTGGAGTACGGCCTGGTGGACCGGATCGTCCCCGCCGGCAGGGGGGCGCGTCCGGCGCCCGGCGAGAGGTGAGCCGGCGATGCTCCCGCCGGAACTGCCACCCCTGCCCGCTCTGACGCGCGCGGAGGCCGAGCTGATCGACCGTTACCTGGAGGTCGTCGATCTGCTCGGCCGCATCAACCCCGCACAGCACAGGGACACCTACCGCGGGCTGCGCGCCGCCCAGGCCCTCGTCGGCAAGGCCACCGCCCTGCGCGACGCGCTGGCGCTGATGCACCGGCGCGGCGAGACGGAACTGCACGCCGCCACCCTGGCCCGGGCACTGCGCGTCCTGGACGGCGAGCGGCGCACGGCGCGCGTCGGCCTCCCGCCCGGCCCCGACGGTTGACGGACGCCTTCGCAAGGGCCGGCGTCGACGACGCACGCCGGCCGGAATCGAAACGAGCCGAATGGCGTACCCCCCTTCGGCGTAGCCACACAGGGTTTTTCCGGCCTGCCCGGCTTGCGCGACCCGCGTGCACGGACGGCGGAATAGCTCACTCCGCTCCTGGTCCGGGCGTCGTCGACTCACCGGACGACGACTCGAACACAGCAATGTCCACCCGAACGGGTGAGTGGTGAGCAACAACACAGAAACCCGGTTCCGTTGGGATTTTCCGACTGGAGTGAGACAAGATCCGTGACTGACGACAAGCCCCCGCCAAAGCGGCGGGGCGGTCCGGGCGGACGCCGAGTCCTGCCGCCGCCCGGATGACCGGTCGACAGGAGTGGATCGGCAGGAGTGGAGGACCCAAGCACGACGGGTCGCCGGCACGGTCGCGTCACGGCCGGGCCGAGCAGCCCTTGGGGTGAAGCCGCACTCGTGCGGCCGGGCCACTTCGCCAGCCCGAATCCGACAGGTCATCCTTCACAGGCGGCTGACGAAGGGTTGCGCATGACTGCGCTCAATCGTGTCCCGTCCCTCGTGGCCCGCGCCGGTACGGCCTCGGCCCTGACCATCGCCGCCGTCGGCGGCTCCATCGTCGTCCCCGGCGCGTCCTCCGAGGCCGCGGCCGCGAGCCATGCGACGAAGGCCCTCCGGATCGCGGCCTCGAAGAAGGGCTCGCCGTACCAGTGGGGCGCCACGGGGCCACGCAGGTTCGACTGCTCCGGGCTGACGCTGTACTCGTTCAAGAAGGCCGGCAAGAAGCTGCCCCGCACCGCCGCTCAGCAGTACAACAAGACCCGTCACATCTCCGCCAAGAACCGCAAGGCCGGAGACCTCGTGTTCTTCCACTCGGGCCGAAGCATCTACCACGTCGGCATCTACGCCGGGAAGGGCAAGATCTGGCACGCCCCGAAGACCGGGGACGTGGTACGGCTGCAGAAGATCTGGACCTCGAACGTCTTGTACGGCCGGGTCAAGTGACCCGCCCGGGGAGGTGGCGGTGAACTGACGCGCCGCCACCTTCCCGGGCGTCGCGTCCGTACCGCTTCACCCCTGCGGCTCCGGCCGGCCCGCGGCCGGGACCGGTTCGGAGGTCACCGGCCGGTCCGTCGCCGTCCAGGGCAGCTCGATGGAGACGGTCT
This sequence comes from Streptomyces griseicoloratus, assembly GCF_014534645.1. GTDB lineage: Bacteria > Actinomycetota > Actinomycetes > Streptomycetales > Streptomycetaceae > Streptomyces > Streptomyces griseicoloratus. Next base: position 203,259 of record NZ_JACVQF010000199.1, read on the forward strand.
TGCCGCCCTCGCGCGTGGGCCGGACCCTCAGCTTGCCGCCGCACTCCGCCGTCAGCCACCGGATGATCACCATGCCCCGGCCGTTGTCCTGCTGGACCGCCGCGGGCAGGCGTTTGGGGAAGCGCGGATGGCTGTCGGTCACGCCGACGCTCAGCCGCTCGTCACGGTCGAGCACCAGATCGACCGTGAAGGTGGGGGACTGTCCGAACGTGTGCTGCACCGCGTTGGTGGCCAGTTCGGAGACGATGAGGCGGACGGTGTCGGACACGTCCGTGTCCGCCGGCAGGCCCCACTCCGCCAGCGTGCCGACCACATAGGTACGGGCCGCGGCGACCGAGGCCGGATCGCTCGGCAGAGTGACGGATGCTTCCAGATGGTCTGCCATGGCGACGTCGTCCCTTTCCGACGGGACCGCAGTCCGACACGGAGCGGATGGTTCGAGTACGGTCCCGGACTGGTGCTTCGTCGCCAGAGTGCCATCACCACACCGGTGAAGGGTGGCGATCCGCCAAGATCTGCATATATCTGTCGCTCGATGCGGTGAACTCTGCGACGGCAGCACGTATTTGGGCGGCTCATGGGGAGTAGAGGAGTGGCCCATGCAGCACGGTCCCGTGGTGCGCCGCCGGAAGCTGGGCGCCGAACTGCGCGCACTGCGCACCTCGGCGGGGATCACCAGTGGCGAGGCGGCGCGGCTGGTGGGCTGGCACCAGTCGAAGGTGAGCCGGATCGAGACCGGCACGAGCGGGACGAAGCCCGCCGACGTGCGATTGCTCCTGGACGCCTACCACGTGGACGACCCGCAGCTGCGGGAGCTGCTGCTGATGCTGGCGGGATCCGACGGCGGAGGCGGCCGGCACCACTGGTGGCACGCCTATCGCGGGGTGCTGCCGCCGACCTACCGGGATTTCATCAGTCTGGAGTCCCAGGCCAGCGCCATGCGCACCCTGGAGACGACCGTGGTCCCGGGGCTGCTGCAGACGCCCGAGTACGCCCGTGCGGTGACACGCGCGGCGGTGGACGGACTGCCGGAGGAGCGGCTGGACACGCTCGTCGAGGTGCGGCTGGCCCGGCAGGACGTGCTGCGCGGCGAACCGCCGCTGCGGCTGAACGCCGTCCTGGACGAGGCGGTGCTGCGCCGCGAGGTCGGCGGTCCCGGCGTGATGGCCCGTCAGCTCCAGCGGTTGATGGAGGCGGCGCGTCTGCCGCATGTGCGGCTCCAGGTGCTGCCGTTCGCCGCCGGGGCGCACATCGGCGTCACCGGCCCTTTCGTAATCTTCTCATTTTCGAGCACTTCTGATCTGGACGTGGTTGTTCTCGACCACTTGACGAGTAGCCTGCATCTCGAACGGAAAGAAGACCTAGAGGCTTACACCGAGGCCTTCAACGCTCTTGTGAACCATGCCCTTTCGCCCGAGGACTCGTTGGACTTCATCGCCGCGACAGCGGCCGGCGCGTAAGGAGGCACCATGTCCGCATTCCCCCGGAAGACCATCTGTTCGAGCAAGGACCTGCACGGCGTGCGATGGCTGCGCAGCAGTCACAGCACCGGAGCGAACAACTGCGTGGAGACGGCCCGGCCGCCGGCCGGCCCCTGGGCCGGACTGCTCGCCGTACGCGACTCCAAGGATCCGGCCGGGCCCGCGCTGCTCTTCTCCCCCGAGAGCTGGGCGTCGTTCACCGCCGGGGTCCACCGCTTCTGATCCCCGCGCGCACCGGGCGGAACACGGCCGTGCCACGCCGACTCATGGCCGCGTTTCGCCGATCACCCGTACAGCGCGTTCGATCTGTTGCGCAGTCAGGTCCGCGCGAGCGGTCAGCCTGAGCCGTGAGATGCCGTCGGGCACGGAAGGAGGACGGAAGCAGCCCACGGCCAGGCCGGCCGCACGGCAGTCGGCCGCCCAGCGCACGGCCCCCTCCGGGGAGGGCGCGCGCACCGAGACCACCGCGGCGTCGGGACGCACCGCTTCCAGGCCCGCGGCGGTCAGCCGCGCGTGCAGTTCGCGGGCCACCGCACGGGCCCGCGCCGCCCGCTCCGGCTCACGGCGCAGCAGTCCCAGCGCCGCCAGGGCCGCGCCCGCCGCCGCGGGGGCGAGGCCCGTGTCGAAGATGAGCGTCCGGGCCGTGTTGACCAGGTGGTCGATCACCCGGGCGGGGCCGAGCACGGCTCCGCCCTGGCTGCCGAGCGACTTGGACAGCGTGACCGTCACGACCACGTCGTCGGCGCCCGCGAGTCCCGCCGCGTGCGGGGCGCCGCGGCCGCCGTCGCCGAGGACGCCGAGGCCGTGGGCGTCGTCGACGACCAGTCCGGCACCGCGCTCCCGGCACACACCGGCGAGGGCCGCGAGCGGCGCGGCGTCGCCGTCGACCGAGAAGACCGTGTCGGAGACGGCGACGGCAGGCCCGTCGTGCGTACGGAGGGCCTTGTCCACCGCCTCCGGGTCGGCGTGCGCCGCCACCTGGACCGTGCCGCGGGCCAGTCGGCAGCCGTCGATCAGCGAGGCGTGGTTGCCCGCGTCGGACACGACGAGCGTGCCGTGCGGAGCGAGCGCCGTGACCGCGGCGAGGTTGGCCGCATAGCCGGAGGAGAGGACGAGCGCGGCCTCGAAGCCGCAGAAGGCGGCGAGTTCGCGTTCGAGCTCGGCGTGCAGTGCCGTGGTACCGGTGACCAGCCGGGAGCCGGTCGCGCCGCCGCCCCAGGTCCGCGCGGCCCGGACCGCTCCCTCGACGACCTCGGGATGCCGGGCCAGGCCGAGGTAGTCGTTGCTCGCCAGGTCCAGCAGCGGGGAGTCGGCCGCACGGGGGCGCAGGGTGCGTACGAGCCCGGCCCGGCGGCGCTGCTCCGCCTGCTCGTCGATCCAGCCGAACGCCATGGGTCGCTCCTCCGGGATTTTGTAGGCAGTGAACAGACACTAGCGGCAGGGCCGTCCACCCGAGGTGTGGCAATACCCACACGGTGATCCGGCAGTGTTGTGTGAAGTCTCCTTGGCCCCGGGTGCCTCCATAGGACAGGATCGGCTCCCATGGACCTGCTGAACACGCTGGTGGACAAGGGGCTTCGGCGCGAGCCGCCGACCCGCGAGGAAGCTCTGGCCGTCCTCGCCACTTCCGACGACGAACTGCTCGACGTGGTGGCCGCGGCCGGCAAGGTGCGCCGCCACTGGTTCGGCCGACGGGTGAAACTCAACTATCTGGTCAACCTCAAGTCGGGCCTGTGCCCCGAGGACTGCTCCTACTGCTCGCAGCGGCTCGGTTCCAAGGCCGAGATCCTGAAGTACACCTGGCTCAAGCCCGACGAGGCGTCCGCGGCGGCCGCCGCCGGCGTGTCCGGGGGCGCGAAGCGGGTGTGCCTGGTGGCCAGCGGGCGGGGTCCGACGGACCGGGACGTGGACCGGGTGTCCGAGACGATCAAGGCCATCAAGGAGCAGAACGAGTCCGTCGAGGTGTGCGCCTGCCTGGGCCTGCTCTCCGACGGCCAGGCGGAACGGCTGCGCGAGGCGGGCGCCGACGCCTACAACCACAACCTCAACACCTCGGAGTCGACGTACGGGGACATCACGACCACGCACACGTACGCCGACCGGGTGGACACGGTGCAGAAGGCGCACGCCGCCGGCCTGTCCGCCTGCTCCGGGCTGATCGCGGGCATGGGCGAGACCGACGAGGACCTGGTCGACGTGGTCTTCTCGCTGCGTGAACTGGACCCGGACTCGGTCCCGGTGAACTTCCTGATCCCCTTCGAGGGCACCCCGCTGGCCAAGGAGTGGAACCTCACCCCGCAGCGCTGCCTGCGCATCCTGGCGATGACGCGGTTCGTCTGCCCCGACGTGGAAGTGCGCATCGCCGGCGGGCGCGAGGTCCACCTGCGCACGATGCAGCCGCTCGCCCTGCACCTGGCCAACTCCATCTTCCTCGGCGACTACCTCACCAGCGAGGGCCAGGCGGGCAGGGCCGACCTGGAGATGATCGCCGACGCCGGGTTCGAGGTGGAGGGCACCGACCAGGTCACCCTGCCGGAGCACCGGGCGACGGCCGGCGGCGGCTGCGGCTCGCACGAGGGCGGCGGGGCCTGCGGTTCGGCCCCGGTGACCGAGGCGCCCGTCAACGAGCCCCGCACCGACCTGGTCGCCGTACGCCGCCGTGGTGCCGGAACGGACCTCGCGCCCAATGCCTGAGCCCGATCTGACGGTGGACGAGCTGCTCCGGCTCGACCGGAGGCACGTCTGGCACCCGTACGGCCCGATGCCCGGCCGGCAGGACCCGCTCGTCGTGGAGTCGGCGAGCGGGGTGCGGCTGCGGCCGGCCGACGGCTCCGGGGACCTCGTCGACGGGATGTCGTCCTGGTGGTCGGCGATCCACGGCTACAACCACCCGGTGCTGAACGCGGCCGCGCACGAGCAGCTGGAGCGGATGAGCCATGTGATGTTCGGCGGGCTCACCCATGAGCCCGCCGTACGGCTGGCGAAGCTGCTCGTCGACATCTCGCCCGAGGGCCTGGAGCACGTCTTCCTCGCCGACTCGGGCTCGGTGTCGGTCGAGGTCGCGGTCAAGATGTGCCTGCAGTACTGGCGTTCGCTGGGCCGGCCGGCGAAACGGCGGCTGCTGACCTGGCGCGGGGGCTACCACGGCGACACCTGGCAGCCGATGTCGGTGTGCGACCCCGAGGGCGGGATGCACGAGCTGTGGACGGGCGTGCTGCCGCGCCAGATCTTCGCGGACGCGCCGCCGGCGCGGTACGAGGAGGCGTACGCGGACCATCTGCGGACGATGGTCGAGCGGCACGCCGACGAACTGGCCGCGGTGATCGTCGAGCCGGTGGTGCAGGGAGCGGGCGGGATGCGCTTCCACTCCCCCGCGTACCTGCGGGTGCTGCGCGAGGCGTGCGACGCCCACGACGTGCTGCTGGTGTTCGACGAGATCGCGACCGGCTTCGGGCGTACGGGCGCGCTGTTCGCGGCGGATCACGCGGCGGTGGCGCCGGATGTGATGTGCGTGGGCAAGGCGCTGACCGGCGGCTATCTGACGATGGCGGCGACGCTGTGCACCTCGCGGGTCGCCGACGGCATCTCGCGGGGCGAGGTTCCGGTCCTCGCCCACGGGCCGACGTTCATGGGCAACCCGCTGGCCGCGGCCGTGGCGTGCGCCTCGATCGGGCTCCTGCTGGAGCAGGACTGGCTGGCGGAGGTCAAGCGCATCGAGGCGGGCCTGCGCGCCGGTCTGGCGCCGGCCGCCGGGCTGCCGGGGGTGAGGGACGTCCGGGTGCTCGGTGCGATCGGCGTGGTGCAGCTCGACCACCCGGTCGACATGGAGGCGGCGACGCGGGCGGCCGTGCGCGAGGGCGTGTGGCTGCGGCCGTTCCGCGACCTGATCTACACCATGCCGCCCTACGTCACGGGTGACGCGGACGTGGCGCGGATCGGCCGTGCGGTGTGCGCGGCGGCACGGGAGGGTTGAGATGCCGGTACTGGTGATCACGGGCACGGGCACCGAGGTCGGCAAGACGGTCGTGACCGCCGCCGTCGCGGCGACGGCGGTGGCGGCCGGCCGCTCGGTGGCGGTGCTGAAGGCCGCGCAGACGGGAGTGGGACCCGAGGAGCCCGGCGACGCCCAGGAGGTCGCCCGCCTCGCGGGTGCGGTGACGGCGGCCGAGGTCGCCCGCTACCCGGAACCGTTGGCGCCGGGCACGGCCGCCCGCCGGGCCGGCCGGGCGCCGGTGCACCCGGAGGAGGTGGCCGAGGCCGCCGCCAAGCTGGCCACGGAGCACGACCTGGTGCTGGTGGAGGGGGCGGGCGGACTGCTCGTCCGGTTCGACGCGGCGGGCGGGACGCTGGCGGACGCCGCCGGGCTGCTCGGCGCGCCGGTGCTGGTGGTGGTCCCGGCGGGGCTGGGCACGCTGAACAGCACGGAGCTGACGGCACGTGAACTGCGCGCTCGCGGACTCGAGCTGCCGGGCGTGGTGATCGGCAGCTGGCCGCGGGAGCCGGACCTCGCCTCGCGGTGCAACCTCGCGGACCTGCCGGAGGTGGCCGGGGCTCCGCTCCTCGGCGCCCTGCCCGCGGGCGCGGGCACCCTCACCCCGCCCGCGTTCCGCTCGACGGCACCGCGCTGGCTGGCCCCCGCACTGGACGGGACCTGGGACGCGGAGTCCTTCCGGAGACGGGAAGCGCCCTGAGCCGGCTGGGCGACCGGGCGGCGCCCCGCCCCACCTCCCTGGCGAGGCCGTCGCACGTGACGTGACGTCACGTGCGGCGGAGCCGGCACGCCGCCCTGGGCAGAGGGCGGACCGAAGCGGACGCCCCTGCCCCGCAGGAACTCCCGCGCGAGGCCGCCGCACAAGCGGCCACCGCACACGGCGTGAGGTCACCTGCGGCGGAGCCGGAACGCCGTCCCCGGCAGGAGGCGGAGCGGGTCGGGCGCCCGCCGCCCCGCCCACCTCACAGGTGGGCGGCTCGCCCGCCCGGCTCACCAGTCGGGCCCGCCGCACGAGCCGCCCCTCACCCGTCGGCGGGCCCGGTGTGGGCCGTGGGCGGGGTGATGTGAACCGGAGGTGTCGGCCGGGGGTGGACGGCGGGTGGACGGGGGAGAATCGCGGTAAGGCGCCGCCTCGTGAGGGAGGTCCCATGCCGTTGCGATCCACCCGCTCCCGCGGGGTGCCGCCGGACGCCGTGCACCACCCGGTGTTCGCCCGCTACTACGCCAGGGTCAGCGTGGCCGCCGAGACCAGGATGGGCATGGGGCGGGTGCGCGGACGGCTGCTCGCCGGGCTGTCCGGACGGGTGATCGAGATCGGCGCGGGCAACGGCCTGAACTTCGCGCACTACCCCGGCACCGTGTCGGAGGTGGTCGCCATCGAACCGGAGCGCGTGCTGCGGAAGTTGGCCGTGGAGGCGGCCCTGCGTGCGGAGGTGCCGGTCGACGTGGTGCCGGGTGCGGCCGAGGCGCTGCCGGTCAAGAGCGAGGCGTTCGACGGGGCCGTGGTGTCGCTCGTGCTGTGCAGCGTGCGCGACGTCCAGCGGTCGCTCGGTGAGCTGCGGCGGGTGCTGCGGCCCGGCGGCGAGGTGCGGTTCTTCGAGCACGGGCGGGGCGGCGGCCGCCTGATGACCCTCACCCAGCGCACGCTGGACCGTACGGTGTGGCCGCGGGTGACCGGCGGCTGCCACGTCTCCCGGGACCCGGTGGCCGCGCTGCGGGCGGCCGGGTTCGAGCTGGGCCCCTACCGGCGGGTGCGGATGCCGGAGACGGGTCCCACGCTGCCCACCTCGTACTGCGTGCTCGGCACGGCCTGGCGGCCGCCGGGGACCGACGGGTAGTCACAGGGTCCACTGGCGCAGCTCCCGCGCGATGTCGTCGACCGACGCCTCGCCGCTCTTGACGAGAAGGGCGAGATCGCGCACCTGCTCGGGTGTGGTGGTGACCTTGACGCCGCTGGCGACGAGGTAGGCGTACGCGACCGCCGAGGCGAACAGGGCGTTGGAGCGCTCCAGCGCGGGGACGTGGATCAGGAGCTGGAGCAGCGCGGCGGCGCGGGCGTGCGGGCTGTCGTAGACGGGGACGTCGAGTATCTCGGCCCGGTGGCGTGCGACGGCGGCGACGAGGGCTCCCCAGTCGGTGACCTGGGGGTCTCCCGGGGTCCGCTGTTCGGCGAGCATCAGCAGCCAGGCGAGGTCGATCCTGAGGTCGTTCAACGGCTCAGCGGCGGTCCCCGCCGGCCTCTTCGGCGAACACCTTCTCGTACTCCCGCATGAAGTCGGCGGCGGCCTCCACGAACGTGCGGCCGGCCTCCCCGGTGTCCCGCCGGACCAGTTCCTCGATGTAGCGGTTGACGCTGATTCCGCGGGCCAGGGCGCGTTCGCGTGCCGCTCGGGCGGTGCCCTCGTCCACCCGCACGTTCAGCTGGGTCTTCGCCATACCTCGAAGCTAGCGCCGGACCGCTAGCACGGCAAGGAACGCCCTCCCGGGACGAAGTTGCCCCTTACACGGGCCTCCGGGACCCGACCTGGGGCGGAGACCCGCCCGAGACCGCAGGGGGATACCCGCTGTGGGCCGGATCACATTACCCTCGGCCGGGACGAGGGACGCCGGAACCCGTGTGCCCGGACCACCGAGGAGGCCGTCTTGTCCACACCTGCTGCGGAGCACGCCCCGGGCCTGGCGCCGGCCGACGGGATCGCGGCCCGCGCCCGCGGCCTGACCAAGGCGTACGGTTCCGGCGAGACGACGGTGCTCGCCCTGGACTCGGTGGACGTGGACATCGTGCGCGGCCGGTTCACGGCGGTCATGGGCCCGTCCGGGTCGGGGAAGTCCACGCTGATGCACTGCCTGGCGGGGCTCGACACCGTCTCGGCCGGACAGGTGTGGCTCGGGAACACCGAGATCACGGGGCTGAGGGAGCGGGAGCTGACCCGGCTGCGCCGGGACCGGATCGGGTTCATGTTCCAGTCGTTCAACCTCATTCCGACGCTGAACGCGCTGGAGAACATCACGCTGCCGATGAACATCGCGGGCCGGGACCCCGACCGGGCGTGGCTGGACCAGGTGATCGACACGCTGGGGCTGCGGGACCGGTTGAAGCACCGGCCGGCGCAGCTCTCCGGCGGCCAGCAGCAGCGGGTGGCCTGCGCGCGGGCGCTGGTCTCCCGGCCCGAGCTGATCTTCGCGGACGAGCCGACCGGCAACCTCGACTCGCGCGCCGGTCTGGAGGTGCTGGGCTTCCTGCGCGAGGCCGTCGACGACCTCGGCCAGACCGTCGTCATGGTCACCCACGACCCCGGTGCCGCCGCCCACTCCGACCTGGTGCTGTTCCTCGCCGACGGGCGGATCGTCGACGAGATGGCGCGGCCCACGGCGGAGGCCGTACTGGAGCGCATGCGCCTGTTCACGGGTGCCGGCTCCCGGTTCTCCGGCGACGGCGCCGAGGACTGACCCGTGCTGAAGGCGACGCTCAGGAGCTTCCTCGCGCACAAGGGACGGCTGCTGCTGTCCGCGTTGGCCGTCGTCCTGTCCGTGGCCTTCGTCGCGGGCAGCCTGATCTTCTCCGACACCCTCGGACGCACCTTCGACCGGCTGTTCGCCTCCACTGCCGCCGACGTCACCGTCCGCCCCCAGGAGGGCCTCGACGAGGCCGTTCCGTCGGGCACGACGGCGACGCTGCCCGCCGCGCTCGCCGGCCGGCTGTCCGGTGTCGAGGGAGTGGCCGCCGCGCACGTGGACGCGGAGGTCGAGAACCTCACCGTGGTCGACGACGAGAACGAGCCGGTGAGCCCGACCACGGGCGCCCCCACGATCGGCACCAACTGGCACCCCACCGAACGCAGCCCCGTGGAGCTCACCTCCGGGCACGCCCCGGACGGCCCCGGGCAGGCACTGCTCGACTCGGAGACCGCCGACCGCACGGGCGTACGCATCGGCGACTCACTCACCGTCGTCGCCCCGCCGGGCTCGTTCCGTGTCGAGGTCGTCGGCATCGTCACGTTCACCACCACCAATCCCGGCGCCGCGCTGCTCTTCCTCGACACCCCGACCGCGCAGACGAAGCTGCTGGGCGACGCGAAGGCCGCCACGGGCATCTCCGTGGAGGCCGCCGCCGGGGTGAGCGACGACCTGCTCAAGCGGCGCGTCGCCGACGCCCTCGGCCCGGACGCCTACGAGTACCGCACCGCGGCCGAGCAGGCCGAGTCGGACGTCGAGCAACTGGGCGGATTCCTCGACGTCATCAAGTACGTGATGCTCGGCTTCGCCGGCATCGCCGTTCTGGTGGGCGTGTTCCTGATCGTCAACACCTTCTCGATGCTGATCGCGCAGCGCACCCGGGAACTCGGACTGCTGCGCGCGCTGGGCGCGGACCGGCGGCAGGTGCGCCGCTCGGTGCTCACCGAGGCGCTGCTGCTCGGCGTGGTCGGCTCCACGCTGGGGCTGGCCGCGGGCATCGGGCTGGCCGCCGGACTGATCGGGCTGATGAACGCGATCGGCATGAACATCAGCTCCGCCGAGATGGTCATCGGCTGGGCCACACCGGTCGCCGCCTACGTCGTCGGCATCGGCGTGACGTTCGTCGCCGCGTATCTCCCGGCCCGCCGGGCGGCGGCCGTCTCGCCGATGGCCGCGCTCACGGACGCCGAGGTCGCCGGGGTGGGCCGCCCGCTGCGCCTGCGTGCCGTGGTGGGCGGCGTGGTCGGGGCGGCGGGTGCGGCCGCGCTGGCCGGGTGCGCGGCGGCCACGGAGACCGCCTCGGCGGCGTCGCTGCTCGGGCTGGGCGTCGTGCTGACCCTCGTCGCCACCGTGATCGCCGGTCCGCTGCTCGTGCGGCCCGTGATCCGGGTGCTCGGCGCGGCCTTCCCGGCGCTGTTCGGTCCGGTCGGGCGGATGAGCCAGCGCAACGCCCTGCGCAATCCCCGGCGTACCGGCGCCACGGCCGCCGCCCTCATGGTGGGGCTCGCCCTGGTCGGCGGGATGTCCGTGGCCAGCGCCTCCATGACCGAGTCCTTCGACCGGCAGATCGACAGGACGCTGGGCGCCGACTTCATCGTGCAGAACGGCGGTTTCATGCCGTTCCCCCGCGAGATCACCGACCGGGTGCGCGAGACGCCGGGCGCCGGGCTCGTCGTGCGCTCGCGGTTCGCGCCGCTCGCGGTGCGGCTGCCCGACGGCGACCGGGTGGAGACGACCGCGGCGGCCTACGACCCGCGGCTCGACGAGGTCGCCAGCATCAGCTACGCGCGGGGCGACACCGCCGGCGCGCTGGCGGCCGGGCACCTGGCGATGGACGCGGACTTCGCGCGGGAGCACGGCGTACGCCTCGGCAGCACCCTCCCCGTCGAGTTCCAGGGCGGGCGCACGGCCGAACTGACGGTGGGCGCGCTCACCGACATGGAGTCCGCCGAGGGGTTCGGGGCGCGGGGAGGGCTGTTCCTCGGGCTGGAGACGCTTCAGCGGTACGCACCGGGCGGCCAGGAATCGGCGCTCTACGTGAACGCCGCGCCGGGCACAGGGGACGACGAGCTGCGCGCGAACCTGGAACGGACGCTCGACCCCTATCCGCAGGTGCAGGTGCGTGACATCGCCGACTACAAGAAGCTGGTGCACGACCAGATCTCCGTGCTGCTGTACCTCGTCTACGCGCTGCTGGGGCTGGCGATCGTGATCGCGGTGCTCGGCGTGGTCAACACCCTGGCCCTGTCCGTCGTGGAGCGCACCCGCGAGATCGGGCTGCTGCGGGCGATCGGGCTCTCGCGGCGCCAGCTGCGCCGGATGATCCGGCTGGAGTCGGTGGTGATCGCGGTGTTCGGCGCCGTCCTCGGGCTGGCCCTGGGGCTGGTGTGGGGCGTGTGCATACAGCAGGTGCTGGCGCTGCAGGGCATGACGGCGTTCGCCGTCCCCTGGGGCACGGTCGTCGCGGTCGTCATCGGCTCGGCGGTGGTCGGCGTCGTGGCGGCGCTGCTGCCGGCGCTGCGTGCGTCGCGGATGAACGTACTGGCGGCCATCGCGCACGAGTGATTGACTCGCCGTGCCCCAAGTCACCGGCAGTCAAGGAGTGTTCATGTCGCGTCCGTTCCGCTTCGGCGTCAACCTGATGGCCGCCGCGCCGGCCGAGGAGTGGAGTGCCAAGTGCCGGCGGGCCGAGGAGCTGGGCTACGACGTGATCCTGGTGCCGGACCATCTCGGCATGGTGGCGCCCTTTCCGGCCCTGGTCGCGGCGGCCCGGGCCACCGAGCGGCCCCGGCTGGGCACGTTCGTGCTGAACGCGGGCTTCTGGAACCCGGCCCTGCTGGCCCGGGAGGTGGCGACCACGGACGCCCTGACCGGCGGACGCCTGGAGCTGGGGCTCGGCACCGGCTACGTGCAGGCGGAGCACGAGGCGGCGGGACTGCCGTTCGGCTCGCCGGGCGAACGGGTGGACCATCTGCGCCGCACCGTCGAGGAACTGGAGCGGCTGCTCGGCTCGGAGGAGCACCGGCCCCGCCCCGTGCAGCGGCCCGGTGTGCCGCTGCTGATCGGCGCGGGCGGCGACCGGATGCTGGAGCTGACCGCCCGGCATGCCGACATCGCGGCGTTCACGGGGGCGAGGTCGGTCCCGGGGAGCACCACGGGCCGGCTCGTGCCGGTCGGCCCCGAGGAGCTCGACGAGCGCGTGGCGCGGTACCAGGGGCTGGCGCGGGACCGGAAGGAACCGGCCGAGCTCAATCTGCTCATCCAGGCGGTGCTCGTCGGCGAGGACCGCGAGGCCGCCGTACGCCCCTTCCTGGAGCACGTGCCGGATCTGACCCCGGAGCAGGTGCTGGAGCTGCCCATCGTGCTGGCCGGGACGCCGGAGGAGATCACCGCGCAGGTGCGGGCGCGGCGCGAGCGGTACGGGTTCTCGTACCTGACCGTGCTGGAGCCGTACATGGAGGCGTTCGCTCCGGTGATGCGGGCGCTGCGCGGCCACTGACGTCCACATCCCGGAATTCCCCGTGGCCGCCCACCGCGCGTGGTGGGATCACGGCATGACTGATCTGCGGATACGGGCCGCCGGGCCCGAGGACCTGGACGCCGTGCTGGCCTTCTGGAAGGTGGCCGCCGAGGGGACGAGCATCAGCGACGACCGGGAGGGCGTGGAGCGGCTGGTCGCCCGCGACCCGGAGGCGCTGGTCCTGGCCGAGCGCGACGGGGACCTGGTGGGCACGGTGATCGCGGGCTTCGACGGCTGGCGGTGCCATCTGTACCGGCTGGCGGTGCACCCGGACCACCGGCGGCAGGGGATCGCCTCGGCCCTGCTGGCCGCCGCGGAGGAGCGGTTCGTGCGGCTCGGCGGGCGCCGCGGGGACGCGATGGTGCTGCGGCGCAACGAGCGGGCGCAGCATGCCTGGCGGGCCGCCGGGTACGCGCCGGAGGAGCAGTGGCGACGCTGGGTGAAGCCCCTCACCGGCTGACGGGCGGTGTGCGCCGCGCACGAGTGCGTGCCCGGCGCCCGACGTCGCGCGATCCTCCGCGGCCTGGCCGATCATGGGAGGCGAGGTGACCCGATGACCGAAGTGCTCCTGCTGCTGGTGGCCGTCCTGCTCTCGCTCGCCTGCGGTGCGTTCGTCGCGGCGGAGTTCTCGCTGACCACCGTCGAGCGCGGCGAGCTGGAGCGGGCGGCGAAGCGCGGCGAGCGGGGCGCGCCGGGCGCCCTGAAGGCCGTACGGAACCTGACGTTCCAGCTCTCGGGCGCGCAGCTCGGCATCACGGTGACCAACCTGGTGGTGGGCATGCTCGCCGAGCCCTCGGTGGCCAGGCTGATCGCGGGTCCGCTGCGGGACCTGGGGGTCTCGCGCTCGGTGGCCTCCTCGCTGGCGCTGGTGCTGGGCACGGCGCTGTCGACCGTGTTCCTGATGATCGTCGGCGAGCTGGTGCCGAAGAACTGGGCGATCTCCTCGCCCCTTGCGGTGGCCAAGCGGGTGGGCAGCCCGCAGCGCTGGTTCAGTGCCGCGTTCCGGCCCTTCATCTCCCACCTGAACAACATGGCCAACCGCGTCGTGCGCCGCCTCGGGGTGGAGCCCGCGGAGGAACTGGCCTCCGCGCGCGGACCGCAGGAGCTGGCGGCCCTCGCCCGGCACTCCGCCAAGGAGGGCGCCCTGGAGCCCGACACCGCCGAACTGTTCGTGCGGACGCTGAACCTCGCCGACCTGACCGCCGAGAACGTGATGACCCCGCGCGTCCAGGTCATCGCCCTGGACGCCCGGGCGACCTGTGAGGACGTGGCGAACGCGACACGGGCGACCGGGCTGTCCCGCTTCCCGGTCTACCGGGGAAACCTCGACTCGGTGGTGGGCACCGCGCACGTCAAGGACGTCCTGGCGGTGCCCGCCGAGCGCCGGCCGCAGGTGCCGGTCGCCGAACTCATGCGGGAGCCGCTGATGGTCCCCGAGTCGCTGACCGTCGACCGGCTCCTGGACCGGCTGTCCGGCCGGCGCACGATGGCCGTCGTGATCGACGAGTACGGCGGAACGGCGGGGGTCGCCACGCTGGAGGACATCGTCGAGGAGGTCGTCGGCGAGGTGCGCGACGAGCACGATCCGCACGAGACGCCCGAGCTGGAACCGGCCGGCACGGACGAACAGGGACACGCCCTGTACTGGGCCGACGGCTCGGCGCGGGTGGACCGGCTGGCGCGCCTCGGGCTCCGGGTGCCGGAGGGACCGTACGAGACGCTGGCCGGCCTGGTCGCGGCGGGGCTCGGCCGCATCCCCGCGGTCGGCGACACCGTGCGGGTCGCCGGCTGGCGGCTGGACGTGGTGGACGCCACCGGGCGCAGGGCGGCGCGGGTGCTGCTGCACGCGCCGCTCGACGACGAGCGGGGGGGCGCCGACGACGGGGAGGCCGGACGATGATCGCCGTACAGCTGCTGATCGGTCTGGCGACGCTCGTCGTCAACGCCTTCTTCGTGGGCGCGGAGTTCGCGCTGATCTCCGTGCGCCGCAGCCAGGTCGAGGCGTACGCCGAGGGCGGCGACCGGCGTGCGAAGAGCGTGCTGTGGGGGCTGGAGCACGTGTCGGCGCTGATGGCGGCGGCCCAGCTCGGCATCACGCTGTGCACCCTGGTCCTCGGTGTGGTCGCGGAACCGGCGATCGCGCATCTGCTGGAGCCCGTGTTCCACGCGATGGGCGTGCCGGCCGGCGCGGGGCACGCGGTGTCCTTCGTGATCGCGCTGACGCTGGCGACGTATCTGCACATGCTGCTCGGCGAGATGGTGCCGAAGAACGTCGCGCTGGCGGAGCCGGTGCGCAGCGCGCTGCTGCTCGGGCCTCCCCTGGTGGCGCTGTCCCGGGCGCTGCGTCCGGTGATCTTCACGATCAACGCCTTCGCCAACGCCCTGCTCAAGCTGCTCAGGGTGGAGGCGAAGAGCGAGGTGTCGGCCACGTTCTCGGACAGGGAGCTGGCGGAGATCGTGAAGGACGCCAGCCAGGCCGGCCTGATCGACGACCGGGCCCAGGAGCGGCTGCACGACGCCCTGGAACTGGGCCGGCGGCCGGTCCGCGACGTCGTGCTGCCGCTGGAGCGCGTCGTCCACGCGCGCGTGGGCATCACGCCGGAGCAGCTGGAGCGGCTGTCCGCCGAGTCCGGGTTCTCCCGTTTCCCCGTGGTGGACGACGGGCGGCGGATCGTGGGCTATCTGCATGTGAAGGACGCCCTGGACGCCTCCCCGCAGAACCTGCCGTTCCGGCTGCGGGACATGCGGGCCATCCCCCGGGTGCGGGAGAGCACCCCGCTGGACGACGTGCTCACCGCGATGCGGGGCAGCCGTACGCACCTGGCGGCCGTGCTGGGCAGCGACGGGCGGCTGGCGGGGCTGGTGACCATGGAGGACGTGCTGCGGGAGCTGTTCGGGCAGCGCACGTGAGAAGGCGCACGGGCGCCGAGGGCGACCGACCGACGGGTATGTGCACGGGCTACCATTTCTGTCGCCATGCAGATGAACCCCGCCCACACCAGTCTCGTCGCCGTCGGCGACTCCTTCACCGAGGGCATGTCGGACCTGCTGCCCGACGGCTCCTACCGCGGCTGGGCCGACCTGCTCGCCGCGCGGATGGCGGCCCGCTCCCCCGGTTTCCGGTACGCGAACCTCGCGGTGCGCGGCAAGCTGATCGGCCAGATCGTCGACGAGCAGGTGGACGCGGCGGCGGCCATGGGCGCCGACGTGGTCACGCTGGTGGGCGGGCTCAACGACACGCTGCGGCCCAAGTGCGACATGGTCCGGGTGCGGGACCTGCTGACCGAGGCCGTCGAGCGGCTGGCCCCGAGCTGCAAGCAGCTCGTGCTGATGCGCAGCCCCGGCCGCCAGGGACCGGTGCTGGAGCGTTTCCGGCCGCGCATGGAGGCGCTGTTCGCCTGCATCGACGACCTCGCCGCACGGCACGGCGCCCTGGTCGTGGACCTGTACGGGGCGCCCTCGCTGGCCGACCCGCGCCTGTGGGACGTGGACCGGCTGCACCTGACCGCCGAGGGGCACCGCCGGGTCGCGGAGGCCGTGTGGCAGACGCTCGGGTACGAGCCCGAGGATGCCGAGTGGCACACGCCGATGCCGGCGACGCCGCCGCCGGGCTGGGTCGTGCGGCGGGCCGCGGACGTCCGGTTCGCCCGGCAGCACCTGCTGCCGTGGATCGGCCGCCGGCTGACGGGCCGGTCGTCCGGCGACGGCCGTCCTCCGAAGCGTCCGGAGCTGCTGCCGTACGAGGCCGCCGAGGGACCGGCGTGACCTCCTTGTAGGTTCCGCCGAACCACCCGGTGGCGCTGGCCTGCACGAATCGCCAGTAGAATCCGTACACGTGACTTCCGCTCCCGCCAAGCCCCGCATCCCCAACGTCCTCGCCGGACGCTACGCCTCCGCCGAGCTCGCCACGCTCTGGTCGCCCGAGCAGAAGGTGAGGCTGGAGCGGCAGCTCTGGCTCGCCGTGCTGCGGGCGCAGAAGGACCTCGGCATCGAGGTGCCCGACGCCGCCATCGCCGACTACGAGCGCGTCCTCGACCAGGTCGACCTGGCCTCGATCGCCGAGCGCGAGAAGGTCACCCGGCACGACGTGAAGGCGCGGATCGAGGAGTTCAACGACCTCGCCGGGCACGAGCACGTCCACAAGGGCATGACGTCCCGCGACCTGACGGAGAACGTCGAGCAGCTGCAGATCCGGCTCTCGCTGGAGCTGATGCGGGACCGCACGGTGGCCGTCCTCGCCCGGCTCGGCAAGCTGGCCGGTGAGTACGGCGAGCTGGTCATGGCGGGCCGCTCCCACAACGTGGCCGCGCAGGCCACGACGCTGGGCAAGCGGTTCGCCACCGCCGCCGACGAGCTGCTCGTCGCCCACGGCCGGGTCGAGGAGCTGCTGGGCCGCTACCCGCTGCGCGGCATCAAGGGCCCGGTCGGCACCGCCCAGGACATGCTGGACCTGCTCGGCGGGGACGCCGGCAAGCTCGCCGAGCTGGAGCGCCGGATCGCCGGTCACCTGGGCTTCTCCGAGGCGTTCACCTCGGTCGGCCAGGTCTACCCGCGCTCGCTGGACTACGAGGTCGTCACCGCGCTGGTCCAGCTGGCGGCGGCGCCCTCGTCGCTGGCGAAGACGATCCGCCTGATGGCCGGGCACGAACTGGTCACCGAGGGCTTCAAGCCCGGCCAGGTCGGCTCCTCGGCGATGCCGCACAAGATGAACACCCGCTCCTGCGAGCGCGTCAACGGTCTCATGGTGATCCTGCGCGGCTACGCCTCCATGACCGGGGAGCTGGCGGGCGACCAGTGGAACGAGGGCGACGTGTCCTGCTCGGTGGTGCGCCGCGTCGCGCTGCCGGACGCGTTCTTCGCGCTCGACGGGCTGCTGGAGACCTTCCTGACCGTGCTCGACGAGTTCGGTGCCTTCCCGGCCGTCGTGGCCCGGGAGCTGGACCGCTACCTGCCGTTCCTCGCCACCACCAAGGTGCTGATGGGCGCGGTGCGCGCCGGTGTCGGCCGTGAGGTCGCGCACGAGGCGATCAAGGAGAACGCCGTGGCGTCCGCCCTCGCGATGCGGGAGCAGGGTGCCGAGCGCAACGAGCTCCTCGACAAGCTGGCCGCCGACGAGCGCATCCCGCTGAACCGGGCCGAGCTGGACGCCCTGATGGCCGACAAGCTCTCCTTCACGGGGGCCGCGGCCGACCAGGTGGCCGCGGTCGTCGGCCGGATCGAGGAGATCGTCAAGCAGCACCCGGAGGCCGCGGGCTACACCCCGGGAGCGATCCTCTGACCCGGTTCACACCGGCGGAACTGGAGGCCGCCCGCGACCGTCTCGTACCGGACGTCGTCGCGGACGGCCTCCGTGTGCTGTTCTGCGGCATCAACCCGGGTCTGATGACGGCCGCGACGGGCCACCACTTCGCGCGCCCGGGCAACCGCTTCTGGCCGGTGCTGCATCTGTCCGGTTTCACGCCCCGGCTGCTGAAGCCGTCGGAGCAGCGGGAGCTGCTGTCGTACGGGCTCGGCATCACCAACGTCGTCGCCCGGGCCAGCGCCCGGGCGGACGAGCTGACCGCGGAGGAGTACCGCGAGGGCGGGCGGCTGCTGGCCTCCAAGGTGGCGCGGCTGCGGCCCCGTTGGCTGGCCGTGGTCGGGGTCACCGCGTACCGGGCCGCGTTCGACGACCGCCGGGCGCAGGTGGGTCCGCAGGCGCGGACGATCGGGGACACGCGCGTGTGGGTGCTGCCCAACCCGAGCGGGCTCAACGCGCACTGGACGGCGCAGACGATGGCGGAGGAGTTCGCACGGCTGCGGGCCGCGGCGGAGGCGTAGCCAGGGGTCACGGCGGGTCCGTCTCCGTGACGACGGCCAGCAGCTGCACCTCGTCGGTCTCGTCCCGGTCGGCCACGGCCAGCGCTATCCAGCGGCCGGTGCCCTCGGCCTCCCAGAGGCAGGCCACACGCGCGCGTGCGCCGAGCGTGGCCCACGGCTGCGGTATCGTCTCCCGTTCGGTCCGCAGCAGGACCGTGTCCAGGTTGTACGGGTCGGTCTCCCCCCAGCGGGCGGACAGCCGCTCCGCGAGGGCGTCGCGGTACTTCTCGTACTGGTCCACCGTGATCCCCCGCTCCCCCTGGTCGCCGCCGCGCAGGCCGTGGCTGCTCTCCAGCACCGCGACGAAGTGGCCGGATCCTTCCGTGCCCTCGTCCGACGGGCCGTGCTCCGCCGGGAAGGGCCGGAAGCACAGCTCGTCGATGAGGGCGATGTGCCGCGCGATGTTCATGCGGTCCAGTAAAGCGGCGGGCACTGACAATTGGCGGGGCGTCAGTCCGCCGGCCGGATCAGGCATCCCGGCGGCGCAGCCGCCAGGCGCCCGCCAGCAGGGCGGCCGCCGTCCACAGGGCGGTCACCGCCAGTCCGGTCCAGGGGCCCGGCGTCCCGTCGTACGTCTCGTGCAGCACCACCTGTCCGGCCCTGTCGGGGAGGAAGTCGGTGATGCCGCCCGCCGCGTCGCCGATGACGAAGGAGACGACGAGGATGAACGGGATCAGCAGGGAGAGCGTGGCCACGCCGCTGCGGAGCAGGGCCGTGAGGCCGGCCGCGAACAGGGCCATCAGCATGAGGTAGACGCCGCAGCCGACGACGCCCCGCGCCTGTTCCGCCACGGTCAGCCCGTTCGCCGCGGAGCCCAGACCCGCGCGCGCCGCGAGCAGGGAGGCGAACGCGGTGACCAGTCCGACCGCGAGGGCCGGTACGGCGATGACCGTCACCTTGGCGGCGAACCACCGTCCGCGCCGCGGGACGGCGGCCAGCGAGAGCCGGATGCCGTTGCCGTGGTACTCGGTCGACACCGCCATGGCGCCGAAGGCGATGGCGGCGATCTGGCCGGGCATGACGCCGGACAGCGATGTGAACAGGGGGTCGAAGTCCGGGTCGGAGGAACCGGAGAGACCGGCCAGCGCGGAGAACGCCGTGGTCGCGGCGAACACCGCCAGCAGCGTTCCGCACAGCGAGCGGAGTGTGCGGATCTTGAGCCACTCGGAACGGAGCACGGGCGTGAATTCCATCGTCAGACCTCCTGGGGCGGTGCGGTGAACTCGGCCTCGGACGCGGTCAGGTCGAGGTAGGCCTGCTCCAACGTCCCCTCGTCCGCCGCCAGTTCGAGAATCGGTACGCCCGCGGCGGACGTGAGGAGGCCGATGTCGTCCACGCGCGCGTGGTGGACGCTCCAGTACCCGTCGGCGTGTTCCACGGCGTCGTGTCCGTGCCGGGCGAGGACCCTCTTGAGAGCGGTGGGGTCCGTGGTGCGGATCCTGACGCGGGGCTGCACGCGTGCGTCGATGAACTCCCGCATGGGCGTGTCGGCCAGCAGACGGCCCCGCCCGAGGACCACCAGGTGGTCGGCGAAGGACGCGGTCTCGTTCATCAGGTGGCTGGAGACCAGGACGGTGCGGCCCTCGGCCGCGAGCCGGCGCAGCAACTCCCGGATCCAGATGATGCCTTCGGGATCGAGGCCGTTGGACGGTTCGTCCAGCATGACCACCCCGGGATCGCCGAGCAGGGCGGCGGCGATGCCCAGCCGCTGACGCATGCCCAGGGAGTACGTCCTCACCCGGCGGCGTGCCACCGACGCGATCCCCGTCTCCTCCAGGACCTCGTCCACCCGGCGCACCGGGATGCGGTTGCTCGCCGCCAGGACGCGCAGGTGGTCGCGGCCGGTGCGCGAGCCGTGCGCGGCGTGCGCGTCGAGCAGGGCGCCGACGTGCCGCAGGGGCTCGTTGAGCGAGGCATAGGCGCGTCCGCCGACGGTGGCGGCCCCGGAGGTGGGCCGGTCCAGGCCCAGCACCAGGCGCATGGTGGTGGACTTTCCGGCGCCGTTGGGGCCGAGGAAGCCGGTGACGCGGCCGGGTCGCACGGAGAAGGTGAGGTGGTCGACGGCTCGTCGGGTGCCGTACTCCTTGGTGAGGTCTCGCACGTCGATGCTGGTCATGGCATCAGCGTGGCCGGTCCCACGGGGGTGGGGCTTCCCCCGCCGGTGGAGATCGTCTCCCCCGTGCGGGGGAGGCCGGTTGTCAGTGGCCGCTGGCAGGATGACGGAATGGTCCGCTTGCTCCGCCCGCTCCTCCGCGGGACGACGTACACCCGGCTGCTGCATCTGTGGGTGCCGGTCGCGGCTTTCAGCGTGTGGATGTTCATCGAGCCGGAGCTGCCGTGGGTGCCCGCGCTGGTGGTGATCCCGGTCGGGCTGATCCCGGCCGTGCGTGTGGGCGAGGGAGTGCAGGCGCGGCTGCTGCTGACACCGGGCGAGCGGGAGCCGGGCATCTCCGTGGAGCCGGCGACGACCTGGCGGGACCGGCTGCGGACGGTGCTGTGGCTGGAAGTACGGCTGGTGCTGGGCGCGGTGGCGGCCTTCGCCACGGTCTGGCTGCCGATCCTCGCGTACACGGCCGCCGCGGGCGTCGTGGAACCGGTGCCCGAGGACATCCCCGTCCTGCACGGTGCGCAGCCTCACTGGGCGTACGCCCTGGCGGCACCGCTCCCGCTGGTCGTGCTGTACGCGGTGGTGGTCGGCCTCGGTGAGCTGGCCGCAGCCGTGGCGCGCCGGCTGCTCGGCCCGTCCGCTGCCGAACGCCTCGCGGCCCTGGAGGAACGCACCGAGCAGCTCCTGGAACGCAACCGCATCGCGCGCGAACTGCACGACTCCATCGGCCACGCGCTGACCGTCGCCGTGGTGCAGGCGGGCGCCGCGCGGGCGGCGGGCAGCCCCGAGTTCACCGACCGGGCCCTGGAGGCGATCGAGGAGACCGGCCGGGCCGCCCTGGAGGACCTGGAACGCGTGCTCGGTGTGCTGCGTGAGTCGGGGCAGCCGGCGAGCAGCCGGCCGACGCTCGTGGACGCCGACCGGCTGCTGGAGTCGGCCCGCGCCTCCGGGGCGAAGGTGGACGCCGAGGTGACGGGCCCCGTGGACACCCTTCCGGGCCCGGTCTCCCGCGAGGGCTACCGCATCCTGCAGGAGGCGCTGACCAATGTGCTGCGGCACGCGGGCGCGGTGCCCGCGCGGGTCCGCGTCCGGGTGACGGACGGTGCCCTCAGCCTGGAGGTGCGCAATCCGCTGGCGGACGGCAGGGCCGGCCCCGGGCGCGGCAGCGGGCTGCGCGGCATACGCGAGCGTGCCGCGCTGCTCGGCGGGCGGGCGCACACGGGGCCCGACGACGGTGACTGGCAGGTGCGCGTGGAGCTGCCGCTGGGCTGATCTACGCTGAGCGGATGCCGGTCAGAGTGCTCCTCGTCGACGACGAACCCCTCGTACGCGCGGGCCTGCGCGCCGTCCTGGAGGCCCAGCCGGACATCGAGGTCGCCGGGGAGGCGGCCGACGGTGCGGCGGTCATCCCGCTGGTGCGGCAGTTGCGGCCCGACGTGGTCGCCATGGACGTGCGGATGCCGCTGCTGGACGGCATCGAGGCCACCCGTGCCCTGCTGCGCACGGTGGCCGATCCGCCGCGGATCCTCGTGGTGACGACCTTCGAGAACGACGAGTACGTGTACGAGGCGCTGCGCGCGGGTGCCGATGGCTTCCTGCTCAAGCGGGCCCGGCCGGCCGAGATCGTGCACGCGGTGCGGTTGATCGCCGAGGGCGAGTCGCTGCTGTTCCCGGCCTCGGTGCGGCAGCTCGCCGCCGAGTACGGCGACGGCGGCGGGAACCGTGCGGCGCGGGCGGCGCTGGAGCGGGCCCGGCTGACCGAGCGGGAGGGCGAGGTGCTCCGGCTGATGGCGCGCGGGCTGTCGAACGCGGAGATCGCGACCCGGCTGGTCGTCGGCACGGAGACGGTGAAGTCGCATGTGAGCGCGGTGCTGTCGAAGCTGGGGGCGCGGGACCGCACACAGGCGGTCATCGCGGCGTACGAGTCGGGGTTCGTGGCGCCGGGATGATCCGGCGGGCGGGGCGGTCCGTGCGGGCGGCCTCACGGGTGCCCGGCACTCGCCGGGGTGCGGCGGGCCGAGTACGATCCGGCCAACACGCGCACGAGCTGGGAGGACGGACGTTGGGGCGGCTGACCGGCGGGGATCCCTCGCTGCTGCGGAGGATCAATTCCGCGGTGGTGCTGCACGCGCTGCGTGCCGCGGACTGTGCGACGCTGACCGAGATCACCCGGGTGACGGGGCTGTCCCGGCCCACCGTGGAAGGCGTCGTCGAGGGGCTCATCGAGGCCGGTCTGGTCGTCGAGACGGCCCCCGACGAGGGCACGGCCCGGCGCCAGGGGCGGCCCGCGCGGCGGTTCCGGTTCCGGGCGGAGGCGGGGCACCTGCTGGGCCTGGAAATCGGCCCGCACCGCGTCGCCGCGCTCCTCGCCGACCTGGACGGGCGGGTGATCGGCGCCCAGGCGAAGGACGTCCACGAGACCGCTCCCGCCGACGAGCGCCTGGAACGGCTGCGCACGGCGGTCGCCGAGCTGTTGCGCCGGGCCGGTGTGGCCCGGGGGTCCCTGCGTGCCGTGGGGGCGGCGACGCCGGGGATAGTCGAGGCGGACGGCACGGTCCGGCTGAGCACCGCGCTGCCCGAGTGGACGGGCCTGCGCCTGGGCGAGCGGCTGAGCCGATCCTTCAAGTGCCCGGTGCTGGTGGAGAACGACGCGAACGCGGCGGCGGTCGCCGAGCACTGGAAGGGCTCCGCGACCGAGTCCGACGACGTGGTGTTCGTGCTGGCCGGGCTGAGCCCGGGGGCCGGTTCGCTGATCGGCGGCCGGCTGCACCGCGGGTACGGCGGGGCGGCCGGCGAGATCGGCGCGCTGCACCTGCTGGGCCGGGAGGTGACGCCGGAGACGCTGCTGTCCACCACGGACGAGCCGCTGCACCCGCTCGACGAGCAGGCGGTCGCCAAGGTGTTCGCCCAGGCCCGGGACGGCGACCGGCGGGCGCGTGCGGCCGTCGACCGCTTCATCCAGCGGCTGGTGCACGACGTGGCGGCGCTGGCGCTGGCCCTGGATCCGGAGCTGGTCGTCATCGGAGGCTGGGCCGCCGGTCTCGACGGCGTACTGGAGCCGCTGCGGCGGGAGTTGGCCCGCTACTGCCTCAGGCCCCCGAAGGTGACCCTGTCGCTCCTCGGCGAGGCGGCCGTGGCGACGGGGGCGCTGCGGCTGGCCCTCGATCACGTGGAGGAGCAGCTGTTCGCGGTCGAGGGCACGACGGCACGCCGCTGATGCGCCGGCCCGTCGGCCGGCACGCGGGACCGGCGGCTCGCGCCGCACGGAGGCGGTCCGAACGGCTTCGCGCGGCCCGCGGGGCGGTCCGACCGGGGACGGTGCGGGGACCTCGCCGGCGCGACGGGGGTGTGCTCTCCCGCCCGGAGTTGCGCCGAGCCGTCCTCCGTACTCCGTCCTCCGAGCGGGCCGGGCCGGTCAGGATGCCTGGGTCTGCGGGCCGTGGTGGATCTCGACGTCCCCGGAGTCCCCGAACGTCAGCCGGCAGGTGTCGGCACGGTAGGTGGCGGTCGAGAGCGCGGCGGTGCGGCCCTCGGCGGTGTAGCGGGTGGTGACCACGAGGACGGGCGCCCCGGGAAGGCGGTCCAGTTCCCTGGCGTCGTCGGCGCGGGCCGAGCCCAGTTCCACGGCGCTGTCCTGGTGGTCCAGCTCCAGGCGCTGCAGCTCGCGCAGCACGGCACGCGCGCGTGCGGGCCCGGACGGCGCGTCGATGGCGGAGAGGTCGGGCACGGAGGTCTGCGGGATGTACAGCAGCTCCGCCGCGACGGGCTGGCCGTGCGTCACGCGGGAGCGGCGGACCGTGTGCACCGGCTCGTCCCGGCCGGTCCCAAGAGCCTCGGCGACCGGCGCGGGCGGGGCCGCCAGGGTGCAGTCGACCGGCTGCCAGGCGTCGCCGGCCGTGCCCGGCCAGGTGTGCCGCTGCGTGCCGACGGCCACGCCGACGCGCGGCGGGGCGACGGTCGTACCGACACCGCGGCGGCGCTGGAGCCTGCCTTCCAGTTCCAGTTGTTCCAGGGCCTGGCGGAGGGTGGCGCGGGCGACACCGAAGCGTGCGGCGAGGTCGCGCTCGTTGGGCAGGATCTCGCCCACCGAGAACTCCGAGTCCAGTGCCTCGCTGAGCACGGTCCTGAGATGCCAGTACTTCGGTTCCGGCACCGGTTCCAGCTGCGTGGTCCCCACCCTGTCCTCCGCAATCACCGTGGTCCGGCGGCGTTTTAGCGCCCTTGTTTATTAAAGGTTGTTGCAGTTCTCTGCGACCATAGGACGGCCCTCACCCTTGGTCAAGACCAATCCTCGATCGCCTGTGCGTGCCGTGGTGCCGTGCCACGAAGGGTTCACGGGGCGTTCGCACGGGGCCGTCCGCGGGACACGGAACGGCGAAGCCCCCGTCACGGACGGGGGCTTCGGTCGCGGGAAACGGGGGACGGGGGCGTGGCCTAGACGGCGGCCAGGGCCCGCAGCTTGTCGGGGTTGCGGACGATGTACACGGACTGGATCCGCCCGTCGGCGACGTCGAGCTGGAAGACGGAGTCGGGCTTGTCCCCGGACAGGGCCAGCAGGGCGGGGCCGCCGTTGACCTCCAGGAAGCGGTAGGAGAAGTCCGGGATGCCCTTCCGCGCGGCGCCGACCAGGAAGCGGGCCACCTTGTCGGCGCTCTCCAGGACGCGCAGCGGGGCCCTGGACTTGCCGCCGCTGTCGCCGACCAGCCGGACGTCCGGGGCGAGCAGCGACATCAGTCCTTCGAGGTCGCCGTCGGCCGCGGCGGCGAGGAACCGCTCGGTGAGGTCCCGGCGCTGGGCGGGGTCGACGTCGTAGCGGGGCCGCCGCTCGTCGACGTGCCTGCGGGCCCGCCCGGCGAGCTGGCGCACCGCGGACTCCGAGCGGTCGAGCATGGCGCCGATCTCGGCGTAGGGGTAGCCGAAGGCCTCCCGGAGCACGAAGACCGCCCGCTCCAGCGGCGACAGCGACTCCAGGACGACGAGGACGGCGAGGGAGACGGAGTCGGCGAGCACGGCCCGCTCGGCGGTGTCGGGGACGGTGTCCCCGAAGTCCGTGACGTACGGTTCGGGCAGCCAGGGGCCGACGTACGTCTCGCCCCGCGACTTGATCTGGCGCAGCCGGTCGATGGCGAGCCGGGTGGTGACGCGCACCAGGTAGCCGCGCGGCTCACGGACGTCGGCCCGGTCGGAGCCGGACCAGCGCAGCCACGCCTCCTGGACCACGTCCTCCGCGTCGGCCAGCCGGCCCAGCATGCGGTAGGCGACGCCCAGGAGGACGGGGCGGTGCTCTTCGAAGACATCGGTCGCGGTGTCGGTGGTCACCGCTCCATCCCAGCGGACGCGTCCGGCGCTGTCCAGGAGGAATCCCCCCGGCCGGGACGGGAGCGCAGTGCGGGGACGCCTGGGGGCTACCCGTCGGTAGCTTTTACTGACAGGCTGTCTACCGCAATCCGCCCGGCGCACGCCGGCGGCACACCGCCGCCGGCCGTCACCGGGAGCCCGGCACCGAAAGCCCGTCACCGCAGCCCGTCACCACGCGTCCGACAAGGAGCCCCATGTCCGCGACCGTCTCCTTCACGGCCCCGACCCCGCACGGCCCGCAGCGCGTCACCCTCGCCTACGCGCGCGTGGGCGCCGGCGAGCCACTGATCCTGCTGCACGGCATAGGCCACCACCGCCAGGCCTGGGACCCGGTGGTGGACATCCTCGCGACCGAGCGCGACGTGATCGCCGTGGACCTGCCCGGGTGCGGACGGTCACCGGCGCTGCCGGACGGACTGCCGTACGACCTGCCGACGGTGAACGCCGTGCTCGGCGCGTTCTGCGCGGCGCTGGAGCTGGACCGGCCGCATGTGGCGGGCAACTCGCTGGGCGGTCTGCTCGCCCTCGAACTCGGCCGGGAGAACCTCGTGCGGTCCGTCACCGCCCTGTCCCCGGCCGGCTTCTGGTCCGAGGCCGAGCGGCGCTACGCGTTCGGCGTGCTGAGGGGAATGCGGGCGACGGCCCAGCGCCTGCCGCTGTCCCTGGTCGAGCGGCTGTCCCGTTCGGCGGCCGGCCGCACGGTGCTGACCAGCACGATCTACGCCCGGCCGGGACGGCGCTCCCCGGAGGCCGTGGTCGCCGAGACGCTGGCGCTCGCGCACGCCGAGGGCTTCTTCGAGACCCTGCGGGCCGGACGGAGCGTCCGGTTCACCGACGACGTCCCCGGCCTGCCCGTCACCGTGGCCTGGGGCAGCCGGGACCGGCTGCTCGTGCCCCGGCAGGGCATACGGGCCAAGCACGCCATACCGCGGGCCCGGCTGGTGCGGCTGCCCGGCTGCGGTCACGTCCCGATGAACGACGACCCGGCGCTGGTGGCCCGCGTCGTCCTCGACGGCAGCAGGGCTCAGCCGGCCAGCGCCTTGAGGACCTCGTTCAGTACGGTCACGTTGTAGGGCATGCTCACATGCGGGGTGCGGTCGTCCGGGTCGATGTCCTGCAGGACGATGTTGTTGACGTAGCGGCCCTCCGCCGGGGCCAGGGCGCAGGAGGTGTACGGGGTGACCACGTCGTCGTACCGGGTGGCGATGACGGTGTGCCGGACGCCCTCCGTGGTCTCGCCCAGGTCGGCCAGTTCGCGCTGGAAGGGGTGGTCGTGCTGGAGTTGCGGCCAGGCCGGGACGACCGTCCCGACGGCGCCCTGCTCCAGCAGTTCGACCGCGCCCGGGATCTGACGGGCGAGGTTCAGCAGGCCCTGGGCCGTGACTCCGTGGTTGCTGGGCGCGATGCCGACGAAGTTGTGCACCTTCGGGCCGCCGCCCAGCGCGTTGAGGTAGTAGCGCGGCATCATGCCGCCCTGCGAGAAGCCGACGAGGTCCACCTGCTCGGCGCCGGTGCGCCGCAGCACCTCGTCGACGAAGTCGGCGAGCTGCTGGGCGGAGCGCTTGATGTCGCCGAGGCCGAAGATCACCGGATTGCCGTGCCGGCCGTAGTCCAGGCGGAAGACCCGGTGGCCGTGCTGCCGCAGCAGCGGAGTGGCCGAGGTCCAGGTGTAGCCGCGGTTGCCGAAGGTGCCGTGCACGAGCACCACCGGGCGCGGGTGCTCCTCGGACAGTGCCAGGTCCCAGTCGTCCTCTCCCGCCTCCACGTCGACGGTGGCGATGATCTGCGCCGCGCCGGCCTGGGCCAGCGCGTTCAGGCGGTGCGGCGCCTCGGTGACGTCCGTGATGACGTCGTCGCTGTTGAGGCCGGGAATGCGGGGGTTCAGGAAGCTCACGACCCTCTCCCTTCCGTGGGGAATACCGCTGGGTTCACGCGGACTTCTCAGTCTCACGTCCACTGAATGCCGCAACGATCCCTCGACCGGGGGAAAGAATTCATCCCATCGGGTAAGTAGGGTCTTCCCATTCGATAAATACGCCGCAGGCGCGGCGGGTTCAGCCGGCCAGCCGCGGCGCCAGCCGGGCGGTCGCGGTGCGCAGCAGGCGTACGTACCAGCTCCACTTGACGGGGACGGCCACCTCGCCGGTCAGCGCCTGCTCGGCGCAGTCCAGGCTGTGCCGGAACGCCGCGTCGTGCAGCGGCCGGAAGAACAGCACCCAGGCCAGCCAGCGCACACCCCGGGGACGGAGCACCAGCGTGTTGCGCAGGACGGTCCGCCCGTCGCCGAGGCTCTCGACGCTGAACTCGTGGAATCCCTCGAAGCCCCGGGGCCCGGTGAACCGGAACCGCACCCACCGGCCCGGCACGTAATGGCTCACCACATACCGCACGGGCCCGTGGCCGCCGGCCACGCCTACGGCGAGGGGGCCTTCGAAGCGTACCGGTGGCCAGTCGGAGGGCCACAGACGGTCGTCCTCCCCGCCCAGGGAATCGATGAGGGCGCCGACCGCTTCCGGTGGCGCGGGGAGGGGGCGCTGGTGAACATTGAGCACGGCGATCACGTGTCGCACATTTACCACAGTCGATCCGCACGGAACGTCTCCGAAAAAGGATGGGTGATTGCACGCCCGCGTGCGAATTCCTGTCGCGCGCCGCCATTTCCACTCCAATGCGCCTGCAGAGGAAGGCTGTTGGCGGATGTCCGGTTTCCGCCGTCGGATTCTGCAGAACAGAGCTCGCGCCCGGGGACACCCAACTCCTCGTCACTGATGGCCCGATGGGACGACCGGATTCGCGTTCGACGTCGTGGGGGCGCAGATCGGCCAAGGTCGGGGCGATGCATGAGCAGTCGGAGGGGGAAGGGGAGTCCAAGCGTAAAGACAGGTGAGAGAGACACAGCCAATACGGCGCAGGGACAAGGGGGTTGGACATGGCCGCAGGGACCGGGGTGCCCGATTCCGGTCGTGGTGGGGCGAGTTGGCATCCGCTGCCACCGGAGGCGTGGCCCGAGGCGTGGCGGCCGCTGCTCGGCAGGCCGGCCCTGGCCGAGCTGCTCGGCCATCCCCTGGCGGGCGCCGCCCTCACGGAGATGTGCCGGCTTCTGCCACCCCGGGTCGCGCTGCACTCCTTGCGGACGTTCCTGCTGGCCGACACCTGTGCGCGGACCCTCGGGACCGCCTACGACCGGGTCGGCCTGCTCGCCGCCGCGGCGTTCCACGACACGGGCCTGGTCGGGCGCACGCCGCTCGGGCCCGGCGGGTTCCCCCGTCGTTCGGCGGAACTGCTCGACCGGTTCCTCGCGGGGCACCAGGTCGGCGCCGGGCGGCGCAGAACCCTGACCCGTGCGGTGCGGGAGCACATGCGCCCGTTCCCCGCGCGCGACGCCGGGCCCGAGGCACGGCTGCTGCACTTCGGTGCCTGGCTGGACGTCACCGGGCGCGGTGGGCGTCAGATCCCGGGTGAGCGGCGCCTGCTGAACGGACTGGCGCCCACCCCCTGGTTCGCCGTCTCCTTCTCCGCCCGGGTGGCGGCCTGCGGGCTGCGCCGGGTGCTGCCGGACTCCTCGGCCACCTCCCGGTGACCGCCCGGCGACTCGCTCATCCCGTCGCGAAAGGACCGTAGACATGCAAGAGGACCAGCGTGTTTTCGATGTCGCCATCGTCGGTGGCGGCATCGGCGGGACGATGCTGGGGGCCATCCTCGCGCGCCACGGGGTGCGCGTGCTGCTGCTGGAGGGCAGCGGCCACCCCCGGTTCGCCATCGGAGAATCCACCGTCCCCGAGACCACCTTCGGCCTGAGGGTGCTGGCCCGCCGCTACGACGTTCCGGAGATCGAGCACCTGGCGACCAACGGGGCACTGCGCCGGCACGTGTCGTCGAACTGCGGGGTCAAGCGGAACTTCAGTTTCGTCTACCACCGCGAGGGCGAGCCGACCCGGCCCGACGAGTGCACCCAGTACCCCACCTGGGGTCCGCCGCTCGGCCCGGACTCGCACTACTTCCGGCAGGACGTGGACGCCTACATGTTCCACGTCGCCGTGTCCTACGGCGTCACCGCGTACAACCACACCATGGTCGACGACGTGAAGTTCGAGGAGGACGGCGCCACGCTCGTGACCCGGGACAGGGGCAACTTCCGGGCGTCGTACGTGGTCGACGCCGGCGGGATGCGGGCCGTCCTGCCCGAACGGCTGGGGCTGCGCCAGGAGCCGCCCTACCGCACGCAGTCGCGCACGATCTTCACGCACATGGTGGACGTGCTGCCCTTCGACACCGTGGCGCCGCCCCGCGAACAGCACGGCATGCCCAGCCCGTTCAGCCAGGGGACCCTGCACCACATGTTCCGGGGCGGGTGGTTCTGGGTCATCCCCTTCGACAACCACACGACGAGCACGAGCGAGCTGTGCAGCGTCGGCGTCAACCTCGATCTGGACCTCCACCCCCGCCCGGAGGGCGTGTCGGCGGAGGAGGAGTTCTGGCGGCACGTGCGCCGGTTCCCCAGCGTGGCACGGCAGTTCGAGCGGGCGCGGTCGGTACGGCCGTACGTGTCGACCGACCGGACCCAGTTCTCCTCGCAGACGGTGGTCGGCGACCGGTGGTGCCTGCTGCCGCACGCCAGCGACTTCATCGACCCGCTCTTCTCCAGCGGACTCGCGGTCACCGTGATGGCGCTGAACGCGCTGGGTCACCGGCTGATCGAGGCGGTGCGGCAGAACGACTTCGACACGGCCCGGTTCGCGTACCTGGAGCACTGGATCAAGCGCATGTTCCGGTTCTACGACGACCTGGTGTCCTGCAGCTACATCTCGTTCGACGACTTCGAGCTGTGGAACGCGTGGAACCGGGTGTGGACCATCACCACGCTGTACGGGACGAACGCGCAGAACCAGGCCGCCGTGACGTTCGAGAAGACCCACGACCCCACCTGCTTCGACGCGCTGGAGCTGCCGCCGTACCGGGGGCTGCAGGGCGTGGACAACCCTTGGGTGGAACGGCTGTTCAACCAGTCGCGGGACGCGGTGCTGGCCTACCGGGCCGGTGAACTGACGCAGGACCGGACCGTCGCCCGCATCTACGAGCTGTTGCGCGAGAGCGAGCTGGCCCCGGCGGTGTGGGGGACGCTCGACCCACAGGACCGCTGCCCCGCCGGGGTGTTCACCCTCTGGCCGCTGATGAAGATCCTGCTGTGGGGCAAGTTCCGCTCACCGCGGCACGTGCGGGGCACCTACTTCACCGGCGGTGCGCGCATGGTGGGCCGGGAGGCGGTCCAGGCGTACACCACCGAGCTGCGCGCCGGCGTCACCCAGGTCAACCAGACCGTACGGGACATGTGGGTCAACTGGAACCGGGACTGGTCCCGCCGCCCCGCTCCCCGTACGCCGGTGCCCGGACCGCGCCCCGGCGACGGCCGCAGCCGGAAATGACCGCGAAAAAACATTCCTGCCGACGCAGCGGAAGCACACATTCCGGTTTGCCGCTCCAGGGCCTCGGGTAGGAAAACCACATGGCCGACAAATAGAAAGTCGGCCTCGGTTCTCCTTGCTCATACGAGAGACAACGGGCTGCAATCCACAATGGTGCGACATTCCACCTGCCAATCGCCCGCTGAATGCTCCTGGGAAGACATCTTCCAGCATCAGGACCGCCTCATGCGGTTGGTTCGACGAAGACTGCCGAGTTTTCAGGACGCCGAGGACTGCGTTCAGGAAACCATGGCCCGCGCAGCCGCCCACGCCGCGTTGGACAGGAATCGACTCGGTTCCTTTCTCACGTCTGTGGCGCTCCGCCTCTGCATCGACTTCTACCGCGACATGGAGCGTCGTAGCAGGCTGCTCCACCGCGCGGCGCTCATGGACGCCCCCGGCACCACCGAGGAGGACGTCTGTGACGAGGATTTCGGCAGATGGCTGCTGGGTCAGGTACAACACCTGCGAGGGCGGGAGCAGGAGGTCATACTCGCCCGCGCCAAGGGTATTTCCACTGCGGAATTCGCCCGCATGCACAACATCTCCGTAAAAGCGGCCGAAGCCGCCTTCACCAGAGGCCGCGCACGCCTGAAGACAGTATGCGCGAAAGCCCTTGAAGGCTGTGCACGGTAGACATCCGCAGCAACTCTCCGCGTCACCTCAGGGCCTTCACCGACGCGGCTCAGGTACCGCCTGTCCTCCAACGCACAGAAACGGAAAGGAACCCTTTTCATGGCCAGCAACAAGAATATCCAGGACATCTTCAAGGACCTGGTCGGCAACATGGCCGACAGCGGGAAGGAGGCCTTCGACGACCTTCTCAACCGGCCGGACAAGCCGGGATCGTCCGGCTCCGGAAACCCCGTCGAGGCGCTGGCCGCACTGCCGGCGAACGCCCTCGGGGCCCTCGCCGGCGCCGTCAACCCGGCGACCGCGCTCGCGGGCGCGGCAAACCCGCTGGCCGCGCTCACCGGCGCGGCGGGAGCGGCCAACCCGCTCGCGGCCGTCGCCGGTGCCGCCAACCCGCTGGCCGCGCTCACCGGCGCGGCGGGAGCCGCCAACCCGCTCGCCGCGCTGGGTGGTGCGGCCAACCCGCTCGCCGCGGTCGGCGGTGCGGCGGGCGCGCTCGGCGGACTGGGCCAGCTGGCCGGCGGGCTCGGACAGGCCGCGGGCGGGGCCGGCGACCTGCTCTCGCTGCCCACTCAGCTCGCCCAGCTCCTCCAGATGCTGCCGAAGCTCATGGAGGCGCTGCAGGGCCTGCAGAACCTGGCCGATCTGCCGGCCCAGCTCGCCCAGCAGGCCCAGGGCGCCGTGAAGTCGTCCTCGGCCTGAGCAGCCCCGCCACCGTCCCGCCCGGCCGGCTCCGGCGAGCACGCCGACCGTCGCATCCGCACCCGGAACCCGTTCTGAGGAGGGTCACACACGATGGCGTCTGTCGTCGGCGACCGGCTGCGTCTCGTGGTCAAGGTCCTGGGAAGCCTCGTCGTCGACGAGGTCGGTCAGGCGACGCGACTGCGCAGACGGGCGAAACAGGACGGATGGCCCCCGACGGAGGCTGGCGACGCCTCCGCCGGGGCTCCGGCCGAGCCCGGCGGTCCCCCAACCGGGGCCGCCGGGGCCGAACAGCGGCGTGCCAGGGCGGTGCGGCAGGCACTGGAGAGCCTCGGCCCGTTCTACGTGAAGCTCGGGCAGATCCTGTCCACCCGGCCGGACATGGTGCCGCAGTCGATCCGGGACGAGCTGCAGAACCTGCACGACCAGGTCGACATCCAGCCGTTCTCGGTGTTCGAGCCCGTACTGGCCCGCGACCTCGGGCCGGACTGGAAGCTGCGCTTCGACGACATCGACACCGTCGCCCCGCTCGGGGCGGCGTCCCTCGCGCAGGTCTACCGGGTGACCCTGCCCGGCGGGCGTCCGGCCGTGGTGAAGATCCAGCGGCCCGGCATCCGCGAGGGCGTGCTCGCCGACATGGCCCTGATGCGCCGGGCGTCCCGGATCGTGGCCCGGGTCGCGCCCCGCTTCAACGAGGTCATCGACATCGAGGCGATGCTCGGCTCCGTCTTCGACGCGATGGAGCCGGAGCTGGACTTCACCGGCGAGGCCCACAACATGGACGAGGCCCGCGAACACATCCGGCCCTTCCGCTCCCTGGAGGTGCCCCGGGTCCTGCACGCCAGTCCGCGCGTCCTCGTCCAGTCGCTGGCCGCGGGGACGTCGGTGCGGCACATCGACCGGGCCCACTTCACCGACGCCGAGCGCATCGAGATCGGCAAGGACCTGCTGCGCTTCATGTACCACGGCTACTTCGTGCACCGCTTCTTCCACGCCGACCCGCACGCCGGCAACGTCTTCGCCGCTCCCGGGGCCCCGGCCACGGTGATCGACTGGGGCATGGTCGGACGCCTGGACCGGCGTACCAGCCTGCAGCTCCTGCCGCTGTTCATGACGCTGGCGCAGAACGACGGGGCGGGGCTCGCGCAGCACTGGGCGGAGATGGGACGGATGACGCCGTGGTCCAACATGCCCGCGTTCACCGCCGACATGGCCGCATTCGTGCCCAAGGTCTCCCATCTGTCCCTGGAGGACCTGAACTTCGGTGTCTCGCTCACCACCGTGCTGGCCAAGGCGACCAAGCGCGGTATCGGCTCGCCGCCGGCCGTGTCGCTGCTCGGCAAGTCGTTCGCCAACCTCGACGGCTCGGTGCGCTGCCTGGCTCCCGAGATCACCCTGCCGGAGGTGTTCCAGGGCGAGGTGCCGAAGATCCTGTTCGCGCTGGGCCGTGAGTTCCTCGGCCGCAACCAGTTCGCCCGCAACACCATGGAAGTCATGCTCGCGGCCGTCACCAGCCCCGAGCAGGTCCGCGGAGTCCTCGCCGACATCGCCAACCGCCAGTTCGCGCTGAACATCCACGAGCCCCGCACCCCGGCGGCGATGGGCGGCCAGCGAGCCACCCGCCCCTCCGGCGGCCTGCTGGCCCTGGGGGCGCTGGCCGTGCTGCTCGGCCGCCGCCGCTCCCGCTGACCGGTACGCGCGCAACGCCCGCTCACCATCGACACGGAGGTTCCCCATGCCGGACACCGCACGGCCCCACACTCCGCCGCCCGCCCCGCTGCCGGACGGCCTGTCGCAGGTCGCGCTGTGGACGGCGGCCGCGCACGCCGCCGAACACGGCCGCCCGGCACCGTACGTCAGTGATCCCTGGGCCGCCGACTTCCTGCACGCGGCCGGTGCCCCCGGCGGCCCTCCGGGGGACGGCCCGCTCCAGCGGCTGCTGCCCGACTGGGCCGTGGTGCGCACCCGCTTCTACGACGAGCACCTCCTGACCGCGGCCCGCTCCGGCTGCCGCCAGGTGGTGCTGCTCGGCGCCGGTCTCGACACGCGCGCCTTCCGGCTCGACTGGCCCACCGGGGTGCACGTCTTCGAGGTCGAGGATCCCGCCCTGCTGTCCTTCAAGGACCACGTGCTGGACTGGGCCCCGCCCTCCTGCGGGCGCCGCACGGCCGTCGGCGCCGATCCGAGGGGGTCCTGGGGCGAGGACCTGCTCGCCGCGGGGCTCGATCCCCGCCGGCCCACCGCGTGGCTGTGCGAGACGCTGCTCTACCACCTCCAGCCGGCCCAGGTGGAGTCCATCGTCTCGACGATGACCGGGCTCTCCGCGCCGGGCAGCACCTTCGGTGCCGAGTGCGTGAACGCCCAGGCCGCCTCGTCGTCGTTCGTGGCGCCCTTCCTCGACGCCCTGTCCACCACCGGGATCGCCTGGCACTGGCAGCTCGCCGACCCCGAACGCTGGTGGTCGGAGTGCGGCTGGGAGGCGCGGGCGGCCGACCTGTTCACGCTGCCGTACGTGGTCCAGCGTCTGGCTCCCTACCTGCCGCTGCTGGGCGAGGCCGCCGCGAAGTGCGTGTTCCTGACGACCGGGGCGCTGCGCGAACCGAAGTGACGCGCACGGCACGTGGCCCCGGGCCGTCCCGCCCGGGGCCACCGCCTGCTGCCGACGCTAGGGGCGTTCCAGTTCCAGCAGCGCCGCGAGCCACAGATCCGGCAGTTCGTCGGCCGTCGCCAGGGCCTCGTCGTGGATGACGGCGAAGCAGGCGGTGTCGTGCTGACTCGTCAGCGTCGTCAGGCAGCGGATCCCGCCGCCGAGCCCGGAGTAGACGACGGCACGGCGGGCGGCGCTGCCCTGGTGGACGAGGGCGCTGCCGAAGTCGACACTGCTCACGGGCCCGGCGACGGACCTGCCGTTCACCAACCGGGTTCCGATCCGCGCACCGGCCGAGCGCGGCCCGGCCGTGAGCATCAGGCGCAGGGCCTCGCGCCGGCGGCTCGTGCGCAGGGTGTGCGTGCGGGCCACGACCCCGGCCAGCGCCTGCCGGGGTGAGGGGGCGTCGCAGGGCAGGAGGAGACGGGCGACCACGAGCCGGTTGCCGGGGGCGCACTCCTCGCCGCGGCGGCGCACCGACATGGGGATCGCCACCGGCAGCGGCGGATGGACGGAACCGGTCGCCTTGCGGTGCCAGGTGCCGACGGCGTGGGCGTACGCGGCGAGGAACACGTCGTTCACCGTGGCGCCCCGCGCACGGCCGAGGGCCCGCAGCCGGGCCACCGGGACGACCGCCTGGCACATCGTCGTCCGTCCGCTGACGGGGAGGTCGAAGGCGGGCTTGACGGTCCGCCGGAAGGAGGCGGCGACATCGCCGAGGGCACCGGCGACTCCGCCGGGAGCGGGCCGGGCGGGGCGGTGCGGCGGCGGTCCGCCCGCGGGATCGTCGTCGAGGAGGGCCCGCGCGGTGTGGGCGGCGCCCACACCGTCCTGAAGGGTGTGGTCGGTGCGGTAGCACAGGGTGTGTCCGCCGGTGGGGCCGTGCACCAGCCACACGTCCCAGGGCGGCCGGCCGTCGCCTCCCATGGGCCGCGACAGCATCAGGCGCCCGGCGCCCGAGCCGTCGTCGTCCCCGGGCAGCCACGCCTCGTGCACATGCTGCTCCAGGTCGATCCGGTCGACGCGCTGGAACATCCTGCGCTCCCGCACGATCCGGTAGCGCAACGCCGGGATGCGGTGGACGCGTTCGGCGACCCGGGCGCGCAGCGAGTCCAGGGTGGGGGCTCCGCCCGCGAAGGAGAACAGGAAGCCGGCGGGCAGCGGTCTGCCGGCCATCGCGAGGTGGTAGGCGACGTCCGCGGTGCCCATGGGCAGGGACGCCGGCAGACCGCCGTCGGAACCTAGGTGGAGTGGCATCGGGAACCTCTCTGTCGGTGCAAGGACATGGCTACCGCCCCCGGGCGGGTGTCAGCAGGCGCGCCGCGCCGCCCGCCCGCGCGCATCGACGTACGCGCGCAGCAGGGGGCGTGCGGGTCCGCGCACGGGCAGCCGCGGTGCGCCGGACCGGTGCCATGGCAGGGGGTCCCCGGGGCCGGGCTCGCCGAGCAGGGCCCCGGCGACATACGCACCGTGGGCCGCGGAGAGGGCCAGGCCGTGTCCGCAGCAGCCGCCGATGTACCAGACGTCGGGGAAGCCCCGGACCGGCCCGACCACCGGCAGGTCGTCGCCGGTCATGCCGATGCGGCCGGACCAGCGGTGGGTGACCCGCACCCGGGCGAGTCCGGGGTGCAGGGACCGCAGCCAGCGCTCCAGCCGGCCCCAGGCACGCTCACGGACGGCCTGGAGCCGGGGCGGGCCGAGGCCGGCCGGCACCGTGGCGGTTCCGCCGCCGGCCACCACTCCCCCGTCCGGGAGCAGCCGGAAGTACGGCGCCATCGGCACCGCGTCGACGACGGCCGGTCCGGCGCGCCCGCCCAGTGCCTCGTACACCGTGTCGCCGAGCGGTGCGGTGGCGAGGGCGTACACCTCCAGCGGGAGGACGGTGCCGACGGGCAGGCCCAGTGCCTGGGCGGCGGAGTTGACGGCCAGCACGGCCTGACCGGCGTAGAGGCGGCCGTGCGGGAAGACCAGCTCCGGTCCGACGAGGTCGCCGGGGCGTACCGCCAGCAGCGGGCTCTCGCCGTAGAACCGGACGCCCTTGGTGGCGCAGGCGCGGGCGAGGGCGCCGGTCAGGGCGGCGGGGTCGAGGGTCGCGGCGGGGCGGTGGAGGAGGGCCGCCTTGTAGGGCACGCCGACGCGGTCGTGGACGCCGTTGCCGGTCAGGACGGGGACGTCCAGGCCGAGTCGGCGGTAGGCACGGGCCTGGCGGGCGAGTGCCACCAGGCCGGCGGGCGAGCGCGTTGCCATGATCTGCTCCCCGGGCCGCAGCCCGCAGGGCACGCCGAGCCGTCCGCACAGGTCGAGGACGTCCTCGACGGCCCGCACGCTGGCCAGGTGCATCCGGCGGGCGGTCTGCGGACCGAAGCGGCGCACCGCCCGGTCGACCGGCGGCCCGGCCCGGGGGCCCAGCAGGCCGGTGCCGCGGCCGCTGGCGCCGGCGGCCGGGCGCTGGGCGTCGACCACGGCGATGTCGAGCCCCGGGGCGCGTTCGGCGAGGTGGTACGCACAGGCCAGCCCGGCCAGTCCGGCCCCGACGACGGCCACGTCCGCGGTGACCACGCCGTGCAGCTGGGGCTGCGGCGGCAGTTCCGCCGGGTCCCAGTACGGCGTTCCGGCCGGTGGCCCGGTCATCCCGCGGCGTCCGGCACCGGCCCGGTCAGGGCCCCGAACCGGCGGTCGTGCCACAGCAGGGGACGTCCGCCGCCCACGTGCACGGCGGCGACCCGGCCGACCACGAGGTGGTGGTCGCCGTAGCGGCGCACGTCCTCCGTCAGGCACACGGACCATGCGAGGGATCCGTCGAGCACCGGCACGCCGAGCACGTGCCGGGTGCCGGTGCCGGCGAACCGCTCGACGGCGGTGGTCGTCGGGGACGCGAACCGGGTGGCCAGGTCCTGCTGGTCCTCGCGCAGCAGATGGACGGCGAAGGCGCGGTGGGCACGGACGGCGGCGAGGGTGCGCGAGCCGTCGCGCAGACAGGCCAGCAGCAGCGGCGGGCGGGCCGACAGCGAGGTGACCGCGGAGACGGTCATGCCGAGGGGGCCGTCCTCGCCCCGGGCCGTCACGACGGTCACCCCGGCGGCCAGCTTGGCGTACAGGCCCAGGCAGCGGGCGGCGCCCGGACCCGGTTCCTCGCGCAGCGGATCGGTGGCGGGCGGGTGTTCCGCCGGGGCGGCCGCCCGGTCAGCCACGAGCCGCAGCCGCGCACTCATCGATCACCTCCGCGTCGACCAGGCCCTTCAGGATGCGGGCGATGTTGGTGCGCACGGTGGACTCGGCCACCGGGTCCAGGATCTCCGCCAGGCTCGGGATGCCCAGGTCGAAGGAGGCGGTGAAGACGATGAGCGTGCCGCCGTCCCGCGCCTCGCAGCGCCAGCCCCCCTCGAAGGTCTGGAAGTCGCCGCTGAGCTGTTCGAACGTGAGGGTGTGGGTCTGAGGCGAGTACGTGTCGCGTTCCCGCCAGCGCATCAGACCGCCCCGGAACTCCACGGTCCAGTCCGAGACCGTGGAGCCGTCGGGCTGCGGCGGCTCGACGCGGACCTCGCGGAACGTGTCGCTGTACTCGGGGTAGCGGCCGAAGTCGCTGATGCGTCGGTAGACCTCGGCGGGTGCCAGTCCGGCGGCGAGTGCGTGCAGAGCCACGTGGCGCATGGGTTGTTCGGTTCCTTCCCGGTCTGTCTCCGGACGGGTGGGTCACCCGGCCATACGGGCGGCCGTGCTGCGCAGGGCCTCGGCGAGGGTGGTGAGGAACAGGTCGAGCGCGGTGTCCTCGACCACGGCCGGCGGGGTCAGCCGCAGCACTCGGGTGGAGTTGAGGGAGTGGTTGACGAGCACTCCGCGGGCGATCATCTCCAGCAGGAGTTCACCGACCGCCTGGTCCTCGGTGAACTCGATGCCGATCAGCAGGCCCCGGCCGCGCACCTCGCGGACCAGGCCGCCCTCGTAGGGCGCGCAGGCCGCGCGCACGCCGGTGAGGATGCGCTCGCCGAGCGCGGCGGCCCGGGCCACCGTGTCCTCCCGCTCCATCACGCCGACGGTGGCCAGGGCGGCCGCGCAGGCGATCGGGGAGGCGCCGAAGGTGGAGGTGTGCAGGTAGGGGTCGCGGCCGAAGGGGGCGTACGCCTCCGCGGTCGCGGTCATCGCGGCGATCGGGACGACGCCGCCGCTGAGTCCCTTGCCGGTCAGCAGGATGTCCGGGCGCACTCCCTCGGCGTCGACTCCCCACCAGGTGCCCAGGCGGCCCATGCCGGTCTGGATCTCGTCGACGACCAGCAGGGCTCCGTACGCCCGGCACAGATCCGCGACCCGGCCGAGGTAGCCGGGGCGCGGGATGCGGACCCCGCCCTCCCCCTGTACGGGCTCGACGACGACGCAGGCCCGGTCGCGGCGGGCGGCCAGCGCCTGTTCGAGGTCGGCCGGGTCGTCGTACTCGACCTGGGTGACGTCGGGGAGCAGCGGCTGGAACGGCGTCTGGTAGGTGGCGTTGGCCGTGACGCTGAGCGCGCCGAGCGTCTTGCCGTGGAAGCCCTTGCGCGTGGTGATCACCGAGGTGCGTCCGTGGGCGCGGGCCAGCTTCAGGGCGGCTTCGGTCGCCTCGGCCCCGGAGTTGACGAAGTGGACGTAGTCGAGGCCCGGCGGGGTGTGTGCGGCCAGGGCCTCGGCGGCGCGGGCGGCGACGGGTTCGAGGAAGACGCGGCTGGCCAGCGGGTGGGTGTCGATCTGGCGGTGCACCGCCTCGACGACGTCCGGGTGGCGGTGGCCCAGGATGAAGACGCCGTAGCCGCCGAAGTCCAGGAAGCGGCGGCCGTCGTCGGCGTGGATCCAGGCGCCCTCGGAGCGCACTTCGGCCATGCCGCCCATGACGCGGCCCATGACGGCCCGGCCGGTGCCGATGTGCCTGCGGTAGCGGCCGACGACGTCGGACTCGGTGCCGGTGTCCCGCACGGTGGTCGCGGGCGTGGGAGGGGAGACCGTCACGACGCCACCTCCGCCGGGGCGGCCGTCGTGGCGCGGTGCCGGCTGAGCAGGCCGGAGTTGTCCTCGGCCCACTTCTCCGCGTTGCGTACGAGGGCGGAGCGGATGTCGGCGTGCGTCAGGCGTGTGCCGCAGTCGGGGTCGCCGAGGGAGGTGTCGAAGGGCAGCTCCCGCTGGAACACCAGAAGCAGCTCCGCGTAGTGCTGGAGCCGTCGGCGGAGCGCGCCGGGCAGTGAGGTGCCCTCCAGCATGGGCAGCAGCAGCCGGTGCACCGCCTCCACCGGGATGAGCCGGGGCCGCTCTGGTCGGGGCAGGCCGTGGCGTACGGCGACGTCGGCGCAGACGTCGGCGAACTCCCGCAGTTCGACGGCCTCCTTGCCCGCGGTCAGCCAGTACTCGCCGCTGCCCACACCGCCCCTGATCAGGTCGCCGACGGCCTGGGAGACGTAGTCCTGCGGAACCATGTCGATACGGGCCTCGGGGGCGCCCGGCAGCACCGGCACCTGGCCGAGGACCATCGAGCCGATCGTCTTGGTCAGTCCCTGCTCTCCGGCGATGCGCCCGTTGACGGAGTCCCCCATCACCACCGAGGGGCGCACGATGGCACCGGGCAGGCCCGCGTCGCGCAACAACTGCTCGGCCCGGATCTTGGAGTTGAGATAGGCGGCGGCGCCGGGGAACCGTTCCCTGTCCTCGTCGGTCGGCCTGTTGGCGACGAACGCGGTGCTCACCAGGTACAGCGGGGCATCGGCGCGGGCGGCCAGGTCCAGCACGGTCTCCGTGCCGAGGGTGTTGGTCCGCAGGATCTCCTCGGGCGGGGTGCGCCAGTTGGTCTGGGCGGCGGAGTGCAGGACGACGTCGACGCGCAGGGCGAGTTCGTACCACTCCCGGCGGCTCAGTCCGAGGCGGGGGGCGAGGAGGTCGCCCTCGATCTCGCTCACCCGGGGGTCGTCCAGGGGCCTGGCGCGGCGCAGGCACAGCAGGTCGAAGTCGGGCGCCAGTTCGTCGATGAGGGCCTGTCCGAGCACTCCGGAGCCGCCGGTGAGGAACAGGGTGGGACGGTCCGGGCGGTCCTCGCGCGGGGCGGTCAGGGGTGTGGGCAGGACGGTGGGACGTGGGACGTTTCGCGGCATGGTCGGATCTCCCCAGCTGGTCTCGGCTGCCGTGAACGGTGGGGGGTCGGGCTTCCGGTCGCGTCAGGCGACGGCGAGCGGCCGGTCCGCCAGGTAGGCGGAGAACGGGCCGGTCATCCGGGAGCGGGACGGCGGGTGCAGGGACAGTCCGTTGGCGCAGGCGGCCAGGTGGCCCACCTCGTCGGACGTCATGAAGTTGAGTCCGCCGAGCAGTTCGACCGAGCGCGGGACGACGCGGGCGATGGCGTCCTGGACGCCGTAGCGCACGAACAGCGCCTGGGCGAGCGCGGACTCCCCGAGGTCGCCGGCGTCGACCCGGCGGGCGACGCCCTCGGCGGTGGCCATCGCGGCCTCGGTCTCCAGGAACAGGCGCACCCGGTCGTGCTCGGGGATCCGGTCGTTGAGCAGCACCCGTTCCACCAGGGCGCTGGCCGCGCCGAGGTAGCTGCCCGTCATCAGCATCTGGAACCAGATCAGCCCGGCGGTCTGCAGTTCGTCGAGCCGTTCGCCCGAGGTCGTCGCGGTGCGCAGGACGAGCTCCGGCGGGACGAGGACGTCGGTGAGCGTGACCTGCTCGCTCTCGGCGCCGGCCAGGAAGGCGCTGGACCAGAAGCCGCTGACGCTCAGCCCGTCGCTCTCGGCGGGTACGAGGGCGACGGCCAGTTCCTCGCCCTGTCCGTCCTCGCGCGGGATCGTGACGCTGGCGGTGAGCACGTCCATGGACCGGGCCAGGCTGCACGGCCGCTTGACGCCGTTGATCCGGATGCCGTCCTCGGTCACCGTGGCGGTCATCGACGGGTCCAGGATGCCGGCGCCGCTGCGGCCCTCGGCGAACCCCGAGGCGATGATGCGGTTGGTCGACGCCACGCCTTCGATCAGCATCCACTCCAGGCCGTCGCCGAGACCGCCGAGGCCGACCAGGGTGGCCATGGAGAAGTGGTGCATGGTGGTGGCCACGGCGAGGGACGGCGAGCGGCTGCCGATGGCGCGCTGCACGCGCAGGGCGTCGAGCGCCGTGGCCCCCCGGCCCTGGTGG
This sequence comes from Streptomyces griseicoloratus, assembly GCF_014534645.1. Classification (GTDB taxonomy): domain Bacteria; phylum Actinomycetota; class Actinomycetes; order Streptomycetales; family Streptomycetaceae; genus Streptomyces; species Streptomyces griseicoloratus. Next base: position 245,618 of record NZ_JACVQF010000199.1, read on the forward strand.
ATCTCGGGGACGAGCAGCCCCGGTCCGCCGCTGTCCCGGAAGAGCCGGATCCCCGGACTGCCCGGCCGCTCCAGTTCCATCATCGGCATCTCGCGCAGCGCGGGATCCAGGTCCGGCAGCAGCTTGGCGAGGGTGGCGCGTTCACGCTCGAGGAATCTCATGGGGGTGCGGTCCTCCTGGGGTGGGACGGGTGACGGGGCGGCCGTACGGCGGTGGCTCAGACGGCGTTGGTGGCGCGCAGCAGCTGCCAGACGGCACCGAGGCGGGGCCTGCCGCGGAAGGCGATGTACTCGGGGAGGACCGCGTGCGGGGCCCACTTCTCCTTGTACTCGAGCTGCGAGGCCGCCGGATAGATCGCGCTGCCGCGTTCGGCGAGCACTCGGGCGAACCGGGTGAACAGGCGGCTGGAGTCCGGGAGTTCGAGCTGCGGGTCGAGTCCGGTGAACGGGGTGAACCCGAAGTGCAGCCAGCCGGCGCCCTCCTCGGTCAGGCGGTCCATGACGGTGGCGTTGAGCGCCTCCATCACGCCGGGAGGGGCGTCGGGCCGGCGCCGGCTGAGGTCGTGCAGCCAGCCGGGGCGGCTGCCGTAGACCGGCGAGTAGTTGATGTAGCCGACCGCCTCGCCGTCGATCCGGCCGACGAACAGGCGGCGGTGCGCCTGGAGGGGGCCGGTGCGCTGGCCGACGAGGAACCGCAGCTCCTTGACGTGCCGGCCCTTGTCCCGCAGCCAGCGCTGGTCGATCCGGTCCAGCTCGGCGCAGTCGTCGTCGGCGAGGACCTCGGTGACCTCCAGTCCGGCGCGCCGGGCGCGCGAGATCTTGTTCCGCAGCCGGACGAACCGGGAACCGCGCAGGGTGAAGCGGCCGAGGTCGACGGCGTACGACGCCCCGATCTGGTTGACGGTGAAGCCGTGCGCCGCGTACAGCTCGGCGTCGGACCGCTGCAACTGCACCGCGACCAGGCGCCGTCCGGCGTGGGCGGTGAACGCCTCCAGCAGACGCCCGCGGTGTTCCGGTGCCGTGAAGGGGCCGCCGAATTGGAGGACGTAACGTCCCGAGGCACGATAGGCGCACGCGCCCTCGTACCGGTCGTCGTGGAAGTATTCGTTACCGCTGTTGAGGGCGAGAAAGGAACTGGGGTTGTCGCTGTGCGCGGCGAGCGTGTCAAGCACGGACGGCATCGGTGTCCTCCACAGAAGTCCGCGACGCGTCGGTACCGGATCCGTGCGAGCGGTAGCGCTGCTCGAAGGCCCGGAATGCCGGATTCGGCTCCGGTTCGAATGCGACACCGAAGGGTTTGAGGGAATTCCCGAAGAGGGCCCGGTCGCCCATGAGGTGGACGGGAAGCGCGAGCAGCGCCCACTCCGGCCGGACGAACAACGCCCACGCACCGGCCAGGACACCGGCCGTGACCAGGCTGTGCATCGTGTTGTAGGCCACGTAGTAGCGGCGCGGGATCCGGCCGTCGGGGCTGCGCCGGAAGGCGATCGCGCCGGGGATGTAGCCGATGACGTCGATCACCGCGAACAGCAGCACGAACACGCCCCAGCGGATTTCCGTCCAGTGCTGGAATACGAGCACGAGCGAAACGGCCAGAAAGCCCAGCCATTCGAGTCGGGAGAGAGCGAAGGTGGTCTTCGTCTCGAATCGGTTCTTGGCGTCCACGGGCGCTCCAGGATTGCGCGTACGATTCCGGGGCCCGACATCAGCCTGCCCCCTCGCTGTGGTCTGTCACTTCTGTTTACGCGCGAGTGGGAGCAACCCCTCGTAAAGTGGAGGCGGTTGGGCCGGAACGATCCTCGGGGGGTAGCCGTTTCATGACGTCAGCACCGACCGGCGCGGACGGAGCCGGGGGCTCCGGCGACCGGACCGCCGCCTGGGAGCTGCTGCTGCCCGCCGCCTCGGCACCGGCACGCGCGCGTGGCCGCGCGCTTCAGGCGGCCCTGCGCGACGCGGTCCGCTCGGGCCGCCTCACGCCGGGCACCCGGCTGCCGTCGAGCCGGGACCTGTCCGCCGACCTCGGCGTGTCGCGCGGACTGGTGACGGAGGCGTACGAGCAGCTGACGGCCGAGGGCTATCTGCGCAGCGGCCGCGGGGCCGGGACATGGGTGGGCGACGCGGTGCGGGCCGCCCGCCCGCGCGTGCGTGATCTCGCCCCGCGCTCCCCGGGCACCCACGCCGACTTCGTGCCGGGGACGCCGGATCTGGCGCTGTTCCCGCGTGCCGCCTGGGCGGCCGCCCAGCGCGAGGTGCTGGCGGAGCTGCCGCACGACGGCCTCGGCTATCCGGATCCGCGCGGGCTGCCGCGGCTGCGGACCGCGCTGGCCGAACTGCTCGCCCGCCGCCGGGGAGTGGTGGCGGACCCCGAGCGGATCGTGGTGGTCTCCGGGGTGGCGCAGGCGATGACGCTGCTCGGTTTCGTGCTGCACGCGCGCGGGATGCGCACCGTCGGCGTCGAGGAGCCCGGCAGCCCCCAGCACTCGGCGCTGTACGCCTCGGCGGGCGTCGAGGCCGTTCCGCTGCCCCTGGACGACGAGGGACTCGCCGTCGGCCCGCTGCGGGACTCGGGCGTACGGGCCGTCGTGACGACGCCGGCCCACCAGTTCCCGACGGGCATCGCCTACTCCGCACGGCGGCGCACCGAGCTGCTGGACTGGGCGCGGTCCGTGGACGGACTGGTCCTGGAGGACGACTACGACGGCGACTTCCGCTACGACCGTGCCCCGGTCGGCGCGCTCCAGGGGCTCGACCCGGAGCACGTCGCCTACACGGGGTCGGTCAGCAAGTCACTCGCGCCAGGGCTGCGGCTGGGCTGGCTGCTCGTACCGGAGTCGCTGGCGGACGAGGTCGTCGAGCGCAAGCGGACCATCGACCTCGGGCATCCGTCCCTGGACCAGGCGCTGTTCGCGCGGTTCGTGGAGCGCGGCGACTACGACCGTCAGCTGCGCCGCTGCCAGCGCGCGTACCGCGAGCGCCGTGACGCGCTGGTGGCCGCGCTGGCGGAGCACTTTCCCGGTTCGCGGGTCTCGGGGATCGCCGCGGGGCTCCACGTCATCGCCGCGCTGCCGCAGTGCCACGGTCCCGAGGAGCGCTTCCTCGCGCGCGTGGCCGCGGCCGGGGTCGCGGTGCGTCCTCTGAGCGAGTACGGGCACGGGAGCGGGGTCGGGGACCGGGATGGGGACGGGGATGGTGGTGGTGAGGCGGGCAAGGAGGTGCGCCTGGTGCTGGGGTACGCGCATCTGACACCGGCGCGGATCCGGGCGGGGGTGCGGCTGATGGCGGAGGCCGCCGACGGGTGAACACGGGCGGGCGGGGCCTTTGCGGGGCAGGGTGCGGGTTGGTTGTGCGTCGGGGTGGGGGGTGGGTCGCGGTCGGGCGGGGCGTCGGCCGGGTCGCGGGCCGGGGCGTCGGCATGGGCGCGGGCCGGCGTGCCGGCTGGGTCGCGGTTCGGGGCGTCGGCCGGGTCCGGGCCGGGGCGCGGGCCGGGGCGCCGGCCGGGGCGCGGTCAGGGCGGCGGCTGGGGCGCGGGCTGGTCATGCGCTGACGCGCACACGGGAGTGCGACTTCCGGAAGCCGCGCCAGGCCCACTGCCGGATGCCGCGTGGGACGACCGCCCGGCATCCGTGGAACCCGCGAGGAGGGCCGCCCGCCATCCGCGGTGAAGCGACCGCCCGGCACCCGCAGCAGCGGCGCGCCCCGGCGCATGCGGCAGCAGCGGCCCTCCGGCACCCGCACCAGGACAACCACCGTGCACGCCCGAGCACACGACTGCCGGCGCGGGCCCGGAGCCCTGGCCCGTCACCAGCCTGCGCCACCGTGCGTACCACCCTGCGCGCCGGCGCCGGCGCCGTTTCCGGGAGTTGCCCACCCAGGGCATCGCGCAGTTGCCCACCCAGGGCATCGCGCAGTGGCCCACCCGGGGCTCGGGCAGTGGCTCGCCCGGGGCATCGGGCCGTTGCTCACCTGCGGTTCGGGCTGTTGTTCACCCGGGGTTTGCGTGGGCGCCGCGCCGCACCAGTAGGTCTGGCACTGCACACTGGCCGGATCCCGTCCCTGGAGGCGCCTCCATGTCACACCGTCCGCTCCCCGGTCGCCGCAGCGTGCTGCGCGGAACCCTCGCCGCGTCGGCGGCCCTGTCCCTGCCCACCGCGCTCGGGGCGGCACCCGCGTTCGCCCGCTCCGGGCGGCCGACGGCGGGCTGGGGCGTGCAGACGGGAGACGTGACCTCCCACTCCGGGCTGGTGTGGGTGCGGTCCGACCGGCCGGCCCGGATGATCGTCGAGACGTCGGCGACCGAGTCGTTCCGCAACCCGCGCAGATGGCAGGGTCCGCTGCTCGGCCCGGACACGGACTTCACCGGCACCACCCGGCTGCGCGGCCTGCCGCCGGGCGAGCAGATCCACTACCGCGTGCTCCTCGCGGACCCGGACGACCCCCGCCGCACCGGCGAGCCCGTCACCGGCACCTTCCGCACGGTGCCGGTCCGCCGGCGTGACGGAGTGCGCTTCGTGTGGTCCGGCGACCTCGCGGGCCAGGGCTGGGGCATCAACCCCGACCTCGGCGGCTACCGCATCTACGACGCGATGGGCGCGCTCGACCCGGACTTCTTCCTGTGCAGCGGTGACACCGTCTACGCCGACGGCCCGATCTCCGCGACCCAGGCCCTGCCCGACGGCAGTACCTGGCGGAACATCACCACGGAGGAGAAGTCCAAGGTCGCCGAGACCCTGGCCGAGTTCCGCGGCAACTTCCGGTACAACCTGCTCGACGACAACCTCCGGCGGTTCAACGCCCAGGTCCCCTCGATCGTCCAGTGGGACGACCACGAGGTGCGCAACAACTGGTACCCCGGCCAGACCATCGCGGACACGGACGCCCGGTACACCGAGAAGAGCGTGGACGTGCTGACGGCCCGCGCCCGGCGCGCGTTCGCCGAGTACTTCCCGATCTCCACGCTGCGGCCGGGGGCGCGGGAGGGCCGTGTCCACCGGGTGCTGCGGCAGGGCCCGCTGCTGGACGTGTTCGTCCTGGACATGCGGACGTACCGCAACGCCAACTCCTCCGACGACCAGACCGTGGACCCCCAGGGCATCCTCGGCCGCGAGCAGCTGGAGTGGCTCAAGCGGGAGCTGTCGCGCTCGCGCGCCGTGTGGAAGGTCATCGCCGCCGACATGCCGATCGGCCTGGTCGTGCCGGACACGAACGAGGGAAGGCCGAACTTCGAGGCGGTGGCCCAGGGCGACCCGGGCGCCCCGCTGGGGCGTGAGCTGCAGATCGCCGAGCTGCTGCGGTTCGTCAAGCACCGGCGGATCACCGGCACCGTGTGGCTGACCGCCGACGTGCACCACACCTCGGCCCAGCACTACCAGCCGGCGCGGGCCGCGTTCACCGACTTCGAGCCGTTCTGGGAGTTCGTCTCCGGGCCGCTCAACGCCGGCGCGTTCCCGGCCAGTGCGCTGGACGGCACGTTCGGTCCGGAGCGGGTGTTCGTGAAGGCTCCGACCGCCTCCAACGTCTCGCCCGCGGGCGGCTACCAGTTCTTCGGCGAGGTCGAGATCGACGGCGACAGCGCGGAGATGACGGTGCGGCTGCGCGAGCAGGACGGCACGGTGCTGTTCACCAAGGTGCTCCAGCCGGGCCGGGTCGGCCAGTAGGTCCCGTACCCTGTCAGGTGTGCCGCGCACCGGCGTCATCCCCCGGTGCGCGGCCCTGGCCTTCGGCCCCAACTTCCCCTCGTCCGGCGCCGTTTCCGCAGGTCGGAGCCGATTGTCAGTGGTCGGCCCTACGGTTTTTCGCATGACGCGATCTTTGCAGGCCGTGGCCTATCGACGACCCTCCGTGCTGGAGTCCTCGGCGGACGGACGGCGCCTGGGGCTGGAGACCTCACACGGAGCGACTCCCGCCGGCGCCGTGGACCACCCGAGGTTCTTCGCGGGCTTCCTGACGTCGCCGCGTCCGGCGTCCGCGGGGCTGCTCGCGGTGGCCGACGTGGCCGCCGCGCGGTACTACCAGCCCCAGCTGCGCGCCTCGTTGGACCCGGTGGTGACGGGCAACGGCGACCGGCTGCGCTTCGAGTCGTTCTCCGGCTGCGGCGGGGTGTACGCGCGCCTGGACGTGCTGCAGGCGGGCCTCGACGGCGGCGAGGTGGGGCACGGCACGACGAACGTCGACGTCAACAACCCGCTGCGCGAGGCCCTGTCCCGGATCGGCGCCGACGACCCGCTGCATCTGCGGGTCGGTCCGGAGGAGCTGGCCGTGACCACGCTGGACGGCCCGGTGGTGGAGAAGAAGGTGCCGCTGCCGGACCGATGGCTGCGTGGCTTCGCGGAGGCCCAGGTCATCGCGGCGGGCTTCGACCTGCGTGCCGAGCTGGACGCCGGCGAGGCGGTGCGGTTCCTGCGTTCCCTCCCCCGCGGCGGCGGCCGCGGCGGCGCGGTCGCCCCCCGATGGGTGGTGCCGTCGGGGCGCACGCTGCGGCCGACGACCCGTGCGGTGCCCGGCGCCGTGTGCCTGCCCGGCCCGGAGCGGCTGGCCGCGCTCCAGCGGGTGCTGCGGCACGCGACGTCCCTGCGGGTGTACGGCCCGGCGGTCACGCAGGGCGCCGCCGCCACGTCCTCCGCATGGGAGGTGGTCCTGCCGGGCATGCGGCTCACCCTGACCCTCTCGCCCGACGCCGCACGCGGCTTCTCCGGCGAGGGCGGTGTCCTCGACGCGCTCGCCACCGACGAGGCCGCCGCGGACGCGGAGCTCCTCTCGGTCCTCCTGGCGTGGGAGCCCCGGATCGACGTCGCCGACCTGGCCGCGGCCTCGGGCCTGAGCGCGGAGCGGGTGCGCGCGGCCCTGGTCCGGCTGGGCACGTCGGGACGCGTCGGGTACGACACGGCGGAGGCGGCCTACTTCCACCGGGAGCTGCCGTACGACGCCGAGCGCGTGGAGCGCCACAACCCGCGGCTGCGCTCGGCCCGGACGCTGGTGTCCGCCGGTGCGGTCGCCCTGGACGGCGCGATCGCGACGGTGACGGCCGAGGACGGTCATGTGCACCGGGTGCGGGACGAGGCCGGGGTGCTCACGTGCAGCTGTCTGTGGTGGGCCAAGTACCGGGGCGGGCGCGGGCCGTGCAAGCACGCGCTGGCGGTGCGGATGGTGCGGCGCGGCAGTGCTGAGGCACAGGGGACGGTTCGCTTCGACGGGGGTGCGCGATGACGGGTACTGGTGCGGCTACGGCTGCCGCTGCGGCTACGGCTACGGCTACGGCTACGGCTACGGCTACGGCTACGGCTACGACGAGTGTGGTGGTGGAGGCGGTGCGTGCCGGGCGGACGGACGAGGTGGTGCGGCTGCTCGACGGCATGACCGACGCCGAACGGCGCGCGCACTTCCCGGCGTTGAAGGCGCTCCGCAAGGAGCTGAGGACGGCTTCGTCCTGGTCCGCGGAGTCCCGCCGCGCCCACCCCGCCCTGCACGCGGCCGGTGCCGCCTGCCAGACCGGCGCGGCGGCCGTGGCGAGCTGGCTCTCGGGGACGGACATGCGCTGGTCGCAGGCGGCGCCGGCGGTGCTGATCGATGTCCTGGGCGACCGGGACCCCGACTGGCTCGCCGACGTCGTTCACCGGCTCGCCCGTCGCCCGGTCGGCTCCAACGTGCCGTACGAGCTGATGGCCGGTCTCGTACGGCTCGCCGGTTGCCCGGTCCCGACCACGGAGGCGTACGTACGGGGCTGGATGACCCACATCAGCCAGAGCCGGCCGCGGGGCGGCACGCTGTGCGACCGGCTCCGCCGGGACCCGCACCTCGCGCAGCTCGTCCCCGCGTTCTTCGAGATCGACGACATCGGCTCCCAGCTGAGGTGGCTGTCCGGCGACGGACCGCACAGCTGGACGAAGGCCCTGGCGGAGCTGACCGCCGAGGGCACGCTCGACCGGAGGGCGACGGTCGACGCGTGCGTGGCCCGGCTGCTGCGGGGCGGCTCCGCCGCGGATCACCGGGTGTTCCTGGACCTGCTGCGGGATCTGGCGCTCACCCGTGACGAGCAGCGGCAGCGTACGGCCGACTGGGCGGCGCTCGCCTCGGACGCCGTGTCGGTGGTGGCCTCCCACGCCCAGTCGGTGCTGGGCGCCCTGGCGCTGGACGGCGAGCTGACGCCGCGCCTGCTGGCCGAGACGACCGAGGGGGTGCTGTTCCGGCCGGAGAAGAAGCTGGTGCGCGCCCAGCTCGTCCTGGTGGGCAAGGTGCTCACCCGGGAGGCGTCCGTGGCCGGCGAGTTGCTGCCGGCCGTCGCCCGGGCCTTCGCGCACGAGGACTCCGACGTGCAGGAGCGGGCGCTGAAGCTGGTGGAACGCCATATCGGCAAGGTCACCGCCCCCGAGGTGCGGGACGAACTGGCCGAGGCGGCGGGTGAGTTGATCCCGGCACTGCGCGTCCGCGCGGCAGGGAGCCTGGGCGCCGGGGTACCGGAGCCGGAGCCCGTGGTGTACGAGGAGCTGCTGCCGCCCGCACCGGAGCCGGTGCGCCTGGCGCCCGCGCCCGGTTCGGCTGCCGAACTCGCCGAGGAGGTGAACGCGTTGATGGCGTCCGGCGCTGACGTGGCCGCCTTCGAGCGCACGCTGGACGGGCTGGTCCGGCACGTGCACCGGGACCGGGACGCTCTGCTGGATACGCTCGAACCGTTGATCGCGCGCCGCTGGTGGGGTGACCCCTCAGTACGCCACGACCTCCGCGCGACCGACTGGTTCGGCCGGTACCACCACCTGCTCGATCCGGCGAGCTCCCTCGACCTGCTCCTGGCGACGCTGCGCGGGAAGGTGATCACCTCGGCCCTGGAGCCGGCCCCGCAGGGCACCGCGCCGGACGGCGGCTGCGTCCACGACGCACTCGCCCGGGCCGTCGAGGCCCGCCTGTGGGAGGTGGCCCACCGCATCCGCACCGAACCGCTGCCGTTCCTGCTCTCCACACCCACCTGGAGCACGGGTCTGCTCGAACCCGACGAGCTGGTGGACCGCCTGGACGCCTACCGGCGCCTCGGCGCGCGGGTCGCGGCCGTCGATTTCGGCCACGCGCTGCTGCGGGTCCGGCGCGGGGACCGGGCGGCGGCCGTGACAGCGGCACGGCGCGCGGCGGCGCTCGGCACGGAGGAGGGGACACGGCTCGCCCGGTGGCTGACCGCCGAGGGGCCCGCCCGGCCGGCGTCCCGGCGGACCTCGGGTCCGCGCGTCCTGATCGAGCTCGACGAGCTGCCCGGACTGCGGGACGGCCTCCCGGCGCCCCTGAAGCCGCTGGGCGGCCCGGTGAGCGTCTTCCGGGACCGCTGGTACTGCCGTCACTGGAACGCGGACGTACGCGGGCACTGGCCGGCCCTGCTGCCGGAACTCCCGGAGCTGGTGGCCGCGCGGATCCTGCGGGACGTGTCCACGGTGGCCGTCGACGACGACCGGGGTGCCGCCGCGGCGCTGCCGCGCCTGGCCGAGGCGGACGGCGAGGCCGGCGGGGCCGTGCACCTGTGCGTGGCCTACGGGCTCGGGGCGCGGCACGCGCAGGACCGGCTCGCCGCGGTGGACGCCCTGCTGGTGCTGGCGGCGCGCGGCCGGCTCGATCCGGGGCTGCTGGGCGCGGACCTCGGGCAGTTGGCGCGCCACGGGGCGGTGAAGCCGGTACGGCTCGCCGAGTCGCTGCGGACGGCCGCGGCGACGGGCGCGAACGCCACCATCTGGGGCGTGCTGCGCCACACCCTGCCCGTCCTGCTCGCCGATCTCGCCACGGACGGGACCGTGCCCTCGGCCCGCGGACTCGGGGACCTGCTGGCCGTGGCCGCGGAGTGCGCCGAGCGGTCGGGCGCCCGGGGCGAACTGCCGCACCTGGCACGGGCGGCGGACCGGCGCGGCTCGTCCCGGCTGGTGGCACAGGCCCGCCGGCTGCGCAGCGCACTGACGGACGGGACGGCCGCCGCGTAGCGACACGCCGGGTGAGTGACACACGGGGAGAGGTGGGTGACACACGGGGGAGAAGAGGCAGGAATCTGCCCAGAAGCCTCTTTACCCATCGGTCACAAGGCGTTCGTGATCACGCAACACCGTTCCTTCACAGTGGCTGCATGAGTCGAGAAATGTCTGATGTGACGCGCGCACGGCACGGCCGCCCCGTGCACCACTGGCGACGGGACGTGATCGAACTCTCCGCCCTGTTCACCGCGGTCGCGGTGGCGGACGCGGTGGCGAACCTGGTCGGGCACGGTCCGGACGGGCCCGCGCTGCTGGTCGTCTCGGCGGTCGCCCTGATCGCCACGGCGGGCTTCCACACCTGGTGGTCACGGCGCCACGGACACGCCCCGCCGACGGACGATACCGGCGCCCGGCCGCCGTCCGCCGAGCGGCAGGCCGGGCCGTCCGACCCCGTCCCGGCGGCGCCGGGAGCCGCCCCCGGGGAGAGCGCGCTGTGGCGGATGCGGACGACGGTCCGGGACGCGCCGGGGTCGCTGGCCGCGCTGTGCACGGCCCTCGCCGGCCGGCGGGTGGACATCCTGAGCCTGCAGACGCATCCGCTGGCCGAGGGCACGGTGGACGAGTTCCTGCTGCGTGCCCCGGGCGAGCTGGCGGGGTCCGAGCTGACCCGGGTGGTGTCGGCGGCGGGCGGCACGGACACCTGGGTCGAGCGGGCCGACGCCCACGACCTGGTGGACGCGCCGACCCGGATCCTCGGGCTGGCGGCCCGTACGGCCCAGGACGCGGCGGAGCTGCCGCTGGCGCTGCGGCAGTTGCTGGGCCGGTGCACCATCCGGTCGCTGCCCGCGTCCGCCGGCGGAGCCGAGACGGAGGGGGTGCCGCCGGAGGGCGCGCTCGACGACACCGTGCTGCGGCTGCGCGCGCCGGAGGGCGGGGTGATCAGCGTGGAGCGGCCGTATCTGCCGTTCACCCCGGCCGAGTTCGCCCGGGCCCGGGCGCTGGTCGAGCTGGACGCCCGGCTCGGTCCGCGCATCCCGCGCGGCCGGGACGTGCTGACCCTCCCCGAGGGCAGCGACATCACCGTCCGCCGGGCCGACACCGGTGACCTGCGGGCGGCGAAGGAGATGCACGAGCGCTGCTCGGCGCGCACGCTCGGGATGCGGTACCACGGTCCGGTCGGCGACGCGGACCGCTATCTGAACCACCTGCTCAGCCCGCGCTTCGGCCGCACCCTCGCCGTGCAGACCGCGTCGGGGCGGATCGTCGGGCTCGGCCACCTGCTGTGGGACGGGGACGAGACGGAGGTCGCGCTGCTCGTCGAGGACGCCTGGCAGCGCCGGGGCATCGGCGCCGAACTCCTCGGCCGGCTCGTGGCGATGGCCGCGGAGACGGGCTGCGAGAGCGTGTACGCCGTGACCCAGGCGTCCAACACCGGCATGGTCGCCGCGATGCGCGGACTGGGCCTCCCCCTCGACTACCAGATCGAGGAGGGGACCCTGGTGATCACCGCCCGCCTGGACGCGGCGGCCCGGGCGGCGACCCGGCCGCGGCACGGGGAGCGGATCGGCAAGGAGTAGGACGGGCGGCGGCGCCGGGCGCCGTCACTCCGTCCGTGCCAGCGCCTCGCGCAGCGGTATCGCCTCCGCCCGCTCCCCCAGCGCCCCGTCCAGGTCGGCCCACAGGTCCTCGGCGTCCTCCAGCCCGACCGACAGCCGCAGCAGCCGGTCGCTCACGCCGGCGCCGCGGCGGTCGTCGGCGTCCACGATGCGGTGGCTGATGGACGCCGGGTGCTGGATGAGCGTGTCGACGCTGCCGAGGCTGACGGCCGGGGTGATCAGGCGGACGCGGCCGATGACCTCGTGCGGGTCGCCGTGCACCTCGAAGGAGACCATCGCGCCGCCGATGCGCGGGTAGTGGACGCGGGCGACCCGCGGGTCGGCGGCGAGGCGCCGGGCCAGCTCGGCGGCGGTCGCGGACGCGGCCCGCACCCGCACGGGCAGGGTCGCGAGGCCGCGCAGCAGCAGATAGCCGGCCAGCGGATGCAGCACGCCTCCCGTGGCGAACCGGACCTGCCTCAGCCGCCCCGCGAACTCCTCGTCGCAGGCCACCACCCCGGCCATCACGTCCCCGTGTCCGCCGAGGTACTTGGTGGCGCTGTGCAGCACCAGCCGGGCGCCCTGTTCGGCGGGGCGCTGGAGGACGGGCGTGGCGAAGGTGTTGTCCGCGAGCAGCGGTACGGAACCGCAGGCGTGGGCGACGGCCGGAAGGTCGAGTTCGGCCAGGGTGGGGTTGGCCGGGGACTCCACCATGACCAGGCCGGTGTCCGGGCGCAGCGCGTCCGCGATGCCGGCCGGGTCGGTCCAGGTCACCTCCGAGCCGAGCAGTCCTGCGGTCAGCAGGTGGTCACTGCATCCGTACAGGGGACGTACGGCGACCACGTGCCGCAGCCCCATCGAGCCCCGGACGAGGAGGACGGCACTGAGCGCGGCCATGCCGCTGGCGAACGCGACCGCCGCCTCGGTGCCCTCCAGCCGGGCGAGAGCGGTCTCGAAACGGGCGACGGTGGGGTTGCCGAGGCGCCCGTAGACGGGCGGGCCGTCCGGGTCGGCGCCGGTGGCGGCGAAGGCGTCGATGCGGGCGGCCTCGCCGCGGCTGTCGTAGGACGGGTAGGTGGTGGACAGGTCGATGGGCGGGGCGTGCAGTCCCTGGCGGGCGAGGTCGTCGCGGCCGGCGTGCACGGCCTCGGTGGCCAGTGCCCTGCTCCTGGGTGCGGTGGTGCGTACGTCGTCGGGTGGTGACGTGGGCATGCGCGCAGAGTCCATGGCGGAAGAGTGAACAGCGACCGGCCCGCCGGGGCCACGGGCCGTGTTACGTTCGGCTCATGGCCGAATCTGTCGTACTGGATCCGGTGGATCTCCATCTGCTGCGGCTGTTGCAGAACGACGCCCGGACCACCTACCGCGATCTCGCCGCCCAGGTCGGGGTGGCCCCGTCGACCTGCCTGGACCGGGTGGCGCGGCTGCGGCGGGCCGGGGTGATCCTCGGCCACCGTCTCGAACTGGACCCGGCCAAGCTGGGGCGGGGGCTGCAGGCGCTGCTGTCGGTGCAGGTCCGGCCGCACCGGCGGGAGCTGGTCGGACCGTTCGTGGAGCGGATCCGGGCGTTGCCGGAGTCACGCACGGTCTTCCACCTCACCGGCCCGGACGACTACCTCGTCCATGTCGCGGTCGCGGACATGGCGGACCTGCAGCGGCTGGTCCTGGACGAGTTCACGGCCAGGCGCGAGGTGGCCCGCGTCGAGACGCGGCTGATCTTCCAGCAGTGGGAGTGCGGGCCGCTGCTGCCGCCCGCGGCGCCGGGGGCCACGCCCTGAGCGAAATCCGGCCGCGGCCGCACACGTCCCGGCACAGCGGGCTGACGGGGCACCGGTATCCGTATGAGGATGTCCGCATGTCAGAGACCAAGAGCCCCCTGCCCCGAGAGGTCGCCGACGCCTATGTCGACGAGCTCGTCGCCCTCGATCCGGTCACCGGTACGTACCTCGGCGTCGCCGAGTGCTCCAGCCGTCTGCCCGACTTCTCGCCCGCGGGACAGGAGGCCCTGGCCGAGCTGGCGCGGACCACGCTGGCACGGCTCGACGAGGCCGAGCGCCGGCCCGGCGGGGACAGCGACGTCGAACGGCGCTGCGCCCGGCTGCTGCGCGAACGGCTCACCGCCGAACTCGCCGTGCACGAGGCCGAGGAGGGCCTGCGCTCGGTCGGCAACATGGGCACGCCCGCGCACGCGGTGCGCGAGGTCTTCACGGTGACGCCGGCCGGGACCGACGAGGACTGGGCGCGGATCGCCGAGCGGCTGCGCGCGGTGCCGGCCGCGCTCGCGGGCTACCGCGAGTCCCTGGCGCGGGGCCTGGAGCGCAAGCTGTACGCGGGTCCGCGGCCGACCGCCACGTTCGTCGACCAACTCGGCGAGTGGGCGGACACGGGTGAGGGCCGCGGCTGGTTCGAGGACTTCGCCTCCGCCGGCCCCGAGGCGCTGCGCGCCGAGCTGGACGAGGCCGCGCGGGGCGCGACCGCGGCCGTGGTGGAGATGCGGGACTGGATGCGCGACGTGTACGCACCGGCCGTCGAGGACGCCCCGGACACGGTGGGCCGGGAGCGCTACGCCCGCTGGTCGCGCTACTACAACGGCACCGACCTGGATCTGGACGAGGCGTACGCGTACGGCTGGGCCGAGTACCACCGTCTGCTCGCCGAGATGAAGAAGGAGGCGGAGAAGATCCTGCCCGGCGCCGAGACGCCGTGGGTGGCGCTGGCGCACCTGGACGAGCACGGCCGGCACATCGAGGGCGTCGAGGAGGTCCGCGAGTGGCTCCAGGGCCTGATGGACCAGGCGATCGAGGCGCTGGACGGCACCCACTTCGAACTCGCCGAGCGGGTGCGGAAGGTGGAGTCGCGCATCGCCCCGCCCGGCAGCGCGGCGGCGCCGTACTACACGCCTCCGTCGGAGGACTTCTCGCGCCCGGGCCGCACGTGGCTGCCGACGATGGGCCTGACCCGCTTCCCGGTCTACGACCTGGTGTCCACCTGGTACCACGAGGGCGTCCCGGGCCATCACCTCCAGCTCGCGCAGTGGGCGCACGTGGCTCAGGACCTCTCCCGCTACCAGGCGTCCGTCGGCATGGTCAGCGCCAACGCCGAGGGCTGGGCGCTGTACGCGGAGCGGCTGATGGACGAGCTGGGCTTCCTCACGGACGCGGAGCAGCGGCTCGGCTACCTGGACGCGCAGATGATGCGGGCCGTCCGCGTCATCGTCGACATCGGCATGCACCTGGAGCTGGAGATCCCGGCCGACTCGCCGTTCCACCCGGGCGAGTGCTGGACGCCCGAGCTGGCGCAGGAGTTCTTCGGCGCCCACAGCAGCCGTCCGGCGGACTTCGTGGAGAGCGAGCTGACCCGGTATCTGACGATCCCGGGCCAGGCGATCGGCTACAAGCTCGGCGAGCGGGCCTGGCTGCTGGGCCGGGAGAACGCCCGCAGGCGGCACGGCGACGCCTTCGACGCGAAGGCGTGGCACATGGCGGCCCTCTCCCAGGGGTCGCTGGGCCTGGACGACCTGGTGGACGAGCTGTCCCGGCTCTGACACCGGCTCGTCGCCCTGAATCCGCCCCCGGACCGCCCGGCGGGGAAGCGCGCGGCGACGGCCTCGTGGCCGTCGCCGCCGGCCGGCCCTTGCGGCAGAGCCTGCGCGCCCCTCAGCAGCCGCAGTCGGCCGCGTCCACGGGCGCGGTCAGGGGATCGGCGGCGCGCTGCTCGCGGCCCTGCCAGGTCTCGTACGCAAAGCCCTCGCGCACCCAGTACTCGAACCCGCCGAGCATCTCCTTGACCTGGTAGCCGAGTTCGGCGAGGGCGAGGGCCGCGCGGGTGCCGCCGTTGCAGCCGGGGCCCCAGCAGTACGTCACGACCGGCACGGACCGGTCGAGAAGCCGCTCGGCCTGTTCGGGGACGAGCGCGGTCGGCAGGTGGACCGCGCCGGGGACGTGTCCCTGGTCCCAGGACTCGGTGGAGCGGGAGTCCACGAGGACGAACCCGGGATCGCCGCCGACCGTGAGCGCGGCGGCGACGTCGGAGACGTCGGCGTGGAAGGCGAGGCTCGCCCGGAAGTACGCGGCGGCCTCGGCCGGGGACGCGGGAGCGACGCGGAGCACGGGATTGACGGTGGTGGCACTCATGGTCCGGCCTTTCCTCGGTGGATCTCCCGAGTGGATCTCCTGAGCGGAAATCTACGGTCGGCGAGCGGCTCCCAGAAGGGAGGATCCCCGGCGCGACTCTTGATCCGCCGGGGATCGCCCTGCTATCCATCCGGGATGACCACGTATTCCCCGGACGCCACCGACTGGCGCATCCTCGATGTCCTCCAGCGCGACGGGCGGGCCAGTTTCGCCGAGCTGGCCCGTGCCGTCTCCATGTCCGCGAGCGCGGTGACCGAGCGGGTGCGCCGCATGGAGGAGGCGGGAATCATCCAGGGGTACGCGGCGGTCGTGGACCCCGACCGGCTCGGGATGCCGATCCTCGCCTTCGTGCGGCTGCGCTATCCGAACGGCAACTACAAGCCGTTCCACGACCTGGTCGCCGCCACGCCCGAGATCCTGGAGGCGCACCACGTGACGGGCGACGACTGCTTCGTGATCAAGGTCGCGGCCCGTTCGATGCGGCACCTGGAGGAGGTGTCGGGCCGGATCGGCGCGCTGGGTTCGGTCACGACGAGCGTCGTCTACTCCTCGCCGCTCCCCCGCCGCCCCGTGGGCCGCTGAGGCGTCTCAGCCCACGCCCCGCTGCCGCAGCACCGACCCCGACCGCCCCTTGACGACCTCCAGTTGGGCGTGGATCCGCCGCCGCAGGTCGGCGACGTGGCTGACGATGCCGACGCTGCGGTCCCGTTCGCGCAGCGAGTCGAGCACGTCGAGGACCTCGTCGAGGGTCTGGTCGTCGAGGCTGCCGAAGCCCTCGTCGATGAAGAGGGTGTCCAGTCGCACCCCGCCGGCCTCGTCGGTGACCACGTCGGCGAGGCCGAGCGCGAGGGCGAGCGAGGCGAAGAAGGTCTCGCCGCCGGACAGCGTCGCCGTGTCGCGCTCGCGGCCGGTCCAGGCGTCGACGACGTGCAGCCCGAGGCCGCTGCGGCCGCGTCCGGTGCGGTCGTCGGAGTGGACGAGGGTGTAGCGGCCGGAGGACATCTTCTGCAGTCGTACGGTCGCGGCGGCGGCGACCTGTTCCAGGCGGGCCGCGAGCACGTACGACTCCAGGCGCATCCTGCGTTCGTTGTCCGCGGAGGTGCCCGCGGCGAGGGCGGCGAGGCGGGCGACGCGCTCGTACTCCTCGCGCAGCGGGGCCAGCCGGCGTACCGAGTCCGTGGCGCGGGCGGACAGGACGCCGAGCTCGGCGCAGCGCCGGGCGGCGGCGTCGCGGGCGGAGGACGCCTCGCGCAGCCGGCGGCCGGCGTCGGCTGCCGCTTGTTCCGCGGCGGCGACGTCGGCGGCCGGCTGCCGGGCGGCGGCAGCGGTGTCGGCCTCGGCGAGTACCGCGCGGACCGCGGCCTCCTCGGTCTGCCAGGCGTCCAGCCGCCGTTGCAGTTCGCGGTGGGCGGCGTCGTCGAGGAGCGCGGCCGCCGCGTCGTGCGGGGTGTCGAAACCGGCGCGGAAGGCGGCGTCGGCGAGGCGGGCGTCGGCCTCCTTGAGGCGCTGGGCGGTGTCCTCGGCGGCGCGGGCCGCCTCGGCGGCCCGGGTCAGGTCCGCGGCCAGCCGCTCCAGCTGGGCGGCCCGCGCGGCCACGCTGCCGGCGGTGCCCCGGGCGTGCGCCAGCTCCTGCTCCAGCGCGGCCCGTTCGCGCTCCAGCCGTTCCCGGTTCGCCACCCGGGAGGCGGCCCGTACGGCGGCCTCCTGCTGGGCGGCGATCCGCCGCTCGCGCTCCCGCTCCGCCCGGCGCAGCTCCTCCTGGGCGGCGTGCAGCCCGGAGGCTTCCGCCCGCGCCCGTGCGTACAGCCGCTCCAGCTCCTCGGCCTCCTCGGCCAGCCGGTCGGTGGGGGTGCCCCCAGCCTCGGCGGTGGCGGCGGCCAGCGCCTCGCGTACGGAGGCGTGGCGCCGTTCGGCCTCGGCGCGCTGCTCGTCGGCCCGCCGGGAGGCGGCGAGGGCCCGTTCCTCCGCCTCGCGGTCGACGTGCCCGGCGGTCCTGCGGGCGGGGGCGGGGTGCTCGGTGGCGCCGCAGACGGCGCAGGGCTCGCCGTCGGTGAGGTTCGCGGCGAGTTCGGCGGCGATGCCGTTCAGGCGCTGTTCCTTGAGGTCGAGCCAGCGGGCGCGGGCCTCGACGGCGCGTTCTGCGGTGGCCAGCTCCTGCCGGCGTGCGTCGGCGGTGTCGGCGGCGAGCCGGTCCCGCTGCCGGGCGGCCGCCAGCCGGCGCCGCGCGGGCTCGCGCTGGACGGCGAGCTGTTCGGCGCGGGTCGTGGCCTCCTGCGCGGAGTCGACGCGGGCCTGGAGAGCGGCGCGGGTCGTCTCCCAGTCGGCGAGCCAGCTCTCCGCCTCGTGCAGGACGTCCTCGTCGGCGCGCTCCTGGCGGTCCAGGCCGGCGCGCTCCGCGAGCAGGTCCGTGAGGCGCTGTTCGGCCCGGCGGGCCGACTCCAGTCCGCCGAGTTCCTCGGCGGTCCGGCGCGCGGCGGCGGCCAGCCCGGCCGCGCCGGCGTCCGTGAAGGCGTCCGGCAGCAGGGCGCGGGCCTGCGCCTCCGCGTCGGCGGTGCGTCGGTGTTCGGCGTCGGCGGCGTCCCGCAGGTCCAGTGCGGGGGCCACGGTCTCGGCCTTGCGGGCGCGGGCCATGCGCTCCTCGGCCGCGCGGTGCGCGCCGGCCCGTTCCGCCAGCCGCTCGGCCCGCTCCCGCGCCTCGGCGAACCGCCGCTGCAACCGGTCCTGTTCGCGTACGCCGGCCAGGGCGTGCTCGGCGGCGGTCTGGGCGGACTCGGCGGCGGTGAGCCGGCAGTCGGCGACGGCCAGCTGTTCGGCGGCCGTGCTGCGGGCGACGGCGGCGGCGCCGAGGACCGCCTCGGCGAGGCCGGGATCGCCCGGGGCCAGTTCCGGCAGTTCCATGGCGTCGCCGGCGGCCTGCTGCATGCGGTGGGCGTTGGCCAGCAGCGCGGCGTCGCCCTCGCGCACCCGGGCCTCGGTCGTGCGGCGCCGCTCGGCGAGGCGCTTCTCGACCTCGGCGAAGCGACGGGTGTCGAACAGCCGGCCGAGCAGTTTGCCGCGTGCCTCGGCGTCGGCGCGCAGGAAGCGCGCGAAGTCGCCCTGGGGCAGCAGGACGACCTGGCAGAACTGCTCGCGGCTCATGCCGAGCAGCTGGGTGATCTCCTCGCCGATCTCCTGGTGGGAGCGGCTGAGGTCCTTCCAGTCCCCGGCCACCGCGTCGTACTCGCGCAGCCAGGTCTGGGCCTTGTCGACGGTCATGCCCTTGCCGCGCCGCTTCGGGCGTTCCCACGGCGGCTGCCGGGTGACCTCCAGTCGCCGGCCGGCGACGGTGAGTTCCAGGCGCACCTCGGTGCGGGTGCCGGGCTCGGCGTGGTCGCTGCGCAGGGTGATGCCCTGTCCGGCCTGGCGGGCGCCCGGCACCGAGCCGTACAGGGCGTAGCACACGGCATCGAGGACGGAGGTCTTGCCGGCGCCGGTGGGGCCGTGCAGCAGGAACAGCCCGGCCGCCGACAGGTGGTCGAAGTCGACGCTCTGCGATCCGGCGAAGGGCCCGAAGGCGGTGATGTCCAAGCGGTGCAGCCTCACCGGGCCACCTCCCGCACCGTCTCGTCCGCGCGCACCGCGTCGAACGCGTCCCGCAGCACGGCCCGCTCCCGGTCGTCGGGGCCCGCTCCGCGCACGTGCGCCACGAAGTCCTCGGCGATCTGCTGGTCGTCACGGCCCGCGAGACGGCGGGCGTAGGACACGGCCGGGTCGTCGGGGGCGCGCTCCGGGTCGAAGACGAGGCTCAGGGTGTGCGGGAAGCGCTCGGTGAGGCGGGCCATGGGTTCGGCGGGGCGGACGGGGTCGGTCAGGGTCGCCTCGACCCAGGCCTCCTCGTACCGGGCGAGCTCCGGGTCGGCGAGCAGGTCCTCCAGGGTGCCGCGCAGGCGGGCCAGCGGCCGCGGCACCGGGCAGTCGACGCGCTCGGCGGCGACGGAGCCGTCCGCGCCGAGGTCGACGAGCCACATGCTCTTGCGGTGGCCGGCCTCCGAGAAGGAGTACGGCAGCGGGGAGCCGGAGTAGCGGATCCGGTCGGTGATGGTCTGGCAGCCGTGCAGGTGCCCGAGCGCCACGTAGTCGACGCCGTCGAAGACGCCGGAGGGCACGGCGGCCACTCCGCCGACGGTGATGTCCCGCTCGCTGTCGCTGGGCTCGCCGCCGGTGACGAAGGCGTGCGCGAGGACGACGGACCGGGTGCCCGGCGCGCGGGCGGCGAGGTCGGCGCGGACCCGGTCCATGGCGGCGGCGAGCACGGCCTCGTGACCGGCCTTGTCGACCCCGAACTCGGCCTTGACGAGGGCCGGTTCGAGGTAGGGGAGCCCGTAGAAGGCGACCTCCCCGTGCGTGTCCGGCAGCAGTACGGGGGTCCCGCACCCGGCGGGGTCGGTGCGCAGGTGGATGCCGGCGCGGCCGATGAGCCCGGCGCCCACGCCCAGGCGGCGGGCCGAGTCGTGGTTGCCGGAGATCATCAGCGTCGGCACGCCGAGGCCGGCCAGCCGGTGCAGGGCGTCGTCGAACAGCTCGACCGCGGCGAGCGGCGGCACCGCCCGGTCGTACACGTCTCCCGAGACGACCACGGCGTCGACGCCGTGGTCGCGCACGGCCGTCTCCAGGTGGTCGATGAACGCGGACTGGGCGTCGAGCATGTTCACCCGGTGGAAGGCCCGGCCGAGGTGCCAGTCGGAGGTGTGCAGAATCCTCAAGGCGCCGCTCCGACCCGCATGCTTCCCCTCACTCCACTTCCGGAACCCCGTGCCGGACCGGTCGGGTCCGCACTGTGGGCACCGACCACGCTAACGCCTGCCGGTACCTGCTCCCCCACGGGCCTCAGTGTGCCATCGACCGCCGGGCGGCCGCGGGGCCCGCCGGAAGCCGGCCGCCGCGGCGCGCCCGGGCCGGTGCGTAGCCCCGGCCGCCGGCTCCGCGAAGGCGCGGGCCGCCGCGCTGTGGTACGCGCTGTCCCGGCGCAGCAGGGTCACCCTGCGCGCGGGCAGCGGCGGATCGAGGGCGACGGGCCGGAGGTGGGGGTGGTCGTCGGTGACGGCGTCGGGCAGCACCGTGGCCGGCGAGGGGGTGCGCTGCACGATCTCGGTGAGGGCCTGGATGGAGTTGGCCTCCACGGCGATGGGCGGGCTGACGTGGTGCTCGGCGAAGCAGCCGTCGATGTGGCCGCGGGTGACGATGTCGTTGCTGAGGAGCGCGAGCCGCTGCTCGGCGAGCCGCGCCACGGGCAGGGGCCTCTCTGCCTCGGGGTCCCCGCCATGGGCCGTCACCACCAGGCTCAGGTGCTCGGTGAACAGGGCCTGGGCGGTGATGCCGGCGGCGCGGGGCCCCTCGAAGGCGATCCCGAGATCGATCTCGTCGGCGAGCAGACCGGCCTCGATCCGGTCCCGCGGGTCAGCCGATCGGATGACAGGGCCGTCAGCCGTTCCGCCCGCCCGTACCAGCCGGTGCGCCGACCGGTGCGCGCCCTCGGCGGGCGGAGGCTGGGGGCACGGCGCAAGAAGCGCAGCGCGTCGACGACGCGATACGACAGGGAGTTGCCTGCCATGCAGCACAGGGCCAAGAAGTTCTCCGCCCGCACCAAGGCCATAGCGGCCACCGCGGGCGTCGCGGCGGTCGGCGCCGGGGCGTTCGGCGCGTTCTCGGCCACCGCCGACACCACGTCCGCCGCCCCTGCGGCCGCCCCGGTCGCGGTGCGGTCCGAGGCCGTGACCACCAGCACCCACCTCACGGTCGAGGCGGCCACCGACGCCGCCCGGGCCGCGCTGGACGCCGCCGAGAAGGAGGGGCAGCGGGTGAGCGTGGCGGTGGTGGACCGCGACGGCAACACCCTGGTCACCCTGCGCGGCGACGGCGCCGGCCCTCAGTCGTACGAGTCGGCCGTGAAGAAGGCGTTCACCGCGGTCTCCTGGAACGCCCCCACCTCCGAGCTGGCCAAGCGCCTGGAGAACGCCCCGAACCTGAAGGACATCCCGGGCACGCTGTTCCTCGGCGGCGGCGCCCCGGTCGCCCACGACGACGCGCCGGTCGCGGGCGTCGGCGTCGCCGGCGCCCCCTCCGGCGACCTGGACGAGAAGTTCGCCCGGGCCGGAGTCGCGGCGCTGGGCGACGGAAGCTGATGCCCGCCGAGCATCGCGGAGTGAGCGCGCGCCTCGGTGCGGTCCTGTTGTCCGCTCCCCTGCGAAGGAATCCTGCCATGAGCGAAAAGTCACCATCCCCCCATGACATCGCCCTGCTGACCGCCGCCCGTCGCGGCGACGTCGCCGCCGCACGCGAAGCGCTGGCCGCGGGCGCAGACCCGGAGGCACGCGACGCGGTCGGCCGCACGCCGGTGCTGCGGGCCGCCCTGGCCGGCCACGTCGCGGTCGCCGAACTGCTGGTCGCGGCGGGCGCCGACGTGAACGCGCAGGACTCCCGCGAGGACAGCGCGTGGCTGGTCACCGGTGTCACGGGCAGCGTGCCGATGATGCGGGCCCTGCTGCCCGGCGGTCCCGACGTGACGCTGACCAACCGCTTCGGCGGTGTGTCGGTGATCCCGGCCGCCGAGCGCGCCCACGTGCCGTACGTACGGGCCGTGCTCGCCGAGACGGACATGGACGTCGACCACGTCAACCGGCTGGGCTGGACGGCGCTGCTGGAGGCGGTGCTCCTCGGGGACGGCACCCGTCCCTACCAGGAGGTGGTGGAGGCCCTGCTCGCGGCGGGCGCCGACCCGCTGCTGCCGGACGGGGACGGCGTCACGGCCCGCACCCACGCCGAACGCCTCGGCTTCCGCGAGATGGCGGACATGCTGCGGCGGGCCGAGGAGCGGGTGGCCGGAGTCGGCGGGAAGGACGGGCAGCGATGATCAGGCACACCGCCACGGGCGCGCTCGCCGCACTGGCCGCCGTGGCGATGCTCACCGGGTGCGCGCCCGGCGACGGCGGGCAGGACGCACCGTCCGCATCGGCACCACCGGCGTCGGCCCCGCCCGCATCCACGCCATCGGGATCCGCCCCGGCTCGCACGCCCGAAGGCACCCTGCTGGTCACCGACTTCGGAGCGGACACGGTCACCTTCGTCGATCCGTCCCGGCGGGGCGCGGCGGCGGACCTGGGATCGGTGCGGGTCGGCACCGCGCCGTACGGGATCGCGCTCGGCGACGACGGCACGGCATGGGTGGCGACCGCGCAGGGCGTCGCCGCGGTGGACACCCGCACCCGCGAGCGCACCGCGCTGATCCCGTACACGACGGACACGGGCCCCGTGACCACCGGCGAGTACCGCGGCGGCGGCATGGGCATCGTGCTCTCCCCGGACGGCGGGCGGGTCTACGTCGGCGTGAACGTCCCCGGCGGGCGCGGCACACTGGAGGTCATCGACACCGGGCGGCGGAAGGTGACGGCGACCGTGCCGGTGGGCCGCCGCCCCTTCGACGTCGACGTCTCCCGCGACGGCCGGCACGTCTACGCCACGAACCACGACTCCTTCGACATCACCGTCGTCGACACCGGCGACTGGACGACCCGCCGCATCGAGGTCGCCCCGTACGGCACCGAGGGCGGCCTCGGCTCCTGGCTCAAGCCGCACTACACCGCCGTACGCCCGTCCGACGGCGCCCTGCTGCTGCCCTTCGAGGGCGAGCGTCTCGCGGTGGTCGACCCGGGCACCGGCCGGGTGCGCATCGAGCGCATGACCGCGAACACCCACCAGCACGGTGTGACGGCGGGCGAGGACGGCACCCTCTTCGCGGTCGGTACCGGCCCGATCGACCCGTCCGAGGACGACGGGCCGTCCCTGACCGTCCGCACCCCCGACGGCCGCGAACGCGTCGTCCCCCTCGACGGTCCGCACGAGGACGTGGCCCTGTCGGCCGACGGCGACACCGCCTACGTCTCCGGCGGCTTCACCCGCGACGGCTACTGGAACGGCCTGAGCGTCGTCGACGTCGGCACGGGTGAGGTGACGCGCCTGCCGGTCGGGCGGCGCCCGCTCGGCATCGCGGTCCTCTAGGCACCGGCCGCTGTCAGGCGTCCCCGTACGCCTCTCCGCCCAGCTCGAACCCGGCCGTCCCCGCTGTGGTGTCGGCGAGCCACGCGCGGAAGGCGTCCACGTCGGCGTCCGGCAGGCCGATCTCGATGGTGACGGCCTCGGCGTACCGCACGTCACGCACGGTGCGCCCGGTCGCCCGCAGGTCGTTCTGGAGCTTGCCGGCCCGCTGGTGGTCGACCGTGACCGTGGCCAGCCGGAACCGGCGGCGGGTGAGCGTGCCGAGGGTGTCCAACGCCTCGCCGACCGCTCCGCCGTAGGCGCGGATGAGTCCGCCGGCGCCGAGCTTCACGCCCCCGTAGTAGCGGGTGACGACGGCGACGACGTACCGCATGTCGCGGCGCAGCAGCATCTGGAGCATGGGGACGCCGGCCGTGCCGCCGGGCTCGCCGTCGTCGCTGGCCTTCTGGACGGCGGCGTCGGCGCCGATGACGTACGCCCAGCAGTTGTGGGTGGCGTCGGCGTGCTCCTTGCGCACGGCCGCGATGAACTGCTGGGCCTCCTGCTCGGTGGCCGCCGGGGCCAGGGCGCACAGGAAGCGCGAGCGGTTGATCTCGGTTTCGTGCACGCCCGCGCGGGCGACCGTGCGGTACTCGTCCTGCATCCGGCCAGCCTATGCGCTCACCCTTTCGCGCCCCTCGGCACCGTCATCGCCGTGAGCAGGGCCGCGCCCGGGGCGAGGTCCCGCCAGGCGGCGCCGTGCCAGGCCAGTACGGCGATCGCCGACGTGGGGAACTTCACCCGGAGCCGGTCCAGCGCGTGGTCCAGGTCGTCGCCGGCCAGGGTCAGGACCAGGTCCTCCAGGCCGGGGTTGTGCCCGATCAGCAGCAGCGTCTCGACCTCGGCCGGCACCTCGCGCACCACTGCCAGCAGTCCGGGCACGTCCGCGGCGTACAGCCGCGGGTCGTGGCGCACCGGCGGCGGGGTGCCCCACTGGGCGGAGGCCAGCTCCCAGGTCCGGCGGGCGCGCACGGCGGTGGAGCACAGGGCGAGGTCCGGCAGGCAGTCGGCCTCGGCGAGCGCCCGCCCGGCGGCCGGGGCGTCGCGCCGGCCGCGCCCGGCGAGGGGACGGTCGTGGTCGGCGACACCGGCGGGGCGGGCCGACTTGGCGTGCCGCAGGACGACCAGGCGGCGCAGCGGTCCGGCCCCGGGACGCGCGATCATGCGGAGGATCCCAGGTCGCGGGTGAGATCGAGCCCGAGGAACCGGTCGGCGTAGGCGTGGATCTCGAAACGGGCACCGTCCGGGAGGTCCGGATCGCTCGCCACCTCGTCCAGGATCCGCAGGACACCGGGGGTGTCGAGGTCGTCCTCCCAGGCGGCCCGGAGCCGGTCGCGGACCTTGTCGGGGACGGGGCGCGAGGGCTGCCGCGCCCAGTCCGCGACCGCCCGGCGCCGGCGCAGCAGGGCGGCACGGGCGTCGCCGAGCACGGCCGCGTCGAGCCGCACCGGCACGTTCCGGCGCCGCGCGAGCAGGGCCATGCGCAGGGCGTCTGGGCCGGCGGACTCCATGCCATCCGGTTCCGCCGGCTCGACCGCCGCGACGGTGACCGTTGCCCCGTCCGTGGCCGCGCCACCCTCGCGTACGACACGGACGGTCTGGGCCCTGCCCGGTCCGGCGCCGGCGTCTCGGCCGTCCTCGAAGGGCCGGATGCCGAGGGCGGCGGCGTCCGCCCGCAGTTCCGCCCGCTCCTCGGCGTCGGTCAGCAGCGCCCACACGGGGGTGCCGCCGAGTTCCAGGGCGCGGACGAGGAGGTCGGCGACGAGCAGCACGCGCAGGCCGGTGGCGTCGCGGCCCTGCGCGTGCGCCTCCACGCGGGTGGGGCCGCGACGGGCGGGGGCGGCGGGAACCGGCTCACCGGTCCGGGCGTCGATGATGCGCAGCACGGGGTGAGCCTAGGCGGGCCGGGCCCCCGGCGCACCGGGAGCGCGCGTCCGGCGTCCGCGTGCCCAGGGAATCGTGCCGGGGGAATCACCGTGCGCCGTCGTCCGTTGTCGAGGGGACAGCCGGGTGTTGCCGAGACAGCCGGCCGGGACTTGTTCGCGGGCCCGGGTCCGTTCCACAGATCGAGGAGGCGCCGGATGTACGGCGACGACGCAACCGTCCGCAGGATTCTCACCGAGCTGGGCGACACCTGGGCCGTGGTCGGCCTGTCGTCGAACCGGCGGCGCGCGGCGTACGGCGTCGCGGAGGTGCTGCAGCGCTTCGGCAAGCGGGTCGTGCCGGTGCACCCCAAGGCCGAGACGGTGCACGGCGAGCGGGGCTACGCCTCCCTCGCGGACATCCCCTTCGACGTGGACGTCGTCGATGTCTTCGTCAACAGCGACCTGGCCGGACCGGTCGCCGACGAGGCGGTCGCCAAGGGCGCCGCGGCCGTGTGGTTCCAGCTCGGCGTCGTCGACGAGGCCGCGTACGACCGGACCCGGGCCGCGGGTGTGGAGATGGTGATGGACCGCTGCCCGGCCATCGAGATCCCTCGCCTCGCACCCCACCGGGCCGACTGAGCCGACGGTACGTCAGCGTCCTTGTACTCCCGACGCCCCGCTAGCCGTGCCCTACGCGACGGTGGCGATGGCCGGCGTCGCGGCGCGCTCGCCACCGCGCTCGCCTGCGCCGGTGTGGGGGCGGCGTTCGCCATGTTCGTCGTCGTCATGCGCGGTCCGCTGCGCAAGGCGACGGATCTGCAGACCGAGATGGCCGCGGTGGTCTGAGGCCGTCACGAGGTCGTCGCCAGCAGGAACACCACCGCTCCGGCGACGACCGCGAACGCCCCGGCCACGGTGTGCAGCCGAGCCCGGCGCAGCGCCCCGCGCACCTGCCAGGCGTGGGCGAGCTCCAGCAGGGCCCGGCGCCGGCGCAGCGCCTGCTCCGCGTTGGCACGGGCGAGGCCCAGCCGGTGCGTGGCCTCCGCCCGGCGGGTGTCGTCGGTCTCGTGGACGAGCAGTTCCTCCAGGCGCGCCGCGACCGTGGCATGCAGCCGGCAGGCCGCGTCCAGCTCGCCCGGCGTGGTGCCGAAGGGGCCGTAGAACGCCCGGGGAGCGGCCGTCAGGTCGGCGTGCAGGTCCTTCAGGGCGCGCGCCTCGCGCGGGGTGGGGTCGGTCAGCACGCGCAAGGTGGTCAGCCTCGGGGTGAGGGCCTCGCTGGTGTGCCAGATGGCCCAGGCCACGCCGAGCACCGCCATGGCCAGCCCGCCCGTGGCCAGCGCCGTGTCCGGGCCGCCCTCCACCTTGCCGATGCCCGCGAGGGGCAGTCCGCCGAGCAGCACCGAACCGGTGGCGGCGAAGGCGGCGATGATCCATCGTGCCGTGGCCCGCATGTCGGCCACGGCCGCCTGGGCGGCGGACACCGCGGCGGCGGGCTCGGCCGGGTCCGGGCCGGGCGGCTGCCCCTCGGTCAGGCTCACCGCGGCTCCGCCGGACCGGGCACCTCGGCTTCGAAGGCGGCCGTGATCTCGTCTCTGAACACCGGGGGCTCGTCGGCATCGGTGACGGCTCCGTACGGCTTCCACTCGGTGCCGTCGTAGAACTCCACCCTGCCCTGCTCGTCGTAGCGGACGCTGCCCGGCTCGGGCTGGTCCGGGTTGCTGCGGCCGTCGGGTTCGGTCATCCTGGTCCTCCTCTTGGCAGTCGCCCGCCTACCGTTCGGCCTCGCAGGCGTTGATGTAGTACACCTCGATCTCCACGCGGTCCGGCTGCCCTCCCGACCAGAACGGCCGGGTGCCCACGTTGCCGCCGCAGAAGGCGTTCGGGCGGCGCGACTTGAGGGTGCGGTTGACGTCCTCGGCGAGGTCGGTCGCCGCGCCGAGCATGGCCTGGGGGCCGACGCCGAACGTGATGACCATGCCGATGCGCCGTCCCTTGCCGCTGCGGCGCACCTCCTTGTCCAGAGCGGCGACGATCCTCTGCCGGTCGGCCGCGCT
Source organism: Streptomyces griseicoloratus (assembly GCF_014534645.1). Taxonomy (GTDB): domain Bacteria; phylum Actinomycetota; class Actinomycetes; order Streptomycetales; family Streptomycetaceae; genus Streptomyces; species Streptomyces griseicoloratus. The sequence goes on from NZ_JACVQF010000199.1 coordinate 273,269, forward strand.
CAGGGAGCCGTCGCCCGCCGCCCGCCCGGTCGCGCCGCCGGACAGCCGGACGCCGAACACGTGCCGCTTCGGGTCCAGTCCGGTGGGGCCCTTCTCGGTGCGTGACGGGGAGGGCGAGGCGGTCCCCGACGGCGACGGCTTCCGTGACGCGTCGGCCACCGGCCGGCCCGGACCGTCCGAGACGACCATGCCGAGCGCGACGACGAACAGCACCAGGAACAGGTCCGCGAAGAGCCAGCCCGCCAGATGGCGCGGGGCGATACCGGGGCCGGGGCGACGGAGGTGCCGGTTCACCTCGGCCCCTCGCCGTACCAGTCGTCACTGGGCCGGCGCGGCGGCGCGATCCCTCCGGCGTCCGGGGCGGCCGGCCCCGTCCCGGGCGGGGGACCCGGGTGGCCGCCTGGGCCGCCGGTCGCCGGCCGGCCGTCGTGGTTGCCCTGGCCGTCCCCGGGGGGACCGCCGTATCCGTCCGCGCCCGCGTAACCGTCGGCGTACCCGTCGGAGTTCGTCATGGCCGCGCCGACCGGGACGCCGCCCGTACGGCCGGTCTCGAGCAGCGCCAGGACGCGCTCCAGCTCCTCCATGTAGGCGTACAGCCGCTGGCTGTTGTCGACGAACAGCCGCATCGCCTCGCCGACCTTGCGGGTGGTCTCGGAGACCTCGTCCGCGACGGTGGCGTGCACGCGGTTGGCCTCCTGGGAGCTGCCCGCCGCCTTGCGCAGCTCGGTCAGCAGGCGGCTCAGGGACTGCCGCGTCGCCTCCTCGTCGGCGCGCAGCTCGTCGCGCATCCGGGCGAAGTCCCGGAGCAGTTCGTGCGGCACGGTCAGGGACCGGCCCATCTCCCTCAGCTCGCCCGCCGACCGCGTCCACTGGTCGAGCGCGGCGACGAACCTGCCCTCCGGGCCCGGAGCGAAGATCTCCGCCATCCGGTCGGCGCTGTGCGTCATGGTGCGGGAGAGCTCGGCCGTGCTCCTGGTGATGTCCCGGGCGATGCCGACGAGTTGGCCCGCCGGGACGGCCGCCGCCTCCAGGACGGCGTGCCTGGCCAGCTCCATGGTGACGACGGCCAGCTGCCCGGCGACCTCCTGCCGCAGCGCGGCCCGCGAGGCGTCGCGTTCCGCGGCCCATTCCAGGCGCTGCAGCCACAGGGTCACCAGGACGACCCCACTGATCAGCAGCACCACGATGAACACCGCCGTGCCACCGAAGCCCTCGGCCCACAGCTGGACGAAGTTGGTGCCCCGCGGCGCGTCCATGAAGTCCTCGAACGCGAACCACAGCGACAGCCAGGTCAGCACGATCGGCACGAAGACGGCCACGTCCCGCAGGGTGCCCAGGGTGGCGATCAGCCCGCTGTGCCGGGGCGGCGCGTCCGGCACCAGCGCCTCGGGCGGATAGGCGTCCAGCAGGCTGACACCGGCCAGGGCCCGCCCGCCGGCGCGGGCGTCCTCGGCGATCCAGGCCAGCACCTCGCGGCCGCTGCTGTCCGCGGGGCAGCGCAGGGCGAGCGTCTCCAGTCGCTCGGCTGCCGCGCCCACCGAGGGCGAGGGTGCGGGGGCCGGTGGCGGAGACTCGGGTTTCACAGGCTTCCTGCTGGCCAAGACCTGACCTCTTTCCCGGTGCAGAGATGCGGTGCGCGAGTGCGGGGCACGGCTCGGTGCGCGCTTTCAGTGCCAGGGGTCGCGGGGGGACGGCGCACCGTGCTCCCCGTCGTACGGTGTGCCGGGCAGGTGCTCGCGGAAGTACTGCTCCACGACGACACCGGCGACGAGGTCCTGGGCGCGCCCGCGCCGGCAGGTGTCGAGCAGTGCCCGCAGCAGCGCGGGCGAGGGCGAGTGCCCGGCCGCCTCCAGGACGGCGAGCACCTCCCGCTGGCCCGGGGAGTCCCCCACCGTGCACGACAGCAGCAGGCGGTAGAGGTCCACGGCCTGCCGGGGGGCGTGGGGCGCCATGCGGTCCACGGCGTCGGCGAGGAACCGGGTGCGGCGCAGCACGTCGAAGGGGTCGCGGCGCTGCCGTGACGAGCCGCGCCGCCGGGCGCAGCGGGCCAGCAGGGCGCGGGCCTGCGCGGGGGCGACGCGGCTGATCCGGTCGACCTCGCCCAGCAGGTCGGCGGTGGCCAACCGGTCCACGAGCACGTCCGTCAGGTCGTCCAGCTCCGCCACCGGGATGCCGATCCGCCCGGCGGCGCGGAACATGGGCAGCACGTCGAAGGGCTCACCGCGGCGCCCGGCCAGCTCCATCCGGTGGTCCAGCACCTCCTGGACGAGCCGCCCGTCGGGCGGGCCGGCGGCGAGCACGCCTTCCAGTTCGGACGTGCCGCCGTGCACGGCGGCGTCGAAGCAGCGGTGCAGTGCCTCGACGTACATCTCGCGCAGCAGGTGCCGGAGGGACGGGGTCGCGGTGCCGCGGGTCCGCCAGGTGGTGAGCAGCCGGGCCAGGTGTCCCTCGCTCATGCGTCGCAGTTCCATCTGTACGCGGGGGACGGCGGCGGGGTTGCGCAGGTAGGCGTCCTCCTCCGGCGACAGGTCGCCGTGCGGGGCGGCCTCCAGCAGGCTGGTGACGTCGCTCATCACGCCGGGGGCGACCTGGTGCCGGGTCACCCAGTCCGCGACCTGTGCGGAGCTGGCCAGCGGTTGCGCGGGGAGCAGCCGGGTCAGGGCGTCGGGTCCGCGGCGGCGCCGGAAGGCGATCAGCCGGGCGGCCTGGTCGCGCAGCGGTCCGCCCGGCCCCGCGTCGGCCGTGGCGTCGATCCGGCGCCGGCCGGTGTGCGGGACGCCGGCGCCGTCGCCGCGGACGAACACGAAGCGGGGCAGGTCCTTGGCCCCGTCGTTCTCCTCCCGGGTGGCGAAGGTCCAGCCGCCCGCCAGGACGCGGCCCAGCAGACCGGCGAGGGCGTGCACCACGACCTCGCCGGGCACCGGTGAGCCGATCACGGTCAGGGGCGTGCCGGGCTCCGCCATGAGGGCCTCGGCGAGCCGGGCGAGCAGGGCGTCGGGCAGGTCCTCGGCCGCCGCGTCGAGAGCGTCCAGCAGGGGTTCCTGCTCCAGCAGCAGCCGGCGCACGTTGCCCAGCGGCACGGGCGGCAGCCGCCCGGCGTCGTGGCCCGGGCCGGCGTGGCCGCCGAGCAGGGCGGACTGGCGGGCGCGGGGCGGGAGCCAGTCGTCCCAGTCGCTGCGGCAGGCGGCCAGCGCGAGATGGAGGTCGACGCCCGCGGCCGGGCCGGTCAGGACGTGGGTGAGGGTGGAGCCGGAGCGGCCGTGCGGGTCGCGCACCGGGAGCTTGCGCAGGACGGCGGCCTCGTCCTCGTAACGGACGTAGACGAAGCCGGGCGTGGTGTCGCCGGGGTGGTCCTGGGTGGCCCAGACCATGTTCTCGATGCGGCTGTTCCAGCGCAGCAGCGCGTCCCGGTCGAGCGAGGTGGTGACGGGTCCGACGTCGCCGCGTCCGGTGAGGGACCGCTCGGACCAGCGGTAGACCGTCATGTCGGCGCGCGGGCCGGCGTATTCGGGCAGGCTCATGCGCCGTGTCCCCCTCCGCCGAGGACGGCGTCGGCGGCCGGGCCGGTCATGACGCCCTGCATCGCCAGCAGCGACAGCAGCGGCCGCAGCACCCGGTGCTGGCGGAACAGGGTCTCGTCGAAGCGGCGCGGCGCGCTCGCGTCGGACTGCTCCCGGGGGCCGCATCCGGTGGCGGAGGCCAGGTGCAGGGTGGAGTTCCGGCACTCGCCGGCCAGTTGCAGCCAGTCGCCGCCGCCGCGGGCGCCGAGGAACGCGTACACGTCCTCGCTCTCCTGCTCCACGGTGCTCAGGTCGCCCTCGGCGTCCGGCTTCTCGTGCAGCCAGCCGTCGATCTCCCGGTAGCCGCGGAACCGCAGCAGGTCGCACTTGGTCACGACCAGGGCGCAGGGCACCGGCAGGAAGGGGACGGCGGGGTCGGCCAGCTGCTGGCGCAGCCGCTGCCGGACGTGTTCGAAGGCCGGGTCGCGCCCGGTCGTGCCGCGGTGCCCGGTCAGTCCCTCGACGCGGGTGGGGTCGACCACGCACAGCAGGGCGCTGAGCCGGTTGAGGAAGTCCGACTCCCGGCCGGTGCGCTCCAGCCGGCCGCCGGCCACGTCGAAGAAGATGACGCTGTGCGAGCGCCGGGAGTGCTCGTCGGTGACGATCAGTCCGGTGGAGTAGCGCAGGTCGGGCCGGTCGGCGGTGGCGGGCAGCTCCTGGCGGCCGTCGATGAACGGGGTGACGACGTCACCGAGGTAGCGGTGGTAGCGCTGTGGGTCGAGGGCCTCGACGCGCAGCCCGAACCGGGCCATGACGGTGGACTTGCGGGCCTGGTCGATCATGGCCGCCAGCAGGTGGGACTTGCCGGTGGTGGAGGCCCCGACCAGTCCGATGCGCACCGGTTCCGTGCCGAACGTGGGGTAGCGGTAGGGAAGTTCGTGCCGGGGCACGTCGTCGTTGCCGGGGCAGACGACGTAGGTGCGGGCGAGCTGGGCGTCCCGGGCGGCGTCGCCGGGCGGGGTCAGTTCCGCCTCCGGCACCATGCCGCGGGCCTCGTCGAGCACCACGCGCTCGGCGGTGTCCCAGTCCAGCTCGCTCAGGCACATGGGGCACTCGACCACGAGGCCGCGGGCGGTGGGCCGCCCGGACCGCGGGCGCAGCGGGATCCGGCGCCACCAGCCCGGCCGCCGGGTGCCGGGCACGGCGGGCGCGACCACCGCTCGGGGGCGTCCGGCGCCGTCGGTGCGCTGCCGGGCGCGCAACGCGCGGAACTCCTCGCGGGCCACGGCCTCGCGGCGGCGCAGCCGCTCGGCGAACGGGCGCTCGAACAGTCCCGACGGTTCGTCTCCGTCCGCCAGCAGGCGCACCAGTTCGCGGGCCGGCGCCGCACCCGCGGAGCCGAGCGGGAACGCCGAGCGGAGCAGTTCCTGGAGCCAGTCCTCGTGGCCCTGTCCGAGCAGCGCGTGCAGATGCTCGCGGGAGGCGCCGCGCGGCAGGGTCTCGCCGGTGGCGATCCAGAACGCGACGAGGGCGGCGCTGTGCACGTCCTGTTCGGCCGCGGCCGGCAGACCGGGCCGGAAGCCCGGCGCGTCCCACTGCGTGGCCGGCCGCTCGGGCAGCGGTTCGGTGGCGTGGACGGCGCCGTCCAGTCCGGCCAGCTGCAGGCCGTCGGTGTCGTCCCACCACAGGTGCTCGGGGCTGATCCGGCCGTGCACCAGGCGGGGTTCGTGGAGTCCGGCGACGGCCTCGAACAGGTCCCGTACGACGGTGCGCAGCCGGGGTCCGTGCAGCCGGTCGGGGGAGCCGAGGTCGGCGAGCCGTTCGCCGCGGCAGTCCAGCAGCAGCCGGTGGGGACGGGTGGTGTCGTCGTGGGCGAGGACGTGGGCGAGCTGCCGGGGCAGGTGCGGGCCGTGGAAGTCGGCCAGGCTGCCGAAGAGCCGGACGTGCCGGCGCATGCGCCGCTCGGCCTCGGGGCCGACGGCCTCCTGCACCATGACCGGGTGGCGGCCGGGCATCCTGCGGTACCGCCGCACACGGAAGGGCGGCTGTTCGAACCGGGCGTTCTCCCCCGGGTCCGCCTGGAGGGCGAAGGTCACCTCTTCCCCGTCGCCGGAGCCGGGCCGTCGCCCGCGGAACTCCTCCACCCCGCCCCTCCTCCCCGTCCGGGCCCCGCCGGGCCCCATGCGGTGACGCCGGGCCCGCCCCGAACACCAACTATCACAGAACGCGGGCCCCGTGCCCCCGCTTCGGACACAGCCCCCTGATCGAGTGCACGGGATCTCCACGGCGTCTGACGGCCGATCAACTTCGGTTGAATGAAGGCGAGTCCGCGATCATTCCGGGCCGGTACAGTCGGGGACACCGTGCGGGCGCGACGACGACGGGGAGGGCACCGATGGCTCTGACGGCGGGGCAGCTGCACCGCGACGGAGTACTGCGCGTCCTCGCCACGCTCTACGCCGACCCCGTCGGCGCCCAGCAGCTCCTCCACGGCCTGGGCGCGGACCTGGCGCGGCTGCCGAACTTCGGCGGCACCCAGGTGCCGCTCGGCAGCTGGTTCCAGGCGTGTCTGGCGATCGAGCACGGTGCCTTCGCGTTCACCCTGGAGGACCTTCTGGCCGCGGCGCACCGGGACTACCCCTCGAACGCCGTGCTGAGCGAACTGGTGGGCGCCGGCGGGGCGGTCCGGCCGGACGGCGCACCGCCGAAGGAGCTGACCGTTCTGTGTCTGCTCGCCGGCCCCAGGGGACCGTCCCAGCTGCAGCTGCGCCGCGAGTTCCGCACCATCGAGGAGGCCGCGCGCAGGGGGCGCCGGCGCACCCTGAACGTCCGGCTGTCGGCCGCGACCCGCCGGGCCGACGTCGTACCGGCGATCAGCGAACACAAGCCGGACATCCTGCACTTCGCCGGGCACGGCTCGCCGAACGGCCTGCTCCTGCTGGAGGAGGACGACGGCACGGTGGCTCCGGTGTCCGCCCGGGCCCTCGCCACCGTCCTCGACGCCGTCGGCGGCGTCACGGTCGCCGTGCTCAACGCCTGCCACCTGGGACGCTACCTGGACGTGATCTCCCCGTACGCGCAGGAGGTCATCGGCGCCGCCGAGCCGCTGGCCGACGAGGACGCGCTGGCCTTCTGCCGGGGCTACTACTCGGCGCTCGCCCTCGGCGAACCCCTGGACCGCGCCTTCGCCCAGGCCCGGGCGGGCCTCGCGCTGGGCCCGCGCGGCGTCCCTGACCTGCGCCGGATGCCGCGCCCGGCGGAGGGCGGCGGCGCATGACGGAGCAGCGGCGCCGCCCGGTGCGGGTGCAGGTCCCGCCGGGGGTGGACGTGGCGGAGCGGCGCCGCCGCAGCCAGGAACGCGAGCGCGCGGAGGCGGAGGCCCGCGAGGGCGCCGGTGAGGGCCCGAGCCAGGTGGCGTACGACTTCCTGCTCGGCCAGGCCGGCGGGCGCCGCGACGCGGCCGGCCTCGCCGCACCGGTGGACGGCGAGGACGTGGAGGAGCGGCCGCCGCAGGAGGAGGAGGTCACCGTCGTCACCTCGCAGTTGCTGCGCAAGCTCGGCCGGGCCGGGACCACCTGTCCGGTCTGCCATCACTCCTTCCGGCTGGGCGAGCAGATCTCCATCCACCGCGCGGACACGGGTCCCGGCGTCGTCCTCAAGCACCACAGCAGGCGGCTGGACTGCCTCAACCCCGGGACCGGCGAGGCCGCGTCGGCCGTGGCCGAGCAGTTCCACCGCGGGCTGGACGAGGCCAATCCGCCGCCGCCCGAGCTGAGCACCGTACGGCTGCGCCGGGGCCACCCGCTGCTGCGGCTGCACCCGGGCCCCGGGGACGGCGCGCCCACGCGGCACCGGTGCTGGGTGTGCGGCCACACCTTCCGGCCCGACGAGGTGGTCATCCACTGCACCTGCTCGCCCCACGCACCCGCCTGCGCCTGCGCCGTCCACCGCGACCCGGACCACGGCCTCGTCTGCTACGACGACTGGAAGGCACAGCACCCGGCGGTCCCCTGTCTGATGCTGAACGCCCAGCGGGACGCGCAGTGACCGGCGCGGGCGCGGCCGCGGAGGGCCGTTACGCCCGGCACGGGCTGGTGCCCGGCTGGGACCAGCGCCGGCTCGCCGGGTCGACGGTCGTGCTCGCGGGCGCCGGGGCGCTGGGCAACACGGTGGCCCAGACGCTGGCCCTGGCCGGTGTCGGACGGCTCGTGGTGTGCGACCCCGACGTGGTCGCCGTCAGCAACCTCAGCCGCTGCCCGCTGTTCCGCGCCGCCGACGTCGGCCGGCCCAAGGCCCGTGTGGTCGCCGAGGCGCTGTCCGTCCTCGCCCCGGACACCGCCGTGGACGCGCGCGAGGCGCCGCACGTCTCCGGGGCGGGCCTGGCGGAGCTGCGGGAGGCCGACCTGGTGGTCGGCGCGCTGGACAGCCGGGCTGCCCGGATCGCGCTGGCCGGCCGGTGCACGCTCGCCGGGAGGGGCATGCTCGACGGCGGCACGCACGCGTGGGGCGGCGAGATGTGCTGGTACCCGCCCGGCGGCCGCTGCTGGGCCTGCGGACTGGGCCCCGAGGAGCGGGCGGTGCGGGACGACCCGTGGTCGTGCGCCGCGCCCGGCCCGCTCGCCCCGGCCGGCGCCTCGGCGCCGGTGTCCGCGCTCGTCGGCTCCTGGCTGGCCGGCACCGCCGTGCGCCTGCTGCTCGGCCTGCCCGTGCCAGCGGGCCCGCTGCGCATCGACGTCGCCACCGGGGCCGTCCCGCTGTCCGGTCCCGGGCCGCGTGACCGGCCGGACCCCGGCTGCCCCCTGCACGAACGCCTGCCCGGCCCCGGGGGCGTGACGGTGCTGCCGCTGGACCACAGGGCCACGGTGGCGGAACTGCTCGGCCACGTGGGCGCCGACGAGGAGCCGCTCACCTGGGCAGGGTTCGGCAGGCCGGTGCGGCGGCGGGCGCCCGTGCCCGCCGTCACCACCCGGCTGCGCTCCGCCCCGGCCGCGGCCCGGCTGGACTCCCTGGGCGTGGCGCCGCGCGAGGTACTGCCCGTCGCCCGCCGGGACGGAAGCGGGCTGCGGTACGTGGAGCTGGCCGGGGCGCGGCGCACGACGGGCGGCGAAGGGCGCCGGCCGGCCGGGCAGAGGCGCGCGACGACGGAGGGTGTCCGGTGAGGGACGAGCTGTACAACGAGCTGGAGCGGGTCATCAACCCCCACGAGGGCGAGATCATCCTGCGGTCGATGGGCTTTCCGGAGGGCCGGCTGCCGTCCGCGGACCTGGCCTCCCGGTTCTACTGGTCCGAGGCACGGCGCCTGATCGACGCGGGCGTCCTGGTGGACGGCGAGGCCCTGCTCGCCCGCGCGGTCCACAACGAGTACCCCGGCAACCCGGTGTTCCGGTCCGCGGTCCGGTCGCTGGAGCCGGTCACGGAGCCCCCGCAGCCGCCCCGCGCGGAGCCCGCCCCGGCCCCGGCAGCCGGCGCCGCGGGGCCCGCCGCGGCGGCGGAGCCGGACGCCTACCCGACGCTCGTCTTCGTGTGCAGCACCCACCACGCGGCCTTCATCGAGGAGGTGCGCCGCCTCGACCCGCGCGCGGAGCTGTTCTTCGTCAGCCAGGGCGAGGGCGCGCAGGTCGGGCAGATCGCCCTGTCGCTGACGTACGAACTGGCGCAGGACCGGATCGAGGAGCTGCGGCGCCGGCTGACCGCGGCGGGCGCCCCGCAGGACCTGGAGATCCACCAGGAGGTGTACGACCACCGGCCCTATCTGCTGGAGGAGCTGCGGGTCAACGGACCGGACCAGCAGCCCTACGACCTGGCCGGCGTGCCGTCCATCACCCCCGTCCGGGACATCGCCGCCGCCGTACTGGCCCACTACGAGGGGCGGATGGGCCGGCGTCCCCGGACGGTCGTCGACCACCAGCAGGCGGACGGCAGCTTCCTGCGCCTGGACCCGGCCCAGTCCCTGTACGAGGCGGGGGTCCGCGACGGCGACACCCTCAACGTCTATCCGGAGGCGACCGCCGGTCACGCACAGCTGCGGATGCAGGCCATCATCCGGGTCCGCGAGGAGATGCACCGGTACGCCGGCCAGCACCCGGACTTCGAGATCGTGGACACGGACGACCCGGAGTTCCCCACCGACTACGAGATCCGCTTCCTCGGCCCGGGACTGCGCCTGCCCGAGCACGAGACGCCGGGCGCCGCGCCGCGCCCGGAGCGGCAGGACCGGCACAACGCACTGATCCTGCTCGGCCCCGACTTCCCGCTGACCGCCCCGGCCGTCTTCTGGCTGAGCCCGATCTTCCACCCGAACATCAAAGGGCCCGATCCACAGCTCCCCGAGGCGGAGGGCGCCGTGTGCCTCGGCGTGCTGGCCCACTCCTGGCGGCCCGCCCTGGACTTCGGCCAACTGTGTCAAATGCTTGTGGACATGGCCGGGTATCGTAACTACGAGATCACGGACAGTTTCAACCCGGTCGCGGCAGCTTGGGCGCTCACGGAGGAGGGGACGGCCATGATCCAGGCCATCGGGGGCAAGCCGCCGGTGGCGGCCCCGCCTCCGGACGCGGGCGCGCTGCGCGTCGGCGCCCTGCGGATACGGCGCACGGACGGGGTCGCCGATGGCACTTGACATCGAGCTGTTCCAGGGCGAGTCACGGCAACTGGTCCGCACCGAGCCGCTGATCCCCCTGCTGCGCCCGGTCTTCGCCGAGGAGACGGCCCGTCACCAGGGACGCCCCCGCTTCGTGCTGATGCTGCGCAACGATCCCGGTCCCGACATCTACGAGGGAGACCCGCACCTCACCAACCTGCGCGCCGACTTCGGGTACATCCATGTCGCGATCCATATGGAGGGACGCGTGGTCTACCAGAAGCCCTACTCGGTCAACAGCCTCGTCGGACCCGTACTGGCCCGGATGGCCAGGCAGATCGCCCCGGAGGAGCGGCACTGGGCGTTCCGGATCGCCGGACTGCCCACGCACGAGGACGGCGCCGAGCGTCTGCCGCCGGTGGTGGACGGCACGGACGACATCGACGTCTCCCGTTCCGCCCGGCTGTCCTTCGGCATCCGCCCGGCGGCCGAGCCCCAGATGCCGCTGCTGGACCTCGCCGCGTACGGAGTGCGGTCCGCGGACTCCGACGCGCCGGTGACGGTGCTGCTCGGCGCGGGCGTGCAGCGGCGGCTGATGGTGGAGCTGGACCTGTCCAGCGAGGTCGAGGAGGGCGGCTTCCTGGTGGGCCGGGCCTTCCGCCGGGCCGACGCCCCGGAGCGGCACGCCGTGATCGTGGACGAGGTGCTGCCCGCCGAGCACTCGGGTGCCTCGCTGATGCACTTCACGTTCACCGGCGACTCCTTCCGGGCGATGAGCCGGACGCTGGGCGAGCACCGTCCGGAGCGGCAGCTCGTCGGCTGGTACCACACGCACCTGTTCCCCACCGAGCGCACCATCGGCCTGTCCCGCACCGACATCGAGCTGCACCGGGACACCTTCCGGCGGCCCTGGCAGGTGGCCGCCCTGATCAACCTGACCGCGGACCGGCGGGTGCTGAGCTGCTACGCCGCCGCGGGCGAGTGGATGGCCCCCTGCCCGATCCGGAACCTCGATGACGACACTGACAGCCACCGTAGTGCGCACCCTTCACTGGGCCATCACTGAACCCGACGACTCCCTCCCGCCGCCCCCGAGCGTCCGGGACCGTGCGGCCGGACCCGCCACCGGCGACCCCGTCGTGCTGCTGGAGCGGCTGGCCCGCGTCACCGCGGCGCGGCTGCGCCTGTCCGACCCGCCCCTCGGCGACGACGGGCCGGCCGGCCTCGAGGCGCTGCTGCTCGCCGCCGCCCTGGCCGTGCGGGACGATGCCGCGGCCGCGGAGCAGGTCGTCGGCGGGGTGCGGGAGCCGCGCACGGTACGCGACCTGATGGCCCGTCATGGGCTGGTGGGGCGCGCGCTGCCGGCGCTCGCGCCGCAGGACGCGCTGCGGGCCGGGCTGCTGCGCGCCTCGCCGCTCACCGCGCTCCTCGACCATCCGCCGCCCGGCGGCGAGGGGCGCTGCGGCCAGCTCCTCGACCGTTTCCTGGACCATCCCGAGGGCCGGCGCACCGTGGTCGCGGCCCTCGCCGTGCCGCCCGCCACACCCGAGACCGCCCGTTACCGTGCGGCGCTGCTGCGCCGGTTCCGCTTCACCCCGGGGGAGAGAACAGTCGTGTACGAGGTGTACGAGACGGCGCTGCTGCACCACGCGCGGCGCTACCGCGAACTCACCGACGCGGTACGCGACCTGGTGCGCGACGGACCGGCCCGGCTGCTGGCGGACGATCCGCCGGGCCGGTGGGCGCGCGCGACGCTCGACTGGTGGGAGCCGCTGGCGGTGATCGCCCGGCGTCATCCGCAGGAGCTGCGCCGGCGCCGGATGCTGCGCGGTCACGGCACGGGAGTGGCCCTGCACCGCCTCTACGGCGGCGTCCGCGACTGGGAGGGCCTGCGCGAGGTGCTGGACCGATGACCCGACCACTGCGGCTGGCCACGACCGACCACGACGGCCGGATGGCGCTCATCGCGGCCGCGGGCGACCGCACGCTGCGGGAGGTGCTGGGCTCGTGCGAGGTGTGGCTCCTCGACCCGCTGGACGAGGAGCTGCTGGACCGCCCCTGGGGCGACTTCGCGCCCGTGTGCGTGCTGCGCGGCGGACTCCCGCCGGGCACACCGCTGTTCGCACCGCCGGGCATCACCTCCCTCACCAAGCCGCCGCCCGCCGGCCCGCCTCCGCCCCCGCCCGGCGCTCCCCCGGCCCCGGCGGACGCGCCCGGGGACCATCCGGACCGGATCACCGACGCCGAGGCGGTCCGGCTCGCCTACTGGCCGCACATCGAGCACGTCGCCTCCCTGCTCCGCAGCCGGCTGCCGGTCCTCGTCATCAGCGAGAAGCTCGTCGTCACCCATCTGTGGGAGGAGATGGTCACGCTGGCCGAGTGCCGCGGGATCCGGATCGACGACGACACCGACGACGACGCCGGCCCGCCCGCGGAGGACCCCGTCGCCGGGATGGCGTCGATGTCGGCGGCCTCGGTCAATCTGCGCCAGCGCCGGCTGGCCCGGCTGCGCGCCCAGCTGGAGGACCTGAAGGAGGGCGACGTCATCGTCCTCACCCATCTCGACCTGCTGGCCGGCAGCGCCGATCTCGGCCGGCACGCCGAGGCCCGGGAGCTGGTCGAGCTGCTGTACGCCTTCCCCGACCAGCTGGTCCTCGCCTTCGCCGACCCCACCCTGCCGCTGCCGGACGTACTGGCCGAGCGGTTCAGCGCCCGGGTGTCCATCAGCGGCCTGCCGCCGAAGGTGCGCACGCCCGAGACGCGGGAGACCCTGCTCGGGCGGGCCCTGGTGACCCGCGAGGAGGCGGACACCTTCGAGGGCTTCCAGGCACCGGAGTTCTACAAGCACGTGGCCGGCATGAACCCCGTACGGCTGCGCCAGGCGATGCGCTACGCCCACGAGAAGCACCGCACCCAGCCGAAGCGGGCCACGCTGCAGGACCTGCGGGAGACGCTGCTCACCTTCAAGGCGCAGCAGTCGTCCAACTTCGAGGTGCCGAACGTGACGCTGGCCGACATCGGAGGCTACGAGGAGGTCAAGGACGAGATCCGGCAGACGCTCGCCATCATCAGCGGAGCGCAGAGCCTGCCGGACGACATGGAGGAGGTCCGCTCCGAACTCGTCCCGCGCGGCATCATCTTCTACGGCCCGCCCGGCACCGGGAAGACGCTGTTCGCGAAGGCCATCGCCAACGGCATGAACGCCACCATCCAGGTGGTCTCCGGCCCGGAGGTCACGGACATGTACGTCGGTGAGAGCGAGCGCAAGGTGCGGGAGATCTTCGCCTCGGCGCGGCGCAGCGCGCCCTCCGTCATCGTCTTCGACGAGATCGACGCGATCACGATGGAGCGCAGCAACCGGCCCGACGGCGGCAGCCGGGCGGGGAACAGCGTGGTCGCGCAGATCCTCACCGAGATGGACGGCTTCCGGCCCGAGGTCCCGATGCTGGTGATCGGCACGACCAACCGCATCGACATCATCGACAAGGCGCTGCTGCGGCCGAGCCGGTTCCGCTCCATCGCGATCTCGCTGCCCGACGTCGCGGCCCGCCGGGCGATCCTGCGCCACCACGCCCGCCGCTACCACATCGCCCTGGACGACGAGGTGCTGGAGCTGATCGCCGAGGCCACCGCGGGCCGCAACGGCGACGAGCTGCGCGCCCTGATGCGGGACGCGTTCGTCGGCCGGCACATGCACCACGTGGAACCGGACGCGCGCCGCCTGGGCTGGCTGGTGGGCCGGCTCCAGCAGGGGCGCCTGGAAATGATCTCGGAGCGTCGATGACCACCACGCCCGCCGGCTGGAGCGAGGCCGATCTGGCGGCCGTGCGCCGGCTCAAGGCCCTGGGCCGCAGCGTCGACCAGCACTTCGTGGGGCGGCGCCTCGCGCTGGACCTGCTGGAGGTCGCGGTGATCGCGCACGAGCACGTGCTGCTGCTCGGCCCGCCCGGCACGGGCAAGACGGATCTCGTCAGCCGGTTCGCGGCGGGTCTGGGCGGCCGTCCCTTCGTCCGGCTGCTGACCCGTTTCACCGAACCGGCCGAGCTGTTCGGGCCGGTGGACGTGCCGGCGTTCCAGACCGAGGGCCGGTACCGGGTGCGCACCGAGGGGATGCTGCCGACGGCGCACGTGGCGTTCCTCGACGAGATCTTCCAGAGCGGCAGCCCGATCCTGAACACGCTGCTGACGGTGATGAACGAGCGGGTCTTCCACCACGGCCACGAGGCCGAGCCGGTACCGCTCATCACCCTCGTCGGGGCCGCCAACAGCCTTCCGCAGGACCCCTCCCTGCTGGCCTTCGCCGACCGTTTCCTGCTGCGGCTGACCGTGCCGCCGGTGGCGGCGAGCCGCCTGGAGGAGCTGCTGGCCAAGGGCTCGGCGCTCGCCCGCGGCGGGCCGGCGGGCGGGGACGGGCACGAGTGGATCGACCCGGCGTCGCTGGACCGGCTGGGCCGGCAGCTGGCGCACGCCGACCTGAGCGGGGTGGCCGGGGAGTACGCGGAGCTGGTGCGCGAACTGGTGGGCCAGGGGGTGACGCTGTCCGATCGGCGGATCATCCGGGGGCTCAGGCTGGTGGCCGCCGCCGCGCTGCGCGCCGAGCGGGTGCGGGCGGAGGCCGCCGACCTGTGGCCGCTCGCCCACTTCTGGTCCGACCCGGCGCACGCGCCGGTGGTACAGGAGGCGGTTCGGCGCCGCACCGGAGACCCCGGCGAACAGCCCGACGAGCCCGTCCGCAGGGTACGGCGGCTGCTCTCCGAGGCCAGGGTCCTCTCCCGGCAGGTGGAGCGGGGGTCGCCGCCCGCGGCGGTGGAGCGGACGCTGCGTCAACTCAATGCCCTGCGACTTGAGTTGATGCGTGTCGTTCCCGGTGAACAGGAGGCCGCCAGGGAGCTCGCGAGTATCATCGACACCACTCTGGCCTTGCTGGACCAGGGCTGACGCAACCGGCGGGCGCCCCGCGCGTCCGCCACGGAGACGGGGGACGGCAGCTGCATGTGCAATCCGCGCAGGGTCCGCGTCGAAGCCACCAGGGAAGTCGTCGAGGCGTGGCATCTGGAACTGGAACGCCGCGCCACCGCCAGTGACTCGGTGGTCAGCGAGCTGGAGGTGAGCCACCCCTTCGGGGGCACCCTGGGCCCGCGCACCCGGGAGGTCTTCGAGCGGGCGCTCGGCACCGCCGACGGCTGGCGCGCGGAGGGCGGCGTCCACGTCCGGGACCTGCCCGACGGCCAGGTCCGGTACGAGCCGGCCACCGGGGAGCTGGTGGTGACCGCCCGGCTGGAGGACGTCGTCACCGCCGAGGGCCACGCCGCCGAGTCGCTGCGGGGCGACGTCCGCGACCGGGCGACGGGCCGGGGCGAGGGCCGCTACTACAACGACGGGTTCGGCGGGCGGAACCGGGAGACGGCCGAGCGGGACGCGCAGGCCGCCGCCGAGGCCGACGCCGTGCGCCGGGCGCGTGACCTGGCCGCCCGGCTGCGGTCCCGGGCCGACCAGGAGGCGGCCTCGGCGGCGGCCGCCGCGGAGGAGCGGCTGCAGCGGGCCGCCGACGCGGACGCCCGGGCCCGCCTGGCCGAGGAGCGCGAGCGGGTGCGGGCCGAACTGGACGCCCGCAACCGGGCCCGGATCACCCGGCTCGGCGAGGACGGGCTGCGCGCGGTCAACGGCGTGCTGGCCACCGCCTACCGGCGGGCGCTGGTGGACTTCGCCCGGCAGCACGGCGCCTCGGGCATCCGGCAGGAGGAGACCGAGGACGGCATCGACATCGAGTTCGAGCTGGAGATGTGACGGATGCGGGTGCGCGTACGGTTCCGGTTCAACACCGAGACCGGTGAGGTGGAGCTGTTCCAGGTCGACGACATCGGTGGCGGATCGGGTGCCGGGCACGACGCCGAGCACGACCGGATCAGCGCCGAGCTGGGGGCGGTCCTGGCCCGCAGACCCGACGTCGAGGAGGTCCCGGGCGCCGAGGAACCCCCGCTGTTGCGGCACGACCCGGCGGCCGCGGCGCCACGGCACGGCGAGACGGAGACCGACGACCCCGAACAGGGTGAGCGGGAGACGGCGTGAGGCGGCGCACCCGGCTGCTGCTGCGGGCCGCGCACCTCTACTCGGAGGCCCAGGCGCACACCGAGGCGGCCCGCTGCTACGACCTGCTCGGCTGGCAGTGGTCGGCGGCGGACGCCTACCAGCGGGCGGGCGAACTGGAGCGGGCGGCGCGGACCTACCGCCAGGCCGGGCACCCGGAGCAGGCGGCGCGCTGCTACCGGTTGCTCGGCCGGCCCGATGTCGCGGCGCGCTGCTGGCAGGAGCGGGGACGCCGGCTGGAGGCCGCCTGGGAGCTGCTCCTGGCCGGACGGACCGCTCCGGCACGGCAGTTGCTGGCCGCGCTCGGCCGGGACGCGGTCGGCAAGGGCCCGCAGGCACTGCGCCTGGCCCTGGCCCGGGCGCTGGCGGAGCGGCTCGGCGGCGGCTCGGCGCAGCCCCTGCTCGACCTCTTCCCCCTCGTCGAGTCCCGGTTGCCGGCGCTGGCGGTCCGCACGGAGCGACGGCTGCTGCTGGACTGGGGCGTCGAGGCCGCCGACCGGGTCGAACGGTTCGACTGGGGTGCCCGGCTGTTCCGCGCGGCCTACGACGCCCAGGGCGGCGGCGACGTACTGCCCCTGTGGCGCGAGTGGGCCGCCCGGCGCCTGGGGTCCGCCGCGTGGTTGCCGTCCGGCCCGTCCGCGGACACCGCGCAGGCACCCGGCGCACGGACCGGCGCCGGGAGCCACGGCCGAGCGGGAGGGCCCTGAGCCGATGGCACCGACCGAGGGCCCGCTGCGCCGCCTGCTGAACCGCATCACGTCCGACACCGACCAGCCCGGTGCTCCCCCCGCGCAGTCCTCGCTGGTCGCCCGCCCGGTGCCGCCCGGCACACCGCCCCCGCGCGGCCGTCGTACGCCGTCCCCGCCGGCCGCGGTGACCGAGCACCACACGCCACCGGCCGGCCCGGCGGGCGGACCGCCCGACCAGGGCGTCCGCTTCAGCGTGCGCCCGGCGCGGTCCGAGGAGGACCGTCCGCCCGTCACCGAGGCCCCGTCCGCACCCGTCGCCGACGCGCCGGTCCCGGCCGTGGAGTGGCGGACCGCGGGCCGTTTCCCCGCGGGGCACCGGGCCCTCGCGGCCGTCGGCGCGCTGCACCGCGCCGGGGCCGCCGAGTGGAGCTGCCACGCCGAGCCCGGCGGCGGTGCCGTATGGCTGCTCAGTACGCTCGGCCCGGCGCTCGGTGCCGAACTGCTGACGCTGCACGGGGCCGAGTCCTGGCGGGTGCTCCCGCACGGGGCGCTCGCCGCACCACGCGGTACGCATCCCGGCGGCGGCCCCCAGAGGCTGGCGGACGTCGCCTCCTGGCCCCGGCTCGGCCCGGTGGACCTGCTCACGCGGCTGCCCCCGACCACGCCCGACCGGAGGCCGCGGCCCTCGCTGTCGGTGCTGACGACCGCCCGGTTGCAGCCCTCGGTGGTGCGGCAGGCCCTCGCCTTCGGGGTCGAGGTCTCGGTCCTCCCCGTCCGGATGCGTGACCTGGCCACCGGCACGGGGGAGCGGCAGACGCTGCTGCTCGTTCTGTCCTCGCCCGAGGCGGTGCCGCACGCGCTGGTCGTGGCCCTGTCGGCGCTGCCCCGCACCGCGGTGTGCCGGCCCGTGGCCGGCTGCGAGCGGCTGCTGCTGGACGTGCGGCTGCGCCCCGGTGTCGACGACGCACTGCTCCACTCCCCCGTTCCCGACGGCGAGTGGTGGCTGGCCGGCGACCGCACGGAGTGGCCGCCGCTGCGGCTGGAGGCGCTCGGGCCGCCCTCGCCCGCCCCGGCCGAGCTGGTGGGCCCCGCCGCCGAGCCCGCGGGTGCCGAGGTCCCGCACCGCCTGCCGGACGGCGTGCTGCGGGCGCCGGCGACACCGGTGCGGCTGGTGCCCGACGCCGCTGCGGGCACGGCCGTGGACGCCGTGCTCCTGGACGACGACGAACTCCCTCGCCTGCGCCGCTATCTGCCGGGGCGGCCCCTGGGCGAGGTGGCGTTCCTGCTGCCGGGCCCCGGACACCATCTGCTCCTGGAGCCGGCGGGACTGGCCCGGGACCTGCCCTTCGGCGTGCCGCTGCACCGCATCGGCCCGGGCGGCTGCTTCGTGGAGTCCGGGCACCTTCTGGCTCCCCCGCTGCCGCCCGCGGCCCGGGCCCGGCTGTTCGGCCTGGACGACTCCTGCGCGGTGGTCTGCTGGACGGGCGGCCGGCACCGCTTCCCGCTCGCCCCGATGGTGCCGGCCTGGACGCTGTGGGCCCCGGG
Organism: Streptomyces griseicoloratus; assembly: GCF_014534645.1. Taxonomy (GTDB): domain Bacteria; phylum Actinomycetota; class Actinomycetes; order Streptomycetales; family Streptomycetaceae; genus Streptomyces; species Streptomyces griseicoloratus. Next base: position 291,670 of record NZ_JACVQF010000199.1, read on the forward strand.
GGACCGGATCGAGGTCTCCGAGGGGCTGTCCAGGGCCGGGCAGGAACTCCTGGACGCGCTGGAGTCGCTGGTCGGCTCGGGCCGCGCCGCCCGCGCGCCGGACGGGCCGACGGGCCGGGACACCGGCGAGTCCCTGGAGCGTGCCGTGCGGCTGCGCGCCCTGGGGGACAAGGAGGGCGCGGCCGAGGCGTTCCGCGCCGCCGGCGACCTGCTGGAGGCCGCCAGGCTGTACGAGGAGGCCGCGCTGGACCTGCCGGAGGAACCGTGACGGCGGGCGGCGCCGCTCCCCCGCCGGCCGGTCCCCGGCGGTTGCTGGCGCTGTCCGGCGCCGAACCCTGCACCGGGCTCTCCCACGACGGCACCGCGTTCGTGCAGCTCGCGGCCGACGCGCTCACCTGCCGCGACGACACCGGCAGGGTGCTGTGGTCGGTGTCCGGCGACGGCCCCGCCTCGGCCGTGGCGTGGGGTCCGGACGGCGGCGAGGTCCTCGCGCTGCGGGACGGCCGGGTCACGGTGCACGACGGCGACAGCGGGGCACCGGTCGACGACGGATTCGCGGTGCCGCCGGGTGCGCACACGCTCGCGGTCTCGCCCGACGGGCTGTGGGTGGCCGCGGCCGGCGACGGCGTCGTGGTCCGGCACCGGGGGACGGGCGGGTCGTCGGCGCTGCCCACCGTCGACCCGGTGGTCGCGCTGGCCTGGGATCCGCAGGGCCGTCAGCTGTGCCTGGCCACGGGCACGGCACTGCAGTTGTGGAGCGTGGCCCCGGTGCGGATGGACTTCGCCCCGCGTACCGGCCGTACCGGCGTCACGGCGCTGGCCTGGTCGCCCGACCGGAACACCCTGGCCTTCGCGGACTCCTCGGGCGTCCATCTGGTCGACCGCGCCACGGGCCACTCGGTGGCGGACGGGCAGGTGCCCGGTGCCGTGGCCGGGCTCGGCTTCAGCCGCACCGGGCGCTTCCTGGTCGCCGGTACGGACGGGGGCGCGCTGCTCGTCCTGGACCGTGCCCTGGACGTCGTCGCCCGCCTGCCCGCGCGGATCGGCTCGCCGCGCGACCTCAGCGTCTCGCCCACCGGCCGGGTGCTGGTCGGCACCCGTACCGGCGCGGAGCTGTGGGAGCTGCCGGACGCGGCCCCGTACCCGGCGCAGCGCCGGGTGGGAGTGCTGCTGCGCAGCTGGGCGGCGGCGATGTGCCGGTCCGTCGGGCGTGCCCTGCCCTCGCCGCGCGACCGCACGCCCCGGATCGGCGGACCGGCCCCGCTCCACGACGGCGGCGAGCGGCTGCGTGCCCCGGCCTTCGCGTGGGCGGGGCCGGGCGGCGACTGCGTGCTGGAGACCGCACCGGGCACGCTGGCCGCGCTGACCCCCGGCCGGCCCGGCACCCGGTGGTCCGCGCCGGTCGCCTCGGGGCCCGGCGGCGCCCACGACCTGGAGGCCGGGCCCGCCCGGCACGGGCTGCTGGCCTGTGCCTCGCGGGACGGCCGGGCGGGGCTGACCGTGCTCGCTCCGGACGGCGGGGGGACACTGGCGGTCCTGCCGGGGGGCCAGGCCCCCGCGTGGTCGCCGGCGCCCGAGGGTCCGCCGGTGCTGGCGGTGCCCGAGCCCGGGCCCGCCCCGACCCATCTGTACGTGTACACCCTGGACGCCGGGGGCGACCCGGTGGGACCACCGGGCAGCCTGTACCTCTCCCAGGGGGTGGGCCGCCCGGCCTGGGCGCCGGACGGGTCGGCGCTGGCGGCCGGGACCCGGGGCGCGGTGCTGCTGTGGCACATGCCGCGGCGGGAGCGGGCGGGCCGGCTGGCCCTGCCGCCCGGCACGTTCGCGACCCGGGTCGCCTGGTCGCCGGACGGGAGCCGGCTCGCCGTGACGCCGGCCGCGGGCGAGGGCCCGCTGACGGTGTGGTCGACGCTCACCTGGCGGGTGCAGCGGGAGTTCGGCACGCCCGGCGGCCGGGGCTGGGCCCCGGCGCTGGCCTGGTCGCCGGACGGGGCGCTGCTCGCGGCGCCGGGACCCGGCCGGGAGACCTCGGTGGTCCAGGTGTGGGACGTGACGCGGGGGACGGTGGCCGCGACCCTGGAGCCCGACGGCCCGCCCGGGCCGGTCTGGTCCGTGCGCTGGTCCCCCGACGGCCGCCGGCTGGCCACGACGTACAGCGGCGGCCGTACGCTGCTGTGGGACGTCCTGGCCGCCCCGGAGAGCGACGGGCCGGGTGTGCCGCTGCCCGGATCTCCGGCGTATCTCGCCGAGTTGGGGGCGATGGCGGCCGCGGTCGACGCGGCGGTCCCGCTCGCCGTGCTCGCCGACGTCGCGGCGCTGCTGCGTCCGCAGCCGCCGGCCGGGCACCGGCTGCTGCACCGGGGACAGGCCGCACGCGCGCTGCGCTCACTGGGCTGGCCGCGGTCGGCGCACGCGGCGCTGACCGCCGTGGTGGCGTCCCGGCTGCGTCCGGACCCGCGCTGCGCCCCGCCGCCCGGCATCCCCCTGCAGGAGCTGCGGGCGACGCTGGAGTGGGCGCTGGGGGGCGGCTCAGTACCGCCGGAGCGTCCGGCCCTCCCGGCGGACGAGCCGGCCGCGGCCCTGGACGAGGTACACCGCGAACTGCTGCCGCTGCTGGCCCTGCTGGGCCCGGAGGCGGTGTGCCAGGATCCGGCGCTGCCGCTGCGGCTGGCGCGGGGACCGTGGGCGACGGCGGCCGCGGAGGCCACCCGGATCTCGGGCGTTCCGCCCCGGCTGCCCGTTCCGCTCGGCGACGACGTGCCGGGTCCGGCGACCGCCGGGGCGCCCGCGCAGTGGGCCCGGCACGGGCCACCGGACCGTCTGGTGCCGTCACAGATGGCGCTTCCGGCACCGCTGTTGCACGCCCTGTGGGCGCAGGACGCCCTGTTGTACCGGACGCGCCGCGGCCGGCTGCCGTGGACCGAGCGTGACGCCGTGCTGGTCCTGGACACCGGGGCCCCGGCGCAGGGCCGGGTGGGCAGCGGTCTGCGGCTGTGCGCGCACCTGCTGGCGGCGGCGCTGCTGGAGGCCGGCCGGGCGGTGGCCCTGGTCCGGCTCGACGGACGCGCGGCGCCGGCCCGGCTGACGTCGCCGGCGGATCTGCGACTGCTGTGGGAGCCGGTGCCGCCCGAGCCCGCCGATCCGCTCCGCGCGGCGGCGCTCGCCCGGGACGCGGCGCGCGGCCTGGCGGCAGCGGACGCGGGCGAGGCCCGGACCCTGCTGCTGACCCACGCCTACGAGCCGTCCCTGCCGCTCCCCGGCTCCCTCACCCTGCGGGTCCACTATCCGCACCACCCGGTGCCGCCCGACGGCCCGGACACCTGGGTCCTGGCCCCCGAGCCCGAAGCGCAGGAGCTGCGCCGGGTGCTGACCGGGGTCCTCGGCAGGCTGTAGGAGTGCGCCGCGAGGACGTCCGGGACCGCGGTCACCCGCACAGCATCTGCTCGATCGCCTCCGGGTCCATCCGCTCCAGCAGGGCCTCCAGCGCGTCCGGCCGGAAGGCGTCGCCCAGTACCTCGACGCCCTTGTCGTCCCAGGTGATGCGCAGCCGGACCAGCCGCCCGTCGGGGTGGTCGTCGTACTCACCGGCGTCGATCAGGTCCGGCAGATCCGGTACGAAGCGGTATTCGGCGGTCATCCTCGGTTCCCCTTCCGGGTGTCGGCGTCCTGGTGTGCCGTGCCGGTCAGTCCCACACGCCCGCGAGCCGCTGTCCGCAGCCGGGGCACCGTCCGTCGCGCAGCAGGCTCCGGCCCGGTCCCCACACGTCGCGTGTCACGGCCTCGGTGCCGCACCCCGGGCAGCGGGTCGCCCGTCCCCCGGCGCCGAGGGCGCGCTCGACGTAGACGTACCGCAGGCCGGCCGCGTGTCCGATGTCCACCGCGCGGCGCAGCCGGTCCGGCGGGGTGGGGCGGTGCCGTGCCATGCGGTAGGTGGGGGTGAAGCGCAGCAGGTGCCAGGGGGTGTCGGGGCCGAGCCGCGCGACGTGGCCGGCGATGCGCGCGAGGTGTGCGTCGTCGTCGCTGGTGCCGGGGATCAGCGGGGTGCTGACCTCCACCCACACCCCGGCCGCCCTCATCAGTTCCAGGGTCCGCAGGACGGGGGCGAGGGGTGCGCCGGTGAGGCGGCGGTGGTCCTCCTCCCCGGCGGCCTTGACGTCGATGTTGACGGCGGCGAGGGCCGGGGCGAGGCGGGAGACGGCCTCCGGGGTGAGGAAGCCGTTGCTCTTCCACACCAGGGGCACGCCCGACGGGGCCGCGTGGGCGCCCAGTTCCAGGGTGAGTTCGGCGGCGAGGGAGGGTTCGGAGTACGACAGGGCGATGCCCGCCCCCTGCTCGGCCGCCGTCCGCACCAGTGCGCCGGGGTCGGTGGGCGTGTGCGGGAGGGCGCTGTCGCCGACCGGGTCGCGGCCGTACTGGGAGACGCGGTGGTTGACGCAGTAGTCGCAGCGGAAGGAGCAGCCGGGCGGGGCCAGCGTCAGCAGCCGCAGGCCGGGCCGGAAGTGGTAGAAGGGCTTGCGTTCCACCGCGGACCAGTGCTCGACGGTGGTGCCGCGGGTGGCCGTCAGGACCTGGTCGCCTCGCCGCCTGCGCACCTTGCAGGCGCCGGTGTCGCCGTCGCGCAGCCGGCACCGGAAGGGGCACAGGGTGCACTGGAGACCGCCGTCGACGGGGCGGTAGAAGTCCGCCGGCGCCCACTCGACCACCATGTCACCCCGCTCGCGCGCCGGACCCGCCTCGGAAGTCCACCGTACCCGTTCCCGGGCCCTCGGGACGTCGACATAATGCTCGGGTGCCCCCCACGGACTCTCCCCTCAACTCCCCTGCCGGACAACGCTTTCCGGTCGTCGTCGTGGGCGCCGGACCGGCCGGGCTCACCGTCGGCTGCATCCTGCGCGCCGGGGGCGTGGACTGTCTGGTCCTGGAGACCGAGAGCCGCGAGGTCATCGAGCACCGGCCGCGTGCCGGGGTCGTCGAGGAGTGGGCCGTACGGGGGCTGGAGCGGCGCGGTCTGGCGCGGAACCTGCTGGAGCGGGCGCAGGTGCACGGCGAGTGCGAGTTCCGGTTCGCCGGGGAGCGGTACCGGTTCCGGTACGCGGAGCTGTCGGGACGTCACCACTTCATCTACCCGCAGCAGTTCCTCGTGACCGATCTGGTGCGCGAGTACGCGGACGTGCGGGGCGGGGAGATCCGGTTCGGGGTGCGGGACGTGCGCGTGCACGGTGTGGACTCCGGGCGGCCGTCGGTGTCGTACGTGAGCCCCGGATCGGGTGAACGCCGCGTCGTGGAGTGCGACTTCGTCGCGGGCTGCGACGGTGCGCGCGGGGTGACGCGGACCGCGATGCCGCCGGAGCGGGTCCGCGTCTCCCGGTACGACTACGGCGTCGGCTGGCTCGCCCTGCTCGCCGAGGCGCCGCCGTCCTGCGACTGCGTGGTGTTCGGCATGCACCCGCGCGGGTTCGCCGGGCACATGGCGCGCAGCCCCGAGGTGACGCGCTACTACCTCCAGTGCCCGCCGGGCGACGCCCCGGAGAACTGGCCGCACGAGCGGGTCTGGGCGGAGTTGCGGGAACGGCTCGGCGCGGCCGGCGCGCAGCCGCTCACGGAGGGCCGGCTGATCGAGAGGCGCGTCCTCGACATGCACAACTACGTGGTGGAACCGATGGCGTTCGGGCGGCTGTTCCTGGCCGGCGACGCCGCCCATCTCACCGCGCCCGTCGCGGCGAAGGGCATGAACCTCGCCCTGCACGACGCCTTCCTGCTCGGCGACGGGCTGGTCGCACGGCTGACGGAGGGCGACGACGGGGCGCTGGCCGGCTACTCGGCGAGGTGCCTGGCCCGGGTGTGGGACTACCAGGAGTTCTCCCAGTGGCTGTCGGAGGTGTACCACGGCACGGCGTCGGGCGACCCGTACCGCGCGGGCACCGCGCTCGCCCGGCTGCGCCGGCTGTTCGACTCCCCCGTCGCGGCGGCGGCGTTCGCCGAGCAGTACCTCGGCACGAGGACCACCGGCTGAGGAGACCGTCTCAGTCGTGCGGGGGCCGGTTGCCGAGCCGGTGGTCGGCCACGCTCAGTGCCTCGTCCAGCAGGCGGCGCAGATGTCCGTCGCGGAGCGAGTAGACGACCCGGCGGCCCTCCTTGCGGGTGTCCACGAGCCCGGCGAGCCGCAGCCGGGCCAGATGCTGGCTGACGGCGGGCCGGGCGGCCCCGCAGGCCTCGGTGAGGGTGGTGACGTCGGCCTCGCCGCGGGTCAGGGCGTGCAGCAGGGTGAGGCGGGTGCGGTCGCCGAGCAGGGCCAGGAGTTCGGCGGCGAGCGCGAACTGCTCCTCGCCCGGGGTGCGCGGATGCGCATCGTGCGCAGGTGACAGGTGCATGCGTGCGCTCATACGCACATAATGGCGCCGTGGGCGTCATGCGTCCACCCACCGCACCGGAGACACCGGAAGGGGATCCCCGTGAGCGACCGGCACCGCCACCACGACCACCACCACCCGGGCCCGCGTCACCGCCTCGCCCATCTCCTCGCCCCCCACTCCCACGACACCGCCGACCGCCTGGACCCCGCGCTGGAGTCCTCAGCCCGCGGCCTGCGGGCCCTGTGGGTGTCACTGGCCGTCCTCGGCGTCACGGCGCTGGCACAGGCGGCCGTCGTGCTGGCCTCCGGCTCGGTGGCGCTGCTCGGCGACACGGTGCACAACGCGGCGGACGCGCTGACCGCCGTGCCGCTGGGCGTCGCGTTCGTCCTGGGCCGGCGCGCGGCCACGCGCCGGTTCACCTACGGCTACGGGCGTGCCGAGGATCTGGCGGGCATCGTGATCGTCCTGACGATCGCCGCGTCCGCGGCCTTCGCCGCATGGACGGCGGTCGACCGGCTGTTCGACCCCCGCCCGGTGGCACACGTCCCGGCGGTCGCCGCGGCCGCCCTGGTCGGTTTCGCGGGCAACGAGTGGGTGGCCCGCTACCGGATCCGCACCGGCCGCGCGATCGGCTCGGCGGCGCTGGTCGCCGACGGACTGCACGCCCGGACGGACGGGTTCACCTCGCTGGCCGTGCTGCTCGGCGCCGGGGGCTCGGCGCTGGGGTGGCGGCTCGCCGACCCGCTGGTGGGGCTCGCGATCACGGCGGCGATCGCACTGGTGCTGCGGGACGCGGCGCGCGAGGTGTTCCGCCGGGTCATGGACGCCGTCGATCCGGCGCTGGTGGACCGGGCCGAGCGGGCGCTGGCCGAGGTGCCGGGCGTGCGCGGGGTGGGCGAGCTGCGCCTGCGCTGGATCGGGCACCGGCTGCGCGCCGAGGTGGCCCTCCTCGTGGACGGCGGGGCGACGCTCCGCCAGGCCCACCGTGTCGCCGTCGACGCGGAACACGCGCTGCTGCACGCCGTACCGCGGCTGACCGCCGCCCTGGTCCACGCCGACCCGGAACCGGACCCGGGGGAACCGGACCCGCATCTGGCGCTGGCCCACCACCTGTCCTAGACGGCCACCCCGAGCCCCTCCAGGACCACCGCGCCCGGCAGCTCCGCGAACGCCTTGCCCGGAACCAGCAGTTTGCCGCGCCGGCGTCCGCTGCCGACGAGGACGTACGGCAGGTCGACGACGGCCGAGTCGACCAGCACCGGCCAGCCCTCGGGCAGGCCGATGGGGGTGATCCCGCCGTACTCCATGCCGCTGAGGCCCGTGGCGGTGTCCATCGGGGCGAACGACGCCTTGCGGGCGCCGAGGTGGCGGCGGACGACTCCGTTGACGTCGACGCGGGTGGTGGAGAGCACCACGCACGCGGCGAGCGTGGTCTCGCCGCCCCGCTTGCCCGTGACGACCACGCAGTTCGCGGACTGCTCCAGCAGGTCACGGCCGTAGTGCTCGACGAAGACGGCGGTGTCGGCCCACTGCGGGTCGGTGTCGACGTAGACGATCTGCTCGGCGGGGACGCTGCCGCGCCAGTGGCGTACGGCGTCGGCGACCGGGCGGGTCAGCTCGTCGAGGCAGTCGGGGGCGGGCGTGGCGCTGTCGAAGTCTCCGATGGGTGCGTGCATGGCCGCACGCTAACAACACCGGGCCGCGCCGTGGACGGCCGTCTCAGCGGACGGGCGGCACCGAGACCGCCATGATCATCTCCATCGGTTCGTCGCCGTCGTTGCCGTACGTGTGCGGGGTGGCGGCCTCGAAGGAGGCGCTCGCGCCGGTCGGTACGCGGTGCGGCACGCCGTCGACGGTGAGCGTCAGCTCCCCGGCCGTCACGTGCACCAGTTCGACCGTGCCGGCGGGGTGCGGATCGGACGGGCTGCTCTCGCCCGGCATCAGCCGCCAGTCCCACATCTCCAGCGGGCCGGGGGCCTCGGTGCCGGCGAGCAGCCGGTTGTAGCTGCCGGCGTCGGTGTGCCAGAGGCGTACGGCCTGCTCCGCGGGGACGATCCGGACCGTGGGGCCCTGTGCGTAGTCGAGCAGGGTGGTGATGCTGACGCCGAGGGCGTCGCCGATCTTGACGACCGTGCCGAGGCTGGGGTTGGTCCGTGCCTGTTCGATCTGGATGAGCATGCCGCGGCTGACGCCGGCCCGTGCGGCGAGTGCATCCAGGGTGAAGCCGCGCTCGGTGCGCCAGCGCTTGACGTTGCGCGCCAGGGACTGGGTCAGCAGGTCGAGGTCCGACACATTCCGTCCATTGTTTTGGATGACATGGTGCAGTTCATTGAACTATCGTCGGCTGCACCCGATCGTTCACCGAACTGTACTGCGAGGCCACCGGACCATGACAGCGCTCTTCGCCCTGGCCACCAGCCTCCTGTGGGGCATGGCCGACTTCGGCGGCGGGGTGCTCACCCGGCGCACCCCCGCGCTCACCGTGGTCGTCGTCTCGCAGTCGATCGCGGTCGTCGTGCTCGGCACGATCGTGGCCGCCACCGGCGCCTGGGGCGAGGCGTCCCCGCGCCTGTGGTTCGCCGTCGCCGCCGGACTGGTGGGCCCGGTGGCGATGCTCGCCTTCTACAAGGCGCTCGCCCTGGGTCCGATGGGCGTCGTCTCGCCGCTCGGCTCGCTCGGCGTGGCCGTCCCGGTCGCCGTCGGACTCGCGCTGGGCGAGCGGCCCGGGGTGCCGCAGTTCGCCGGCATCCTGGTCGCCGTCGCCGGGGTCGTGCTCGCGGGCGGCCCTCAGCTGCGCGGCGCCCCGGTCCAGCGGCAGGCCGTCGTCCTCACCCTGGTCGCCGCCTTCGGCTTCGGCGCGGTGATGGCCCTGATCGCGGAGGCGTCGACCACGCTCACCGGTCTCTTCCTCGCCCTGTTCGTCCAGCGCGTCACCAACGTCACGGCGGGCGGCCTCGCGCTGTGGGCGTCGGTCCGGCGCGGCGCCCCCGCGCTCGCCCCGGGCGGGTTCCCGTGGTCGTCGCTGCCGGCGCTCGCGTTCGTCGGCCTCGCCGACGTCGCGGCGAACGGGACGTACTCCCTCGCCGCCCGCCACGGCCCCGTCACGGTGGCCGCGGTGCTCGCCTCGCTCTACCCGGTGGTGACCGCCCTGGCCGCCCGCGGGTTCCTCGGCGAGCGGCTGCGCGGCATCCAGGCGGCGGGCGCCGGCCTCGCCCTCGTGGGCACACTGCTGCTGGCCACCGGCTGAGTCAGGACTCGGCCTCGACCTGGGCGAGCCGCGCCACCGCCTCCTCGTCGAGCTGCGACAGCCGCCGCAGCTGCTCCGGCGTGACCCCGTCGGGTATCGGCACCGGAGCCGGCGTCCGCAGCGGCGGCTGCCAGCCGTCGGCGGGCGTCCAGCGCCGGACGACCCGGGCGGGCGCGCCCGCCACCACGGCGTGGTCCGGCACCGTGCCCCGCACCACGGCCCCCGCGGCCACCACCACGTTCCGTCCGATGCGCGCGCCCGGCAGGATCACGGCCCCGGTGCCGATCCAGCAGCCGGAACCGATCGAGACCGGCTCCATCCGGGGCCACTGCTTGCCGATGGGTTCGTGCGGATCGTCGTAGGAGTGGTTGGTCGACGTGACGTAGACGTACGGCCCGAAGTAGCAGTCGCTGCCGATGGTGACCGTCGTGTCGGCGATGACGTGGCTGCCGCGGCCCAGGACGACCCCGTCGCCGATGCGCAGGATCGGGTCCGGGCCGAGGTCGAGGTCGGGCATCAGGCCGGCGGTCAGCGTGACCTGCTCGCCGATGATGCAGTGGGCGCCCAGGTGGATCCAGGGCTCGCCGAAGACCGTGCCGAGCGGGAAGGCCAGCCGGGTGCCGGTGCCCAGCGCGCCGAAGCGGAGGCGTCCGGGGCGGTCGGCGGTGACGGAGCCGGTGCGCTGCACCCAGGCCCAGGCCGCGTGGACGGCCCGCTGCGCGAGGCGGCTCCGCCAGGACGAGAACGTGTTCTTGCGCTTCGGCACCCGCACACCGTACTCAGCGGGCGGTGCGGCGAAGTCGCCGGAGTGCTGTGATCTTCACCCCACCGGGTGGCGTACGGTGCCGTACATCACCCGACCAGGAGGCGATGATGACGCAGGAAGCGCTGATCACGGGCATCGGCGGCAAGGACCCGAAGGTGGACCCGGAGGCCTTCGTGGCGCCGACGTCCTCGGTCATCGGGGAGGTGACGCTGCACGCGGGTGCGAGCGTCTGGTACGGGGCGGTGCTGCGCGGCGACGTCGAGCGGATCACCGTCGGCGCGAGCAGCAACGTCCAGGACAACTGCACGCTCCACGCCGACCCGGGCTTCCCCGTCACGGTCGGCGAGCGCGTCTCCATCGGGCACAACGCCGTCGTGCACGGGGCGACCGTCGAGGACGACTGCCTGATCGGCATGGGCGCCACCGTGCTCAACGGCGCGGTGATCGGGGCCGGCTCCCTGGTCGCCGCCCAGGCGCTCGTCCCCCAGGGCATGGAGGTGCCGCCCGGCTCGCTGGTCGCGGGCGTGCCGGCGAAGGTGAGGCGGGAGCTGACGGAGGAGGAGCGCCAGGGCGTCACGCTGAACGGGACGATGTACGCCGAGCTGGCGAAGGCGCACCGCGAGGTGCACGAGCGGCCGTGAGGCTCGGTCGGCGGCTCAGTCGGCGGCCGGAACCGTCCCGGGCTCGGCCGCCGTGTCCTGTGCGGGCGCGGCCCGCTTGGCCTTGCGCCGGATCACCAGCATCGAGGCCACGCCGACCAGCACGGCGGCCACCAGCCCCAGCCACGAGAAGCGCTTCAGCCAGGACTCGGCGACGACACCGACGTAGTAGATGACGGCGGTGGTGCCGCCCGCCCAGAGGATGCCGCCGAGGATGTTGGCGGTCAGGAACTTCCAGTACGGCATCCGCAGCACGCCGGCGAGCGGGCCCGCGAAGATGCGCAGCAGGGCGACGAAGCGGCCGAAGAACACGGCCCACATGCCCCACTTCTGGAAGGAGCGCTCGGCGGTGGCGATGTGCCCCTCGCTGAAGTGCCGGGGGAACTTCCGGCCCAGCCAGGCCAGCAGGGGCCGTCCGCCCTTGCGGCCGATGGCGTAGCCGATGGAGTCGCCGATCACCGCGCCCGCGCTGGCGCAGCCGCCCAGGATCACCGGGTCGATGCCACCGTGCTGGGAGGACAGCAGGGCCGCGGAGACCAGGATGATCTCGCCCGGCAGCGGGATGCCCAGGCTCTCCAGGCCGATGACCAGTCCGACCACGGCGTACACGGCCACCGCGGGCACCGTGTCGAGCCACTCCTGGACGTGCAACGCCGGTCCCTCCGATTCGCGTCCCCGACTGATCCCGGGTTGGCCTCGGCCGAGGCCAACCCGGGAAGCCTACCTGGTCAGGGAAGCGCACCCGGGCCGGCCGGGGTGTGCCGCGGAGCACACGGGCGCATGCGGTTCAGCCGTTGGGGCGCAGGGTCCACACCACGGTCATCTCCCCGGTCACGGCGCCGTCCTCGCGCTGGATGGCGACGCTCACCGGGAACTCCGGCCGCCTGCCCTCGTCCAGCTCCGCGACGACCTCGGCCACCGGACGGCCGAGCGTCGCGGTGGCCGTGACCGGGCCCAGCGCGATCTTCTTGAAGGCGATCTCGGCGGTCACCGGCAGCGGTACGGCGCGGGAGAGCTGGTCGCCGAAGGCGGCCAGGACTATGGCGCCGCTGGCCGACTCGCCCAGCGTGAACATGGCTCCGGCGTGCGGTCCGCCGACGTGGTTGCGGTACTCGCTCTGGTCCGGGAGGGCGAGGACGGCCCTCTCCGCGGTGGTCTCCCGGTACTCGAGGTTCAGGGTCCGCACCATCGGGACCGTGGCGGCGAGCATCTCGCCGATCGACATCTGGTCTGCGCTCATGGCGGCAGGTTACCCATGAGTAGCATCCGGGGGCCAGACGCCCTCGGTGATCGCCGTATGCTGCCGCCCATGTGGCCAGGAGAGCAGTCGCCCACCGGGAGTCCCCACCCGCAGCAGCCCGATCCGTACCGGCAGCACGGTCCGTACGCCGGGCAGCCGCCCGCCCCTTGGAACGCCCCCACGGTCACGGCCCCGCCCCCGCCGTCCGGCGGGGGCCCGGGCCGCCACCGGACGAAGGCGGTGGCCGTCGTCGCCGCGGCGGCCGTCGTGGTCGCGGCCGCCGTGACCGGCGCCGTGCTCCTGCGCGGCGGCGAGGACGACGGGGCCGCGCCCGGACCCGCCCCGTCCTCGCCCTCCGCCGCCGCGTCCGCCGCCGCGGACCCGCGCGGCGGGGACGACGGCCTGAAGCCGACCGTCGCCGGCTGGAACGTGGTGGCCAACGCGGACCTCGGCGTCGCCTTCGACGTACCGGCCTCCTGGATAAGGCAGTCGCCGGACTGGGTCACCTACGTCGCGGAGGACGACGACCCCGACGACAAACCCCTGGTCGCCATGAAGGCCCCGGCCGTCCTCAAGGAGAAGTGGTGCTCCTCGGACGACGACCGGGACGGCTCGCCCGACCACACGCCCCTCGCCTCGGCGGGCACCCGCGGCAACGACGGTGCGCGCGGCACCGAGGAGATCGCCCGGTCGGACTCGGCGGCCTGGGTCTACGGGGCGTACGCCCAGCCCGCCCGCGAGAAGGTCACGACGGGCCCGGTGACCTCCTTCACCACCGCTTCCGGAATCACCGGCAGTGTGGCCACCTCGCGGTCCTTGGGGGTCGCGAAGGAGAACAAGTGCGACGGTGACGGCAAGGCCACGACGTTCGCGTTCAAGGCCGCCGACGGCGACCTCGTCTCCTGGTCGTTCTTCGGAGCCGCGGGCGTCGGGGAGGAGGTCCCGGACGCCACGGTCCGCAGGATCCTGCGCACCGTCAGGGAGTACACGCCCGCGGACTCCTGACGCACCGCGCGCCGCGACTTCGGTACGTCCCTGACAAGGCCCGGTGACCGAATCGTGTCCTGGACGGCACTAGGGTTGCTGCCCATGTGGCCAGGACAGCAGCCGCCCGGGGGCGAGCAGAACCCGCAGACGAACAACCCGTACCAGCAGCCGGGGTACCAGCAGCCGAATCCGTACCAGCAGCCCGGATACCAGCAGACGGGCCCCTACGGACAGCAGCCGCAGTGGGGCGCTCCCCAGCCCGCGGGGGCTCCCGAGCCGCCCCGGGGCGGCGGCGGTGGCGGCAACCGCACCAAGCTGGTCGCGATCGTGGCGGCCCTCGCCGTGGTCGTGGCCGCCGGTGTCACCGGGTTCCTGGTGCTCGGCGGCGACAAGGACGACACCGCGGACGACGGCAAGAACCCGACGCCGACCGCGACCGCGACGGGCGGCAAGGGCGACTCCCCGACCACCGGCCCCAGCCCGTCCGGCTCCGGCGACAACCCGCGCGGCGGCGGTGACGTGAAGGCGACCATCCCCGGCTGGAAGGTCGTCGCCAACCCGCGCTTCGGCACCATGTTCGACGTGCCCGCCGAGTGGGAGATCGACAGCACGGACACGAGCGTCGGCTTCGAGTGGGAGGAGAAGGACGGCAAGACGGACCGCACCACCGTCACCGCTCCCGCCTACCTCAAGTCCGAGTGGTGCACGAGCGACGACGACAAGGACGGCCGCGAGGACCACACGGCTCTCGCGACGGCCGGCACCCGCGGCGAGAGCGGCGCCAAGGACACCGACATGGCGGCCGAGACCCGCGTGCCGTGGTGGATCTACGGCGGCTACACGCAGCCGGACAAGAAGAGCGTGAAGTTCGGCAAGCCCAAGCCCTACAAGACGGCCTCCGGCATCGAGGGCAGCGTCATCACGGCGTACTCGCAGGGCACGCCCCAGAAGGGCAAGTGCGACACCGAGGGCAAGGCGATCACCTTCGCGTTCAAGAACGGCGCGGGCGACTTCGTCACCTGGAACCTGTACGGCGCCAAGGGCGTCGACGAGGAGATCCCGGAGGCGACGGTCCAGAAGATCCTCAGCACCGTGCGCCTCACCGAGGAACCTCCCACGGAGTCGTGAGGTCCCCGGACCCGGGCGGGGCCGGAATCGCGTTTGGCAAGTCGGCCCCGGCGCGGCGATAGTCACGGGGTGCTGTCCACGACCACTCCCCGCCGGCGCCCCGCCTGGGCGGGCCGCAACTACTCCCTGCTCACCGCCGCCGCCGTGATCACGAGCCTCGGCAGCAACGGCGCGCTGATCGCCGCCGCGTTCGCCGTGCTGGAGGCCGGCGGCGACGGCGGCGACGTCGGTCTGGTGGCCGCCGCCCGCACCCTGCCGCTGGTGCTGTTCCTGCTGATCGGCGGCGCGGTGGCGGACCGTCTGCCGCGGCACCGGGTGATGGTCGCGGCCAACGCCCTCAACTTCCTCTCGCAGGGCGCGTTCGCCGTCCTCGTCCTCGCCGGCGAGCCGCGACTGTGGCAGATGATGCTGCTGGCCGCGCTGGGCGGCACCGGTCAGGCGTTCTTCAGTCCGGCCGCCGAGGGCATGCTGATGTCCTGCGTCGACGGCGAACAGGCCGGCCGCGCCTTCGCGGTGTTCCGGATGGCGATGCAGGGCGCGGGCCTGGGCGGCGCCGCGCTGGGCGGGGCGATGGTCGCCGCGGTCGGTCCGGGCTGGGTGCTCGCGGCGGACGCGGCGGCGTTCGCGGTCGCCGGGGCGCTGCGCGCCTTCCTCGACGTCGGTCACATACCGCCGCGCGCCCCGGGGGGCGGCCTGCTCGCCGACCTGCGGGACGGCTGGCGGGAGTTCGCCGGGCGGCCGTGGCTGTGGGGCATCGTCGTGCAGTTCTCCATCGCCAACGCGGTGGTCGGCGCCGCCGACGCGGTGTACGGCCCGCTCGTCGCCCGCGACCACCTGGGCGGGGCGGGACCCTGGGGTCTGGCGCTGGGCTTCTTCGGAGCCGGCACGGTCGTCGGCGCCCTGCTGATGACCCGGTGGAAGCCGCGCCGTCTGCTGTTCGTCGGCACCCTGTGCGTCTTCCCGCTGGCCCTGCCGTCCGCCGCGCTCGCCGTGCCGGTACCGGCGGCGGCGCTGTGCGCGGTGATGTTCCTGACCGGGGTGACGCTGGAGGTCTTCGGCGTCTCCTGGATGACCGCGCTGCACCAGGAGATACCGGAGGACAAGCTCTCGCGGGTCTCGGCCTACGACTGGTTCGGCTCGGTCGCGCTGGTGCCGCTGGCCACGGCGCTGGCCGGCCCGGCGGAGACCGCCTTCGGGCGGACGGCTTCCCTGTGGGGCTGCGCCACGCTGGTGGTGCTGGTCACGGCGGCGGTGCTGTGCGTGCCGGAGGTGCGCAACCTGCGCCGCCGGTCGACGCCCGTCGCGCACAGCGTCCCGGAGCCGGCACCCGGCTCAGCCGATGCCGAACGCCCCGTCGGGAGGCACGG